>NZ_JBHSEC010000019.1:748877-748955 GCF_042651785.1 Chungangia koreensis
GCATTTCCTTCGTGCGGTGTCTATTCGAGGAAGCTATTGCAATGTCCTGTGGGAATAGCTTGAGCTGAAGACCCCGCA
>NZ_JBHSEC010000020.1:0-118459 GCF_042651785.1 Chungangia koreensis
GGTAGGCCGTTACCCCACCAACTAGCTAATGCGCCGCGGGCCCATCCTGCAGTGATAGCCGAAACCATCTTTTAGGATTCCTCCATGCGGAGGAATCGATTATTCGGTATTAGCCCCGGTTTCCCGGAGTTATCCCCATCTGCAGGGCAGGTTGCCCACGTGTTACTCACCCGTCCGCCGCTGACCATCGGGAGCAAGCTCCCTCAAGTCCGCTCGACTTGCATGTATTAGGCACGCCGCCAGCGTTCGTCCTGAGCCAGGATCAAACTCTCCATAAAGAGTATGAGTTAAGCTCATAAGTTTTGCTGGCATCATTATGATGTCCAAATTTGTTGTCTGTTCTGTCCGACGGAGGTCGGATCAAAACAAGTTTTTGTTAGACGTTTTGCTGTTCAGTTTTCAAGGTTCATTGCGTCTCTGTCTCTCAACAGCGACTTTACTAATATAACATGTCCCGAACTCGAAGTCAACAACTTTTTTCATTTCGTTTTCCTCTGTTCTTAAGGACATGTTCTAATATACAACCTCTCAAAATAAAAATCAAGCACTTTTTTAAACTTTTCTTCTTGTAAACTTTCTATCATCAATGACGAATAATATTATTCCCGCCAAAACAAACAATCCCCCAACGATTTGAGTTGTGATTAACCTCTCCTCAAAAATGTAATAAGCCAGAATTGCTGCACCTACTGGTTCAAACAGAATCGCAATTGAGAGTACATTCGTACTCACCCATTTAAGAGACCAGTTAAACAATGTATGACCTAATAAGTTCGGGATGATTGCCAAAAGGATGAACCACATCCAGTCTTCCGTAGGATAAGGACCGAACGATTCCCCTTTTAAGAGTACATAAAAGAATAGTGTCACTGTGCTTACGGAATAAACAACAAATGTATAGGTGATCAGCGAGATTCTCTTCCGAACATCTTGTCCAAATAATAAGTAACCTGTAATCAAAGCACACGCAATTAACGCTAAAGCATCTCCATAAAGTGCGGACCCGCTAACTTTGAAATCCCCCCAGCTGATCAACACACTTCCAGCAATTGCAATCAGACCAGATAGGATCGTTTTTAATGATAAAGGTTCTTTAAAGAAAAAATATGTACCCACAAAAGCAAACAATGGCTGAAGCGTCACCAAGACAGTGGAGCTCGCAACTGAAGTATAGTTTAATGATTCAAACCAAAGGATGAAATGAAAGGCAAGAAAAACACCGGCTATTAATGAGAAAATCCAATCTCTTTTGTTTAACATTTTTAATTCATGTGTATATTTCAGTAGGAACAAAGGGCTCATAATGAGTATGGAAAACAGCATACGATAAAAGGCAATTACTCCCGCTTCTGCTGTTGTCAACTTGACAAAAATTGCAGATAGGGAAACAGAAATGACTCCAATAACAATTGGTATATATGGATGGATTCTTGGATGTTCCACTTTGCAGCACTTCTCTCTTTTCACTTTTTTCTTTCAAAACACTAATAAACAAAGATAAAATAACATTATTAATTATTTTCACATGTACCTTACATAGTTGCAAGCGCATAGGGAAAGGATGAAAGTAAATGATGGATTGGATCGCGTTACACATCTTCGGAAACGATGTGTTGTTAAAGCTATGCCTTGCCGCCTTACTTAGTTTAGTCATTGGCGTAGAAAGGGAATTAAAGAAAAAACCGGTTGGCTTAAAGACAAGTTTAGTTATTGCCACTTTCAGTTGCCTTCTTACAATCATTTCAATTGAAACAGCCTATACAGCAGAAGGTCGAGACGATATAAACATCACTATGGATCCACTACGTTTAGCAGCACAAATTGTCAGCGGCATAGGTTTTCTTGGTGCAGGTGTCATTTTAAGACGCGGAAATGACAGCATTACCGGACTGACAACCGCCGCTATGATTTGGGGAGCTGCTGGAATCGGGATCGGAATTGGCGCCGGATTTTACCTGGAAGCCACCATTGCTGTACTCGTCGTGTTAATAGGCATAGAAGTATTCCCTCCTTTCTTGGCTAAAGTTGGACCAAAGAGATTGAGGATGAACGAAATTTCCATAAGGGTTAAAATTTCAGACGCAGACGGAATCCAACTGTTCATGAATTACTTGGAGGAGAACAAGATGGAGATTGAAAACTTACGAGTACGAAACAGGGAATTGAACACAGAACCACTCCATGAACTGGATTTCCGTTTAGTAGGCATAAAAAAGAAAAATACAGCGGAAATATATAAGGATCTCCTTGAACTTTCTTATATAAAAAGTTGTGAAGTAGAAATCTTATCGTAATTGGAGGGCATCATGGGAGAATTTTTTAAACTACTTAAAGAAGGAAATAAACCTTCCCTATTAGCTGCAATAGTCAATACAGTGATAGCCATTTTAAAAGGGCTTGCGTATTTCTTTACAGGGAACGTAGCCATGTTCGCAGAAATGATGCACTCTCTCGGAGATGCCGCGAATCAGTTTTTCGTTTTCATCGGATCCTCTCTATCTAAAAAGGCCCCAACACCGAGATTTCCAAATGGCTTTGGTCGTGTCGTCAACCTCGTCTGTCTTGGAGCAGTCATAATTGTAGGAATTCTTTCTTACGAAACTATAAAAGAAGGTTGGCATCATTTACTCCACCCCGTAGAATCCGATCCTTCAAAAGTTTGGATTAACTTGTTAGTCTTAGGAATAGCAATTGCTTTAGAAATGACTGTTTTATATAAGGCGGGTAAGGAGATATTGCATGATGCCGGCTTAAAAGGTAGAGGTTTACAGCCTTTTACTACTGCTTTCGCAAATTTAGACCGTGCAAAGCCTGCCACTAAGTTAGTATTTATGGAAGACTTGGTGGCAACTTCCGGAGGCGTCCTTGCGTTCATTGCAGTTATATTGGCTAACTATGCAAATTTGTACTGGGCAGAGGGAATTGTCTCCATTATTATCGGTCTCATGATGTTCTACGTGGTCGGAAAAGTCTTCCTCGAAAATGCGAGAGGTGCAATCGGAGAAACCGATGAGGAAATGCTTAACCATATTGCATATTTAGTGGCAGATGATCCGAATATTAAAGACATCCAAAAACTTGAGGTTATTAAAGAAGGAGAATTCCTCCACGTTGAACTGGTCGCAGAGATAGACAAGAACTTAACTGTGGCGGAAGCGGATGATATTAAAGATCAATTAGTGTCCTTAATTTTAAGCCAACGGGGAGTTCAAGACATTACGATTTCATTCGATGAAAATGATGGGATACACACTTGGAAACATATAAAAGAAAGACCAGCTACTCTTCCTACGTTAAAAAAACCTAAAGATTTATAATGAAAAGGATCTGTCCAATTTAATAATGGGCAGATCCTTTTCATTTATTTTTCTACTGGAGAAATTTCTGATAATCCTGCTCAAGTAGATTTATTAGTTGCATTCCTGAATCAACCAATTGATGATCTACGTCTGCGTCCTTTTCAATCGGGGACTGAAACTGATTCAACGTTCCTGCTCCTATACCTACCAAAGAATCCTTCTCTTCTTCAATTCCTGTTTGATACTTGTGTCGAAGAACAATTGGTTTTCCAATCTCCAACACAGCAGATGGTTGTTCGAAGTCTCCGCCTTTGACCGCAACTGGAATCCTAAGGACATCATAATGCGGCTTTTTACGAAATACATAATCGTAATACCCGTGATCGTAATCCCAACCACCGCCGACCGTAAACCCTCGTGGCTTCAGAAAATCCTCTGCAGCACTTTTCTCCATCCGCACACCAGATAATACCGTATCTAGTTCAATCATGATAAAACCTCCTGTCACGCTTAGTTTGACAGGAGGTTCTATTTTTATTCCTATAAAGAAGCTTTTAAAATAGCACGGACATCTTCTTCTTGA
Source organism: Chungangia koreensis (assembly GCF_042651785.1). Lineage (NCBI taxonomy): Bacteria > Bacillati > Bacillota > Bacilli > Lactobacillales > Chungangia > Chungangia koreensis. The sequence continues at coordinate 3,883 of NZ_JBHSEC010000020.1, forward strand.
AGTTGTCTCGAGAAATTGCCGAACGGACCGTTAATCATTGTTTTTTCTACCATCAGGTCAAGTTTCGAATCATCTATGTCATAATCCGCAAGACGCACTGGTGCACCAATGGATGTCCAGAATGAACGAAGAGCATCTATTCCTTCAAATGCCACTTCATTCGCTGTTTTGCCTTCAGGATTCACATGGAATACTCGAACTGCCAGTTGTGCAAAACGTTCTGGTGCAGTTTCTGCATGCAATCTCATCCAATGAGGGAATAATATAGCCAATCCTCCACCGTGTGGAATATCATAAACCGCGGAGATAGCATGTTCAATATTATGTGTTCCCCAATCTCCTCGTGAGCCCATTGAAAGGAAATTATTTAATCCCCATGTACCAGCAAAGAGAATCGTTTCACGGTATTCGTAATTTTCTAAGTCATCAAGAAGTTTGGGAGCAGTCTCGATTACTGCACGTAGTACACCTTCACATAATTGATCCTGTACGGGTGTATTCGTCGCATTATGGAAATACTGCTCAAACACATGGGACATCATATCTACAATTCCATAAATTGTTTGATCTTTTGGAACCGAGAAAGTATTAACAGGATCTAATATGGAGAATTTCGGGAATGTATAGGGCACACTTCCCCATCCATATTTCTCTAAAGTTTCTTCATTTGTTATAACAGAGCCTGAGTTCATTTCGGAACCTGTTGCTGCCAAAGTTAAAATTGTTCCGAATGGAAGCGCGTCGTCAGGGAATGCTTTTCTAATAACGAAGTCCCAAGGGTCCCCGTCATACTTTGCCGCTGTAGCGATCAATTTCGTGCAATCGATCACTGATCCGCCGCCTACTGCAAGTACGAAGTCGATTCCTTCATTTTTACAAATTTCCGCGCCCTTTTTTGCGGTTGATACTCTCGGATTCGGCTCAACACCACTTAACTCAAAAACCTCTTTACCTAATTCCTTTAATATGCCCATGACTTGGTCATATAAACCATTACGTTTAATACTTCCCCCGCCGTAAACAACTAAAATTTTATTTCCATAATTAGGCAACTCTTCACGTAATTTTTCAACTTGCCCTTTACCAAATATTAACTTTACCGGATTTTGAAATGAGAAACTATTCATTTAAACTCCTCCTTCACTGTAGTATTATCAATCAACAGTGTATAGATTGCAATTAATCAACTTCTCGAATGAACCACTTTTTTCAGAACATATTAAGACAAAGGAGGTGTGAGAAAATGAGTGGTATTCAACGGGCTGCATTAGTACTGACAATCATCGGGGCTTTAAACTGGGGACTTATTGGTTTATTCCAATTCGACCTTGTCGCTTCACTCTTCGGAGGACAAGATTCCATTCTATCAAGAATCGTTTACACATTAGTCGGCATTGCCGGCCTGATCAACCTTGGCCTTCTTTTCAAACCGGACAAAGAAATCAGACGCACTGGACCACGTACAGAAAAAGAACCTCGACCAGCTGGCCAGATGTAAAAAAACAGCCTCCTGAAAAGGGAGGCTGTTCATACATAATTTAAACCCAACCACGGAAGCGCGCAGCTTCTGCAGTTTTTCTTACACCTACCATGTACGCAGCTAAACGCATGTTAATATTTCTTGTTGTAGCTACTGTGTAAATGTTTTCGAAGGCTTCAGTCATTTTCTTATACATTTTCGTGTTTACTTCTTCTTCAGTCCAGTAGTAACCTTGGTTGTTTTGCACCCACTCGAAGTAGGAAACCGTAACTCCACCTGCACTTGCCAACACGTCCGGTACTAAGAGCACACCACGTTCGAACAAGATTTTTGTAGCTTCTGACGTTGTTGGTCCATTTGCAGCTTCAACAATAATGTTCGCTTTAATATTGTGTGCATTTTCTGCTGTAATTTGGTTTTCAATTGCCGCTGGAACAAGAATGTCACAATCCAATTCAAGCAATTCTTTGTTAGAAATTGTATCTTCAAAGAGGGTTGTTACTGTTCCAAAGCTATCGCGTCGGTCCAATAAGTAATCAATGTCAAGACCGTTCGGATCATGAAGAGCGCCGTAAGCATCGGAAATACCAATAATCTTCGCACCTGCGTCATGCAAGAACTTAGATAAGAAGCTTCCTGCGTTACCGAATCCTTGAATTACGATTCGAGCACCTTTCAGATCGATATTACGTTTCTTTGCTGCTTCCTCGATAATATAAGTAACACCTAAAGCAGTTGCACGGTCACGACCCTGTGATCCACCCAATACGATTGGTTTACCAGTAATGAAACCAGGGCTGTTGAATTCGTCGATATGGCTGTATTCATCCATCATCCAAGCCATGATTTGGGAGTTTGTGAATACGTCAGGTGCAGGAATATCTTTTGTAGGCCCCATGATTTGGCTTAAGGCACGGACAAACCCGCGGCTTAAACGCTCAAGTTCACCCATAGACATTTGGCGAGGGTCACAGATAATACCACCCTTACCTCCACCATATGGAAGATCTACAATACCTGCTTTTAATGTCATCCAGATAGATAGTGCTTTCACTTCATCAATTGTCACGTCTGGATGGAAACGAATTCCGCCTTTAGTAGGTCCTACTGCGTCATTATGTTGAGCCCGATATCCAGTAAAGACTTTGACTTTTCCGTCGTCCATCTTGATTGGAATCCGAACTTCCATCATACGCATAGGTTCCTTCAACAATTCGAACATAGCCTCATCATAACCAAGTTTGTTCAGCGCCTCCTGAATCACATCTTGTGTGGATGTAAACAGGTTAAGATTTTCTGTCATTGTTTTATTTCGCCTCTTTAATTCATAATGATTACATCGCCAACATTGTATCATACTCTATCAATAATTTGGACATAATATTTTTTATTGAAAAACTGTTTTGATTTTATCAATTGCCCAGTCCAATTCTTCCATGCAAATAACCAATGGAGGAGCAAATCGAATGACGGTATCATGCGTCTCTTTACAGAGTAACCCAAGTTCTTTTAGCTGTTCGCAATAAGGTCTTGCTTCAGTGGTGAGCTCCATACCGATGAATAAGCCGCGGCCACGGACTTCCTTAATGGTATCATGATCAATTTTCTTAAGCTCATCCATGAAGTACTGACCAAGATCAAAAGAGCGCTGTGCAAGATTCTCATCAACCAAAACATCCAACGATGCAATCGAAACAGCACATGCCATTGGATTGCCTCCGAATGTAGAACCGTGGGAACCTGGGTTAAAGACGCCCAAGACTTCTTCGTCTGCCACTACACAGGAAATCGGGAATACACCGCCCCCTAAAGCTTTACCTAAGATATACATATCCGGATTTACTTCTTCCCACTCACACGCAAACATTCTGCCAGTCCGCGCAAGTCCAGCTTGGATTTCATCCGCGATGAATAACACATTATTCTTTCGGCAAAGTTCACGAGCTGCTTTTAAATAACCTTCCGGAGGAATGATAATTCCAGCTTCCCCTTGAATCGGTTCGATTAAAAATGCAGCCGTATTAGGTGTAATTGCTTTTTCCAAAGCATCCAAGTCTCCGTAAGGGACTAACTTGATGCCAGGCAGCATAGGTCCGAAACCACGTTTATATTCCGGGTCAGATGATAATGATACCGCCGTCATAGTACGTCCATGGAAATTCCCTTCACATGCAATGACTTCAGCCTGACCTTCAGCTACTCCCTTTACATCATATGCCCACCGACGAGCTGCTTTAAACGCTGTTTCTACAGCTTCTGCTCCTGTGTTCATCGGAAGTGCCATTTCTTTCCCTGCTAATTGGCATACTTTTTCATACCAAGGGCCAAGCTGATCGTTATGGAATGCACGGGAAGTCAGCGTCACTCGATCCGCTTGATCTTTTAAAGCCTGGATAATTTTCGGATGGCGGTGACCTTGGTTAACAGCGGAATATGCTGATAGCATATCCATGTATTTGTTTCCTTCCGGGTCTTTTACCCATACACCTTCTGCCTCAGAAATAACGATTGGCAGCGGATGGTAATTATGAGCTCCAAATCTATTAGTTTGTTCTATTACTCTTTCTGATACTGACATTTTTAAATCCCCCTTGTTTTATAGTGGGCAGATTCATCTTCCAATGAATCCGCCCCTTAATGTTTACAACATTTCTGAAGTCGTTTTAGCTTGCATATGAAGTTGTAAATAGTCTGGGCCTCCAGCTTTGGAGTCCGTACCGGAGAGATTAAATCCACCGAATGGTTGGTAACCTACAATTGCCCCAGTACATCCTCGGTTGAAATAAAGGTTTCCGACATGGAAATCTTCACGCGCTCTTTCAAGATTCATCCGATTATTCGTAATCACTGCACCTGTAAGTCCGTACTCTGTGTTATTTGCAATCTCAATCGCTTCATCAAAATCTTTTGCTTTCGAAATACCAACAACTGGCCCGAATATTTCTTCTTGCATGATCCTGCTCTTAGGGTCGAGGTCCGCAAATACTGTTGGATTCACGAAATACCCTTTTGATTCATCACCGGTTCCACCGAATACAAGACGACCTTCGTTTTTACCGATTTCCACATAATCCATGATTTTGTTGAATGCATTTTGATCGATTACCGGACCCATGAAGTTCGAATGATCAGTAGGGTCTCCAATCGACAATTCTTTCGTCAATTCTTCGACACGCTTTACAACTTGGTCGTATACATCTTCGAGAATGACAGCACGAGAGCATGCAGAACATTTTTGTCCACTAAAGCCGAATGCTGATTTAACGATGGATTGTGCAGCTAATTCAAGGTCAGCATCTTTGTCAACGACGATTGTGTCTTTACCGCCCATTTCCGCGATAAGGCGTTTCATCCACAATTGACCTTTCCCTACTTTTGATGCACGGTCGAAGATTCGAAGACCAACGTCACGAGAACCAGTAAAACTGATGAAACGTGTTCTTGGATGGTCAACTAAATAGTCTCCGACTTCCGCTCCTGAACCAGGTATATAGTTGATAACCCCAGGAGGCATCCCCGCTTGCTCCAATACTTCCATGAATTTATAAGCGATCACCGGTGTCGTGGAAGCTGGCTTTAATAGAACCGTGTTACCAGTCACCATTGCAGCAACTGCAGTACCAGCCATGATTGCAAATGCAAAGTTCCAAGGAGAAATCACGACACCTACTCCAAGAGGGATATAATCATAGCGGTTATATTCTCCCGGACGGCTTTCGACTGGCATACCATCTTTGATCCGCAGCATTTGACGACCATAGTATTCCATGAAGTCAATCGCTTCGGCAGTATCTGCATCCGCTTCGTTCCATGGTTTACCTGCTTCTTTTGTTAATAAGGCAGAAAATTCATGTTTACGGCGTCGTACGATTGCGGCAGCTTTAAATAGAATATCTGCGCGAATTTCAGGTTTAACCTTTTTCCAAGTATTAAATGTCTCATCAGCAACTTTCATCGCCTTTTCTGCTAATTCTTTATTTGCTTTTGAGACATGCCCTACTACTTCTTCTTTCTTCGCAGGGTTGAATGAAACAATCTTGGCCTCGGTAGTTACACGCTCTCCACCGATGATTAACGGATACTCTTCGCCTAAATACGACTCGACAAGCTTAAGCGCTTCTTCGTACTGCTGCCTATTTTCTTTCTTAGAGAAGTCAGTAAATGGTTCATGTTTGTAGGGAATCACTTTTATCCTCCTTGGATAGACGCAAAAAATATTTGCGTTTTTGTTTTATATCCACTTATAATAATGCAAAAGAATATTGCACATTTCAAGTGTTTTGAAGAAAATTGAGGTGAAAAACTTGTCAGCCAATAATAACTTGCTTCCTTTTTACCGTTTTGCGGCAGAAAATATTTCCGTCGGAATACATGCTGTGAACGAATTAGGTCAGACGATTTTGTATAATCACAAAATGAAAGATATTGAAGGTGTGGATTTTGAAGATTTGTCCGATCGAACCATCATGGAACTTTTCCAATTCGATCAACAGGAAAGTACATTGATGAAAGTCCTCCAAAGCGGTACACCGATCCTAAACAGTAAACAGACATATTGGAACCGAAATGGACAAGAAATTACAACGATCAATGATACATATCCAATTTTTGATAACGACAAGCTAATAGGCGCTATAGAATTGGCAAGGGACATTACAGCCTTAGAAAAACTGGTTTATCAGCCGCTGCGAAAATACGGTGAACCTACTACCTTTACCGCCATTATCGCTGATTCAGAACCAATGAAGAAGGTAATCGAGACCGCTAAGAAAGCTGCAGCAGCCAGACTGCCTGTTCTTTTGACTGGTGAAGCGGGGACGGGAAAGGACCTTTTAGCAGAAGCGATCCATTATGAATTGTCCCCATCTAATTCCCATTTCTATACATTGTATTGCCACAGTTCTGAACCTGCACTGATCCAAAATTTTTATAATGACTTACAAGAAATCCAATCAGTCACGGTATTTTGTGAAAGGATTGATCTTTTATCCCTTCCATTGCAACAACAACTGCATAAACTTCTTTCAGACAAAAAGCATGTCGATAAGCTTTTCATTGCGAGTATCGGTGCAGATCCGGTCGAACTGATTGCAACCGGTGAATTGTTGAAGGAACTCTATTATTTCTTTGCGTCTATGATTATTTCTGTACCGCCGCTGAAAGATCGGAAAGGAGATATCGATGCATTTGTAGAAGATTATTTCGAACGCCATCGTAAACGTTTGGGCTCCAGTGTTATGGGGATTACACCGGAAATACGTGAAATTTTCCATGAATATGATTGGCCTGGAAATTTAAAAGAAGTTGAAGTTCTGTTGGATGAAGTCTCCTCTATGATTACGACTGAAGAATGGGTCACGTATGAAATGCTACCTTTACACTTTAAGAAGAAAGTGCAAGAGTGGAGAGAGCCCGTTTCCAATCCATTGGATTTTATTGTCCAAATGGAAAAGGATTTACTGCCACTCGACGAGTACTTGAAACAAACAGAAATATATTATCTGCAAAAAGTCTTAAATATGTATGATGGGAACATCACAAAAACTGCGAATGCCCTTGGAATGAGCCGTCAAAACCTTCAATATCGTCTTCGCAAGTTGAGGAAATGAAAAAGGATCTGAATCTCCCCTACAGGGTGATACAGATCCTTTTATACTTTTTATTGACCCGATTGACGGATCCAGTCCTGTAATTTGTCTTTTAGCGAATTGAACCCTTCTGCATCACGTTCTTGTACGCGAGCTTGCAGAGATTTCTTAGGAACTTCCTTCCGCATTACCGGAGGCCGTTCCTGTAGGGCCCGGATCGATAAGCTGATTTTGCCTGCAGCCTCATCAACTTCCATCACTTTCACTTGTACTTCCTGACCGACACTAAGAAAATCATGAACATCTTTCACATACCCGTACGTAATTTCTGAAATGTGAACTAGCCCTTGCGTCTCATCATCCAATGCTACGAATGCGCCATATGGCTGAATGCCCGTTACCTTTCCAGTCAGCACCTCTCCTGCCTCATATTGTTTTGTCATGTTAGCCGCTCCTACTCTGAAAAAAAGTTTCGTATCTATTCTCGGTAAGAATTATACCATAGCGGTAAGAGCCGGGCAAAAATGTCGGTATCCTGCTTATGTTCATTCATTCACTACTTCAACTAACCAAAAATAGTTTACTTGAACCATTTTTGCTCGCACTTCCTCTTTCCCATTTACAGTAAAAACAACAGAGGTTTTTTTCCGTTCTCCTGGAACGTTTTCATCTAAACTTGAATCTGTTTTAATCGAATCGACTTCTTCAAATAGTGGAGGCCCAGGTTCCCATTGTTCCTTGAACTCATCAAATGGCATTGTTTTATATGTTAAGTTGTAAATAGCTTCTACATTTCCTTCCGCACGCGCCAATTCATATACGCCAAGAATAAATAACGGATCGTTTCCGTTGATATAATTAGGATCCATCATCGTCTTAAAGTCGTTATAGAGCGTTTGCACGGTAGTTTGATAGCTATCAGATTTCACTTCATATTCTGCCATATCGGATAAATATATTTGATAATCCGTCAAATCATAGGAAAATTCATCTAATCTACCTTCCATAGCAAAAGTAACAGCTCGGTCAACATTTTGATAATCGAAGTACTCCTGCTTCTGGGAAAACCTCCACCCGGTCTCTTCCATTTCGGAAACAATCGGCTTAAAGAGGGCAGAGAGTGGAGAATTGTCGTCAGCATTTGCAAAATCTATCCATAGCTCACGGTATTTTGGCTTTACAGTACCATCCTGATCAAAAATCTGATCTTCCGGACTTCTCCATGAATCTTGAACCGACCACATGATAATCCCGTGGTATACACCTGACAAACGATGGTATAAATCCGAGTATTGCACTGTTGCTTTTATTGCTTCTTCAAAGGAAGACAGTGTTGAGATCAACTCATCAGGATCAAAATCTTCGTTCAGACTGTACATGTAATCCGACTTTTCTAAAATCATGATATGAGGTTGCATGTTCGGATGAATACTTTCCCTTAACTTTTCTGTCCGTTCATTTGCGAGATAGATTGGGAAAGATTCCATGCGTGCAAAGTCATTGAACTTTAAGTTCTGTGCTTCCATCGCTTTTGTCATTTCATCTGTGATCTCTAGTTTTTTTGGTTGCGCATTATAATTACTTGGAGTCTCAAAAAGGCTTTGATAATAAGCATATTTAATTTCATCTAATCTCATCAGATAATCTGTGAAAAACTGCTCACTTTTCTTCTCATCATCGGTTAAAGGTTCTTTTATTACTTTTTTCACCATCTCCGATGGAAGGGCCAAGGACTCCAAAACTTTGTTGTATTCTTCTCTGATTTCTTCTTTCTTCACTTCTTCTCCGTCTTTAAGCCGTCTCTTAAACTTGGTCATTATTCTCGCAAAACTTCTGTCAGCCTCTTGGACAAACATCTGTTGTTGGAAAGCTTCTGATTTTACTTGGAGGGTTTCAGTCTTTTGCTGCTTTACCTCTTCATAGTCTTCTTCCATTTTCGTCAAAAACCGATCATCGACCTTTCCGAAGGTCTCTCCGACGAATATGATCGAGCCAAAGAAAATCATGATAGCCGAAATGAGCAATACCGGTTTCCAAATCGAGAAGTGATCACTCTTCTTCAGTACACCTCCCGGTTGAGATGTTTGTTCAGTTTTCAAGCCTTGGATCGAACCATATACTGTCTCTATGTCAGTTAATTTTTTCATTCGTTCATACGACTTGTGAAGTAGATTTAGAAACTTATCCAATTGTTCATCGCTTTCAATTTCAAGAGGCTCTTTCAACTTTAGTAGGGTCTTTTCAGTTAATAATCCAATTTCCTTTTCTTCACTATTCAATAACTCTGCAATTTGACTCTGATTGAAATCATGGAAATAACGAAGAATCAACGCGAGTTTTTCCTTCGGTTCCAATCGGGAAATCAGCTTATGAATCTTTTCATCTTCTTCAAAATGGAAAATTCTTTTCCCCTGCTCATCTTCTAATACTTTTTCTTGATCGAGAGTATGTATATGCTCTGATGTTATGAGTGCCGCAATGGTTGTCTCGAACATATCAAATTTAGTTAGATCAGCTGAAGACTCGTTTATAGAACGCGAAATTAGCTGTCGTATAGTTTCCTTCATGAACAGTTCCATCCGGTTAGGCATAACTCCATATTGAAAGACCAGAAGTTCAATCTGATTATAATGTTGTTCAAGTGTCTCTCTGAAATGCTCTTGTATCAGATAACCGTCGTTTTTCTCTGTCATATGTCTCCCCCGTTACTACTTTTGTTAGTCTTAGTCGACAACTTGATCTACTACCCACTGAGGTCCCTGTCCCCATTTAATTATCCAAACGCCAATCTCGCTCTTGCCATCTCTTACAAAAAAGATAGGTGCAACCATTGTCGGATTATAATGAATCCATTCCGGATCAAACACGATACTGGTGACTCCATCCAAGATAGGTTTTCCCATAATATGACTCTCTTTAAAATCATCAAATTGATAGTACTTTGAAGAGGCGCCATAGAGTAACTTCCAGTTCTCTTCCCTTTGGGCATAGTCATAGGCGCCTACAACATTTAGAGGATTCTGTAACACTGAAATTGCACGACTGCCAATTTCACTATTGAGTTCAAGATCAACTACTAACTTTGAAATATCCATATTAAAGTCATCGTTCGGAAGATCGATTTTTGTGAACTTTTCCATTTCATCAAACTGACGCTCTACTCCCGAATAGGAAGCGAGTTCGCCTTTTTGCATAAGAGATATAGCCCTCTCCAAATCCAAATGAGGATCAAGAGTTCTTAATGTAGTAGGATTAGACATGGCAATTCCTTCAATTATTTCACTAAAAATCGCACCCATCGGTGAAGTGTCATGTCTTTTGGCTAAACTTTCCCAAGCAGCTATATAATCTTTTCTGATTGTCATGTCTTTTTGGTAAATCGATGGTCCATAAGTTAAGCGTGAAAGTACAATGCGATACAAATTCTTCGCCGTATCGTATAAATAAGCTTGTTGTGGATGGTCGTCTAAGATAATCTCTTCCAGTACAGTCGAAGCAACTGCGAGCTCAGATGGTGAAAGTAATTCTTGTGCATAAATACTTCCCTCTAATACGAGCATTTTGATATAAGGTTTCACTGTCTTATGGAGAGTGCTCTCCAATATTTTTGTACAATCGCTTTTTCTAAATTCAATAGTTAAATAGTCTGCATCATTAGAGATGTATAAGTTTTGCTCTTTCATTGCTTTTATTAAAGCATCAGGTAATTCATTTCTGCTTTTGTATAGACCACTCTCCATATAATAAGCGCCTCTAACTTGGTGTAGACGCTTTCCGTAATCATCTATGAACGTTAGACTGGCTTCTTGATCTCCGGTTAAATGTTCATCCTTTAAACCCTCAATCATTTCTGATGGTAACTGAAAAGAATCTGCCACCTCTTTAAACTTTTGCTTTGCGACTTTCCGCTTCATCGGCTCTTCGGATTCAATCGACTTGTTTACTTCACTTTGGAATAAACTATTTAAACTCCGGGCATTTGCCACAAAACTTAGTTGACCGAACACAGCTTGGCTTAAGCCTAACTTCTGTCTTCGGTCATCCATTAAACTATTGAATTCCTCATCTAATCTCGTTAAGTATTGGTCATCTACCTGACCATTATTAGTAGAACTGATGAAGAATAAAGCGATGAAAAGTATCACTGCTGATGCTGCTCCGACCATTTGTAATAGAAATGCCCTCTTTTCCTTCTTCTCCTCTTCTTTTCCTGAAGGGATTATATCTTCCGAGATGCTATTCTCTGAAAATAAATGTTGGCGGTCCGTAAGCTCAGGCAGCCTACTATACGTCTTTTTCAAAAACTCCAGAGCTTTTTCATATTGTTCGTGCTGTATCGGGATTGCTGCTATAAGTTGCTGTTTGGCTTCTTCAATAGAATGGCTGATAAACTCTTCAGACTGGTGGAGCAAGGAACTCGTTTCTGGGATCGTAAAGCCATGGAAGACAGTTAAGATATAAGGAACTTTAATATCAAACATCAAATTCCCAACAGCGTGATGGAATTTCTCATCCTCTTCAAATAAGAAGATTTTCTTTCCATCTTTATTAAATCCTTCTTCACTCTCTGAAGGGAAATATAGTTGCAAAACATCTACGGCAATTCGATAAATGGTATTTTTATTAAGTTCTTTAGCAGTTCGGCATTTCTCAATGATTTGCTTTAATACGGGCTCAAGATCATTGGGGTGCACACCAAATTGCAAGGACAACAATTCCAAATATTTTATGTATCGATTAATAACTTTTTCAGTTTGAGTATCATTTAAGTCCTTGAACTCCATCCGCCCCCTCCGCCCTCTTTTCATTAATTGTACCAAATTACGGAAGCAATTTTTGCAATTTTTTATTCAATTCCTTTATTTGTAGTGTTAAGCTGACCATTAGGAGGTGTTTGGATATGGCTGAACTTATACCTGGCATTATTACTCTGATTCCTTTTATTCTGCTCGCTTTCATGTTGCGATGGATTCGTCAGATTAAAAATGCAATGGCTTTGCAGATCCAGCAGAATGAAGAGATTATAAACTTACTAAAGCAGAATATTTCCGGCAAATAGACAAAAGACCATCAATCAGTTGTTGATGGTCTTTAATCCATTTAAGCCGTTATAATGGTCCTTCTTTTCCAGCCTATTTAGAGTTCTAATGGAACATATTTAATTTTGGCAGCAGTGAGGGTTCTCAACACAAATCACCTTTTCCATATCATACATCATTGCATCGGCATAAATGAGACACGCCAACCTGCATGAGTATTCCTCAACCGGAACCCTTTCACTTTTTCCTCATCAGGATTCCTGCTTCGATCCACATATAAGGTAGCATAGCCGCCAACGTCTATGTCCATTTCTTTAGGTTCATCCGATTTGAATGAGATGGATTTGAAGAGTTCCCTGAACTTGATTGGTTCTGCACCGAATTGCTCAACATCTTTCAAATATTGTTCCTTTGTCGGTAATCTTTCGTCATCCTGATAAAAGAGGGCATATTGGGTTTCGTAATCCTTTAACTCTCCAGTGTAAAAATACAAACCGACGATTTCAGAAGGTTTGGCATCTCTGAGAACTTGTTCATCCTTTGTTGCAGCAAAATTCTTGTAAAGAGCATGGACTCGCTGCATGAAATCATCATCGATCGGTATTTCATCCTCATTGTGAATCGAAGGATCTTCAAACCAATAATTTAAATGTAGATTCCATATTTCCTTCTCGGTATAAATCATAGTAAAAGATAATCGAGGCTCTCCTTGATTTTCTCCGTTCACAACTCCCCAATGAATAATTTGTGCACTTCCATTAAGCGAATCCTTCTTAAAAGTAAGTTGATCAACTCCTGACAACAAAGGTCTTCTCCGTGTCCATCTTTCCACATATTCATTTATATAGTCCTCATCTGTTATTCCACTTTCCGATTTGTCTATTAGATGATAAACCACATAAGGATCATCCATTTTATTCGCATATTCAAGCAAGCCTAAAGCATCGATTGGATGCATTCCCTTAATCGTATCAAGATTGTATTTGCTATCTTTAAATTCGTTATAAATCTTTTCGATGTCATCCCAGAAAGCCGAATCTGATAAACTAACTGTTCGGTCCTCAAAAATGATGTCCCCTATAAATTGTGTCAATTTCCCATCTCGAGCTAACACTAATGCCGTTTTGATATCATCGATGGTGAGATGGTCATAGCTTGCAGACTTCGTCCACCCCGATTCCTCCATCTCCGTGATGATCGGCTTCAGCAAATAATAGGTCGGAGCTGTCACGGAAGCAGAGGATAGGTTTAGCCAAATCTCCTGATATTCTTTCTTTACGACACCATTTTCATCAAAAACTGGTGCTTGATCGGAACCCTTCATTAACTCATAAAATAACTCAGAGAAATAGTTTTCTAAAATTGTGTATAAGTTATGATCCCGCTCCACGTTTAGCAACGCATATTGCATTTCCTGTACCTTTTGTGCCGATTCTTCTAAAGAATAACGAAGCGATCCTGCCACCAAATAAGGCTCATCAAACATCATCTGATAATAATATTGTACATTCGGATGAATTTCACTTAACAAGTTGAAGTCCTCACTATACAACTCAGCCGACACTAAGCCGGTCACTTCATTCACCTTCACCCGAAGATTTTGTGAGGTCATTGTATCCACCATATTCTTGAACTCCTCTGGTTCTCCTTTACTTGCAATCATAATGAGGGTCTCGTTGTATTGACCTTCAGCTTTATTCATTTCTAATGCTTCAGGATAATCAGCCAAAATGTCGTTATAGACCGTCTGTAAACTTTGGATTTTGTTCCGATATTCCGTTAGAAATTCTATGCTGCCCGACTCATCTTCTCTTAATGAAGCCTCCTTGAGTTCTTCAGCCATTTCAGATGGAAGCATGAGGGATTTAATCGTATCTTCATAATCCTCTTTCAACTTTTCAGGAGATCCGTCTCGAGTATATCGATCAACTTCGCGTTCACTTGTAATCAAGGCAATCATTTGATCCGACCATTTGACAAAGCCTAAATCACTGAACCGTTCCTCTTCCATCTTCAACATTTCTCTTCTTTTTTCACGTTCAGCCTGGTAATCCTTTTTTAATTGCTCAATGTACTCATCTGAGATTTCCCCACTCGTTTGTGGATCCTCTTCATTTATAAGAAAAGTAGCAGCAATGATTCCTAATAGGAATACACTCGCTAAACTTACGAGCCAGACCGAGGCCTTTTGAATGTATCGATCTTTTTTAGATTTCTGAGGTTCTATATTACTTTTTTGAATCGGTTCATCATCCAGCTTTTGTAATACTTCTTCCGGATTGAATTCAGAAGGCACACGTTCATACGATTTCTTCAATAACTGCACGCGATTTTCAAATTGGCGATCGTCCATGTGCGGTACCTCCTTCTGCTACTATTGCTTTTTTCAGCAATCCCTTTGCCCGTAGTAATCTTGTTTTGACTGTCGACAAAGGAATATTTAATATGTCTGAAATCTGTTCGTACGACAAATCCTGAAAGTAGAACAAGATAATCGGGATTCGGTATTTCTCATCTAATTGCTGAACTGCTTGATGAAGTTCCCGATCTTCTTCGAATAGCAGGACTTTGTTTTCTGGAGTCATTGATTCAAAATTCTCATAAGCGTTTTTAGCCTTGTTCTGCTTATCTCGCTCATTCGTTTGTTTTCGGTAATAGTCCCGTGCCGTATTTAGTGTGACTTTATAAAGCCACGTCGTAAATCGCTCTTTTTTAAACTGGTGCAGGAAACGGTATAGCTTGATAAAGACTTCCTGTGTAACGTCTGGAATATCATCCACACGGACACCGCACTGGAATGCAAATTTTTCTATTGTACGGTGATGAAGCACCATTAGCTCTCCGTATGCGGCTCGGTCTCCGTCCCGTGCCCTTTCGATTAATGTTTGTTCCCCCATTGGGGTTCTCCCCCTTGCTATTTAACATTCTATTTTCAATGATGAAACGATACTTTTAACGTAATTGTTTCAGAGCAAAACTTGATTTTCAATATGATTCGTGTAGAATAAGACAATCTTTGAATGTAGGAGTGTTTAGTTAGTGAAAAATCGTGATCAGTGGCAATCCAAAATGGGGTTCGTACTGGCGGCAGCTGGTAGTGCAATCGGATTGGGCGCCATTTGGAAATTCCCTTATATGGCAGGTACAAACGGGGGAAGTGTATTCCTTCTTTTATTCATCATTTCCACATTGGGGATCGGACTGCCCATCTTATTGGCGGAATTTGTAATAGGTCGTAAAGGGCAGCGAGATGCCGTCTCAAGTATAAAAAGATTGGCCCCTGGCAAACAATGGCAAGGTATTGGCTGGTTAGGGGTAATGATTTCGTTGATTATCCTCTCTTTCTATAGCGTAGTCGGCGGCTGGATTATTTCTTATCTCGTCCGTTCTATCTCGATGTCATTCGAAGGGACTGGCGAAGATTTCTATAACAGATTGTTTGAAACGGTGATTTCGAATCCATTTGAAGCACTAATCGGACAAGCCATTTTCCTACTCCTGACAATATGGATTGTTTCTGGTGGAATAAAGGGCGGCATCGAGCGTGCGAATAAATGGATGATGCCTTTGCTTTTCATATTCTTTATCATCTTGGCAGTTCGATCAATTACGTTAGATGGCGCTATAGAAGGCTTGAAATTCTTATTTGTACCTGACTGGTCATACTTGACTTGGAGTACGGCACTTTCAGCACTCGGACAGGCATTTTTCACCTTAAGTGTAGGTTCAGCTGCGATGATGACTTATGCATCATATCTATCTGCTGAACAAAAACTCGGACAGTCTGCACTCAGTGTTTCTCTTATGAATATTGTCATTTCGATATTGGCCGGGATTGTTATATTTCCTGCAGTCTTTTCACTTGGCTTTTCTCCGAATGAAGGACCGGGGCTTGTCTTCATCATTCTGCCGGCGGTATTTGACCAGATTGTTTTTGGTTCCTTTTTCTTAATCATCTTTTTCATCTTGTTACTTTTTGCCACACTTACTTCGTCCATGTCCATGCTTGAAATTGCTGTGGCCATCGGTATTCGGGAGAAATACGAGAATCGAAAGAAAGCTGCTTGGCTCATAGGTCTCATTACATTTGTAATTGGAATTCCGAGTGCTCTCTCCTTCGGGATCTTATCGGATGTTTCGATTGCAGGATATTCGATCTTCGATTTCGCGGACATGATCACAAGCAAAATCGGTATGCCGATCGGAGCCTTCCTCGTGGCGATTTTTGCGGGCTACGTCTTAAAGAAACAGGACTTACAAAATGAATTAAATCCACAAGTACTCGCAACTTGGAGAATTCTTATTCGCTATATCGTACCAATTGCAATTGCTTTTATTTTCATTCAAGGGCTCGCATCCTTATAGAAGATTTATCGTTAAATTTCTTTTTTCAGCATTAAACTCAATTGAGTCAGCATTAACCTCCGTTGAGTCAGCATTAAACTCGATTGAATCAGCATTAACCTCCGTTGAGTCAGCATTAAACTGTGTAAAAAGAAAAAAGCTTTCATTCCACTCAAGAATGAAAGCTTTTTCTTATACAATGCATTTGGCTTCGTATTTTATGGCGATTAATTTATAGGAAATTTGCACACATTTTTCAAAAGGAATCCAAATTTCATATGAATGTTCGTAAATTTCCTGAATCCGCTTAGCTAAGTCTGTAGGATGATCCAGTTGATGCAACTCTGCCACTACATCCGCAATTTCTGTTACGTATCCTTCACGACCTACGTTGAACGGGTCCCATTCCTCTAATAGATACACCGCTTTACGGTTCATTTCGATTGTTTCCAAGTCTATTCACCTTTATTTCTACTTCATTAACAGCTATGATAACATAGATACAAAAAAAGAAAAGAGGGGATTATATGGATCGTTTCAGTAATGTTTTTGAACGAAGAAAAACTCGTTCTGTTAAATGGGATATGATGGAGATGATTTACCAAGTTGAGGACGCTTCCGAGATACTGCCAATGTGGGTTGCAGATATGGATTTTGCAGCACCCGATGCCGTCATTGACGCATTAAAACAGAGGATCGACCATCCTATCTTCGGTTATTCCTATGTATGTGATGGCTGTAAAGAAGCCATTTCAAATTGGCTGGACAAGCGTCACGGCTGGAAAACTGAAACGGAATGGATGCTATTCCACCACGGGGTAGTACCGGCAATCGCTTCCGTTGTAGAAACCTTTACAGAAAAAGGAGATCGTGTACTCATTACCCCTCCAGTCTACCCACCTTTCTTTGCTGTTCCAGAACGCC
This sequence comes from Chungangia koreensis, assembly GCF_042651785.1. Classification (NCBI taxonomy): domain Bacteria; kingdom Bacillati; phylum Bacillota; class Bacilli; order Lactobacillales; genus Chungangia; species Chungangia koreensis. Next base: position 21,258 of record NZ_JBHSEC010000020.1, read on the forward strand.
AAGGAAGAGTAGTAGTCGAATCTCCGCTAATCGAACAAAATGGCCACTATAAAATAGATGTAAATGATTTTGAAGAAAAGCTGAAAGAAGGCGTGAAAATCTTTATCTTGTGCAATCCGCATAATCCGGGCGGTACAGTGTGGGAAGAAGAGCAACTCTTAGAAATTATTCGTTTATGTGCTAAGTATGATGTCCTTATACTTTCTGATGAAATCCACTCAGACTTGGTATTCCCTGAACATCGCCACGTACCAATCGCCAAGCTTGCAGGCGAAGATGCGGAACGGATTATTACATGTGTCGCTCCTACCAAAACTTTCAACCTTGCGGGAATTCAGGCAGCGACGATGATTGTGACTGATGAAGGAAAACGGTTGAAGCTGACAGAAAACGCTATGGCGCACGGTCAAATGGAACTCAACGCGTTTGCAGCAGCAGCAGTCCAGGCTGCCTATGAAAGCGGTGAGCCTTGGTTAGAGGAATTACTGTCAATCTTATCAAGTAACATGGACTATGCCATTCAGGAAATTACAAAAGCAATCCCTGAAATAACGATCCAAAAACCACAGGCAACATATCTTCTTTGGATCGATTACCGAAAAACGGGACTTTCCGAAAGTGAAGCGATGGATCGTCTATTAACTATTGGAAAAGTTGCACTTGAACCAGGATCTAAGTACGGTAAATCCGGAGAAGGATTCCTACGAATGAATGTCGCCTGTCCCCCTGACACGCTAAAAGAAGGCGTACATAGATTCATAAAAGCATTCAAATAACAGAAAAGAGCGACCAATTATGGTCGCTCTTTCTCATTTTCCTGCTGTCTTTCCCTTAAAATACGTTCTTCCAGCTCTTTTGTTTTCATCTGTTCCTTCTGAGAGTACTTTTTCAACCATCTGAAAAACAGAACACAGAGCAAGATTATAGCTAAAAGCCAAAGGACGGAAGGAATGTATTGGGATTTATCTTCCGGGAAGTAAAGAAACGGCATTAATAATAGTACATCTAACACTCGAAGCACTTCCTATTTCTTATTTCTTGATGACTTTAATGGATTCAATCACAACGTCTTCAACTGGTTTATCTTGTGCACCAGTTTCGACTGCTGCAATTTTATCGACAACGTCCATGCCATCGATTACTTGTCCAAATACTGTGTGACGGTGGTCAAGGTGAGGTGTTCCACCCATTTCTTCATATGCCTTAATAATTTCAGCCGGGAAACCTGCCTGTTCCAATTGTGAAGCAAGTCCTGGAGAAAGTTCTTTGTTTTGGACAATGAAAAATTGGCTTCCGTTTGTATTCGGGCCTGCATTGGCCATCGAAAGTGCACCACGAAGGTTGAACAAATTCATAGAGAACTCATCCTCAAAAGAATCCCCGTAAATGCTTTCCCCACCCATTCCAGTTCCTGTTGGGTCGCCGCCTTGAATCATGAAATCTTCAATAACACGGTGGAAGATGATTCCATCATAATAGCCATTTTCAGCGTGTGTTAAGAAGTTCTCAACCGTTTTAGGTGCATATTCAGGGAATAACTTAATCTTGATCGTCCCTAATGTCGTGTTCATTTCTACTAAAGCTTCGTTTTCTGCAACTTCATTTGATAATTGTGGATACATAACCGACTCTCCTTCTGTAGTTGTAGAGCCTGACTGCTGCTCCACAGATTCTTCTTTGCTTACTTCTTCTTTACTTGCATCTTCTACACTCTTTTGATCATTCTTTTCGTTCGTACCGCATGCTGATAAAACTAACATTAATAAGCACACTAACAAAAATAATAATTGTCTCATTCATTTTCACCCAACACATAGTTTAGCACAAATCAGGGTAATAAATCAGTTGAAAAGAGTTCAACACTTCCTTCGTAAATCGAAATGTTCTATAATATTGACTATGTGTTGAAAGCAGGTGTCATGATGTCAAATCAGAAACGCAATTTCTTCATTATATTAATCGCTAACTTCCTCGTATCCGGTACGATGACTATGATCATGCCGTTCCTGTCTTTATACATTGAAACTATGGGAGAATATAGTGACGCTTATGTCCAAAGATGGGCCGGTCTTATTTTTGGTGTTACCTTCGTATTCGCTTTTATCATGTCACCGATTTGGGGCAGGATTGCTGACCGTTTCGGGTTTAAACCGATTCTAATTATAAATGGTTTTGGCATTGCCACTTCGATCTTCTTAATGGGTGTCGCGCAATCAGTTGAAACCTTATTCCTTGTTCGCTTATTTATGGGTATTGTGACTGGATTTATCCCTACATCTTTAGCATTCATCAGTTCCCAAACCCCGAAGGAAATAGCAGGTAAAACTTTAGGAACACTCCAGATGGGGAGCACATCCGGAACATTGTTCGGACCTCTCATGGGCGGTTTTTTAGCGGACCATTTTGGTTTTCAGTATACTTTCCTGATTACAGCATCCGCAATTACACTTGCTGCAATTGTCGTTTTATTAGGTGTGAAAGAGATTAAACGCCAAGCGAAAAAAGGAGAACATTCGTATCAGCGTAAGACGATCTTAACTACGATCCTAAACCACCGGCTCATGTTGAATGTCATGATTATCACTGCTCTAATTCAAATTGGGAACTTCAGTATTCAGCCTCTTCTATCTCTTTATGTTGCAGAACTGCATGGACCGGAACAAGTTGCCTTCTGGGCAGGATTAACGTTCAGTGCGGCAGGTGTCGGAAATCTCCTGTTCGCAAGAACTTGGGGAAGGCTGGGTGATCAATGGGGATATGAAAAAATTCTTAGTCTCCTCCTGCTTCTGTCTTTCCTATTTATCGTCCCTCAGGCCTTTGTGACGGAACTTTGGCATCTTGTCGTATTACGGTTATTCTTTGGTATCGCGGTTGGAGGCATGATTCCGACTACTACGGCACTTGTACGACAGGAAGCACCTGTCAATATACAAGGGGAAGTACTTGGCTATAATACAAGCTTCCGATTCTTAGGTAATATTATTGGTCCTATGTTTGGAGGTATTGTCAGCGGCTATATCGGAATTTCATCCGTTTTCTTTGTTACTGCATCCATTTTCCTTTTGTCATTCCTCTTCTTGAACTGGACAAGGAAACAACCAATACAAGACTTCGACGATATGCTGGAAGATAATTACGAGAAGTTTGAACGTGTATAGCAACCCTTATATTAATTGAATACCTTTGAATAATGGCACACTTTCCCATTGGAATGTGTGCTATTCTTTTTATTGATACATATGAAAGTGGGATGGTTCTTAAATGAGGCAACTCTTTGGTTTTATTGCAACAATAATCGCTATTCCCGTATTGTTTTTCATGTACAAATTGCTAATCTCCGAATTAGAAACAAATTCTGAATTACAACGTAACATGTCTTCAGCCGTAAATTTTGAGGCGCCCTCCCCTCCTGCTCCGGTCGTATTGAAGGATAGTACTGGACAAGTATTTTCGGAAGATTACGTTGAATGGAGGCAGCCTCTTACATTAGAAAAGATTCCTTATTTACTGCAGCAACTTTTTATATATAGTGAAGATTTACGTTTTTATGAGCATGAAGGATATGATTTCTCTGCAATTGTCCGCGCGTTTCTGGTCAATTCATCAAGTGATGGGATTGAACAAGGCGGAAGTACCATTACGCAGCAGCTGGTAAGGATGAAATATCTATCGGCAGAACAGTCCTACGAACGGAAAGTGACCGAACTTTTATATGCAAGAGAACTGGAGAAACAATTTGAAAAAGAAGAGATTTTAGAGATGTACATGAATGAAATGTATTTTGGGAATTTGGTATATGGAGTAGGTGCAGCTTCTACCTACTATTTTAATAAGCCATTGTCTGAACTGAATGGTGCTGAGCTTGCGTTCATCGCTTCGATTCCAAACAATCCCTCCCTCTATGATCCGTTGAAAAACTTTGATCGGACAAAAGAACGACAGGAACGGTTGTTGGATATTTTAGTACGGGAAACGGTCATTACGCAAGAACAAGCCGAGGACTTTAAAGAAATGCCTATTACACTGAATGTCAAAGAGAAGAAAAATCTTTACCCTTCGTATAGCACATTTGTATTACAAGAGTTTAAGGAATTAGTCGGAGAAAGTGAAGGTTTTACAGAGAGGTTATCGAAAGCTACGGATCCCATTGTACGGGACCGTATTCAATCGGAGTTTGATAAAAGATTGTCGGATTTACAAGCATCTGGGATCGTAATAGACACTTCGCTTAATCCAACAAAACAAAAAATGATTGAACTGAACATGTCTTCACGACTACGGACAAATGAACTTCAAGCAGGTGGAGCAGTAATCGATAACAAAAACCGTGAAATTATTGCAGTTTACGGAGGGAAGGGTTATAAAAAATATGATTTTAACCGAGCATTCCAAGCAGTAAGACAACCCGGCTCTGCCATTAAACCATTGCTTGTTTATGCCCCCCTTTTCGAGTCTGTTTCATATGTACCTGATTCAATTGTAGATGGAAGTCAAATATGTATCGGTAACTATTGCCCCAATAATTATGGTGGAGCCGTCTATGGGAATGTTTCCATTCGAGATGCATTCAAGCATAGCTACAATTCCGTTGCAGTGCGCATGTTCCAGAAAGTCGGCATCGACCAAGCCTTTTCCTATTTGGAACCTTTCAATTTCAATCATATTACAGAAAAGGACCACACCTATCCAGCCGCATTGGGCGGTTTTGAATCAGGAATGACTGTACTTGAGATGGCGGATGCCTATACGAGTTTCATAGACGGTCTTTATAAACCTGTTAGAGCGATACGCTCCGTAAAAAATACTGAAGGTCAAGTACTCTATCAGTGGAATGAAGAAAAGCATTCTGTTTGGAAGCCAAAGACAGTAAACATGATTAGAGAATTGCTTTCCGAAGTAGTGGAGTCAGGTACAGGCAGGGGCATTTCAACAAACTCTTCTTACATTGGGGCGAAAACTGGAACAACTGATAACTATCATGACTACTGGATTGCAGGTATGAATGATCAGTACACAGCCGCTGTGTGGATGGGCTACGATCGTCCTCGAAATATGAAACATCTTCAATCTGATAAGATACAGCATGATCTGTTTTCCATCCTAATTGAAAAATAGCAGTTGAGACATAAGGTCTCAACTGCTTTTATTTTCATCTAAAATTGGCAGACTTGCCATGAGCCCGTTATATAGTTTCAAAAGAACGTATAGTATGAACGCGATGAAGACACTCCACACAACAATTTCAAAAACTACCATTCCAATCATGCTCAGGAGATTCATATAATGACTCATCCGGTAAACGACATATACAAAATAAATAAATGTTGTTATAAGAAAGATGCCAATGAGGATTTGCAGCGATTGAATACCAATGACAGATAACATAGAACCTACAAAGTAAATGACATTCCCGGAGCGGGCTTCACGAAACCCTTCTCCGCTGACGTCTTTAGAAAAAAATAGCATAGCAAATTCATGAATTGTTTCAGCAATCAGCTTAAGTGCCGAAAACACCATGAAGAAACTGAAAGAAAGGATAATCAGTAAAAATACCCTCAATTGAAAATCACTTAAAAATTCGCGCATTCCAGCGTAAAGCCCGATTTCCTTGAAGAAGGAAATCGCTTCTGTGACACTATATAATCCAAACGTCAAACTGAACAAAATGATAGTAGCAAGCGGCATAAAGCCAAAAACATATGGGTTTTTCATAAAAAAATCCTCATTTTAAACTGATGTTCTTTCATATTTAATAACGTTTCAGAAAACCTGAATTGGCACAAAATGACGGGGACAAACAAATGCACCGCCTTACATTTAAGTGCTATAATTCACAGTATACTGTATTTTTCTTAGAAAGGGGGATAACTTTGCTGCTTGTTTCAATGATTTTTTGGCCCTTATTGGCAGCAATTTTCTTGCCGCTACTATTTAAAAAGATTCCATCCATCCATACCGGCTGGTTCGTTCTTTTAGTACCTGTTACATTAGCATCTATGTACATCAGTTATATCCCGGTTACTAAGGATGGCGGAGCGCTAACTTCTGAAATACCTTGGATTCCTTCATTAGGCGTTTCAGTGGTGTCATACATAGATGGATTAAGCTTGTTGTTCTCCTTGCTCATCACCATCATAGGTGCTCTTGTCGTGCTATATTCCATTTTCTATTTGGACAAGAAGCGGGAGCAACTTCATAATTTCTATATTTACCTGCTCATCTTCATGAGCGCCATGTTAGGGGTTGTTCAGTCGGACAACATGGTTTCCCTTTATATGTTCTGGGAGCTTACGTCGATCTCCTCATTCCTACTGATCGGCTATTGGTTCAATCGGGACGCGTCCAGATTCGGTGCATTAAAGTCAATGATGATCACTGTATTTGGTGGACTAATGATGCTCGGAGGATTCGTATTACTCGGAATCATGGGCGATACATTTTCAATACGGGAACTGGTTAGCCAAGGCACATCCTTATCTGAGCATCCGCTCTTTATTTGGGCTTTGATTCTGATTCTGTTAGGTGCATTTACAAAATCAGCTCAATTTCCGTTCTATATTTGGCTACCCGATGCAATGGAGGCACCTACACCAGTCAGTGCCTACCTTCACTCGGCCACAATGGTCAAGGCGGGAATATACTTAGTAGCCCGCTTCACACCTATCTTTGCAGTTTCCGAAACATGGATCTGGCTTGTTACGGGAATCGGACTTTTGACTCTCTTCTGGGGATCTTTCTTTGCATTAAAACAGACAGATCTCAAAGGGATTTTGGCCTTCTCCACGGTCAGCCAGCTCGGTTTGATCATGTCCTTACTGGGTGCTGCATCTGTCGCATTTCATGTGGATGGAGCCGAAGATACAGTGTTCAGATACGCTGCCTTCGCAGCAATCTTCCATTTAATTAACCATGCAACGTTTAAAGGTAGTCTCTTCATGATTGCGGGAATCGTCGATCATGAGGCAGGTACAAGGGACATCCGGAAACTTGGCGGTTTAATGAGCTTGATGCCGATCAGCTTTACGGTTGCACTCATTGGTTCATTTTCAATGGCAGGAATTCCTCCGTTTAACGGATTCCTAAGTAAGGAAATGTTCCTGACGGCCATGGTCTCCTTTACTGAATTTAACTTATTTTCATTTGACACATGGGGTATCTTGTTCCCGATTGTCGCATGGATTGCAAGTGTCTTCACGTTCGTTTATAGTTTCTATTTTGTATTCAGGACCTTTACAGGGAAGCTTCAGGAAGAGAAATTACCGAAGCATCCGCATGAAGCACCAATCGGTATGTTAGTTTCCCCTGTTCTACTGGGGCTACTTGTAATTGTAATTTTCTTCATACCGAACATTGTCGGAGATTTACTTGTTAAACCGGCTGTAGCAGCCATTCAACCGTTCTTGTATAATTCACCATCCATGGTGGACATTCATGTTTCTGCATGGCACGGTGCAAATACTGAGTTTTACATGACACTTGGCATTATTGCATTAGGTCTCCTTCTGTACTTCACTTTAAATCGTTGGCAGAAGCTTTATGCGTACACTCCGGAACGATTTAAGTTGAATGGTTTCTATGATGGAATGATGCGTGCCAGCGAATCAGGCATGAATAGTTTTTCTAATCGATACATGACTGGTTCGATCCGTCATTATCTGATGTATATGTTTACATTTATCATCCTGATTACGATTGGAACTTTAATTGTAAAAGATGGATTTGCCATTAACTTTTCAGATTCAGCTTCAATTAGCGTTTACCATGTCATTTTGATGATTATTTTAGTCATTAGTACTTTAACAGTCATCGGTGCGACCAACCGTATGATTTCCATCATCGCTTTAGGTGCAACGGGTTATACGGTTTCCCTTTTCTATGTATTATTCAAGGCACCGGACTTGGCGTTGACTCAACTTGTCATCGAAACAGTCTCGGTTGCACTATTCATGTTAGCTTTCTATCATTTACCGAGTGAAAGTAAACATGTCGAATCTAAAGGTTATCGCTTCGGGAATTTCCTTATTGCTTTAGGAGTTGGCGTAACAGTTACTTTAGTTGCCCTTTCCGCCCATTCTCAGAAGATGATTCCGTCTATCAAAAAATATTATGAAGAAACAGTCTACACGGAAGCTGGTGGCGGTAACATCGTCAACGTCATCTTAGTTGACTATCGTGGATTTGATACATTATTTGAAATTGCGGTGTTATCGATCGCTTCTATTGGAATCATTGGAATGATCAAATTGAGGCTATCCAAAAAGAAGGAGGTGGATGGCATTGAAAACAAATGATGTTATATTGCAGACGGCAACAAAAGTACTGTTCTTCATGATCATTTTGTTTGCTATCCACATTTTCTTCGCGGGCCATTATACCCCAGGTGGTGGGTTTGTTGGTGGGCTGATTACATCGAGTGCCATTATCCTTCTGATATTAGCTTTCGATTTAAAAACAGTGAAAAACATTTTACCGATCAATTACACCTATATGACTGCAACAGGGTTGGTTATTGCATTGGCAACAGCTGCAGCATCCATTTTCTTTAATGTCCCATTTTTCACCCATGCATTCGATTATTTCGAACTACCTTTGTTCGGAAAAACGTCATTGCATAGTGCTACACTTTTTGACTTGGGTGTATACATGGTCGTAGTTGGAGTTACCATGACCATTATTCAAACGTTAGGGGAGGATGAATAATGGAAATTCTTATGTCAGTCCTAATCGGCTTATTATTTTTTGCAGCCGTTTACCTTATGCTATCTAAAAGCTTACTCCGAATCATTGTTGGAACAGGACTGTTGAGCCACGGTGCTCATTTACTCATCCTGACAATGGGCGGACTAGGCGGAGAGTCCCCACCGGTCGTAGCTGACGGTGTGACGAACTATGCGGATCCGTTACCACAAGCTTTAATACTGACAGCAATCGTCATCAGCTTTGGTGTAACTGCCTTTTTCCTTGTCATTGCTTATAGAGCATACCAGGAATTACATACGGATGACGTAAATCTGATGAGAGGAAATGAAGACCATGATTAACTTGCCTTTATTCCCGATCATCATCCCTTTCTTTTTTGCGATGTTGCTGTTGTTCATGCCAAAGAAAGTGAAAGCTCAAAGAGTTCTAACGACCATCGCGCTATTACTGAATATCCTGGTTGTTTCTTATCTGATTTCAGTAGTGAAAAGTGAAGGAATCCAATCTGTCACGCTCGGAAGTTGGCCAGCACCTTTCGGAATAACAATGGTTTCAGATATGTTGTCGGCGTTGTTGGTTTTATCGTCAACCATTATTACGTTATTTGTAGTGCTGTATAGTTTCCGGGCAATTGGTGAGGATCGGGAAAGATTCTATTACTACCCTGCTATTCTTTTTATGTTGACTGGCGTGAACGGTGCCTTTACAACAGGCGATATATTTAATATGTTCGTCTTTTTCGAGGTCCTTCTCATGTCTTCTTATGTATTGATTGTCCTTGGTGGAGAAAAAGTCCAGCTTAGGGAATCCATCAAGTATTTATTAGTGAATGTTATATCTTCTGCCATTTTCGTTATTACAGTGGCTATGTTGTACTCAGTAGTTGGAACGTTGAATATGGCCGATATCTCTATGAAAATTGGTGAGATTGGCCAACCTGGGATTATTACCGTCATTGCCATTCTTTTCTTAGTTGTCTTTGGCCTGAAAGGTGCTATTTTCCCTCTCTACTTCTGGTTGCCGGGATCCTATGCAGCACCACCAATACCAGTGTTGACATTATTCGGGGCACTTTTAACTAAAGTAGGCGTTTACGCCATCATGCGTACATACAACTTGTTCTTCATTTTCGACAAAGGGTACACGCATGAAATCTTAATGATTGTGGCTCTTCTTACAATTGTAGCTGGCTGTATCGGTGCTCTCGCTTACTTCGATCTAAAGCAGATTATTATTTATAACATTATCATTGCAGTTGGTGTCATTCTCTTTGGCGCATCACTTTCAAACGAAACAGCGATGACAGGATCAGTATTCTACTTGATCCATGACATTCTAATTAAAGGTGCTCTTTTCCTTCTGATTGGTGTTATAGCAGCAGTTACCGGCACCACCAACTTACGTAAAATGGGTGGTCTGATGAAAACCCACCCTGCCCTTGGCTGGATGTATTTAGTAGCTGCCTTCGGATTAGCAGGAATTCCTCCACTTAGTGGGTTTGCAGGAAAATTACTTATCGTACAGGGCGGTTTTGCGGAAGGGGAACTTTTGGGAACCATAGTTATATTAGCTTCAAGCTTAGTGGTACTACTATCGGTAATCCGAATTTTCATCTATGCCTTCTGGGGCGAAGAAAAGCCCGTTCAAGGAGTTGGGAAATCTACCTATAGACAACTTTTCACCCCCGCTGTGATTCTTACCTGCATTACGATTCTCTACGGAGTTGGGGCAGAATTCATCGTTCCATTCATGCAGGATGCAGGACAAGTATTACATCAACCATCCATCTATACAGATGCGGTATTAAAGGAGTAGATGACGATGGCTATTCAAATCCTATTAAACTTCTTTGTTGCAGTCGTTTGGACATTTATAACAGGAACTTTCACGGCACACAAGTTTATCATCGGGTGGTTAATCGGAGCTATTCTACTATTCCTGATGCGAAGATTCCTAAGCGAAAGGTTCTATTTCGCCAGAATTTGGTCGATGGTAAAATTAATTATTCTCTTTTTAAAAGAATTGATCCTTTCGAACATTGCAGTAATGAAGTTAGTGTTAGAACCTACATTACCAGTAAGTCCGGCAATTTTTGCCTATCCGACTGAACTTCGATCCGACTGGGAAATCACCTTATTGTCAGTACTGATTACACTGACACCAGGAACGTTGGTAATAGATGTTTCCGAGGATCAGAAGACCTTATTCATCCATGCGATCCATGCAGATGAAATTGATGAAGCGATCAGTTCCATCAAAAATACGTTTGAAAAGGCGATTATGGAGGTGAGCCGTTCATGATGACATTTATCTGGATCTGTTTGGTCATTTTAACGGCTGCCATGATTGGAGTCGTCATCAGATTAGTTAAAGGCCCGACTGTGGCAGACCGGATTATTGCCCTTGATGCTTTAGGTATCGGTTTGGTGTCCACCGCCGCTTTAGTATCCATTTTGGTCGACACCGTTTTCTTTTCTGAAATCATCTTGCTGATCGCGATTATCGCGTTTATTGGTACAGTCGCCTTCTCTAAATTCATAGAGAAAGGAGCGATCATTGAAGTTGACGATGATCTTTAATATTCTCATTGGCTTTTTCATCATTGTAGGCCTGGTTTTTACAATCGTCGGTGCCATTGGGCTTATTCGGTTACCTGATGTGTACACGCGGGCACATGCTGCTTCGAAGAGTTCCACATTAGGGGTCATGTCTATCCTTTTCGGGGTATTCCTCTACTTTTGGCTCATTAAAGACCATGTGAATCCCCATCTGATTATTGCGATCGTCTTTTTGTTCGCTACTTCACCTATTGGCGGTCATTTGATGGGACGAGCAGCATATATCCATGGAATAAAACCGATTGAGGGTACAAAACCAGATGATTACAAAGATGAGTTACTTCGAAGAAAAGCATCAAAATAAGCATAAGAAAACGCTTTTGCACCATGTGCAAAAGCGTATTTTTTTACCAGAAGTATGGGTAACCGCCGTAAAAAGGATATCCTCCAAAACCATATCCGTAACCAAACGGAGGGTAATATGGGTAGAATGGACGACCAAATCCACCTACTAAAGCCCCTCCAAGCAGGCCACCGGCTAACCCTCCTAAGAATGGACCCCCAAAACCAAACCCACCAAATCCAAATGGACGACCAAATCCGAATCCGAATCGTGGCAAAACGTCTCCTCCTTTCCCCCTTATGTTATGCTTTGAGGGAAAAGTAGAGATAGGTCGTTTGCCTATTCGTCATCCTCTTCTGTCATTCGTTCAATTAAAGTGGCCAGTGTCCGTACCATAACTCCAGTCCCGCCTTTTGGTCCTAAGTCATGAGAAGCGGACGCTCCTGATGTTCCTGCAATATCCAGATGGATCCACGGAGTATTTTCAGCAAATTCCCCTACGAATCCACCGCCGAAAATCATATGGCCATCTCCCCCTGGAGAATTGTTTAAATCCGCCACATCACTTTTTCGAATCCGTTTCTTATCGCGCTCCGTCAATGGCAATCTCCATACGAATTCGCCTGTTTCAACAGATGCTTCCATGAAAGTTTCAAAGAATGACTCGTTGTTTGTCAACGCTCCTGTTTTATCATATCCTAATGCAGTAATAACTCCGCCAGTCAATGTGGCAACGTCTACTAAATATTCTGCACCTAACTGTTTAGCATACGTAACAGCATCAGCCAAAACAAGGCGTCCCTCTGCATCCGTATTGAGTACCTCAATGGTTTTACCACTTAAAGATGTAATGACATCATCAGGTTTAAACGCATTGCCAGAAATCATATTGTCTGTGGAAGCAATAACAGCCATTACGTTTTTCGAAGGGCGTAATTCACCGACAATCCTCATCGCTCCTAAAACAGCTGCGGCGCCGCCCATGTCACCCTTCATACCGACAATACCCGTTTTAGTTTTCAACGAATATCCGCCAGTATCGAATGTAATCCCTTTACCGACTAAGCCCACTACATCTTTCCACTCTTCCTGTGCCTGATATTTCAATACAATCAGTCTTGGCTCCTCAACAGATCCTTGATTTACAGCAAGAATGGCGCCCATACCGAGCTCTTCCATTTCCGGTTTTCCTAATACTTCAATTTCAAAGCCGTATTGTTCAGCTAATTGTTGAGCATATTCAGCCATTGCAGTAGCAGTCAATACATTCCCTGGTGTATTTACAAGTGTTCTTGCTTCGTTTACAGATTTGCCGTATACCTGGCCAACTTCGAATGCGGCTTTTAGCTCTTCAGAAGGTTCAGCTGATAAGTATTGAAGAGATTTTAAGTCAAAATCCTTTTCATTCGATGTCGTTTTATAGTCCCTAAATACATAAGATCCCAATACTATTCCTTCAGCACTCACATATGCTACATCCTCTTCAGTGATTTCATCATTTGTGAATGATCCGAGCCAAACAGATGCACTTTCGACTTTCATGTTCACTAACTCTTTACCTGCAGCAGCAAACACTTGGCGCAAATCGTCTATTTGCAGTTCCTTTCGATTACCTAACCCGACGAATAGAACCCGTTTAAAAGAACTGTCGAGAGAAGGAATCTTCGTAACTTTTTTAAGGTCACATGAAATATCTCCATTAGAGACCCAGTTGTTTATATGTTCACCAAAAAGTTTAGAAAAGTGATCCCATCCAGTCGTATTTTCAGGATGTTTTGAAACACCTACAATCAAAACATCTGAATTCACTTGAGAAAAATCCATTCCTACTACATCTAATTTCATATAAATCCTCCATTCTCATTTCACTGATTTAATTATAACCGAATTTGTTTCGGACAACGAATAAATTTCGTTTGTCGCTTGTCTGTTTCTGAGTTTTGACCTTGTGGTATACTATCACTAAGTTACCTGTTTTGAAAGGTTGTTGATCCCTTGGGCATTTTAGAAAACACACCAATTATAGCTTCCTTACTCGCGATTCTCTTAGCGCAATTTGCAAAAATACCGATTCATTATTTGTTGAAAGGTAAAGTTGAGTGGAAACTGTTTACCTCAACTGGCGGAATGCCAAGTTCCCATTCAGCTGCCGTTACAGCTCTTGCAACCGCGGTAGGATTTGAAACAGGTTTTGATTCACCAACTTTTGCTGTTGCGACCATGTTTTCTGTCATCGTCATGTTCGACGCAACCGGTGTACGGTTTCAGGCAGGTCAACAAGCTCTGATTATCAATCAGATGCGTCTCGATTTCCAGACCTTTGTCAATGAAGCAAAAGGATGGAGTCAAAAAAATAGTAATGAAAAGATCAAAGAACTAAAAACCTTGCTTGGACATAAGCCGAGTGAAGTGTTTGCCGGTGCGTTGACCGGAATTTTCTTATCAATTGTAATCTATGCGTTTCTAAAATAGAAAAGGGACTGTTCCAAGAGCTAAAAGCTCTGGAATAGTCCCTTTAAAACATTCGATATCCATTTTTCCTTAAAAGCTTAATGACGATGCCCGCAATAATCGTTCCGGCAAAACCACTTGCCAAAATCAGCACATCTACGATTTGCAGTGAAGATAACTTCTCTCCCAAAAGACCAAATGACTCAGCCGGGTTCGTAAAGTAATCGAAAAAACTAACCTCATCGACAATAAAAATGACAATGAGCGGATAAACAAATGCCATTAGCCACGTCATACGTAATAACATATTCAAAAGAAAACTGATTCCGAAAAACATGACCAAGAATATGAGCATGGATAGAATGAGTTGAATTATCGAAAAAGATCCGTTCATAAGTTGCCCTCCATTTTCACTGTCTTCAGTGTACATGAACAGCAGGACCTTTTTCAACAACGTCTCACGAGTTCAACGGTTTGTCATATTTGCACTTACGCTTTCTTCCCCGCCCCTTTACACGATAAGCATGTTTCAGAACCGCCAAGACGTAGTTGTACATACCCTTTCCCTTTACAATACGGACAATCCAACTTATAGTTCCCCCGTGATGGCATCGTCATCTTCCTCCTGTTTTAATTTTCAGATAATATACCATATATGATTGAATAATGCAATTTATTATCTTTGGAATTATTTATTTATGAAAAGACGATAGGAGGTATATTCAAAAACATTACCTGGGTTCAGTCCATCTAAATAAGGTATACCGTTTTTTAACGATTCCGCTGTAAACTCTTTAAGCATTAGCGAAGCTAAAGGATGATCCTTTAAATTCATGGGGCTCATCCATGCAGCCTCATAGAGTTCGCCTTGTTCGGGGACGACTTCCTGTTTGGAATCAATAGGCTCCATCGTGAAAATTGCCATATTATCACTAATATCTCCTCGGATGACGCCAGTCCGAAAGCCGACAAGTTCCCTAATTCTACAGTCGATGCCTGTTTCTTCTTTCACTTCTCGTATTGCAGCCTCATCAATGGTTTCTCCTTGGGAAACAAATCCTGCAGGTAAGGACCATTTTCCGATTAATCCACCATACCGTTTCTTAACAACAAGCCACTCACCTTTTTCATTGATGACAAGTCCTCCAGCGGCGAGCCAAACTTTTCCCCGCTCTTTCTTCCCCATGTTTCTACCCCCTACTTGGTAAAAAAACTCCCCATGGGTATCCATGGGGAGCTTCCTTTAAAAGAATTACAAAAGATTAAACTTTCCTTTTTTAAGCACTAATGATGGACCGCCGACCATAAGTAAGGCACGGTTATCAATTACCTTCTTCATGAAGGAAGCTTTCTTGCCTGTCAATTTTTTACCATATACTACTCCTACAGCATCTTCATCACCGAGTGAGCATACAGTCCCTTTAATGTCAGGAACAAATGTTTTTGTTTCTCTTCCATTCATTAAAGCAATGATGTTTTCAGCTGCCACTTCACCTTGTTGCATCGCGATTTGAGCAGTTGGTGGATATGGACGGTTAGCTTCTTCATTGATCATGAATGAACAGTCGCCTACGATGAATACATCGTTAAAGTTAGGAGCACGTAAATCTTTTTCCACTCTAACCCGAGCACGGTTGCTTTCAATTCCAGATGTTTCAATTAGGCTGTTTCCTCGTACACCTGCAGCCCATACGACTGTACCAGCTTTAATGAAATCAAACTCTTCTTCACCAGTTTTAATCTTAACGCCTTCAGGAGTTGCTTGGACAACTGGCGTACCAATTGAGAATTCTACTCCTTTGGATTGAAGCTGTGCTTTCGCATAGTCTACAAGTTCCGGATCGAAGCCTGGAAGTACCATTGGAGATGCCTCAACGCAAATAACACGTACTTTTTCCCGTGGTACATCGTATTCAGCACAAAGTTCAGGAATACGATTTGCCAATTCTCCTAAGAATTCAATACCAGTGAACCCTGCTCCACCGACTACAATCGTCAAGCGGCTATCGTCTCTTTCCTCTTCTAAGGACCAAGTAGAGAATTGGTAGTGGATGTGATCACGGATTTGACGGGCAGCATTTACATTCGCAATACTAAATGCATATTTGTCGAGTCCTTCAATACCGAAAGTTTCACCTTCGAATCCAAGTGCGATTACAAGATAATCATATGTTAGATCACCGGCAGTAGTGGCAACCTTCTTACTGTTTACATCAATATTTTCAACAGTAGCTTTTACGAATTTTACACGATCACTTTTAATCACATCTTTGATGTCATAGCGGACTTGATCCGGACGTAGTGTACCTGCAGATGCTTCGTGAAGCCATGTCGATTCATAGTGGTAGTCGTTTTTGTTGACAAGGATTACTTCTGCGTCATCGACACCTAATTTCTTTTGCAAGTTTACAACTGTCATCAAACCGCCGTAACCTGCCCCCAATACCAAGATTGTTGGTTTTTTCACAGAGATCGAAACCACCTTTTTAATATTTATAATTCAACTAAGGGAGAAATAAATAGATTATGAATGTATAGCTACCTTAGTCGTTTCGTCACTTACATGACAAATTTCCCTATCCTCTATATTAGACCTTTTGAGTTCTCTTTTCAACTCAACAATAAATAGTTTTAAAGGTATAAAGAGATACAAGGAAATAACATGTTAAACGCTTTCAAAAGGTGTTAAATATCCTTAATTCATGACGGACTATTCACAAAATATCTTCCTGATAAAAAAATAAAAGACCGGCTGCCCGGTCTTAACAATTTTCTGGTGTTCCAGCTGCTTTTGCTGTTCTGAATGAAGTACCGCAGCCGCACGAAGCAATGGCATTAGGGTTATTGATTGTAAATCCTCCACCCATTAGCGATTGTTTATAATCTACTGTCGTTCCGTTCAGGATTCCTGCATCATCCTTCGAAACAACAATTTGTAAGCCATGTTGGTCAAGAAGAAAATCATCCTCTTGTCGTTCCTTTTCAAAGCCCATGCCGTATGAAAGGCCGCTACAGCCTCCTCCACGAACTGCAACACGTAGGAACGAACCTTCTTCCTCATTGTGTTGCATCATTTCTTTAACATGGAAAGCAGCAGCTTCAGTCAATTCAACAATCTGTACCATCGTGTCACCTTCCTTTCTTCTTACTTTCTATCTTATCGTTTTCCCTAATTTGTGACAAGAAAGAGCATTCATTGCAAGAATTTTGAGTTATAATGAATGGTAATAATGTCATACGAAACGAGGGGAACGAAATGGAACTATCGCCCTACTACACAAAACAAATTGAATGTCTACATTGCCGCAAGAAATTTAACACGACAAAAATCCGATCGAAGTTTGTAAAACTTCACTCCCAAGAGTCAGATTTTCAACCTCTTTATGCAAATGACATCAATCCTCTGTATTACTATATCATGGTTTGCGAACACTGTGGATTTGCATATACAGACGACTTTTCCAAATACTTTGCTCCGGCCATTAAAGAACAAATCGATGCACAAATCGCCTCAAAATGGGTGAATCGCTCTTATGGAGGAGAACGCACGATTGAAGAAGCAATAGCTGCTTATAAGCTGGCATTTTTAAGTGGTTCGATTAAAAAAGAAAAATCGATCGCACTGGCAGGAATTACACTACGAACCGCTTGGCTGTATCGGAATTTAGACAATCCTGAACAAGAGAAGCGATTCCTTCTCATCTCACGTGATTTGTATATTGAATCGTATACTCAACAAGATTATGAAGGAACCCAAATGTCAGAAGAACGTGTCTTGTATATGATTGCTGAACTTTCCAGGCGCTTAGGTGATATTGAAGAGGCAACTCGATACTTTTCACGAGTCATTGAAAAACAAAAAACCTCAATTGAACCAAAAGTTATTGAAATGGCAAAAGAACAATGGCGCTTAATCCGTGAAGAGAAAGAACATCAATTGAAATAGAAAGCAAGTGTTTCACTAAATGGCATGGTTTATGTTTATGATCTCGGTTAACTTGTCTTGTAACGATTGACAGGGTTTACTACCGATTGTGATATATGTTTACTACCGATTATGATGGGTTTACTACCGATTATTATAGACTTATTACCGATTCTGGTTTTGCTGCTGATTTTTTTGGTTTAAATACCGATAAACGTTATCATTTTATTAATCAAATTATAAAACATTTTTGATTCTTACCGTATTCATCGGTTGTAAATAGGACGACTTTGTTACTAATGGTTAATGCAAAATGATCAATAATTAAATCATCTTCTAATTCTTGGTCTTCAAAAACAAAATGTAAGCTGGCATAGTCTCCTATTTCATAATCGCCATTAAATATTATTTCATCTGAATAGTGCCTATACCACCTTCTTACAATTGATCTAATAACACTCTTTTCAAATGAACTAAGTGAGTTTTTAAGTTCTAAAGTATCCCTGCTTACTTCTTTCATTAAATCCCCCCTAAATATAGTGTATTCACAAGGGGGCTTTACTATCGGTTATAATTACTTAGTACAAATCCTACCGATTTCCGCGTCATGCATACATATTTAGAGAAAATAAAAAAGGGATCAGGTTCGATCCCTTTTATTTATTAAAATACTTGTTCTACTTCGACTACGCCTGGAACTTCTTCCAATAGCGCACGTTCAATACCAGCTTTAAGTGTAATCGTTGAACTTGGGCAGCTGCCGCAAGCACCAAGCAAACGGAGCTTGACAATGCCGTCCTCGACATCAATCAATTCACAGTCCCCGCCATCACGTAGTAAGAATGGACGTAATTTATTTAAAACTTCTTGAACTGATTCTCTCATCATTGTTTCGGTCATATTTTGTCGACTCCTTTCCTTATAATTATTATAATGTGAAGTAAGAAAAAAATCCATCATGGAAATTAGAAAGGATGTAATATTTTTGAACAAAGTCCCTGTTTCGGTTGAAATATATGGAGCGGATATTATTTGTGCGAGCTGTGTGAATGCTCCTTCCTCCAAGGACACATACGAATGGTTAGACGCTGCAATCCGCCGTAAATACCCTGAATACCCATTCTCAATTGAGTATATTGATATTGAGAAACCAATTGAAGATGATCGCCAGGCTAAAATTGCCCAACGTGTACTCGATGATGAATTCTTCTATCCCCTTGTCATGATAGAGGGCGAAGTTGTCGGTGAAGGCTACATTCAATTGAAGCCGGTATTAGCTGAATTAGAAAAGCATGGATTTCAAGAGCCTGCTAAATAGAAGAAACCATAGAAGAACCCGCAAACTGTTGTTTGCGGGTTTTGTGGATGAAAATGAAGTCAGCGGTTCAGTTCGCAACAAAAGTACACCGCATCGTGCGGGAAAGTTTGCATGACCTGCAACCTTCAAGCCCACGGATTTTCTTCATCCGTTATGCCATTTATACATCCAGAGGACTCCGGATTTTAACAGACGGGCGATCTTTCCGGTAACGGTACGGTCTGCTAAATAGGCAAACCCTTCTTTTTTACCAAGTGATCCCATGAAACCTTTAAGTTTAATTTTCGGCATTTTCTCAGGGAGATCTTCACCATTCCATTTGGCTTTTAGCACTTTAACAATCTGTTCCGCTTGTTCCTCGGCCAAATATGCGCTCGGAGCAAATGTGGAAGCAGCGCAATCACCTACTACGTAAATATGCTCATTCGCTGGAACATGATGGTATTGGGTCACGATTACCCTTCCGGATTTATCTTTCTCAACATCCAACTTACGTACAGTTTTGACTGGTTGGATTCCGGCTGTCCAGACGACGGCATCTACTTCAATCGTTTGATCATGATTATAAAGTAAATTAGGCTCTACCTTTGTAATATTCGAGTTGCTGATCACCTCTACATCGTGGTCCTCAAACCACCCTTTAACGTAATTGCTCAATCTTTCCGGGAAATCTCTTAGAATCCGAGGACTACGGTCAAACAATTTAATCCTTAAGTCAGGGCGGCTTTCATGCAACTCACTCGCCAACTCAATTCCACTCAACCCTGCTCCTACGATTCCTACAATAGCTCCGGGATCCAATCCCAATAAGGATTGGTACGTCTCTCTCGCTTTCGCAATCGTCTGGATGCTATACGTAAATTCATCCGCACCCGGCACGTTATGATATTTATCTTCACAACCAAGCCCGATCACTAAATCGTCATAACTGATCCGATCACCATTATCAAGAAATACCATTTTTTCTTTCACATCAATATCAATAATTTCGCCGTTCGCAACCTTTAGCCGTTCATGCTGCGGGAATTGAACCCTTACATCTGCATCAGAAACAGTGCCAGCAGCAAGAGCATAAAATTCGGTTTTTAAACTATGGAACGGAGTACGGTCTACTAATGTGATTTCTACATCCTCCGGCAAGTTATTCGGCAAAAGTCGGAGAAGAATCCGGATATTACCATAACCACCGCCAAGTAAGACTAATTTTCGCATACGTATCTCCTTTAAACATAAGAATATGTAAGTAATAATATATAAATAGTATAGCTGATTGTGATAAGTTTCACAATAATGGTCAGTATTTGACGTATCCACGGAAATCGAGTAGCATTTCGTTTGAAAGAGGTGAAATTTGTGAATCCGATAATCGAATTTTGTATAAGCAACATGGCAAACGGATCACAAGAGGCTTTCGATATTCTCGAGCAGGATACAAATTTGGATGTTCTTGAATATGGCTGTCTCAGTTATTGCACAACTTGCTCTATGGGGTTATATTGCCTGGTGAACGGCGATATCGTAGAGGCAGATACTTCAGAAGAACTGGTCCAAAAAGTGTATGAATACATCGAAGAAAACCCGATGTTTTGATTATAAAAGTTATCCTTTGATAGGATAACTTTTTTATATTTTCCACTGGGATAAGTCTTCGAGATAGTATGTCGGTCCCGCACTCTCCTGCTTCACTTGTTCAGCAGATGTGACCCCGGTGTTAACATGAACCGTGTCGATTCCAAAATTAATACCAGCTAAAATATCTGTCGTATAGTTATCGCCGATCATGACCATTTCTTCTTTTGTAAACCCATGCTTTACCATAATGGCTTCAAGCAAATGAGGTTGGGGTTTTCCTATGTAGAGCGCCTTTACATCAGTAGCCGCCTCGATTAATGCCACAAAAGAGCCATTTCCAGGAATCAGGCCTCTCTCTGTAGGAAAAACCTTGTCACTATTCGTTGCAATGAATTTTGCACCATTCCGAACTTCCACACAAGCCCGTGCAAGTTTTTCATACGTGATGTCACGGTCGATTCCCATGACGAAAACATCTGCATCCTTTTCTACGAGGTTAAGCTCCTGACTTACTAACGCGTCATGCAAACCGGCTTCCCCAATCATATAGACACGTGCGTCAGGGTGCTGCTCCTTTATGAACAAAGAAGCGGCAATAGCGGAAGTCATAATTTGTGATTCAGAAGTTTTTATTCCGTATGAAGTTAATTTGGCCAATAACTGAGCGGGGGTCTTGGATGCGTTATTCGTTACAAAGAACGGATTAATCCCGCTTCGTGTAAGCTTATTAACAAACTCAACTGCCTCTAAGATCGGTTCATCTCCTCTGTAGACAGTCCCGTCCAAGTCGAAGCAATACGCTTTATATCGTTTCATTATTGTCCCTCCGGCATGAAGGCGGACACTGCTCCCAGTTCGTTTTCCAAGTAGGCTCTGACTGCAGGAGCGAACTGTTTTAGTGCTTCCATTCCTTCATTCATAATGGAAATGACAAGATCTGTATCTACTTTGACGAAGTCACGCACCAGCATTTTTCTAAGTCCAATTACTTTAACCAGTGGAGCATGCATTTCCTGGGAAATGACTTTTTCATCCAATAGAATATCCAAAATATCTTCATAGCTGCCAGGATCTCGCATGATGAACCCATCGATCATTGAATTTCCGACATCAATGATTGACTCGATTACGTTTTGGACCAACTTCTCAAGAGCTAATTCATGAATGATATCTGCGTTCCATTTCTCATTTCTCTCATACCCATCTAATAATCGCTCCATATATGTTAACGTTTCGGTGATTTTTTTGCGATCAATAAAATACATGATGTTTCCTCCAGTTTGAATCATTCTCTCCTCTATCCTACCACATTCGGCGAAAATAAAAAAAAGAGCAATCGGAGTCAAACTTCCTCCGATTGCTGCTCTTCCATTTCGACATGAATCGTTCCATATACCGGTTCTTCTTCTTTCACTTTTCCGGTTTTTTTTAATACAAAATAGGCGCATCCAAAATTGCAGTATTCATATATATAGTCTTGGAGTGTGCTGATTTTAGTTTCATAAGTCGCCTTGTGATTGCGGTCTTCAAAAAAGCCTTTCAGCCGTAGTTGTCCATAGCCCCAGTCACCGACGATATAGTCATATTTAGATAATATATCCGAATACCGGCTTTGGAAAGCTTCCTCTTCAAAACCATTCCGGTAGTCCGTTAAAAGCTCGTATTGTGTTTTGTCTACGACAATCATTTCTTCACCACCAGTTTTTAGTTCGGATATATGTCAATGTAACATAATCAGATGTCCTGGACAATAACTATCTAATCCAAACAGGTCACAAACACCCAGAATTATTTCGAGGGTTCAACTGTAGACTTAATTCGCTTTGACCACACAACAAATAGAACTAATAGGATCACTACAACAGCCACCATAGAAATTGCAACGGACTCCGTAAGCCCTAAGATTAAAAATCCTACAGCAGCAATGACAGCAGAAATAATTGCATATGGCAACTGTGTGATGACATGATCGATGTGGTTACTCCCAGCTCCTGTAGAAGAGAGAATAGTCGAATCGGAGATCGGTGACGCATGGTCCCCAAAAACGGATCCGGCTAATACCGCAGAGAGTGCAGGCAAGAGCAAGTCAATATCTGCAGTAATCATGATTTCACCGGCAATCGGGAGAAGAATCCCAAAGGAACCCCACGATGAGCCTGTAGAGAATGCTATAAATGCCGCCAAGATGAATAGTAAGAATGGCAATAAGCCAGTCGGAAGATCAAATGCGGTTACTACTTGGGCTAAATAGTCCCCTGTTTCAAGTTTGGTGATCAAGAAAGATAATGACCATGCAAATAACAGGATAAATACTGCCGGCATCATGGATTTGATTCCGCTCCAAAATGCGAGTCCGATCAAGGACGGACTAAAGGTCTCATTTTTCCCTGATTGGCTGACATACAAGATTACAGCCGCAATGGTCCCAATGATTCCTCCTGTTAAGAGAGAAAGGGGAACGTCCGTATTCTCGAACATTTTCCAAATATTCAACTCATAGCCAGCATTTACATAGCCAGTTGCAAGCATTGTGATGATTGTAGAGACGATCAGCAAGATAATCGGGAGAACCAAGTCACGGACCTTGCCATGCTGATGTGCAGGAAATTCTTCTTTTAATTCTCCTGGAATCTTTTTACTATCATCGTATAAGATCCCTTTTTCAAGGGCTAATGTTTCATGTTTTTTCATTTGGAATAAATCAAAATCTGAAATTGCGACAAAAAACACGATGGAAAGGGTTGTGATGACATAAAAGTTCATCGGTACCATTAACATGAAAGCAGACAAAGGTGAATATTCCAGTACGCTTTGTCCTGCCAGAATCGTCCCAATTAAGGCAATTAAATATGCTCCCCAGCTTGAAACCGGTGAAACGACACATATTGGTGCAGAGGTTGAATCGATAAAGTATGCAAGTTTTGCACGCGAGATCCGGTGCTTGTCCGAAATAGGACGAGCAATTTGACCAACTGCCAGCGCGTTAAAATAATCATCTATAAAAATGATGACCCCTAAGAATGCGGTTAAAAGCTTTGCCCCTCTTCGCGTCTTAATCCGTTTAACGGCCCAATCCGCAAAGGCGCGGCTTCCACCTGACAAGCTGACAAATGCTGTAATAACTCCAAGAAGTAAAATAAATAGGATGATGAATATATTATACGTGTTTATTCCATCATCCCAAAAAGTTGTCGCGAATGACGCAAAGATGTCTTTCACAAACCCAGTTGGGGATAAGCTAGCCAAAATAGCGGCGCTGACAATCCCGATCCCCAAGGATAAGATGACACGTTTAGTTATTAACACCATTATAATGGCAAGTAAAGGCGGTACAATTGAAAAAATAGTACCTTCCATGAATAGTTCCTCCTTTTGTGTAGGAAGAGGCCAAATAAAAAGGCCGGCATCAGGCATCATTATACCCGTAGCCGGCCTTAACCAATCGCTGTCGTGAAAAACAAAAAGTCTTGTTTCACCTTACTGACGATAGCTCTCCATCCGTCGTCCGGATGACAGTGATCCTCCTATTCGGAGTATCCCCAACCGCAACATTCTCGACTAGAACATTCCGGCTTCGGCATCGCCTCCTTTCATACACGGTCAACGTTGTCATCCTCACGTGTACTACTCTTAGGTGATGCGGCCTCTACCTCATCATATTTAAATTCAATGTATATAAGATTATCAATTTACCGCTGAAAATTCAAGAGGATTATTCTGGTGGATCTGCGTCTAAAGGAAGGGGCACTTCTACTGAAGGAGCATTAGAACTATCACCATTTGTATAGATATGTGGAACAGGTCCTTTTACCAAACCGATGGCCACTGGAATACGCTGTTCAACTACACTGGATGTTGTAGCCATTGGAATGATAATTTGTACATTCACTTTCATATGGATATAAACTTCTACATACGCATTATTTATTCCAAATTCCCTGATATCTGTTCCAATATTGGATTCGACATTACCGATTAGGTGAAAACGAATGGGTATTTTAGGACCCAAATTACCTATAAGCGGAATATTGGCAGCCTGCCCCAACGGTACATAAAACACGATTCCACCCTTTTCCTGCATTGCGTCTTTATCAAATTCATAATCATTTTCAGGCAGAAGCTCCAGATTACCTTGCTCAGCCTGTTCAAGATGTGATTGAACTAAAGTGGTAGTGTCCGCACGTACCCTATTAATAATTTCTGTGTTGAAACGTGTAGTGACCATATTGGACGATTCCGTAGGAACTTCTTCAATGATATCATTCACGTCCATCACATTCGTGACACGTGAATTCGTCGCTCTGCTTATGACCAATGAAGCGATTTTATTGGTCTGCACTTTTGCATACTCCAAAAAGATCGGATTTAATCGTGTGTTCACGAATACTAAGAAAATCCCTATTGAAATAATAAGGACGGGGATGATCAGCGGTGTCAATCTGATATTCCATCTTCTTCGCCTCCGGGAATGAGGAAATCGCACAAAAAACGCCTCCTTCCGCAGTTTATGAGAAGGAGGTTTTTATTATGTCCTATTGTTTTGAAGGTTCCGGCTTGGTCTTTATTAAATAATCTGCAAAGATATCCCGGATGAATTCTGGCATATAATAGATTTTTGGTGCCCGTTGAAAACTCGGGAAGAAGAAACCGAATGTAAACATATCAAGGGTTGCAAGCCGATATTCCTTTTGGGGATCAACATGTTCCCCGCTAATGAGCAATCGTTTTTCCTCGTCTAACTTCATGTTACACCATATGAGCTTACCCATTACAGAACCTCTAAAACCGAGTCCTTTAATTTCGATGGCTGGCCAGTCTGCATTTAAAGACTGCAGGTAAGCTTCCTTCAGCTCCGCCCCTGTCAACTCCACAACTGTCAAATTAATCGGGTGGGGCAAGGTCTGATGAATATCAAATGCGGTGACATTCCCTTCTGGAAGCCCATCTAAAAATATGCCTGCGTTAAATAAGGCACAATCTGCGCCAGTACAGTCCAAGAGCGATTGTCCAAATAGGCTACTAAGTTTGGAGTTGGAGAACCATTCCTTTTTCATGGCAGTTCCGTTATAAAATAGGGGTTTCTTTAGCAACTCGTGTCCCTTATTTATCAACTCATCATCGTAGTTTTGATCACTGCTTTCATCGAGTTCATTCGCGTCATATAGAATCGCTTTTTTATCTACAATCGTTTTCTGATCACTATCTAATTCCACCATGACATGGCCTACATACTGTCCGAACTTCCCTGCACCTGTAAGCAAGGTATCGCCTACCTGTTTCCCCTCGTGCAGCACATGATGTGTATGCGCTCCAAAAATAACATCGATATCCGGACATTCTTCCGCTAACTGTTCATCCTCATGAATGCCTAAATGTGAAAGAATGATTATCAGATCCGTCTGGTCTTTTAACAGATGAACCTGCTTACGGATTTCCTCACGACCAGGAGTGATGGTCCAGCCCAAACGTTCATAGAAAGGCGTGAATGCAGCTGTAGCTCCAATCACACCGATTTTAACGCCAGTCTTCGTTTCGATGATCTCATATGGCTTTAGCCATGCAGGTCTGCTTCCGTCCTTTTCGTAAAGGTTGCAAACAATCACGTCAAAATTCGCCTGTTCGTAAAGCTCTGAAAGACGATCCTTGTGCATCGTGATTCCTTCGTTGTTCCCGATTGTCACAAGATCGTACCCTGCTTCATTCAAAAGCTGAACATTGCCTTTCCCGAATGTCCCTTCTGTAAACGGATGAGAACGGTCAACGTGATCACCAATATCCAAGAGGAAGCAACTCTCCCCCTCTTCTTCATGCCATTGTTTTCGAACATTCAACAAATGCCGGATCTTCGGCCAATGCTGGAAGTGACTATGTAAATCATTTGTATGATAAAAATGAATCGTTTCAATCAATCAAATCGCCTCTTTCACCCAAAAATCCCTTCAAATATTGAGCGGATTCCCATTAACAGCAGGATAATTCTCAAAATCGTCACTAACGTTTCCGATTTTAGTTTACTGTTCAAGTAAGCACCCAATTTTGCACCGATATACGCGGCTGGTATGACCGGTATCGTATAGAGCCAAGGTACGTTTCCAAGGGAAATATGAGTGGCTGAATTCACAAGTGCCGACAGAAAGACCATAAACATCGAAGTTCCAACTGCCACATGTGGCGGGAACAAAAACAGCAAGATCATAGCAGGGACAATAATTGATCCGCCACCAATCCCGAATAAGCCCGACATGAAGCCGACGCCGAAGGTTAAGAGGAGGGCAAACCAAATCGGATATCCATATGTATATTGACGACCAGCGGGATCAATGAACTCTCTCTTCTTTCCATTCTCTACAAACCACAACACAGGTTTCAAGTACTTACGGACTAATAACAGTGTCGAGATTATTAAAAGTAGTATGCCGAAATACAAATTAAAAGAAGGCAAATCCAATCCTTTATTGACCCACGCTCCTATTAGTGTACCCGGAACACTCCCTGCAAAAAAGATAAGGCTGCTGCGATAATCCACCGTTTTCTTCTTCATATAGGACAAGGTCGAAGCAAGCCCTGTGAAAACCATCATAATGACCGACAGACCAACGATTTTTTGGGGCGTGAGATCAGGGATCCATCCCATCGTAATTCCTAAAAATATAGTGGCGGGCACTAAAATAATTCCGCCTCCGAGACCGACAAGTGCCCCGACGATACCCGAAAATAAGGCCAACAATGCCAGCAAAATCCATTCCATTAAAATTCTCCTCCGAATAAATCAAGTTGTTTCGGTGCAAGACCCTCATACGAAATCCCTAAAATCTTTTGGAACTGCTTCGCATTGGCCGCTGCATGCCCGCCTGAATTATTATTGAACAACACATAGACACGGTCTGTTTGTTTTTCCAACAGGGTTGCCGTTTTACTTAATTGTTTTAATTCTTCTCTATTGTAATCATATAAATAACGTACCCTCCGCCACTGCTCATCATCTCCTGGATTACGCCAACCGTGTATGTTTCGGCCATGGAGCCGGAAGAGTACCTTTTCCTTATTCGTTGAAATCGGTACTAACGGGATACTTCCCTCACCGGATTGAGGCTCATCGCAGATCGAGTGGATCAATCCATTTTCACGTAGAAATGTCAATGTCCCATCACGGAAATCTATGTGATACCACGATTGATGCCTGAACTCTATCGCAAGTTCGAATTCGTTGAGCCGTTCACGTATCGATCGTATTTCCTCTACATTCTTCTTCTGGCAATCAAACCATGGCGGAAACTGAACCAATACCATTGCCAGCTTTCCAGCCTCTTTTAAAGGCCGAATGGAACGACTAAACAATTCAAACATCTCATCCTCAGACGCAAAGGGCAGCTCACCCCGGTGGTGGCCTGTAATACCCTGGTACGCCTTCACCACAAATTGAAAAGAGTCCGGAGTTTCTCGAATCCATTTTTCAATATTCCGTTCAGGCTGTATCGCATAAAAGGAGGCGTCGAGTTCAACAATCGGAAAATGCCCGCTGTAATCCTTCAGCTTATCACGGCTGCTTGAATGCGGACTATAAACGTCTGGATGGTCTCCCCACCCGGTCAGACCGATCTGTATCATTCCTATAGCCCCCTTCTCTATCTTTCCTATATGATAGCATACGGTGTTTTGACAATCCTGTTTTCTGCTGACAGCGAGTGTGGATTTTTTCCGAATCTCTCCTTGAGTGGTTAATCGCGTCTTAGAGGGTTTAATCGCCAAAAAAGATGCTTTAATCCCCCAAATTCCACTTTTAATCGCCGTTTGGACTCTCTTTAATCGCCGGAATTTCTCGTTTAATCGCCCAAATATTCTAAGGTGGCTCGTGAGGATTTTAGAAAGTTGTACTAAACGATGGGCAGTCAGCATTAAATCTGCTTCAATCAGCATTAAATCTATTTGAATCAGCATTAATCACAGTTCAATCAGCATTACCGATAATGAACGAGGAAAAAGCCCGACCACAAAGTGGCCGGGCTTTATATTGGATGAAGATCGGATTAACCGATACTTCCTTCCATTTCAAATTTAATCAAACGGTTCATTTCTACCGCGTATTCCATTGGAAGTTCTTTCGTGAATGGCTCGATGAAGCCCATGACGATCATTTCAGTTGCTTCCTGTTCGGAAACACCGCGGCTCATCAAGTAGAACAATTGCTCCTCGGACACTTTTGAAACTTTCGCTTCGTGCTCAAGTGAGATGTTATCGTTCAAGATTTCGTTGTATGGAATTGTATCGGAAGTCGATTGGTTATCCATGATCAACGTATCACATTCAATGTTAGAACGAGCACCATGTGCGCGGCGTCCGAAGTGGACGATTCCACGATATGTTACTTTACCGCCTTGCTTCGAAATGGATTTCGAAACTATTGTGGATGAAGTATTTGGTGCCAAGTGTGTCATTTTTGCTCCAGCATCTTGGTGTTGCCCTTTACCAGCGATTGCGATGGAAAGTGTCATACCACGTGAACCTTCACCTTTTAAGATGACTGCCGGGTATTTCATTGTCAACTTGGAACCGATGTTACCGTCAATCCATTCCATTGTTGCATTTGCTTCACAAACTGCACGTTTCGTTACAAGGTTGTAAACGTTGTTCGCCCAGTTTTGAATCGTTGTATAACGGCAATATGCGTCTTTTTTGATGATGATCTCAACAACCGCACTGTGGAGAGAGTTGGTTGTGTAAACAGGTGCTGTACATCCTTCTACATAATGTACGGAAGCCCCTTCGTCTACGATGATCAACGTACGTTCGAATTGACCCATATTTTCTGAATTGATCCGGAAGTAAGCTTGAAGTGGAGTTTCCACTTTCACGCCGGGTGGTACGTAGATAAATGAACCACCGGACCAAACAGCCGAGTTCAAAGCTGCAAACTTATTATCTGTGTGAGGAATAACTGTTCCCCAGTGTTTCTTGAACAATTCTTCATTTTCACGAAGGGCAGAATCAGTATCTTTGAAGACGATTCCCATTTGTTCAAGCTCTTCCTTCATGTTGTGGTAAACAACTTCGGATTCATACTGTGCAGAAACACCAGCCAAGTATTTTTGCTCCGCTTCTGGAATTCCAAGCTTGTCAAACGTACGCTTGATTTCCTCTGGTACTTCATCCCATGATTTTTGAGTGGCTTCTGATGGTTTTACATAGTACGTAATCTCATCGAAGTTAAGTCCACCCAACTCTCCGCCCCATTGCGGCATTGGCATTTTATAAAATTGCTCTAATGCTTTTAGGCGGTAGTCAAGCATCCATTGAGGTTCTTCTTTCATTTTAGAAATCTGTTCGACGATTTCACGAGTCAAACCACGTTCAGAACGGAAAATCGATACGTCCTTATCATGGAAACCGTATTTATAATCGCCGATTTCAGGCATTTTCTTAGCCATCGTATTCCCTCCGTTCCTTTTTATTGTTTATTCTCTTTAACACCTTTTTCCATGGCTTTCCAAGCCAAAGTAGCGCATTTAATGCGGGCCGGGAATTTCGAAACGCCCGAAAGCGATTCGATATCACCCAAATCTTGCGAATCATCATACTCATTGCCCAACATCATATTAGAGAAAATATCAGCAAGTTGTAGTGCTTCGTCAACACTTTTTCCTTTAACGGCTTGAGTCATCATCGATGCGGATGCCATGGAAATCGAACAGCCTTCGCCGTCAAATTTCGCATCTTTCACAATGTCGCCTTCAACCTGCATCGTCAAATGGATGCGGTCTCCACATGTCGGATTGTTCATGTCGACTGTAAAACTGCCATTTTCCAAAGAGCCTTTATTACGCGGCTTTTTATAATGGTCCATAATCACTTGGCGGTATAACTGATCTAAATTATTAGATGACATCGTTAAAATACTCCTTTGCTGTGCGGATCCCTTCTACAAGCATGTCGACTTCTTCTTCTGTGTTGTAAATGTAGAAGCTCGCACGAGCGGTGGCAGACACATTCAACCACTTCATGAGAGGTTGAGCGCAGTGATGTCCCGCCCGAACGGCAATACCATTCATATCTAATACTGTCGCCAAGTCATGCGGGTGAACGCCTTCAATATTGAATGTTACAATACCAGCGCGTTTTTCCGGATCAGCCGGTCCATAGATGGTTAACCCGTCTAGAACCGACATTTTTTCCATCGCATAAGCAGCGAGCTGTTTCTCATGCTTTTCAATTTCGTCAAGCCCGATTTCCTCAAGGAAATCAATCGCAGCCCCAAGACCGATCGCTCCCGCGATAATCGGTGTACCGCCTTCAAACTTCCAAGGCAGCTCTTTCCAAGTGGATTCGTAAAGGCCGACAAAGTCGATCATTTCTCCACCGAATTCTACTGGATCCATATTTTCAAGCAACTCTTTTTTACCATAAAGAACACCGATTCCTGTTGGTCCACACATTTTGTGTCCAGAAAAAGCAAGGAAGTCGACATCCAAGTCTTGCACATCAAGTTTCAAATGCGGAGCCGCTTGGGCACCGTCCACAACCATGATTGCACCATTGTCATGAGCGACTTTAGCAATTTCTTTTATCGGATTCATCGTTCCTAATACGTTTGAAACGTACATAATAGAAACAATTTTTGTGTTTTCAGTTACGGTCGAGTTGATCTTTTCCATTGAGATCGTACCATCTTCTTCAAGGTCCACATACTTCAATACCGCTCCGGTCGCCTTTGCAAGCTGCTGCCAAGGAATGATATTCGAATGGTGTTCCATGTATGATATGACAATCTCATCGCCTTCTTTCAAGTTAGCACGGCCATAGCTACTGGCAATCCAGTTGAGTGCTGTTGTCGTACCTCTTGTAAAGATGACTTGCTGGATGGATTCGGCATTAATGAATTTCCGAACTTTTTCGCGAGAACCTTCATACTTTTCGGTCGCCCGGTTTCCTAAGGAGTGAACCCCCCGGTGGACGTTCGAATTGTCGAATTCGTAATAGTTTTTAACTGCTTCAATGACTTGCACCGGTTTTTGAGAAGTGGCTGCACTGTCCAAATAGACAAGTTTGTGACCGTTCACTTCCTGATGCAAAATTGGAAAATAGCTACGTATGTCTTTGTTTAACATTAGCGCACTTTCCTTTCAATTACCTCCGTCAGCTGCTTCTGTACGCCTTCAATCGGCAATTGGTTAACAACTGGCGCAAGGAATCCATGGATGACCAGACGCTCTGCGTCGGCTTTAGAAATTCCGCGACTCATTAAGTAGTAAAGCTGCAATGGATCGACACGGCCAACTGAAGCGGCGTGTCCTGCAGTTACATCATCTTCATCGATCAGAAGAATCGGGTTCGCATCACCGCGAGCCTTTTCGTTCAACATCAATACACGGGATTCTTGTTCAGCGTTTGCTTTGGAAGCACCGTGCTCGATGTGTCCGATCCCATTAAAGATGGCAGTGGATTCATCTTTTACAACAGCATGGGAGAGGATGAAGCCTTCTGAAGCTTTACCCCAATGCTGGATTCTTGTTGTAAAGTTTTGCTTTTGGTTCCCTCGGCCAACCACAACCGCTTTCGCATCGCCGAATGATCCATCACCTACTAAATACGTGTAGTTTTCGGAAATTGTATCACTATCGTTCATCAAACCAAGTGCCCATTCGATGCGTGCATCGCGTCCAGCGATTCCACGGCGGTTCACATAAGTCGTGAATCCTTTAGCCAATACATCAACCGCTCCGTAAGTGATTTTAGCACCATCAAGTGCGATCACTTCAGATACGATATTAGCTAATCCTTTTGCTTCTGGTACCAAGGATAAATAGTTTTCTACATATGTGACTGAACTATGTGTATCGGCAACCATCAATACGTGATTGAACAAAGATGCATTTTCATCATCGTGAAGGAAAATCACTTGAATAGGCTCTGATATTTCCACGTTTTTTGGAACATAAACGAATACACCGCCGTTCACTAATGCAGCATGTAAAGCTGTAAGCTTATGCTCATCAACTTTCACACCTTCTGTCATGAAGTACTTCTGTACCAATTCTCCGTGTTCTCGGACTGCTGTATGGATGTCCGTGAGGATTACGCCCTTTGAAGTTAGCTCCTCTGACACAGCAAGAAAGGCAGGTGTATTATTTCGTTGGATATAGATATTCTTTTGTTCTTCCGCATGAACTAATGCTTTCACTTCTTCAGGAAGCTCACTCAAATCAGAATACGGATTGCTTTCTACTGCATGGACAGGGAATTCAGTGAAATTCCACTTATCGATTTTAGTTTTGTCTGGTTTAGGCATTGGCAAGTTGTTCGCTTGATCCAAAGCACGAACACGAAGCTCCGTGAACCATTCCGGTTCATTTTTCGCTGATGAAAAGGAGCGTACGTCCTGTTCGGTCAATGCCAATTTAGTTTCAACCGTCATGTTCATCGTCTCCTTTATCACGCTTCTGCTTCAACTGTTTCGTCTTCGATCCCGAGTTCATCTTTAATCCATTCGTAACCTTGTGCTTCAAGTTGTTGAGCAAGCTCGGCACCGCCGGATTTGACTACTCGTCCTTGCATCATGACGTGTACATGATCCGGTGTGATATAGTTCAAAAGACGTTGATAGTGAGTGATGATCAAGCAGCCAAAACCTTCGCCGCGCATATCATTTACACCATTCGAAACAACTTTCAATGCGTCAATATCAAGCCCGGAGTCAATTTCATCTAAGATTGCAAATTTCGGTTTCAACATCATCATTTGGAGAATTTCATTACGTTTCTTCTCACCGCCGGAGAAACCTTCATTCAAGTAACGTTGTGCCATTTCTTGATCCATTTCAAGGAAGTCCATTTTGTTATCTAATTCACGGATGAATTTCATCAAGGAAATTTCATCGCCTTCTTCGCGACGTGCATTAATCGCAGTACGTAGGAAGTCAGCGTTCGTTACACCAGCAATTTCACTTGGATATTGCATAGCAAGGAAGAGTCCTGCTTTTGCACGCTCGTCCACTTCCATTTCCAATACGTCTTCACCATCTAAAGTGACTGTACCAGAAGTGATTTCGTATTTCGGATGCCCCATGATTGCAGAAGCAAGTGTAGATTTACCTGTACCGTTCGGGCCCATGATGGCATGGATTTCCCCTGTATTGATCGTCAAATTGACGCCCTTCAAAATTTCTTTGTCTTCAATTGAAACATGAAGATCTTTAATGACCAATGTCGACATTCCATTACCTCCAATAATTGAATTGCACTATAGCGATTCTCAATTTAGTATCATTCTAATCTTAACGTATATAAGGGACGGTTGCAAACTTTTGAAAGTTGATTTTGTTGGCCATAAAGCCTTTTTATAGCCTAATTTTCAAGACAATCAACCCGAATGCATCCTACCTCCCATTTTCAATAAGATTTGGTGATTGAGAATAGGTCTAACAGCAGAAAGAGCCAGTGCAAAGTCCTGCACTGGCTCCAATTGTCTATCCCAATTATATGTTATTTCGTAATTGACTTTCAAGTAATGAAGTAGTCAACCGCTCTTTTTCATAATCAGCTTGCCTTCTTTTTTCGACTTTGATCAATAAGTCATGTCGCATCCGGTAGTCCTCATAACCAAATCCATGAGCGCTCCGAAAACCTTGCCCCATCTTCTCGGTGTATTCCATATCGATATGATGGATAATAAACCATTCCCTTCCGTATTTTAAGACTCTATAAACCATACCCAACCTACAATTGATTAAACATCAAATTTGATGGTCATGGTTTCAGGTCTTTTTACTGAATTTTCATTATAACACTGATCATTGAAAGATATAACCGGTAACCGTGAATTTAAACGATTTTCTTTGATGCAAACTTTTGTATACAACTCTATTAGAATGAAATTCACGATTAATAAAAGCTTTAAAACAAAAAGTCTGCCCGTTAAAACGGACAGACCTTTGCTACAGCTTTTTACATGGATACTTCATTATAAATACTGGAAGGGATTAAACCTTGCTCTTCCAGAAGTGCATTGAATTGAGCGTCTACTTCTTCGTATTTCACATTTGTTTCTTCTAATTTAGCAGTGTCGTCTGCAGTAATTGCAGCTGCCTTGTCTTCATAGATCACTTTTAAGTCAGCCAATGCTGTTTCCAATGCTTCTTTTTGGTCAACTAATGATTCTGGAACTTCAATTCCTTCAACAGCAGTTGCAGTTGCTTGTGCAGAAGCGACAGCCGGATCCTTCAAAGCTGCCAAGTCGGCAGTTTCATCTCCGATTGCTCCTTCAAATGCATTCAAATCAGCATCATTAGCGTTGATAGTATTTGGAATGGACATATAGAGCTTCATTAGATCTGCTTTTACATTAGAAGTCTCTTCTTGTTTTGTTTCTTCTGCTGGTGCTGTAGTCTCTTCTTTTGGTGTTTCCTCGCCACAAGCCGCTAAAAATAGACCTGCTGCGATTGTTGTTAATAAGAACTTTTTCATTTGTAATCTCTCCCCTAAAGGTTTTACTTGGATGCACGATATATCGTACACCGGTAATAACTGAAAGTAAATAAGGGAGGAAATAGTTCTAAAATGTTGAATATTATGATTCAACTGCTTTTTCAATCACCTTGGATTTTGCAGTTTCTTTCTCTTTATAAAAACGGCTGACAATCAACGCCAATGCTCCATCTCCAGTCACATTCGTTGCAGTTCCAAAACTATCTTGAGCAAGATAAAGTGCAATCATAAGCGCAAGCATGGTTTCATTGAAGCCGAGCATTGTACCTAATATTCCAAGGGCTGCCATGACTGCCCCGCCAGGAACACCAGGTGCAGCGATCATTGTAATACCGAGCATTAAAATGAACGGAAGGAATTCAGAGAACATAACCGCTTGACCATTTAAGATCATAACTCCGATCGCACAGGACACTAATGTAATCGTACTACCCGAAAGATGAATCGTAGCGTACAAAGGTACAGTGAAATCGATAACCTTAGGAGAACCTCCAGTTGTACGAGCTTGTCTCAATGTGACGGGAATTGTTGCTGCAGATGATTGTGTACCAAGAGCCGTGAAATAAGCAGGCAACATTTTCTTGATCAGTGAAAATGGATTTTGACCTACTGCAGCACCTGCTCCGGAATACTGAATCATCAGCATAATCCAATGGAGAATAATGATCATCACAAATACGATGGCAAAGATTGATAGAATTTTTCCAACTTGTCCACCGAATGTCATGTTCATGAAGATTCCGAAGATATGAACTGGCAATAATGGAATGATCACTGCTGTTATTAATTTTTCGATAATGACATTGAATTCATCAAAGATTTTTCCAAGTGTTTTACTGCCGGTAGCAGCAATCCCTATTCCCATTAAAAATGCAAAAATTAAAGCTGTTAAAACTCCCATCATTGGCACGATTTCAATATTAATGAAGGAAGATGCTAAGAACTCTTCAGGATTTTCAAATGCCTCCCCTGAGTGATTAGGAATTATTGAAGGCAATAGATTGCTTGCTACGAAAAATGTCAAAACCCCTGCTAAAATTGTTGAAGTGTATGCGACAACAGTAGCTATACCTAAGAGCTTGCCAGAACCTTTTCCAAGTTTCGCAATCCCAGGTGCTATGAAAGCAATAATAATCAATGGAACCGCAAAGTTCAGGAACCCGCCAAAAATATTATTAAATGTAGCGAATACTCGTACAAACCATTCAGGTACAAATGACCCAAGTGCAACACCCAAAGCTATTGCAATGACAATGCGCCAAATCAGATTAATTTTAATCTTCATTTCATGTCCTCCCCATATGTACATTTGTCTTTTCTAAATAATAAACCCACTTTAACACATTGAATTATAAAAGTGAATGGTTTACCTAAAAGTCGAAATAGTCAGTATCTTAGGATAA
Source organism: Chungangia koreensis (assembly GCF_042651785.1). NCBI lineage: Bacteria > Bacillati > Bacillota > Bacilli > Lactobacillales > Chungangia > Chungangia koreensis. The sequence continues at coordinate 58,005 of NZ_JBHSEC010000020.1, forward strand.
CAAAAAAACACCGGTTGCCCGGTGCCTCGTTTCCCTACTATTCAACTGGTACGACAGAGCCGCCCCACTCTTCAACGATGAAATCTTGGATTTCTTTTGAATGTAACACTTCTACCAACGCTTTAATTTCTTCTTTGTTTTCATCTCCAGCACGTACTGCAATAACATTTACATAAGGAGATTCAGATCCTTCGATTGCAATAGAATCTTCAATCGGGTTTAAACCATTGTCGATGGCAAAGTTTGAATTGATGACGACAATGTCCCCTTCTTCATTTTCATACATTTGAGGTAAAAGTGCTGGGTCGTAATCTGCATCAAACTGAAGGTTCTTTGGATTGTCTAAAATGTTTTTAACTTCAGCTGCAGTTTTGTCGATGCCTTCCTCAAGCTTGATCAGCCCTTGAGCTTCCAATAGAGAAAGTACACGGCCATGGTCAGCAACAGAGTTACTCATCAAAACAGTTGCCCCGTCCGGAAGTTCATCAAGAGATTTATATTTCTTCGAATAGATTCCGATTGGTTCGATATGGATGCCACCAGCATTGACAAAGTCATAGCCGTGGTCTTTGATTTGCAATTCAAGGTACGGAATGTGTTGGAAGTAGTTAGCGTCCAAATCACCAGAATCCAAGTCTTGGTTTGGCATAACGTACTCTGTATATTCCTCGATTACAAGCTCGATGCCTTTTTCTTCAAGAAGCGGCTTCGCTTGCTCTAAAATGACAGCATGTGGAGTATTGGAAGCACCAACTTTCAATTCTTTCAGTTCGCTGCCATTGCCGGATCCGTTCGAAGATCCTTCATCACTTGTTCCGCAAGCTGCTAATGCTAAAGCACTGACGGATAATACAATTCCTGCTACAAACTTCTTCATCGTTGTAAACTCTCCTTTTGTCTTCAAAATGTCTATGTGGACGGGTTCCCCCGTTGTCACCTTATCGTTTGTCAATCCTGGATGTAATGGAATCCCCGATCCACTGGATGAGGAACACCATGATTAAGATTAAAACTGTACCTACAAATGTAACGTCTTCCCTGCTTCGCTGGAAACCGTCCATATAAACAAGGTTTCCAAGTCCGCCGGCACCAATGATTCCAGCCATCGCGGTATAGCCAATCAGAGCAATGGCAGTGACGGTAATACCGGAAAGTAAAGCTGGTAATGACTCGGGGAAGAGTACTTTGAATATGATTGTCGAAGTCTTGGCACCCATTGATCTCGCTGCCTCAATTACCCCTTTATCAATCTCACGAAGTGCAATCAATACCATCCTTGCATAGAACGGTGCCGCTCCGATTATCAGAGCCGGCAAAGCTGCATTCGGTCCGCGGATGGAGCCGAGCAAGAATTTCGTCAACGGTATTAATAGGATGATTAAAATAATGAATGGAATCGATCTGAATATATTCACGAATGCACCTGTTAATATATTTGAAAACCGATTCGCCCATAATTGATGAGGACTTGTCAAAAAGAGCAAAATCCCTAAAGCAAGACCGATTACAAAAGTCAGTGCAGTTGCGATCGCTGTCATATACAGTGTCTCGAGAGTTGCTTCCCACATCAGTTCCCAGTCGACATTCGGAAATAACTGACTAAGCATGTGTTAACACCTCCGTTTTGACTCCTTCATCATGAAGGAACTGGATAGCCTGATTGATCAATTCGGGTTTCCCGTCAATGTGAAGGATCAGGGTTCCGTAAGCTCCACCCTTCGTATGAGAAACATTGCCGTGAGCAATATTCACTTCCACATCGAAATTTCTGATCAATCTCGAAAGGATTGGCTGTTCAGTTCGATCACCTACGAATATAAGCTTGATGAGCTTACCGGTGTTAAATTGACTCAATAATTTCGAAACCGTTTCTATAGAATCCCCCGACTCGGTAATTTGAGCTACAAATCGCTTCGTGATCTGTTGTTTCGGAGATTGGAATACCTCCAACACATTTCCTAACTCCACTACTTTTCCTGCTTCCATTACAGCAACACGATGACAGATTTTACGGATGACGTGCATTTCATGAGTAATGAGGACAATCGTCAATCCCAATCGCTCATTAATATCCACCAGCAACTCCAAAATGGAATCCGTCGTTTCCGGATCCAGAGCCGATGTCGCTTCATCACAGAGAAGGACTTCCGGTTCATTGGCGAGGGCACGTGCAATTCCGACGCGCTGCTTTTGTCCACCTGATAGTTGTGACGGAAAAGCATTTTCTCTCCCAGTGAGACCGACCAATTCGATTAGTTCTAGAACACGTTTTTTTCGTTGTTCTTTAGCAACCCCTGCTATTTCAAGAGGGAATTCGATATTTTCGGCAACCGTTCTGGACCAAAGCAAGTTGAAATGCTGGAAGATCATGCTGACTTTCTGTCGGGCGTTCCGCAGCTTCTGACCACTAATGGATGAAATTTCTTGTCCGTTCACAGTAACCGTTCCGGCAGTAGGCTTTTCCAATCCGTTCAACAACCGGATCAATGTACTTTTTCCGGCACCACTATAGCCGATCACACCAAATATTTCACCTTGACGTACCGAAAGGTTCACACTGTCCACGGCAGTCAACGTTCCTTTATCCGTTTGGAAAGTTTTCGTAATGTTAGTTAACTCAATCAAATCCTTCTCACCTCCGAACCAAATTTCCTGTATGTCTCAATAATTGGCGTTCTATCTATATTCTTACCCCAAAATAAAAACCTTTCCGCAAGAAGAGCAGAAAGGTTACGCATACGTAAAAACGATCGTCCATTCTCTCATCTACCAAAGCCTTCGCTTTGTGTGAATTGGCACCATTTCATTTTCATGACGGTTGCCGGGTTTCATCGGGCACATCCCTCCACCTCTCGCAATAAGAGCAAACATATTCAATTATGAAACACATTAATGGTTACTTTAACACGGCAAAGTATCTTCGTCAAGGTCATTTCTTCAATTTTTCATATAGATGTGGAACAGACTGAAAAGCGTAAATTTTTTCTTTCAATTCACCGTTCTCGGTAATTACGAGGCACGGAACGCTTTCGATTTCATAATCGATCGCCAAGTCTTCCAAATAATTGAGATTGGCCTTGCCGATCGGCACATCCTTAACCAATTCCGCGACAACGTCCATCATTTTTCCAGCGACTTGGCACGTGCCGCATAAAGGCGTATATAAGTAAAACGCTGTAACATTCGATTGTTCTTTTTGCTGTTCAAAGTCCGCACGCGTCCATTCTAACATCGAATCACCCTTACACAAAAAATTCGCTGCGTATATCAATATTTGCAGCCATTAGTAGGTTTGCTAAAACTTTAATAGGGGTGGTAGCCACCTCACGATAAACTGGTTCTGTATATAAATGCATCGCCTCTGGGTATTCTCGTTTAAACAATGCTCTCAATTTCTCGCCCGATTTATCAGCATCGACAAAGACAAAAAGTTCCGATCCATCATATGGTGCCATCAGTTCTTCCAGCCTCGTCGGGCTAACTGTCCCATTCGTACACAAAATGACGACAGGTTCTGCTATGAGCGGCTCAATCCTTTTCTTATCAGAAAGACCTTCTACAATGATCACTTTTTCACCAAACATCGCAAGCACCCCTAATCACCGTTTTCCGGCAGATACCATTGGGTAAATTGACTCTCCGGATCATCTATACGAACATTTTACCCTAAATGAACCGTTATCCACCTTTCCACACGGTTTCATTCACTTTTTATAGTTAATGAAAAAAACGCCGGCAGAATGTCGGCGTTTTCATGTATGCTCAGGCATTGATCAATTCTTCATATTCTTCAGCAGATAATAGAGCATCCAACTCCGCCAAATCGGCAGGCTCAACCACTATCATCCACGCGTCACCGTAGGAATCTTCGTTAACCAATTCCGGGCTGTCTTCTAAACGTCCATTCACTTCCACTACTTTACCGCTGATTGGCGCATAAAGTTCTGAAACCGTCTTAACAGATTCCACACTTCCGAAAGCATCGTCAACTTTAATGTCGTCGCCGACTTGCGGCAGCTCAACAAATACGATATCACCTAGTTCGGATTGTGCAAATTCTGTAATGCCGATACGTACTTTGCCGTCTTCAAGTTTTACCCATTCGTGTTCTTTTGAATATTTAAGTTCTTTTGGCAAGCTCATTTGGACCCCTCCAGCATTTAAATACATTCAGCATAAGTGTTACATAATTTCACTTGAAATACAAGATGATTTAACGACTCCACGCCTCTTCAAATTCATTTTCTTTAAAGCCGACAGTGACCTTTTTTCCATCTGAAACAATCGGCCGTTTAATCAGCATTCCATCTGACGCAAGTAATTGAATTTGTTCTTCATCAGACATTGTTGGTAGCTTGTCCTTTAGATTTAACTCTTTGTATTTGAGACCGCTTGTATTGAAGAACTTTTTAAGGGGTAGTCCGCTGTTTTGGATATATTCCTTTAATTGTTCAGCAGACGGAGGGGTTTCCGCAATATTATTGTCGGTATAGTCGATCCCTTGTTCGTCCAGCCATTTCTTTGCTTTTCTGCACGTGCCGCATTTTGGATAACCATAGTATGTAAGTGTCATGGATTATCTCCTTTTTTCTTTTCATTGTATCAAAATGAATTGAACAAGTCCTTTCTTTGACAGGATGCTTCGGTTCAATAGGATAAAACAATGCATATCGACTAATCGATCGTAAAGTTTAAAAAAGAATTATTATTACTGCAGAAGATATATCTGGAGCAATCTCTCCAGACGGTCGCTTTCCGCGGGCTCGCGCCAAGCCTCCTCGCTGCGCTTGCGGGGTCTTGGACTGTCTCGCTGTCCCGCAGGAGTCGCCGCCTTCCGCTTATTGCACATACTAAAATAGATAGTATTATGTGGATAAATTCATTCAAAATTGTATAACAAGCAGTTCTCTCCACGTAGACTCCTGTGGGAATAGCTTGAGCTGAAGACCCCGCAGGAACGTAGTGACGAGGAGGCTGAAGCCAAGCCCACGGAAAGCGAAGTGGCGAGAACTGCTGATTAATAAAAAACGACTTATGCAAAGTCTGTTCGGTAGTATTGGGAGGTTTATTAAATAAATTGACCGGACCGCTTTAAGCGATCCGGTCTCCTTTTTTTATCAAACTACATATTTTTCCGCATCGATCAATTTGACCGAAGCCTCACGCTTCAATTTGATCAAGTTCTTCGGATTGTAACGGGTCAGCTTACGAAGCGCGGAAAGCATCATACGTAGGTCGTCTCCTTCGACAGAAGCGATCAATGTTTCCTTTGCATCTCTCTCGATTTGCTCCATAGCCTCTTGACAGAAGATCTCTGTATAGAGGATCTTCTGTGCTGCCTTTTCCTCTCCGTCACGTGCGATTGCTTTTTCCGTACGTAATAATGCGGATTCCATGGCGAACAAGTTATTTGCAATGTCCGCGATGTTCACTAACACTTCCTGTTCCGCTTCCAATTTTGTACCGAAACGTGTTGCGGCCATACCAGCTGCCAACAAACCGATTTTCTTCGCGTTCTTCACTAAATATTTCTCTTGTGCCAATGGTGCGTCTTCAATTTCCTCCGGCATCATCATAAGCAATTCTTCTTGTAATCCTTGCGCTTTTTGCAATAAAGGAAGCTCGCCTTTCATTGCTTTACGTAGGAATGTTCCTGGTACTAATAGTCGGTTGATTTCATTTGTCCCTTCAAAGATCCGGTTGATCCGGGAATCACGGTAAATCCGCTCTACTTCATATTCCTGCATGAAACCGTACCCGCCATGCAATTGCACTGCTTCGTCCGCAATATAGTCGAGCACTTCCGTACCGAACACTTTGTTGATGGAACATTCGATTGCATATTCAGCGATTGATGCCGCAATCGCTTTTCCGTCCTTCTGCTCTTCTGCACTTAACTGGCTCATACGGTCTTCGAAGTAACCAACCGTCCGGTACATCATGCTTTCTGCTGCATACAAGCGTGACGCCATGGTCGCTAATTTATCTTTCGTCAAGTTGAAGGAAGAGATTGGTGTCTTGAACTGCTGGCGTTGGTTTGTATACGCAATCGCCAGTTCGAGTGCTCGTTTGGAACCTCCAACTGTACCTACTCCCAGCTTATAACGGCCAATGTTCAAGATATTGAAGGCGATAACATGACCACGGCCAGCCTCACCTAATAGGTTTTCAACCGGAACTTTTGCATCTTCTAAGATCAACGTACGAGTGGAAGACGATTTGATTCCCATTTTCTTTTCTTCAGGCCCGACGGATACTCCGTCAAATGCACGCTCAACGATGAAAGCGGAGAATTGTTCGCCGTCAATCTTCGCATACACGACAAATACATCAGCAAAGCCAGCATTCGTAATCCATTGTTTTTCACCATTCAACACGTAATGTGTTCCTTCTGCATTCAACTTGGCAGTTGTCTTAGCTCCCAATGCATCCGATCCGGAACCAGGCTCTGTCAAAGCGTAAGCCGCAATCAATTCGCCTGTTGCAAGTTTAGGCAAATACTTTTGCTTCTGCTCTTCATTCCCGAATAATACAATCGGCAAGGAACCGATTCCAACGTGTGCACCATGAGTAATGGAGAATCCGCCGGCACGTGACATTTTTTCAGCAATCAAAGCTGATGCAATTTTGTCGAGACCCAGTCCGTCATACTCTTCAGGTACGTCAGCACCTAAAAGTCCAAGCTCTCCAGCAGATTTTAATAGTTTTACAGAGTGTTCGAATTCATGATTCTCCAGTTTCTCTACGAGCGGCAATACCTCGTTTGTTACATATTCCTCTGTTGTTTTGGCAATCATCTTTTGCTCATCTGTGAAATCTTCTGGTGTAAACACACGGTTTACATCCACATCCTCGATCAAGAAGCTTCCACCTTTAATCATCCCTTGTGTTGAAGTTGACATATCTTTCATCCTCCTTTTGTTTTAGAGCAATTCAAAGACGCCTGCTGCGCCCATACCGCCGCCGATACACATGGTGACTACCCCGAATTGTTTACCTTGGCGTTTGAGTTCCGTCATTAATTTCAATGTCAATATGGTTCCTGTCGCTCCGAGTGGATGCCCCAATGCGATTGCTCCACCATTCACGTTAACCCGATCCATGTCGATTCCTAAATGGCGGACGACTTGAATCGATTGCGAAGCAAACGCTTCATTCAACTCCCAAAGATCGATATCCTCGACCGATAAACCGGCAAGCTTCAACGCTTTCGGCACCGCTTCAATCGGGCCGATTCCCATTACTTCAGGAGGAACACCACCGACTGCAAATGAACGGAATTTTGCAATTGGCTTCAACCCCTCTGCCATCGCTTTTTCCCGATCCATTAATAGCACTGCTCCTGCACCATCAGAAGTTTGGGAAGCGTTCCCTGCTGTCACACTCCCTTTCGCCGCAAAAGCAGGTCGCAGTTTCGCTAACGTTTCCATACTTGTTCCTGGTCGTACCCCTTCATCTGTATCAAAGATAAACGTTTTTTCTACCAATTTATTATTTTCATCAACCGTTCTTTTCGTTACTTCCACCGGAACGATATCATCCTTAAATACACCATTCGCAATGGCTTTGGCTGCCAACTCATGCGAACGTACGGCAAATGCATCTTGGTCTTCCCGGCTGACTCCGTACTTATTGGCCACTTGTTCCGCGGTATGCCCCATGCTCATGTAATACTGTGGTGCCGTCTCAGCAAGCTTCGAATTTGGGCGAATCGTGTTCCCCATCATCGGTACCATACTCATTGACTCCACTCCGCCACTTAGAACCGTATCGGAGCTTCCGAGCATAATACGTTCCGCTCCGTATGCAATTGATTGCAACCCGGATGAACAGAAACGGTTAATGGTAATCGCCGGGGTCGTATCCGGCAAACCGGCCAATGCTCCGATATTGCGAGCTACGTTCATACCCTGCTCTGCTTCAGGCATCGCACATCCCAAGATTAAATCATCAATCGGACCATCATAATTCCCAGCACGCTTCAATGTTTCCCTCACGGTCAAAGCTGCAAAATCATCTGGTCGTACTGTAGCAAGTGACCCCTTCTTCGCCTTACCGACCGGTGTACGAGCACCGGCTACAATTACTGCTTCACGCATCTCTTTTCCTCCTTTGCCGTGCACCAATTAGTTGCGCAATGGCTTCCCTTTCATGAGCATATACTGCATTCTTTGCTGTGATTTCGGCTCCGCTACTAAGCTCAGGAATGCTTCACGCTCCAAGTCGAGTAAATATTGTTCATCCACTGCAGTTCCATATGGCACCTTGCCGCCTGATAGTACATATGCTAACTTTTTCGCAATCTTCAAATCGTGTTCGCTAATATACCCGGAGAGGAACATCCCTTCCGCCGCTAACAGAAGCGTTGCATATCCTGACTCTCCAGTGACTGGAACCTTTTCACGTTTTGGCGGTTGATAGCCACCTTCATATAACCGAAGCGCAGCTTGTTTTGCATCGTAGAGCAAGTGGTCGCTATTGACACTTACAGCATCTGCAAAGTTCAAGAAATTGTTTTCACGCGCTTCTTCAGCAGAAGTTGAAACCTTTGCCATCGCGATTGTTTCAAACACTTTATTCGCCACGAACTGATAATCGACTTGCACTCCGTGCGGTAGACCTTTTAAGTGCTTCATATAAAGCTCTTTGTTTCCGCCTCCGCCAGGAATCAGGCCGACGCCAGCTTCCACGAGACCCATATACGTTTCCATCGATGCTTGAATGTGAGCAGCCGGCAAGCACACTTCTGCGCCTCCGCCTAAAGCCATTCCGAATGGAGCAGCCACAACAGGCTTGCGGCTATATTTGATTTTCATCATGGCATTTTGGAATGCTTTGATCGTATAGTCAAGTTCAAAAATATTGTCATCTTGCGCTTCCATAAGAATCATTCCTAAATTCGCGCCGACACAGAAGTTACGTCCCTGATTCCCGATGACCAATCCTTTATAATTCTTTTCCACTTCTTCAACAGCGAAGTTGATCATTTGAATGATATCAAGACCGATCGCATTCGATTTGGAATGGAACTCAAGTAGAGCCACGCCATCCCCCAAGTCAACTAAACTTGCGCCAGAATTCTTCTTGATGACACCGTGCTTTTTCTTCCAGCGTTTCAAGTCAATCACTTTTTCATTAACCGAAACCGGCTTGTAGTCTTCTCCGTCAAAGAAATACACGTCTCCGTCTACTTCTTTATAGAAAGACTCATAGCCTTTGGCCAATAAAGACTCAACAAAAGCAGGAATTTCAGCGCCTTCCGCTTTCATCCGTTCAACCGATTCTTTTACACCGATTGCATCCCATACTTCAAATGGTCCCTGTTCCCAGCCGAATCCCCATTTCATCGCACGGTCAATTTCCACAATCGAGTCAGCAATTACACCGTTTAACTGAGCAGAGTAACGCAATGTCGGTGAAAGTATGCTCCAGAGCAGTTCACCTGTCCGGTCTTTCGCATGAACAAGCGACTTCACTTTCGCAGCCAAGCCCTTTTGCTGCTTAGCCATTTCAATGGAAGGCGTCTTCAACTTTTTCACTGGCTCGTATTCAAATGTTTCAAGGTTCAATTCTAAAATATCCTTGTCTTTCTTTTGGAAGAAACCTTGGCCGGACTTTGAACCTAACCAGCCGTTTTCAATCATCTTCCGTAAATAATCCGGCACGTCAAAGATTTCACGTTCTTCTCCTTCAGTTTGGTCGTAGACGTTCTTCGCGACATGTGCGAATGTGTCCAACCCAACAACATCTAAAGTACGGAAAGTAGCAGATTTCGGGCGGCCGATCAGTGGACCAGTAACCGAATCTACTTCCCCGACGGAATAACCGCGTGTGGTCATTTCGCGTAAAGTGACCAACAGTCCATATGTACCAATCCGGTTAGCGATAAAGTTCGGAGTATCTTTCGCCAGGACAACACCTTTTCCTAAGCGGTCCTCACCGAAAGTCACCATGAAATCTACCACTTCAGGTAGTGTAGAGGAAGCTGGAATAACCTCCAATAGCTTTAAGTAACGAGGCGGATTAAAGAAGTGCGTGCCCAGGAAGTGTTTCCTGAAATCTTCCGAACGACCTTCAGCCATTGCTTCGATACTGATACCGGAAGTATTTGAGCTGATAATCGTACCCTCTTTACGAACAAAGTCCAACTTGGAGAACAATTCTTTTTTCACATTTAATCTTTCAACAACGACTTCAATGATCCAGTCGACATCCTTCAATTTTTCTAAATCATCTTCTAAATTACCGGTGGTAATCAGTGATAGATTACTTTTCGAAGTCAAAGGAGCAGGCTTTTGTTTTAAAAGTTTTTGCAGCGCCCCTTCTGCAAAACGGTTCCTTACTGATTTGTCAGACAGTGTAAGGCCTTTCTTCTCTTCATCTGCTGTCAATTCCCTCGGTACAATGTCCAAAAGAACTACCGGGATACCGATATTCGCTAAGTGGGCAGCAATCCCAGAACCCATTACGCCCGATCCCAATACAGCCGCTTTATTGATTTGATATGACAAATGAAACGCCCCTTCCCCATTGAATGAATACTCATTCATTTTTTAGATAAAAAAATAAAACGCTTTCTTTTCATTTAGTTTATTCCAAAATAGTTATTTTCGCAATATTTAATGAACGAAAATGAATAAGATTTTTCCATTCAAGCATACTAACCCCGACAAAATACAAAAAAGGAGACCATCTTATGGGTTTATTTTCACAGGACTATACTTCCAATACTCGTGAACCGATTCTATTTCCGGAACCACCTAAGGCACTTTCGACGAAAGATCTTTCTTTTCTGACTGATATGCTTGACTGGAATCTATTAGCTGCAAAAAAAATGCGTGCCATGTCCAAACAATGCAAGATGCCTGACTTGAAAAAGGAATTTGAAGCTGCCGAGCAAATGCATGCTAAACACTATGATAAGTTGTTGCAATTCATGAAGGACAATGCTGGAGGTGCACAATCATAATGGAATCTTCGACTATCAAAAACCCGACCGCACAAGTACCCGATACTCCTGAAATGAATGATCGTGACCTCATTACAGATGCACTTTCAACCGAAAAACATTTAGCCAATTCATATGTTACTGCGTTGCACGAGGCGAGTCACGATGCTTTTTATCAATCGATTTTAGGAATCTTTGAAGATACATCGAAACAGCAACGAAATTTCTACGACTTAATGTTCCAACATGGTTGGTATTCCATTACTCCGGCACAATCAGCGGAAATTAAGCAAGCGGAGCAACAATTTACGACTTCAAAACAACAGTTGCAATAGCAAGCAAATATCTTTCTGCACGTACGGTTTCCGTGTACACTATTCCTAAAAGGAGGGAATAGTTCATGAAACCAATTACAACTGCAGACCAATTTAAAGAAGTTATAAACAGCAAAGAACCTGTCCTCGTTAAATTTGAGGCTGGATGGTGCCCGGACTGCCGACGGATGGATATGTTCATCGATCCGATTGAGCAAGAGTACACCCAATACACTTGGTACGAAATTAATCGCGACAACTTCCCTGAGATTGCTGAAGAGCAACAAGTGATGGGGATTCCAAGTCTTCTTATTTTCAAGGAAGGCGAAAAGCTTGCACACTTACACAGTGCCAATGCCAAATCGCCAGAACAAGTGACCGACTTTTTACAAAGTCAAAACGTGTAGTAAAACAATATTACAATAGAAGTGGCCATCAATTTATTTGATAAATTGATGGCCCTTTTTATTGTCTCAAAAATTTGAGGTATAGTAAAAATTCACGGAAACTTGGGCATTCTCATGATTGAAACATTAAAGTCTTGAATTAAAGACTTACATTTCTATTGATTCTATAGAACTATTACATAATGTTATGATTAACTACATATACACGAAAGTAGGTTTTGAAATGACTGAATATGTTCGCGGGGAATTAAGAGTCATGAATCAAGTCTTCTTGGCTTTTTTTTTAATTGCAAACTTTGCATTTTCCCTCTATTTAAGTAACAATGATTTCCCTTGGTTTGCTTTAGTGGGAGCACCTGTTGGCTTAGCTATAATTGTATATTGTTGGTCCGAAACTAAATATATGTTCTTCAACACTGCTTTGTTAGTTTCTACCCTGGTTTACACGGTTGTATACAATTGGGGTTCGATTTTTAGTGCTTAGTGTCATACTTAATAAGACCAGCCATGTGGGCTGGTCTTATTTTTTACAATTCTTTCACCATAAAAACTTGTGAGATATTCGTTTCCTTAAACCCAACACTCTTCAGGAAATCGACAGCTCTTCCATCACCTATCTGGAAATTGTAAGTAGTACGCTTAACGGGCTTTGTGAATTCCATTGCTTCAGCCAACAATGCTTTCAACGCAGACAAGCCTTCATCCGTTTCTTCAGCAACCGCCTGGAATAAGGTAATCCCTTCTATTTCTTTACCGTTCGTCTGTCGTTTGCGGAATAATACGGCAGCGATGACGTCATTCCCTCTCTTCGCCACCAAAACTTCTCCTCCAACTTTTGGGGTGTTGGCTGGATCGATTTGCCAAGGAACAACCGGATTAAAAATGGATGCGCCGATAGCTTGGAAAGCAGGGAAACGTTCGGTTGCAATCGCTGCAGGAGAATATTCGATCCTCCCCTCCTGTTCCAGGAATAATAATTGATCTTCGATATCATAACCGACACTTTGATAGAGGCGAATCGCCGGTTCATTCATTGACAAGGCTTCCAAAGTGGAGATATGAACTCCCTTTTCCCTGAGGACTTGTTCAGCTCCTTCCATAAGCTGCCTTCCGAGTCCTTTGCCGCGGTGTGAAGGGATGATTCCTGTTCCCCCATTCCATGAAATTTTCTTTCCGTCTACTTCCCTAATTCCTTGAAGAACAAATCCAATCGGCTTTTCATCCTCTAACATGACAACTGAACACTCCGGTGAAAGACCTTCATTGCCAAACCTCGCGACATATGCATCCAATGGCGGACTCATCGGAATCGAATATCCTTCGAATCCTTTATTAAAAAGTTCTGATGCTTCTTTAAACGATAAAGTGTCTAATGACTTAAAATGAATCATGTCCATTCCCCCGAATGATTGGTTTCCTTCCCTATCGGGGAAGGTTTAATATAAGTTCTATTTTAGTTGTCTGTTATCCTTTCATATAGAGGTGGTTTTTTTGAAAGTTTTGCTCGAAGTCGAAGGTCAATCTCAATACAGTGAACAGATTGACGAAAGGTACCGGAATTCTGCATGCGGTCCAGTTACTGCTTCCATTCTGATGAAACATCACGGACAGGAGCGCTTATCGGCCAATGAACTTTATAAGCTGTTACATACAACGAAAATTGGGTTATTCAAACGACATTTCATTAAAAATATGAGGCGGATTTTAGGCAACGAGTGGATTGTTGAAGAAACCCTTATTGAAGGCGTAAAAAAAGAACTTTGCGCTGGCAGGCCGGTTGCCGCAAAGTTCGATCGCTATTTTTCATTCAGATGGATGTCTACTTTTGAATTTTCATATCATTGGGTTCCAGTGATTGGCTTTGAGGAAACTGAATATGATCTATGTTTGTATATCCATGACAACGGCGGAAGAAACAGATCCAGCCGGATTCGGAAAATTTCTTACAGCAAAAATGCTGCCATTCTATCATTTGTCAGGATTTCGCCGAAATAACTCCTTTAAAGCTAACTTTAAAGAAGAGAAACTCGATACATCTCCGAATGATACGCATAATTGAACAAAAGTCTGAGCGATTGCCGGTGTAACTCCGCTTACTATCGGGCGGATACCTAAAAGCCTCAGTGCTTCGAACAACTGAAATAGTTGCTGGGCAACAAACGTGTCGATCGCTTGTAGTCCGGATACATCGATGATCAACGTCCGCACTTTCATGTCATATGCTTCACGTAGTACCCGTTCCCTTAACATATTGCCCCGTTCCGTATCAATTGTCCCAATTAATGGAAGAATCGCAATGTCATCGTTGATCGATACGAGGGGGACGGACAATTCCGTCACCATTTCCTTAGAACGTGCAATTACTAACTTTTCGTATTCTACATATTGGTTTGAGAAAAAGTAAATATAATCATGGATCACAGAATCTAAGATCGTTAAGATTTCATATAATTCCGCAACACTAAAGTTCTTTTCAATAACTTCATATTTAATGAAACTGCCTATGGTATTTCGGTAATGAGGCACTTCCCGCACAAACATGTCGAGGGACCCAAAGTTACTATGCGACATCGCATAACCAGCAGCCGTACCTTCTTCTCTCGCCCGGCTAACCCGCTCTTCCTCAGAAGAGGTCATACAATCCGCAATGAGAGTAATGAACCTCTTCCTTATTTCAATCAGTTCATCTTCAAAAATGAAAAACTCAGGATATCTCATATTCTGCTCATTCGTGATCGCTTCGGTTAACATATCAACTTCAGCAAGGATAGATACACGAATATGCTCCTTAAACTTCTCCAAAAAAGTCACCATCCTAAGCGAATTATGAAATAAGAGTTACCGCTTGCCGTGCAACACTGCCAAGTCCTGATGCTTCTAATTCCTGTAATAACTCTTCATTGAAAACTGGAAGTGAAAGGTCTTTGATGTCTACTTCAATTGGACAATCGCAGTGTATGACTGCAAGTTTTTTTGAAAGGTGAAGCATTTCTAAGTTCTCTTCAATTTTCTTTCGCTGTGATGGAGTCAGTTCGTGTAAAGATTCCAATACTCCATCTACCGATCCATATTTTTGGATGAATTGAAGTGCAGTTTTTGGTCCAATTCCCTTTACACCGGCGTAGCCATCGCTGGAATCACCCATGAAGGCTTTCACATCCGCAAAAGCATGAGGAGCAATTTGGTATTCTTCAACAAATCTCTCATGCGAGTATATGTCATATATGTTAAATCCTTTTTTCGTAAAAGCAATTTGAACATTTGGTTTCAGTAATTGAAGTAAGTCTTTATCTCCGCTAATTATCGTGATTTTCGCATCATTGTATTTTTTTGTGATCGTACCGATCAAGTCATCCGCTTCCATCCCAGGTTCGCCGAAGTTCTTCCATCCCATCATTTCTGATACATTCCGTGCCATATCGAACTGAGGCTTCAACTCTTCAGGCGGTTCCGGGCGGTTCGATTTATATCCTTCATACAGATCATTTCTAAATGTATAAGCGCCCATATCCCAGCAAACTGCCAAGTGGGTCGGTTGAAAAATTGTTTGCGCTGTCATGACATGGCGAGCAAAACCTGATACGCCATTCGTCGGGATTCCATCTGCATTTCTAAAATATTGGCCACGGACCGCAGTCGCGAAAAACGAGCGGAATAGGAGTGCCATTCCGTCGACGAGTAAAATATGCGGTTGTTGGGTAGTTTCGTCCATTCCGGATTCCTCCTATCTGTCTATTATCTATGATACCGTATTATAGATATTGGAGATACCACTTTCTTTTGGTAATAGATTTTTCATATACACATTAAATAGTTTCCTCCTACCTATAAAGAAAAAAGCAGACCCTGTTGATGTAGGCGAGTCTGCTTTTACAAGATTTAAAATGCTGTTATTTGGTAAGCATCCAACACAAATTGAGGGATGAGGAAGCGAGCTGTCATTAAGGGATCTACCACTTGGCTGACTTGAGCCTGACCTACTGCACTCATTAGCATTGTCGCATCTTCCAAGCTCAGGTCTGTATTATTTTTCAAGAAATGGACCGCTTGTTTTGTTGCCACTTTAACCGCTTCGTCCAATGTCTCTTTTGACGCAATAAACGATAGTCCTTCTTCGTATTTAACGATTGGATGTTCGATGGATTCGCCCTTAACAACTTCAAGTTTAAGGATAGCAGAACCAGCAATTTCAACACCGGTACCACTTATTTCCCCATCCCCCATCGCAGCGTGAAAATCACCTAATGCGAACAATGCACCGTCCACAAAGACAGGTAAGTATAATTCCGAGCCTTCTTTTATAATCGTTGTATCCATATTGCCGCCATGAGAATCAGGTGTGCCACAAGAGATATCCCGGTGTTCAGGTGCAACCCCGATCACACCAATCATCTTTTGTATTGGGAATGTTATTTTTTCATTGAAGATGACCTGTTCCTCTCTGATTTGGACGATTCTCTTCGTCATTTGATCGAATTCACCTATTAGGCTTAGGTTAGGGCCAGCGAGCAGTACTCCTTGGTCATTGATGTTAATCTTCTCGATTGTCACTTTTAGAATATCGCCTTTTTTTGCCTGATTCACATAGATGGGACCCGTAGCAGGATTGACCCGTTCCCAGTCAATTGCTTCAATCGTGTCGTCCTCTGTCTGGATTTGATTGGATAGAGCGTCGATCGTTTCAACCTCAATAGTCTCTCCACTATCCACAAATTTTGCTGGTTTATTATTCTTTGAAAATGCAAATATTGTATTTCCTTCTGCAGCTAATTTTTTCATCTATACTCCCTCACTTCTCAATTTTGATGGTTTGTACTCTCCGACTTATCGTAATTTTAATTTGATATCATCTCGTTGATCTTTATAAATGACTGTAAATTGGAATTCGTCTTCTTCGTAAGTATCGAAATTTACAGTTCCCACTAAAAATGATATCGTATTCTCTTCTATCTTTGTTTTCATACCGCCAACATTCCCGGTTATTACACCATCTCTGCTTTTAAATTCGATATCCATATCTGATAAATCGATGTTCGAAACATCAAGTGTTTTTGGCTCCAACTGTACCCAATTAACCTTTTTTTCCGCATACTCTGCAGGATCGTATTGATACTCTATTTTCCATTCATCCCCTTCTCCGGAAAAAATGACCTTTTCCATTGGAACAGTTTGAACAGGCGGTGAACATGCAGCTAATAAAAACAAAAGAACAAACCCTATCCCCTGAAACCTCTTCACTATAAAACTCCTTTCATATTCTAAAAAAGAGCGCAAATCTTTGTAGGAAGATCAGCGCTCTTGTTGTTTAAATGGTTTACACCACTTCCGTATGGAAAATAGCTTTCATATGATCAATGGCTGCTGGTCCTTTATCACTGAATGTAGCAGATCCTTTTTTATGGATCACTGTTTTAAAGCCTTCAGCATCTGCACCTGCAACCGTCATGAAGTTACAAATATCCGTACAAACACCTGCGACGTGTACTTTATCGATTCCGCGTTTGCGGAGTTCTTCCGCCAATCCTGTATTATGGAATGCATTGTAATTTTCTTTCGGCACATATAGAACACGTTGGTCCGACTGGTGTTCTTCAAACCATTCAGCAAGTTCTCCATAGAGTTTTTGCCCTTCTGTGCCAACCACATTATGTGCTGGCCAAAGCTTGAAGTGCGGATCATTTTCAGCATGAGCATCCATCGCCACTACAACGGTGCCATCATTTTTCAAAAAGTCATCCGCAATGTTCCGGATATACGGAACAATTTCTTGTGCTGGTTTTCCTGCCGTCAACGTACCAGTGTCAGCTACAAAATCATTACTCATGTCAACGATAATTAAAGCTTCATTTTTCATCATGAAACCTCCAAATATAAATAATAATGTACATATCCACTATACATTAGTTTTTCACAGTTTCGTATAAATACTGCTGTACACTCTCGATGTCTTCGCTGAAAATCCGATCTTCTGTAATGGATGGTGCGATTTTTCGAAGTTCCTTCCATTTTTCATGAAGGGACGGTGACATTTTCTCCACTCCGCGATACTCGCATCCTTGAATGGCACAGAATGCTTCAATCGCCAATACCCTCCGTGCGTTTTGGATAATAGCATACGCATGCCTTGAACCGATCGTCCCCATACTCACATGGTCTTCCTGGTTAGCTGATGAAGGAATAGAATCGACCGATGCGGGATGTGCCAATGTTTTATTCTCTGAGACCAAGCTGGCCGCGGAATATTGCAAAATCATGGCTCCGGATTGAAGTCCCGGTTCAGGGCTTAAGAATGGCGGAAGTCCCTCATTTAAATGAGGATTGACTAAGCGTTCGATCCGCCTTTCCGAAACATTCGCAAGTTCAGCCACACCCATTTTTAAGAAATCCATTGCAAAGGCAATGGGCTGTCCATGAAAATTACCACCAGACAATACAAGTCCGCCATCATCGAAAATTAGCGGGTTGTCCGTCGCAGCGTTCATTTCTATCTCCAACTTCTCTTTAACATAGTTCAATACTTGCCAACTCGCTCCGTGGATTTGTGGAATGCATCGGATTGAGTAGGCATCCTGAACACGTATTTCCCCTTGCCGTGTCGTTAACCTACTTCCATCCAACCATTTAAGCATCCGTGCAGCGACTTCAATTTGCTCCGGATAGCCGCGTGCAATATGGATTGCCGGATTAAATGCATCCGTAATTCCATGTAATGCTTCCATCGTAAGTGCCGCAATCCACTCGCTTTGGTAAGCGAGACTTTCCGCTTCGATATAGCTGAGCACACCTTGAGCGGTCATGGCCTGAGTTCCGTTAATGAGTGCAAGACCCTCTTTTGCTTCCAAAACGATCGGATTGATTCCATGCTCTTTCCAGATTTTAGCTGAAGGAACGTAATTACCGTCTCGCCAAACGGAACCTTCACCTAAAAGCACTAATGCCAAGTGGCTTAAAGGAGCCAAGTCGCCGGAAGCACCTAAAGACCCTTGCTGTGGAACGACCGGATGGATATTGTGATTAATCATATAAACGAATCGGTCCAATACTTCTTGGCGAATACCGGAATGTCCTTTTAATAGTGCGTTTAGACGAAGCACAAGCATGGCTCTGGAAACAAGTTCTGGGAACGGTTCCCCGACTCCGCAAGCATGTGAACGGATTAGATGAAGTTGAAGGGCTTTCGTGTCTTTCTCTTCAATTGCCACGTCACTGAATTTGCCGAATCCCGTATTAATCCCATATACGATACGTCCCTCGCGCACAATCTTATCTACCGCTTCCCTACTGTTGGCAACCTTCTTTAATGCCTCTTTACTAAGCGAGACTTGTTCATTGTTGAATAAAATGCGCTTTAAATCTTTTATAGCTAACGTATGACCAGTCAGTTCAATCATTAGATCCCATCCTATGAAAAGACGACTGGCTGTCTGCCAATCGTCTTAGTTTTATTACTTCAAATTATAGAGTTGGAATCAATCGAATACAATGAATAATTGTAAAATATTAACATATTAAAGTGTTAGCAAGCTGTTATGATGAAGCACTAAATAACTGATACGCCTTTTTTCCAAACTGATTTAACATGGTTCACACCGAATAAGTATTGAAGCTCTTGATAATTGGATACATTCCACAGTACTATATCTGCCTGTTTGCCCACTTCCAGAGATCCAACCTTTTCCTCCATACCAATTGCACATGCAGCGTTATACGTAGCTGCAGTTAAGGCTTCAGCCGGTGATATCCTCATAGAAATGCACGCCAGATTCATAACAAGCGGCATAGAGGTAGTTGGTGAAGAACCCGGGTTGCAGTCTGTTGAAATGGCAACTGGTACGCCTGCATCAATCATTTTCCGTCCCTTTGCCGCCTCCTCACGAAGGAATAGTGCAGTCGCCGGCAGTAGACAAGCGATGACTCCTGCTTCAGCCATTTTCTCGATGCCCTCATCTGAAGCTTTCAATAAATGTTCTGCTGAAATCGCTCCGATCTTTGCCGCAAGCTCCGCCCCGCCATACGGCTCGATTTCATCCGCATGGATTTTAGGGATTAAACCATATTTCTTGCCGGCTTCCAAGATTCTCTCCGACTGTTCAGGAGTGAATACTCCAACTTCACAAAACACATCATTGAAAACGGCCAACTTTTCACTCGCTACAGCTGGAAGCATTTCGTTGATGATTAGGTCAACGTAATCTTCTTCACGTCCCTTGAATTCAACCGGAACTGCGTGAGCACCCATGAATGTCGGAATGATATCTGTTGGATGTTCCTCGTTTAGCCTTTTCACGACTCTCAGCTGTTTCAATTCATTCTCCACATCTAAACCATAGCCGCTCTTAGCCTCTACTGTCGTGACCCCGTGTTTCAGGAAGGAGTCCAGTCTTCGTTTCGCCTGTACGACAAGCTCATCCTCTGGCGTTTGCCTGGTCATGCGAGTCGTGGAATGAATTCCTCCACCCGCATTCATAATTTCCATGTAAGTGGCGCCTTCCAGCCGCATTTCAAATTCCCGCTCTCGGCTGCCTCCATATGGAAGATGCGTATGCGGATCGACAAGTCCAGGTGTTATTAAATGCCCGGTCGCGTCTATAATCTCTGCTTCTTCCACCCGGTCCTTATACTTTTCCGCCAGTTGTGCCGACGTTCCGACCGCTTCGATGATTCCATCCTCTATCCACAGACTACCGTCCTTAAGTATTGATAGCTCACTCATCTGCTCTTTTATTCGTGGACCTTTGCTGGACTGGGCTAATGTCGCCAGTTGTGCTGCATGCCTGATCCAGATCGGTTTACTCATTTCATCGCCTCCGTTTTCAACATTGGGATGTTAACCCCTTTTTCACGTGCTGTTTTCTCTGCCAGTTCGTACCCTGCGTCTACATGGCGCGCAATTCCCATTCCAGGGTCGGAAGTGAGGACTCGCTGCAAACGTTCCTCCGCGTCTTTTGTTCCATCTGCCACGATGACCATACCCGCATGGATGGAATACCCCATCCCGACGCCGCCACCGTGATGGACGGACACCCATGTCGCTCCACCTACTGCGTTGATCATGGCGTTCAATATCGGCCAGTCCGCCACTGCATCGGAACCGTCTTTCATCGCTTCCGTCTCCCGGTTAGGAGATGCTACTGAACCTGAGTCGAGGTGATCACGCCCGATGACAATAGGAGCCTTTAATTCACCTGAAGCAACCATGTCATTAATGATTTTTCCGAAGCGAGCACGCTCCCCGTAACCGAGCCAGCAAATGCGGGAAGGAAGTCCTTGGAATTGGATTTTCTCCCGAGCCATACGGATCCAGTTACATAAGTTCTCGTTATAGCTGAACTCACGCAAGATCACTTCATCCGTCTTGTAAATATCCTCCGGATCACCGGAAAGGGCTACCCATCTGAACGGCCCTTTCCCTTCACAGAATTGTGGGCGAATATACGCCGGCACAAATCCTGGGAAATCGAATGCCCGTTTTACTCCCTCATCCTTCGCAACTTGACGGATATTGTTTCCATAGTCGAATGTTATGGCGCCGCGATCCATCATATCGATCATTGCTTGGACATGTGTCGCCATGGACGTCTTCGAACGTTTTACATACTCCTCAGGACGTTCATTTCGGAGTTCCGCTGCCTCTTCGAGTGTCATGCCAATTGGTATATAGCCATTTAGCGGATCATGGGCTGAGGTCTGATCTGTTAGGACATCCGGAATAAAACCAGTTGTCAGCATTTCAGGCAGTACTTCCGCTGCATTCCCTAACAAGCCGATCGAAAGCGGCTTTCCTTCTTTCTTCGCTTCATTCGCAAGGCGGATCGCTTCTTTAAGGGAATCCGTTTTTGTATCCAAATAGCGAGTTTCAATCCTGCGATCGATTCTTGATTCATCGACCTCCACCGCGATACAGACACCACCTGCCATCGTGACTGCCAACGGTTGTGCACCACCCATTCCGCCAAGTCCAGCGGTCAATGTAATCGTTCCTTTCAAGGATCCTCCGAAATGTTGACGTCCCGCTTCAGCGAATGTCTCATATGTACCTTGGACAATCCCTTGGGAGCCAATGTATATCCAGCTTCCCGCCGTCATTTGCCCGTACATCATAAGGCCTTTTTTATCGAGTTCATGGAAATGCTCCCAGTTGGCATACGCAGGAACCAAATTACTGTTGGCGATAAGGACCCTTGGTGCATTCGTATGTGATTTAAAGATGGCCACCGGTTTCCCAGATTGGACCATGAGTGTCTCATCATTCTCAAGATTCTTTAACGAGCGGACAATCGCATCGAACGCTTCCCAGTTTCGGGCAGCTTTACCGATTCCGCCGTATACGACTAAGTCTTCCGGCCTTTCCGCTACATCCTCATCCAAGTTGTTCATCAGCATCCGTAGTACCGCCTCTTGCTGCCACCCCTTCGTGTTCAGCTCCGTTCCCCTATAACGGACCACACGTTGTGAATTCTCTCCCATAACATTCCCTCCTTTGTATTCTCCCTTCCATTCTATATGGAATCACGGAAAAGGTTTAGAGATTAGTTGTTGTTTTTTGAAAATTTCTATTATGGTAGTTTGATAAAGGAATGAAGGATTGGGAGAGTTGTGGTGCGATAGGCGACAGAGAATGGGGTGAGAGACGACAATAAATGTTTGAAATTCTTCACATGAAAGGTAGTCAACATGTATGTGCAAGGTAGTCGACAAATCATTCAATATGGAATGCCAGAACAGTTAAGAAGCTGCCTCTTCATGAAGCAGCTTCTTTTACTTCCCTTCGCGTATCTTTTCTCGTATATCAGGAGGAAGATATTCATTTAAGGAATAGTCTATTTCATCGCCGTCTTCTGTGGCCAGCTGAACAAGCAATGACTCTTTTTCGGAATTCGGCTTTAAGTCATGTACTTTAATCGTGATTGCTTGCACGCCATTTCGTTTTGGACGTCCGACTACTACAATTTGATTTCCTTTTGTATAGACCTTTGTTATTTCGGTTTGAAAGGCAACAATATATAAATCCAAATCATCACTTTGGGACATCTCTACGTTGATTCCTAAATTCCCCTCAAAATCGTACCACCCGGACAATCCGAGATCAAATGCAGTAAATAATCGATGCAAAGCAAAATGGACTCTGGTTGGAACATAACTCCAACGTCCTACAGAACTATGCCAATCTGCTTTAAAGGCTGGGCGTTGATAATCTGGCTTATCCAGAATTACTTGAAATGGAATCTGGGTTCCTGTTGAGATCACTTTGGAAATGGGAAATTGAATGGTAGGAAAGGGCCGTTCTTTCCAGGGTGGATCTTCGATGTCTACCGCCTTCTCAGGTTCAAGAGATTTTAGCCTTTTCTCTAATTGTTCAACTGAGTTTTTGCTCGCATTGACGGAAGGCGAAAAGAATACAGCAATCATCAAACATACCAGAATTTTATTCAGTATTTTTCTCATGGTCATCTCTCCAGTAGGGCACTTTCGAATATTGTGTCCTACCTTTTAAATGACATACAAAAAAAGAACCGTACTCTGACGGTTCCATTCAATAGTTTTTATTGACTTAACATCTCTATTGCCACGTCTATCGGAAATGCTTCAATAAAAGACTCAAGTGTGCTTTTAGAAAATGTTCCTTGTATCAAAATGGAGAATGTATGCCCCTGGAAATCCATCGTCCTAAAAGCACTTGAATAGGTTTTCCCACTATCCCATCCTGCTCGAAGTTCCCACTCCCCGAAAGATTCCGGTTCACTGTTAAATGGCATTTTAACTTCTTGCGAGATGATCTGTAGATACAAATCTTCCTCGTCTTTCTTTACGTCTACTTGAATTACATTTTTCTTTAATTCATCATTAGAGAATTTTTTAATCTCTCCAATATTACCTTTCGTTGGATCAAAATCATCCATTGGATTATATCTAAAACTCGCAATGCTTAGTTGAAAACCACTGCTTTCTAATGCAGAAATGAAGGGTTGTGATTCTTCTTCCGTCATAACCCGTTCCAGATTTAAAACAGTTTCCAAGTTTCCGGTGACATCTGATTGGTACGTTTTATACTCTCCGAATTTCAGCTCTTTCCGATGTTCCATGGATTCCATTTCGTATGCATTGTCGTTTGTTTCCTTTAATGCAGTTATAAAACTTTCATCTTGATGTTCATTAACAAAATCAACAACTAACTCAATAACTTTTAGTATGGGCCCTGCATCCACTTGATTCATATTGTCTTCAGTTGAGTGAATAGCTGGATACTTTTCCTGTGATATATTAATTGCCTGATAATGCTGATCTAAAAAAGATACATGATCACTACGAAGAGAAATACCATCTTCGAGTATGTGGTGCAGCTGTACATCGCTTTTTTTAGCCAATGCAGTCAGTTGTTCACTTAAATTGGCACTTCCGCTATTAGAACCGGTTATCGAAATTCTTCCACCATCTTTGTAACCAATGCAATCCAAATTTATATTGGCCATCGAATCATACTGTGATGAGATTTCATCTACAAAAGCCTGGCTGCCCAACAGTCCACTCTCTTCTGCATTGAATGCAGCGAAGAAAATGTCCGAAGAGAATGGCTGACTCTTTGATTGCTCAGCTAACTCTTCAGCAATATTCAATAAAGCTGTCAACCCACTCGCATTATCAATACTTCCCGGTATAGTCTCCGCTCCAACCTTCCCTACATGGTCGAAGTGTGCGGAAATGATAATGGCTCTTTTTTCGCCAGAGTTCTCCCCCGCTATTTTCCCGATTACATTATGGGCAGTGATCGGTGTACGGCGGCCTGAATAGATTAGACCTACTTTTTTTATCTTTTTCTCGTTTTCTTTCAGATAAGCATATAAAGTCTCTGTTATTTGGAATAAACCACTTTCAGGATTATAGGCTGTTAAAACCTTGCTGAAAGATTTACTTTTTACAAATTGAACACGGATCTGTTCAGAAGGTGGCAGCTGTTTTTCCGTCACCAAAATATTATTTTTGCTCTCTTGAAAACTGATCGGTAATTCAACATGTATGTTTGGTTCTGAAGATCTTTCCAACCAGTCTTTCCCGTAAATAAACTCCTGCTCGGTGCCATCCTGCATATGTATAACTAAACGTTTTTCTATTTCATCCGGATTCAAGAAAAGCATGTTGAATGGCTGCAAATAGTTTTCTCCGAATACAGGCTTCAGTTCAAGTGTTTTATACCTTTTCACAATCTCATCTCTTACTTTTTCATTTGCCGCTGTACCTGTTTGCCTTCCTTCAAATTCGTCCGAAGACCAGTATGCAACTTCGTTCCAAATTGCCTCTTCAGGTGAAACTTTTTCCTCTTCTGAGCACCCGGTTAAACTCAAGAAAAGTATTATTAAAATCACAAATAACCTGAAATGATCCTTCAATCCCATTCCCCCTCATTATCTATCTATAGAAAATATTTCCACAAACTGTACGCAAATTCCTTTTAATCATTTCTTTTTATTCCAAAAAAGCTGCCTCCACCTTTGGAAGCAGCTAACAAACTTTATTTCAGTTTTATCTTCACATCACCATAAATCCAATTTGGATGGGCGGTTAATTTATATGTGAGTGGGTTCTTGTATGGTTCATCGGGAAGCTCCAATCCCCAATCCCCATATTCTCGTCCTGTCGTTTGCCATGAGCTAAATCCGTTAAAATTTTTCCCGTCAGCATCCTTCGCCTCGCTAAAAGGAAAATGCTTAAACCCTTTTTCATTCCTAAACTTGAATACGATACTTTTTTTGTTTCCAGGATCTCCATCGTTAACTATGTCACCATTTACTATATCAATTAATTCATACCGATTATCTTCCGGCTGCTTTAAAATTTCCTTTCGTTCTGTATCAAGAACTAATTCAGTTTGATCCTTATCCAATGCCATGATTTTGTTGAAATAAAGAGTTAAATTCTTTGCCTGATCGAAGTAATTACTTTGTAAGTAATAAATAACTTCATTATCACTAATATGTGAGGCTGTTACGCCATTCTGTATAGAAGACCATATTTCACCACTTTGGTTGGCAATCCGTAAATCTTCGAATCCGAAGATTTTCATCGTATTTTCAGGATCGAATTTTACCTTTATTTCTGTACTGAGAGGGTTTATTGTCACCGAATCAACCGTAATCTTCTGATCCTTGACTTCCACCGTTTCATTCAACGAGTAAATTTTTCCTTCCTTGCCCAGATCCTTATAAGTAAATGGGATATCGATTGTCTGAATCTCGGTGCCTTTCTTGATATTAAAGCTAAGTAACAAATTTTGTGATTTAATTTTTTCTTTCCATTGAATAGTCGCTGTTGTGAAACCATTTAATGCCGAATCAAGACTATAGCTAATTGTTCCTATTGGAAGAGTTTCGTTAGAATGCTCATCCAGTACCGTGAGACTTTCTATCTGGCCATTTTGACTGTTATACGAGTCAATCGTATAAAAGAGCACCATTCCCGTATCATCCCCAATAATTCCGTCCAACGTAACACTGATTCCATCCTTCGTTTCCGTCACCCCGACTGGCTGGTAGTAATCATTTTTAATTGCCGCTTGCAGTCCTTTATTATCCGATACGATAGCGACCAATTTTTCCATACCTGGTATTGAAGCGACTGCTTGTGCGAATGCAGGAGAGACGCGTATGGAGGTGATCAGTACCAAGAACAGGACTGCAGCTGCAGCAATGGATAGGAAACTTTGTTTTTGGATCTTACGTCTACGATTCGATTTTTCCTTTTTGGCTCGGTCATAACCTAACTTAATCGCTTGATCCAATTTATCAAAAGGGATGTCCGTTTGCTCGATGGACTGTTTCCAAGTCGCTAATTTCTCTTCTTCGTCCTTAAACATGTTTCGTTTCCCCCTTTTCTTCAAAGTGCCTTCGTAGAGCAATTAGTGCTCGATGCAATTTTGTCTTGATCGTTCCTTCCGGCGCTTCCCACAAATCTGCAATCTCTCTAATTTTCAAGTCTTGAAAATACTTTAAACGAACCAGTTCTTGCAGATCTATTGGCAATGTATTAAGTGCCTCTTCCACTTCTAAGTACGTATGGTCTTGTTCCATACCGGTCATTGATTGCAGTTCATCCTGAGTAATCTCCCGCTTTTCTTTTTTTAGAACATCATTGCAATAATTCATGATGATTCTCGTCAGCCATGTCCTAAAGTACTCAGGCTTTTTCAATGAACGGATACTTTTATACGCACGATAAGTTGTTTCCTGTACAGCTTCCAATGCTTTATTTTCATCCTTCAAATAGGAAATCGCCGTCCTGAATAGTGCTTCCTTATGTAGGTGGATCAGAGAAAGAAAGGCTTCATCGTCCCCTTTTTTCGCTCTCTTCACCAGTTCTGTCTCGGTCAAAATGTACACCTCTCCCCCTGTGTTCAATAATTAGACTGGCAATGACGGAAAAAGTTTTCTTAAGTACGGAAATATTTTCTAAATTATATTCTGTTAAAGTAATCCAAGAAAAGTACCCATCAAAAAAGTGTCAACCCACTAGGATTAACACTGTAAGCTTTATATATCAGAGATTGTTGTTAAATCAAATGTTCGTGTCTCTTTATGTCCATCGTTATAATCTTCATCATGCATGAATACATCGTAAATTAATTGATTGCCTTCAATCTTAAAATCCGCCACTTCTTCCCGATCAGAGAGTTCAATCACAGGTGTGAGTTCAAGTGTATCCAAATTCAGATGATAGACATCTCCACCACGCGTAACAGTACCATACGTGTAGCCTATTATCATTAACAAGGAGTCATTATCAAACCACTCGATTTGTTTTGGAGTCCATTGTCTTCCATTTAGTTCAATGTTTTCAAATGTATTGTTACTCACGTTCTTCAAGACGATCGTTCCCACTGATTCAAATTCTCCATAGCCTTCCAGCAACACTTCTTTATCACCATTCGGCGATGGGATCCATGGGTTCGGATCATTTGGCTCTGTTTCACGTTCAACCCGTTTAAATTGATACGGCACCTCGAGTACAGTTATATAAGTCGCTTCTTCATTCGGCCATTGTGCTTTTATAGTAAAAATATAGCTGCCCGTTTCATAAGGGACATTGAAGCTATCTGACTCAACGGGCACTTTCTCCGCCCCGTAGTGAACCGTAATATAAGGATCGTTGTCTATATGAATCATTACTTTTTCTTCAGGATTAACACGTATAGGAGTGAGTTGCTGAGCAAATTCACTAAGTGGGATTCCTTCCAGGTTATCTTCATTTAAAATCAGTTCATGTTCGGTTCCATTAATAGTAATAAAACCTTTAATAAGTGGAGTTTTCTCAACCTTCTCTTCCTTCTTTTCAACCACATCTATCTTTTCGGTCCCTGACTTTTGCCCGCCTTCCGTCCCACAAGCTGCTAATAGAAATGCAGAGAATAGCAGGAGCATCAATTTTCGCAAAACCTTTCAACTCCATTTCATCTTCTTTACGGATTAGACGAAGGTTTAGATTGATTTGTTACGACCTTAATGAAATACCTTTCGCGTGTCGACTACTTACCTAATAGTTGTCGACTATTTACTACATACATGTCGTCTACCTACAACTTGTTTGTCGACTACCTACCGAAGGAGGGTCAGCCACTTAAATAACCGCAGTATTGTCGACTATCGCACTATATTTTGTCGTCTATCACACTATTCCTTGTCGAGTATCACAGCATTCTTTGTCGTCTATCAACTTTATCAAAAAAAAACGACCACCAACTTGTGATGATCGTACCTTCATAACTATTCAAGGCCACTAATGTTCAATTCTTTCACCGGCAAGAACATCTCACCAGTATCCATGTACACCGCTTCGATTTGATCGCCTTCTTCCAAGTAGATGGCAAGCGGAGAAGTCTCGGAGGATACGACAAAGTTCTGTTTGTTATCTAAGTAGAACGATATTAACGTATAGTCGCTGACTCGCTCTTTGAAGACTCGGACAACAGAGCCGGATACGTTTTTATCTTCCCCTTGAGTGGTTCCATCAACCGAGCTGCCGCCACGCTGCAACGCCGTCTTATATAACTTCAATGCTTCATTCGGTGTTGTTGCGTATGCGGAAATTTCAGGATTAGCCGCAGATACGATGAAGTAGTTTTGCAGGAATCCATTCGAGTCAAGAACCGGTGTCAACCAGCTTGCCTCACCATAGAAATTGTAGAGAACCGGCATCTCTCCGTGCCACTCTTTCTCGATGAACCGCTTCTCGATAATCTGCAGTGCTCCGGCGGAATCCATATAAGACTCTTCTAAGTTCCCTGTGTAATACGTAGATTCGCCTGTACGGCCATTCGTCAATGAGTAGCCAAGCATCGAATCCACACCTTCTTTCGGACTTGTAAAGTCAGTGAAGTAATACATCACTCCGTCCTCACCAAAGATCGGACTCACATTCGCTTCCGTCCCCTCATCCGAAGGAATTTTCACGTCCTTCTTTCCGAACTTGCTGTTCCAGAAACCATGGACATAATTTCCGTAATAGCTATTTTGCAAGCTGACTGCTTCAGGGGCAACTGCACCGTCGATAAATTCAGGCACCTCATCTAAAGAGAATGTTTCTGTATCACCTGTTGCCGGATCTACCATGACGATACCATGTACCGTAAATCCGTTACGAGCAGAAATGAACTCCCCATACGAACGGATATAATGCGGTTTCCCCTCATCATCAATCTCCAATTGAGCATCCCCATGGAAAATTGCATTCGGGTTATTCATCCGCATATGACGCTCTAAGTTCTTGTGGAAATAAGACGAAGGCGTGTAAGCCATTTCACTTTTAATGAATTTTGGATTATCCGACGAGTCTGTCGCACTCATCGTAAAGTAACCTGGTGTCGTATCACCGTTCAACCAGCGGAAGAATCCGGAAAATTCAACCGGTGCTATATAAACAAATTCACCAGCTACTTTTTGAATCTGAAGCGAACCTAATTCATAATAGCTTGTATTCGGCACTTGTCCGAACGCTTTTCTCATTTTATTACGAGCAAAGTCAGGAGGTACACTTGCCGGAGTTTTCGTTTCGTCGAATGGCGTAATTTCTTCTTTTTGAGCCATTTCAACCGACTCATACTTTTCATCCGCATTGAATAAAGGAGCCGTCATTATATAAATCCCAAAGACTAATGAACTTAGGAAGAGAACCCCTTTAACTTTCTGCTCCATACCTTTCGATACGAACATTCCAAGTCCTGTTACAATTATTGCCAAAGGCCATAATGATGACCAGTTACGATCTTGATTTGTAAAATAATAGAGAATAAAAGCCCCGATTGTAAAGAGCAGGACTAAAACTATAATCGAAACTACACCAATAGAAAATGGTTTAGGCTCTGTCTCATCTTCTTTTGTAAATAATGGCAAGATGAGAACTGTAGTGATGATGCCGACAATTAGTGAAAACAATAATATGCTACCCATTCAATCCCTCATTTCTAAGTTGCTACTCATTCTACGGTTGAATGGGAAGAAAGATTCACAAAAATAAAGGCACAGAACTTTCTGTACCTTTAGCTGATTTCCTACTGTTGATTGACTCCATAGATTAGAAAAACGGAATTCAACATCATCTTTTCCATCTGTCTGATTTCAATCCCTGAATGATCGACCATCTTCAGAATATCTCTATTTTGGTGACAGCCAATGAATTTCACAGATAATCCGTCCAACCGGTTTTGAAGCCATGCGTAAGGCTGTTTCGAACTCAAACCATGTTCGAGTAGCAGAATGTTTCCATTAGGCTTCACCCAGCTCTTCATTTGCTTAAGAACCTCTTCCGGGTCCTTATAAGCGCATAACGATAAAGTGGAAACAACCGTATCAAAAGTATTTTCCTGGAACATTAAGTTCTCCACGTCAGATACCAAGAATTCGCATTCCACTCCATATTCCTCAGCTGCTTCCTTCGCCTTCTCAATCATCTTCTGGCTGAAGTCCACCGCTGTCACATGAACATCTACAGGATAAAACGGAAAATTATTTCCTGCACCTACAGATACTTCAAGGACTTTTCCAGTGGCTGTTTCAACAATCTGCTTCGTTCTTCAGCATGTTGTAATTTCCTTCTCCGCTTCTCATACGAATTCGCCTGGCGATTAAAAGTCTGAATCACTTTTGGATCTGCCATTTAACTCTCCCCTCATCTAAAAGGATATTCGGTTACTTCATTGATTATTGTTATTGTATTCCTTATTACAAGTTAATACGTTTGTTAATCAAAATCGTTCCATTCTTTTACAATAAAATCTGATATTGAGAATCTGACCTGAACGCCGGATTCTCTTTTGCACCCCGCTGCTATTCTTTTGCGGGTAAAAGAGTATCTTTTGCAGGTTTACAGAGATCTTTTGCAACTCACCTAAACTTTGTCTTGCCTTTTACACCTTATAGCCGTTCTTTTGCATTTGTCGGGCTATCTTTTGCAGGTCCTACCAAATGTTCTGCAGGTTTAACAAGTTCTTTTGCAGTTCACTACAGTTCTTTTGCGACTCGTCAAAAAAAGCTCTCCAGAACGTTTTCTGGACAGCTCACTTTAAGTTCCTCTTACTTTTTTTCCAATATATAATCAAACAACTCATTCCAACTATCAATCCTTGGCAATTCTAAGTGACGATTGTATGGCTGGTTCTTCAAAAACACTTTTGTTCGTGGATTTTTCAATGTCTCAACCACTGCAGGTTTATCGTCAAAGTAATAATCGAGTTCAAGTTCTTCAATGATGTGAACTTTTTCATGATCATCCATACCGTAAAAGAAACGTTTTGGATGAACAGGAAAGCCCGCTTTGATCATCCAGTCCATCGTCCGTTCTCCAAATTCTTTTGAACGGGCGGTTATGTAGTAGATTTCATGCCCTTCCCGCTCAAGCTTTTGAAGTGTATCCACCGCATCCGGATAAGGGGGACATTCTGAGAAATAAATATCTTCAACATGGTCCATCCACATTTTCTTGCCCTCATCATCCGTCATGCCGAATGGCTCGTGGATTTCTACACGGTTCAGTGCGTGGAATTCATCGATTTGAATATCTTTATTCAATTTACGGTTGTATATGTGGAAAGCATGCTCACGCAGCTGGATGAGCGTGTCATCAATGTCGAATCCAAATTTCATTCTTCATCACCTGTATATTCCGGATAGCCGACAAACTTGAAGTCTGGTCCAACCTGAGTGACTGCGACATTCTTCAACTGAATTGCCTCTTTCATCAATGCTGCCCCAGCACCTTCCAAAAATGTCGGAGCAAATTGGCCGCCAATCAGTTTGGGTGCGAAGTAATGTACCACTTTGTCGACTAAACGATTCTCTAAAAACGCTGAATGGATAGAGCCGCCGCCTTCTATCAACACCGATGAGATGCCCCGCTCTCCAAGAATGCGAACAACTTCTTTCGGTTCTGTATGTACAGCTCCTGTAGTCGGTATAACCTCAACGCCTAATGTCTCCAAGGCACTCCGTTTTTCGATGTCATATTTTTCAGAGGTGAAAATTATCGTTTTCGCCTGGCCATCGTTTAACACTTTAGCGTCCATCGGAATCCGAAGGGTTGAATCCATAATGATCCGGATTGGATTCCGTCCATTCGGAATACGTGTCGTCAATTCAGGATCATCCGCAATGACTGTATTGACTCCAACCATAATCGCCATATGTTCATTTCTTAATACATGGACATCATGCCTTGCTTCCGTGGAAGTGATCCACTTGCTATCACCCGTGTAAGTAGCAATCTTCCCGTCCAATGTGCTCGCTGCCTTCATTGTCATAAACGGCTCTTTCGTTACAATGAATTTATTGAACACTTCGTTCATTTTCCTGGATTCCTCTTCCAAAATCCCTACCTCAACCTCTATACCGGCATCTCGAAGGATTTTAACGCCATTCCCAGCCACTATCGGATTCGGGTCAAGTGTCGCAATGACCACCTTGTTCAAGCCTGCTTCTACTATTGCAAGTGCACACGGACCTGTCCTTCCATAGTGGGAGCAAGGTTCAAGGGTCACATATATAGTTCCGCCTTTCGCCTGCTCACCCGCCATACGAAGGGCATGTATTTCGGCATGTGGTTCTCCCGCTTTCATATGAGCCCCAAAACCGACAATCCGATTATGGTTCACAATGACTGAACCGACTAAAGGGTTCGGATCCGTTTGACCTTTCATGGACCTTGCATTCTTCAATGCCAGGTCCATATAAAACTTATGGTTAGTCATTCGAACAAGCCCCTTCAGCTTTTTCCTTCCCGATATGCCCAGATCGGTTCACTTTTGTTTGCAAGTACTGTTCATTGAATTCTGTTTCTCCGCCCCATAACGGTACTCGATGAGACAATACCATGCCAGCTTCTTTCAACGCTTCCACTTTTTTTGGATTGTTTGTCATCAGCGTCACCGGTTTTGAACGTAACGTCTTAAGGACTCGGATGGCATCATCATAGTTACGCGCATCATCCACAAAGCCGAGGGCAATATTCGCTTCGACTGTATCATATCCGTTTTCTTGCAAAACATAAGCCATCGCTTTGCTGAACAAACCGATGCCTCTTCCCTCGTGGTTCGCTAAATAGAAGAGCGCACCATTTCCATGATCTACAATGTTCTGCATAGATTGCTTCAATTGGAAGCCACAGTCACAACGTTGGCTTCCGAAAATATCACCAGTATGACAAATCGAATGGAACCGGATTAAGGCCTCCTCAGAGTTTTCAAAATCTCCGTATACTAAAACGCTGGACTGTTGATATTCAGCCAAATTTGCAGAAGAAAGCTTATCAATAATCTCTTGATAGTCATCTGTTAATTCACATTGATTCAACCAACAGTACCATTGAAATACGACAGTCTCCCCATAAAGATTTACGGGCAGACGGATCGGGCCGACCAAATAGATGGCCCCTTCATCTGTTGGTATCGTTTGTATTTTATCTTTCAACACATTTAAAGCAGCTGTTTCAAGATTTGCTTGTGTCATTATCATCATCCTTCTGTATTCAGTCATTTGGTACATTTTATGCTTTTCTTAGCAGACAGCCTGTGTTACACTGCGTATTTCTCGTTCCATCATACAGTATCCTTTTATTCTTTTCTATTTTTCGTTCTTTATGTTAAATCATAATTCATTTGGGTAAGGGTAAATTAACAAAAAAAAAGTAGGTGTTGCACGTGCAAAAAATCTCAAACGTCTTTTGGATCTCAGTTGCGATTACTTTCGCTTCTGTCTTATACGGTGCATTAGCACCTAAAAGTTTTGAAGAAGTGACAGGAAATATCCAGGCTTTCATCACTTCCTCGTTTGGATGGTATTATTTGACCCTCGTTACGATTATCGTCATTTTCTGTTTGTTCTTCATAGTTAGTCCAATGGGTCAGATTACACTTGGTAAACCTGGCGAGAAACCTGAGCACTCAAAAATTTCTTGGTTTGCTATGCTGTTTTCTGCCGGGATGGGGATTGGACTCGTCTTTTGGGGAGCTGCGGAACCATTGTCCCATTACGCTATGAGTCCAGCAACAGAAGAAGCGATGACCGATGCTGCATTTAGAGAATCTATGCGCTATACATTCTTCCACTGGGGAATTCATGCTTGGGCGATCTATGGTCTCGTGGCGCTTGCCCTCGCCTTTTTCCAATTCAGAAAAGGTAAACCTGGTCTTGTATCCGCAACTTTGGAACCTTTATTCGGCAAACATATGTCTGGTCCTTGGGGAACTGTCATTGACGTTCTTGCTGTATTTGCAACAGTAATCGGAGTTGCCACAACGTTAGGATTTGGTGCAATTCAGATTAACGGAGGGCTTTCTTATTTATTCGGGACTCCGAATGAATTTTACGTACAGGTAATTATTATTGCAGTCGTCACAGTTTTGTTCCTCATATCTGCTTGGTCCGGTTTAAGCAAGGGAATCAAATATCTATCCAACACAAACCTTGTTCTTGCAGCGATCTTGTTAATATTAGTCGTCGCCCTTGGACCGACCCTACTCATTTTCAATATGTTCACTGATTCAATCGGATCCTACTTACAAAGCTTGGTACGTATGTCCTTCCGGGCGGCACCATTGGATATCGAACAACGCGGCTGGATTGACAGCTGGACCATTTTCTACTGGGCATGGTGGATTTCTTGGTCACCATTTGTCGGCATATTTATAGCTCGTGTTTCAAGAGGAAGAAGCATCCGTGAATTCCTTATTGGCGTTCTAATGGTTCCTACCATTTTAAGTTTCTTTTGGTTTGCTGCTTTCGGTTCAACTTCTATTCATGTCCAACAGAGTGGTACTGATATGAGGGAGCTCCTGACAGAAGAAATTCTGTTTGCTACCTTTGGTGATCTTCCGTTGTCCATGGTTCTTTCAATTGTAGCCATTATCCTAATCGGTACTTTTTTCATCACGAGTGCGGATTCAGCTACATTTGTATTAGGGATGCAGACCACTAAAGGCTCACTCACGCCGCCGAATACAGTTAAATTTACATGGGGGATTGCTCAATCAGCGATTGCTGTCATTTTGCTTTCGGCCAATGGATTGACTGCCTTGCAAAACTCGCTCATCATTGCAGCATTTCCGTTTTCGTTCATCATGATCTTGATGATGTTCTCCTTATATAAAGCGTTGAATAAGGAACGGAAAGAATTAGGATTATGGATCAAACCGACAAAGCCACCGAAAAAACTAAGAGAACATGAACATTAAAATTAAGCTGTCCCTATAGTGGACAGCTTTTTTGCGTCCAATCACGTTGAAAAATCGGGCATATGATACAGAGATTCCTGAAAGGAGAGATTATGCATGGTTAATATGCCGCCAGGAAACATACCACCAGGAGGACAATTCCCTGGGGGAATGCCAGGTGGAATGCCGATACAAATGCCGGGTCAATTTGGAGGAATGCCAGGTCAAATGCCTGGGGGAATGCCGGGACAATTCCCTGGAATGTCAGGTGGGATGCCAACACAAATGCCAGGTCAATTTGGAGGAATGCCAGGCCAGATGCCGGCTGGAATGCCAAGTCAATTTGGAGGGATGCCAGGAGGAATGCCAGGTCAATTCCCTGGAATGTCTGGTGGAACGCCAGGCGGAATGCCGGGTCAAATGCCAGGAGGTCCATTCCCTGGAGGAGGATTCCAAGGCAATCCAACGAGTCAGCGGCCGGGAGGTCAGCAAGCCCCTACATCTGCTCCACCACAATTTACGCCGGAACGTGAAGCCGGTCAAATGGGTACCTTTGCCGTTGATCCCGGTGCCATTTACGGATGCCTTTACCGTAATACCTATATCTGGTTAGTAAATGGCAATAGCTTCTGGTTCTATCCGACGTTTGTTGGCCGCCGCTCTGTCGCTGGTTATCGATGGAGCACACGTAGAGGATGGGTATACTTTGGAATTGACGTGAATCAAATCGCATCATTCACATGTAACCCTCGCCGTCCACGCAGAAGAAGATCCTATTATGACTCCGACTTCTCTACAGCATACGCTTACGATGCAGAATACGATTACGATTTGGACTACGATATCTATTAAATATATTCATGACCGTGGCTCAATTTTGGGCTACGGTTTTTAAATTGACATCCAATATTACTTTATCCACTGTGTTCTAAACCTGTTCAGCCAGCCATACCACTGAAAGTACCGAACGTTAGATGAAGAATTCTTATATATTTTTGGAAACTTTGTAATTTTTTCGCCTTTGACTCGTCTACTGAATAAAGACAGGAGGATGGGAAATGAGAAATCAAAGAATTTTTTTCATATGGTTCATTAGTATGTTTATGTTATTAGCAGCTTGCAGTAATAACGACTCAAGCGGTTCCATGGAATCCGCAGATCGGGCACCTGCTGATATGGCTGCAGAAGAAGCTGAAAGTTCAAAAGTAGCAATGGAAAACACGTCAGAAAAAAAGACTACACAATCATCAAATGTAGAAGAAGCAAAAAGTGATTCTAATATTACTGTCAATCGGATGATTATCCATAAAGCCAACTTAGAGGTAAATGTAAAGAATATTGAAGACGCTCAAGCTTCTATAGAAGACAAGGTTAACAAGTATGACGGATACATAGTTGAATCGAACGTTTACCGGGAGGACGAAACTTCAAGCGGTAAAATGACCCTCAGAATTCCGGAACAGCATTTTCAGGCGTTCTTAAACGATGCTGAAAAAGAAGCTGCAAAAATATTGGAACGCCAAGTGACCGGACAGGACGTAACTGAGCAGTATGTTGATTTGGAATCCCGTTTAAAGTCGAAACGGGCAGTCGAGGAGAGACTTTTGGAATTCATGAAGGGTGCCCAAAAGACTGAGGACTTATTGAAAATCTCCACAGACTTAGCAAAGGTTCAGGAAGAAATTGAAATAATCGTTGGGAAAATGAACTACTTAAAGAATCAAACATCCTTCTCAACGATTGAAATAGCTATGTACGAAAATCGTGTCATCATCCCTGATATAGAAAAAGAAGAGCTGAATACATGGCAAAAAACGAAGAAGCAATTTGTTACGAGTACGAATTACCTATTATCGGCCGGATCAGCACTGATTGTATTTTTCATAGGTAATCTTCCTATTTTGTTGC
The DNA here is from genome assembly GCF_042651785.1 of Chungangia koreensis. Lineage (NCBI taxonomy): Bacteria > Bacillati > Bacillota > Bacilli > Lactobacillales > Chungangia > Chungangia koreensis. The sequence goes on from NZ_JBHSEC010000020.1 coordinate 95,268, forward strand.
TATTCCTGTTGACGGGCGCTGTGGTATACTTCATCGTCCGCAAAAGGGTGAAAAAAGAATAGATGAAAAAGGTGTCCCCTTTCGAGTGGGACACCTTCTATTTGTTTAATGTTCTTTTTAAAAACGCTTTTGTTCGTTCCTGCTTCGGATTCACTAATACTTCAGCCGGATCGCCTTCCTCGACTATTTCACCCTGGTCCATGAACACTACACGGTCCGCCACTTCTTTAGCAAATCCCATTTCGTGGGTGACGACAACCATTGTCATGTCTTCTTTCGCCAAATCCCGCATGACCTTTAGCACTTCTCCTGTCAGTTCCGGATCGAGTGCAGACGTCGGTTCATCGAATAACAGGATTTCAGGGTTCATCATGAGCGCTCTCGCAATTGCAACACGCTGCTTTTGACCACCGGATAATTGGTTCGGATACGAGTTGGCCCATTGAGTCAATCCGACTTTCTCCAATAGCTCCTCACTTTTTTTCCCGATTTCAGCCACCGGCATCCTATTTGTCATTTTCGGAGCAATTTCCAAGTTCTCCTTGACGTTGAGATGCGGAAACAGGTTGAACTGTTGAAACACCATTCCCATTCGGTTTGTAATGTTTTTAATGTTCGCTGCATACTTTCCATCCTCCACTAACGCTACATCACCGAAGAGGATGGATCCACCGTCTATCTCTTCCAAGTAAATCAAGCTTCTTAACAAAGTACTCTTGCCAGATCCAGACGGACCGATAATGGCAACTACTTCATTTTTGTTTACATCGAATGATACATTCTTTAATACGTCCAATGGTCCAAATGATTTCTTTACTTGCTTAATCGAAACCAACGACATGGTATCCACCTCCTCATTCATATTTGAAGCGCTTCTCTAACCATTTAAAGAAGAACGTGAGCAACAAAGTAATCGCTAAGTATATGACACCCGCAAGGAAGTACGGGAAAATCGTGAAATCACGGTTAACAGCTGTCTGTGCAAAGTGCAACAATTCCGGTACCGCGACCGCGTATAGTAGTGCCGTATCTTTTACCAGTGTGACGGATTCATTCGCTACGGCAGGCAAAGCGATGCGGAACATTTGTGGCAAGACGATTTTCGTCGTCGTTTGCCAGCGGTTCAAGCCTAAAACCTGCGCTGCCTCGTATTGCCCCTTATCAATTGCCAATAATCCACCACGGAAAATCTCTGCGAAATAAGCTGCGTAATTCAAAATGAATGCCAATGTTGCGGCAACAAATCGGTCCATCACTAAGTATTCTCCGACGACTGGAATCATTGGAAGTCCAAACACGAAGAACAATAATTGAAGGAGGAGCGGCGTACCGCGGATGACGGTTATGAACACCTGTGCAAGTACAGACACCGGTTTGATTCGGCTTCTAACGGCAAGAGTCAGAAGGAATCCTAACGGGATGGATACAATAAGGGCAATGAAAAATAACAGGATGGTCATTTTTGCCCCTTCAAGCATCGGCTTCATAATTGTTAATACATAATCCATCGACATACATGCTCCTCCTCAAAACGCGAGGGCAGGGATTCACCCTGCCCGATTGTGATTATTTCAGTACTTTGTCTTCCCCAAACCACTTCTCAGAAATCTTGCCAGCCGTTCCATCTTCGTTCATTTCATCAAGTGCAGCCTGCAAGTCATTAAGCAGGTCTTCGTTATTTTTCGCAACTCCAATTCCATATTCTTCAGGAGCTAAGGATTCATCCAATACTTTGAATGACTCCCCTTCCTTAGACATGTAGTAATCGATGACAACTTCGTCGATGATAACTGCATCTACGCGGCCTGATTTCAGATCACTAAGTGCCAACACGTTGTCAGCATACTCGCTAATCGATTTAATATCTTTGCTAATTGGATTTGCACTTAATGCATCAGATGCCGAAGATAGAGATTGTAACCCGACTGTCTTCCCGTTCAAGTCCTCTAAAGATTGAATATCAGAGTCTGCTAAAGTCGCAACAACCTGTGCATTTGCTAAGTAAGGCTTTGTGAATAGAACTTTTTCTTTTCGCTCGTCAGTAATGGTATACCCATTCCAAATAAGGTCGATGCGTCCACTACTAAGTTCTGATTCTTTTGTTTTCCAATCGATTGGCTGGAATTTTACGTCTACACCCATTTTTTCAGCAGCCGCTTTGGCAAGATCGATATCGAATCCGACGATCTCATTTTGTTCATCCCGGAATCCCATCGGTGCAAATTTATCGTCAATTCCGATGACCAATGTATCTTTGTCTGATCCTGAGCTCGCATCAGACTGGCCGCAAGCTGCCAAAACCGTGGAAGCTATGAACAATGTAAGGATTGCTAAAATCATTTTTTTCATTTAAACCATTCCCCTTTTCATTTCAAATACTTTAGTTCACTAATGTGTTAGAGCGTTAAATACTGTATGTATAAATTAACATAGGCGATTTACCGTTGTCAATCATTTAATTTAGTAATTTAGCAGAGTAAAGTATTTCGAAAGATTATACTCATGGGGTTACGTATGGTGACTCACCTTCAAAAGTAATCGAACAGTTAGGAAATGATTATGTAATAGGTTAAACTGATGAAGTTTTCTGTTTATGTTATTTTAAATTGCAAGTAACTAATCTCTCTGTTAAAGTAACAAAGCGCCCAAAATACAAGCAAATATTTCTATAGATACGTTCAGAACGAATCTCAACGACTCTCTTTAAGGGAGTCGTTTTCTTATGGGCAAAACTTTTGCATGGAGGAAACATTATGGAGATCTATTCAAACCTACGGCAGGGAGAAAAAGGTGCATGGATCAGTATTGGTGCCTACGTAATCCTAAGTGTCCTTAAGCTTACTATTGGTTTTTTAGGTTCCTCCGATGCTTTAAAAGCTGATGGACTTAATAATACAACTGATATCATTGCATCAATTGCAGTGCTAATTGGTTTGCGAATATCGCAACGACCACCTGATAAAAATCACAGGTACGGTCACCTCCGATCCGAAACTGTCGCATCACTTGTTGCTTCTTTCATCATGGCAATGGTCGGTTTACACGTTTTAGGAGATGCCATTCAATCATTTTGGGTACCAGATAAAGAAGCTCCTTCTGGACTTACAGCAATTGTTGCTTTTTTCAGTGCAATAGTTATGTATTTTGTCTATCTTTATAACATTCGTTTAAGCAAACGAATTAACAGTACTGCCGTAAAAGCAGCTGCTTATGATAACCGTTCCGATGCATGGGTCAGTATAGGGACATCCATTGGGATTGTAGGGGCCATCTACGGCTTTCCAATTATTGATACAGTAACCGCCTTTATCATTGGCGTTCTGATTATCAAAACTGCTGTAGATATCTTTAAGGATTCCGTACTTACTCTTACGGATGGTTTTGATGAAGAGATGCTTGATACTATATCGGAAACTGCAGATAAAGTAGAAGGGGTGACTATGGTAAAAGACGTTAAATGCCGTGCTCATGGGAGTATGATTTTTGTGGATTTAACTGTAACGATGGATCATACATTAACTGTAGCAGAAAGTCACAGAATCACTGAAGAAATAGAAGATGAAATATTGAAGATCAATCCACACAGTTTTCTTCAGGTACATACCGAACCTGATTATATGTAAGCCACCTACTCTAAAGTTAAAATTTATAGAAGTATATCATTAGTAATGGGATCCTCTGTATTAAACAATGGATCCCTTTTTTGAACCCTAATATACTCCTTACTAACATAGAACCCGAGGCACCCATACATTAAAAGAAGGACTATCCTTATATGGACGTCCCTTAATCTATATTTACATATCGGTGATTAACCCATTGCCCATTACAAATTGTTCACCAGAAGTAAGGCTTTCCTCAAATCGGTCAATAATATGGAGGAAGCGATCGGCTTCTCTAAATACGTGATCAGCTAATAACGGGTGAATATTACTCTTAATTCGACAAGCCTCAATTAAATCTCGGGCTGTTTTCTTAAAGTCCCGCAGAGATTTAACGGATACTCGATTTTGGTCAAGGAATTGGTCTAAGAGAGGTGAAGTCTCGGACTGAGGACGCATATGATCCAAATCCATCGCTTGGTAGAGGAGCTGATCGAAATCATGGCTAAATTCTCGTGCTTGATCTACTAATTTCCTCTCTGACGGATCAAGCAAATGACCAATGAACTTTGCATGGTCTGCCATAATTTTTAGGAAAAACACATTTTCCTTAATAATGGCTTCTGGCAGCGGCTTTAATTTACCTTCATTTAATTCTCTAAGACGTTTAACAAAATAGGCAGCTTCTCGGCTAACATGGTCTACTAACAAAGGATAGTTATTAGAATGTATTTCGCATCGCAAAATCAATCCAAGTACCTTTCTCTTATATGCCCATATTGCTGCAGCTGCCTGATATACCTCAATATTTAACCTTCGAATTAGTTCAGGGTCAGAATCTACATTATAATTCATTAAATTTTCTTCTATTTTATCAAAAAGGGCATAAAAGTAACGGGCTTCATTAATTAGTTCTTGATCGTCACTACTAAACCCTAAACTGAGAAACAAGGCATGTTCCTTCATTATTCTCGACCAAAAATGGATTTCCTCCAATGATTGTGAAACAAAAGTGCTAATGGCCTTCACTCCTAATTTGTTATCCCCCTCATTTTATTCACCCTTTTTCTTTTTGATACTGTTCTATTCATTTTCATTAGACCCTTGTAACTATGACCTATTTCCTTCAAAAAATAATCAATACACTAAGCTCATTAATATAGACGCATAAATACAAATGAATTTGAAACAATAAAGGTATTCCTGTCTTGAAAGGAGTTCAATCTTTTGTCATATATCGAGCTTTCCATAAGACTTGTCTTGTCTTTCTTAACGTTGTTTATCCTAACAAGAATTATGGGTAGAAAAGAAATTTCTCAAATGACTTTCTTTAATTTTGTATCTGCCATTTCAATTGGTACTATAGGGGCTTCCCTGGCAATTGATCCGAGTCTAAAAATTAGTTACGGACTAACCGCTTTAGTATTATGGACTATTTTCACTGTTGTTTTTGGAATCATAGATATTAAATCCCAAGCTGCACGGAAGATTATTGTAGGACAGCCGGTTATTTTAATCCAAAAAGGTGAACTTTTAGAAGATGCACTTAGGAAAGTTCGCTTAGACGTCGACTCTCTGAATGCATTATTACGAAAGAAAAATGTGTTTTCCGTTTCCGATGTGGACTATGCAATATTTGAGACTGACGGTAGTGTTTCAGTAATGAAAAAGGAAACTAAACAGCCTCTGACAAAAAGTGATTTGAATATCCAGCAAGTTAGCCATAACAATATGTTCCCTATTCCAACTGCGGTTGTATCAGACGGGGAAATTAACAACGAGAATTTGAATAAGCTGAATCTTAACAAACAATGGTTGGATCAGCAATTACAGTCTAAAGGTATTAACTCAGTCTCTAAGGTTTTCTACGCTGAAGTTCAAAAAGATGGAACCCTGTACGTTGATAAGATAGACGGCATGACCCATTAATCAGGCTGCTAAAGGGAACACTTCTGAAACTAATTTGTTTTGAACTTTGAGTTATTATTAAATAGATCACCCCATATATCATCAATAAAGACCTAAGCTTAAGTGCTTAGGTCTTTATCTTTTATGCCCTTACTTGAAGGTTCTACATGGATTATCTAAAAAGAGGAGAAGTTTTAGATGGCTTCGTTTACGAAATAGTTACACGCCACTTGTCCATGGTTCGATGGATCAATAATAACCACCACCGCCATATCCGCCGCCATAATAATAAGCACCTATAATGATTAACAGGATAAATAGAACAACGAGTAAAGCAAAGTTGTTTCCATATCCTCCAACGCCAGCTCTTGCGCCCATAAACTTTCACCCCCTATCGATTTCTTAGTAAAAGTATATGTCGAGTGAAACCATTCGTTTGGTCTACTATCACAGTTAGACTCAATTTAATAGAAATGAGAATTGGTTAAATGATAGAACATGTCGATATGGAACATGCTGGTCATGAAGAATAAGTACTACCTTCATTTATATTCAATACGAGGAAGGTCATTCATTTTTCACATGAATATAATTGTCCAAAAAATAGAGGGTCGTGACTACTGGCCACGACCCTCCTAATTTCATATTAAGATTTAGTACACATATCTGAAGTCTCTTTCCTTATTAGCAATTTCATGCGCTAAGCGGATCGAGGACACTGCTAATTCAGCATATGAGATTTGTTTTGTTGGATTAAATTGTTTTTTCTCTGCCTTTACCAATCCAAGTGTGTCCGCCAAAATTACATAACCGGCGTATTCCTTTTTAATCTTTTTGCTATCAGTGAATTCATTTTTAAAGATTTGGTGTTGTTTGGCTGCTGCCTCAAGACCGAGTGCTCTCACATACCATACGGCCAGTTCTTCTTTCGTAACCGGTTTATTGGCATCAAAGGTAGTCTGATCTGTTTTCAAAATCCCTGCTTCTACTGCCCGTTCAATTGCTGAATAGGAAGGGTGTTTAGGATCGATATTTGTAAAGGACTGCTTCATACCCTCTATTTGTCCATAATAGCCTGTGTCATAAATATATGTTAAGGAATTCATCATGATCTTGATGGCTTCCCCTTTTGACACAGCCGCATCAGCGTTAAATTTCTTTGGATCCATTACAGTCAATACTTTTGCACGTATCAAATAGTTCAATTCTTCAGCAGCTGTTGGGTGAGAAATCTCTGGTGTCTCTTCTATATTGTATTGGTTAATCCATTTACCTGAGTTAGCATCTAACACATTAAAGGCTTTCTCATTGAAAAGTGGAGCATACATTAAGTGATAATGCTTCGTTTCTTTCTTGTAGTTTTGTTTCATATAACTCATATCTACACTTAGCGCATTCTTCAACGTTTCCATCGCTTTTTCCGCAGTGATTATTTTATCTACAGTTGGCCACTCGTCAATCTTTGGTCTGCTAACATTTAGATTGTTTAATGAGCCGTCTTGACTAATCCCTACACTAATCTGATCTCCCATTACTGTGACACCATTAACGATCCGAGGGAAGATTAGATAGTAAGAACCCATGTATTCGTCGTAATTGCTTTCCTCAATCGGCATAGCATATTCATGGAGATAAGAAGGAACAAATTCTTTTAAATACTTAACTGCTTGAGCAACCGCCTGGTCATTTGAAATTGGGTTTTCTACTTTTCTCTCATTGATCTCTGACAATAAACTATTTTGTGCATTATGATATTGGATCAGCTCACCCGTTTTCTTATCAAATTCTAAGGAAGAACCCGTACCACCATTAGCGTAGTTATACATATATTGAACACTGATGATTTCTTCGCCATTTTGGTTTTTAACTTCCTCCACCGATTGGATGCTTAGCTTAATTTTGTCAGATTTCACTTGTAACAGTTTTTCTGCAACTTTCTTTGCCTCTTCTTTCGTCATTTCCTTTTGCTTAACTGGCAATGCAGTTTCAACAATTTTCACTACTTCCTTTTTAGTTGGTTTTACTGCTAAAAACTCTTTCCCGTTGAACCATTCACCCGTGAGTGCATTCATACTCAGAATTTCAGGCACATAAACCAACTTCACATCACTCTTACCAGTTTCATAGTTGGTATTCACTTGATATTGGAGTCTTGTTGTAAGGTTTTCTTTAAACTTTTCCAACACTTCTTTTTGATCTTTTACTTTCTTTACATCATCAAAAGTAGGAGATTTCGTTAGTTGCGAACTATAATAGTTTACAATTTCTCCACTTCCAAGGACTGTGATATTTGCACTTTGGTCAGCAATCGGAACTCCGTCCTTTATACGTTTGAAGGAAAAGTTGTACCTGATCGGCTGAGTCAAAATTTGCTTTGAATAATAATAGTAATCTTGCTGTTCTTCATCTAATTTGTACTGGGCATTTTTAAGGTATTTCTTCACAAAATCGTTTGCAATCTTTTTTGCTTCATCCTTTGAAACTTTTGCCGGAAACAGAGCGTCAGAAGTAGCAGGAGGTTCATAATAGAAGTTTTCAATTTCTAGATTGTCCCCATAAAATCCGATGCTTCCATGAATATTCTTACCTTTCTCCCGCTTATAGAATGATAAATTATATCTTGTTGTCTCTTCCTCTGAACCAGGATACGGATAAGGATCATATGAACTCATGTGAAAATCTGAATCCTTAACAAAGTCAAACATCCCAGGAAAAACTGAACGAAACTTCTTGAGCAAATCCTCTTTGGTGACTTCCTTGTTTGTTGCTTCTGCCTTTGCTACCACTTTTACTGGTTGCCCTTCTACTGTCGTTGCACTAACAGCTGGTGAAATTAAACTGATTGATAAAGCTGATGCAGTTAAAATAACTCCGATCTTCTTTCTCAAATCCCACACTCCCCCTTTTTTGGTATCAATTAAATTGTAAAGTAAATTCTATGAATTTAAAATACAAATATTACAATTGTTTTAAATTTTGGAAATATAGGTTGTTTTTTATGGTAGTTATGTAATTTTGAAAAGCTAAAAGAGTTTGTGACATCCCTTAAGCGACGGATTCATAATTGGTATAAAACGAAAGGGTTAAAAGGAGAAGGAATCGCTAAAAAAAAGATTTACATCCAGAACTAATGAGAGTAATATGATTCTTATTAAAAAATTCATACTAAAAATACCGCTTAATCCTTTATGGAGTGGGGGACCCATTCAACATCGTTTTTTCGATGTCACGGGGTGAATCCTACAGTGTAGGAAGGGCTACTCTTTTGTCCTAATCCGTCAGCTAACCTCATAAGCGTTAAAGAGAGAGGAAGTGGAATAATTGTTAACAATTATCATGTATGTCCATGGGTTATATAAAACCTAATGGGCATTTTTATATTTCTTATTGAAGGATTGCATTGACCTAATCCATTCAAGCACTTTGGTTTTTAAAAAGGAGTATAAAAATAGGAAGTGAACAATTATGTTTACAAAACAAAGTCGACACCGACAGTTGTCACCTTTGACAGTTATTGCAGGCAGTTTTCTACTATTAATTATCATTGGAACGTTTCTATTAAAACTACCCATTGCCACAGAAGTCCCGATTTCTTGGGTAGATGCATTATTTGTTGCGACTTCGGGTACGACAGTTACGGGTTTGAGTGTTTTTGATCCCGGTTCCACTTTGACGCTCTTTGGAGAGATTGTCCTATTGGTTTTAATACAATGCGGCGGACTTGGTTTAATGATTTTTGCTGTGGCTCTTCTGGCTTTACTGAGAAGAAAAATAGGGTTAAAAAATAGAATTTATGTTCAAGAGTCCCTTGGCCAGTCTACAGCCGGCGGAATGGTTAAGCTGGTAATTTGGGTTTTGATCTTTGTTTTCGCATTTGAAGGAGCTGCCGTTATTTTGTTGTCCCTTCATTGGATACCAGAGTACGGTTGGAATAAGGGATTTTATTATAGTGTATTTCACGCTATATCAGCCTTTAATAATGCAGGTTTTTCTTTATTTCCTGATAATCTGGTTCAATTTGCAGGAGACCCTGTTGTCAATATTATTTTATCGATGATGTTTATAATCGGTGGACTTGGCTTTGTTGTTGTCATGGAGATCTTTCAAAAGAAAACCTTTAGGGAGTGGAGTCTGCATACGAAGATGATGGTTGTCGGAACCATTATTTTAAACATTGTAGCAACGATTACATTATTTATTTTGGAATATAACAATCCAGATACAATAGGTAACTTTTCAATATACGATAAAGTTTTGGCTTCCTATTTCCAGGGCGTTACTCCCCGTACCGCAGGTTTCAATACGATAGCTACCGGAGAAATGGAAGATTCTTCATTACTTTTCACGATGATTTTGATGTTTATAGGTGGAGGCACAGCTTCGACAGCTTCTGGGATTAAATTAACGACTTTTATCGTTATCGTCCTGGCAAGCATTTCATTTGTGAAAGGAATACAAGAACCACACTTATTCGGCCGGTCGATCAGGACGGAGGTTCTAATTCGTTCGCTTGCCATTACAACTGTGAGTATGTTCATTATTTTCTTCTTTATCTTTCTTTTAACACTTACAGAGGATATCGCGGTGCTGCCATTGGCCTTTGAAGTAGTATCCTCTTTTGGAACTGTAGGACTATCAACAGGAATAACAGCAGACTTGAGTAGTATCGGAAAAGTGATTATATGCATCGTTATGTTTATCGGACGAATTGGTCCACTGACTTTATTCTTTTTATTCTTAAAGCAAAAAAGAGAAACATTCAAATTTCCATATGATCAAGTTCATACAGGTTGAAAAATGCTGGGCTCTTCCAGCATTTTTTCTTTACACCCTAATCTGTGGCAGTCGAGGCACTTATCAAGACATACTAAAAAAGGTTAAACTTTTAAAATAACTTCCTACAATCTTTCCTTGATATGCTATTACATTGGTAATTTCAGTTTGAAACTCATCGCTCATTGTATTAGATTCACTTGATTTCCTTGGTCGTCATATGCAATAAGATCTTCTTCAGCTATAGGTTCGTCGCTAAAAATAATCCAAAACGATAGATCTTGATAATTTATTTTCTTAGCAAGCTCCCCTCTAACTTCTACTTTCTCTACATCAGGGTTATTACTACTAAAATAGGATAAGTTAGAAGGCATATGTTCATGCTTTTCGAATATTGCTATTCCACCATTCTGATCAACACTACCTCCACGACCAATATTTTTTATTGTACCTGAAGATAAATCATATATTGTGTGGAATATACTATGATCTGCCGTGTAAAATCCAATAATAAAATTATCTTTAATCTCGTAATGAATAATTTCCTCATAATAATTTATCCCAGAATTATCTAATGCATTTAATAACTCTTCCTCAAATGTGAATTTTTCATTTGTATTTGAACAACTTGCCATCATCATAATAAATGCAATTAAAAAACCTACTTTTAGTTTTTTCATTGTAACCTCCATTAGCTGTAGATACATCCAATTTAGTTTTCGATTGTACTTTAAGTACGAATAATAAACCATTAAGTTTCATTTTTCTGCTTTCACTGTCTTGGCGCTTTAGATTTGGTACAACAAAAAGGACATTAATCCCTTCACGGATCAACGCACTCGTAATTTTGGATAAGAAATTCATAAAGCTACTATTTCCTATCCATTATTTATAATTAGGTTGTTATTTTTCAGAAAAAATACGGGAACGTCCGAAATGGACGTTCCCGTTCTTTTTCCGTTTAAGCACCCGTTTATAAAATATGGAAATTTATTTATCATTATCTTACCAGTGTACTTGAAGTTTATTACCATTTGGGTCATAAAAGTGGAAATAGGCATGACCATTATCTTCTTCTATATCATCGACCTTAACTTGATGATCAAGTAAGTGTTGATGAAAATTAGATAACTCTGGACTAGTAAAGCCAATGCTAAAGGCAGGCTTATTGTCAATTGTAAAATGTGCAAATGTATCATCTTCAGTAGGAACTAAAGTTATCAAAAAGGGTCCTTCATTAATTTTTAAAATCGCAAATGGATCCTCAGTAATAGTTAATAATTGTAGTCCTAACACATCTTTGTACCATTGTGCAGACTGCTCTAAATCTCTAACAGGGATTCTGATATAATGTACTTGTTCAATGAATGATTTACTCAAAATTTTTCTCTCCTTTATATAATTGGATATAAAATATCAAAATCAAATGCCTGAATCTCATGAGCTGGTATTTCAAAAGGATTAAATGAGTCAAGTCGATTTGGTTCAAGAGAAAAAGCATCAATACCATTCTCAATTTGGTATCCATTTTCTTTAATCCATTCACTCAAATAAGTATATCTACGATTCATCTCTGCTCTACTAAAACAACAGCAATCGATTTTAGCGTACTTTCTTTTGGGTATCGTCAAGCGTATACACTCCTGAGGTGTATGAGCAATATCACTTACTTTAACTCCGATCCAAAGCTCAACTGTTCCATCAGATTGCAGCATATTCCGTTGATTATAAAAGACAATTCCTTCATTACCTTCCATTGTTATTGAACGATCAGAAGAAATGATATCCTTTAGTTTTTTCCATCCTTTTCTGACTTCCTGCCCCGCCTCAAAGTTTTCCATGCGACCTTTAACTTTTAAAGCTATCATGTGAATCGGTTCAATAGTAACTGTATTCACTTCTAATTTTCCGCTTTTTTGATGCTTCCCTCGTTGGCCTAATAGAACTTGTAATGATTGTGGAGTTCGTTGAGGAAGATAATCTTCTAAAGGAAAAATGTTTCTTACAGCTCTGTCACCCATACAGTTTGCTCCTTTTCTATAATCGGTAAATAGATTCGCACACACACGTTAATATCAGACGAACTTATAAAAGAGGATTGATATTGAGCAAACCATTGTCTAGATTCATCTAATATATATTTTTCTCCACTTACGATCCAGCGGTGAATGATTTCTAAAATACCAGTAAGTGTTCCGTATGATTTTGTTTCTATTACTGCGAATAACCCACCGTCCAATTTCTTTTGATGAACATTTTGAGTGGTTATATCTTCATAGCTAAAATAATTGGTAATACCATATTCACACCAATGCTCCATTTCATTTTCAGCATCATAGTTGTATGAGAAGTAAAGCAAGCAACTAGAATAGTCTGTTGATGGATTTAGCTGCAACCATTCAGATAAAGTTTCATCAGCCTTCTTCTGGCATTCGGATCCGTAAAACCTACTATATGTCACGTAAAAAGATTCTGTTTCCTCTACTTTAATCATTTCAGGTTTTGACTGGCGTTTAATAGGCAAATATAGTTTCATTCGAACAAGTTTCTCATTAAAGGTAATGTACTCTTCCAAATAGGTATGTGAGCCTTCTGTAAACGAACTTTTAGGTAACCACTCAGAATACATTTGGTTCCATAATGATAATATAGCGTAATCGTTAGTTGATGGTGTGACACCGACTGCATACATTCCACCCTGGATAGTTTTAATTTGCATTTCTGCTATTTGGTTAGTGATAGGATCTTCATATGAAATTAGTATTTCATATGCATATAGATTTGATTTCTCATCCAAAACTTCATCGATTTCTATATTTCGTCCAAAAATCTTCATTTTTTTCTGATCTAAATCAGATTTCTGAACTATCTTTTGAACTACCACAAGTGCATCCTTTTCAATTCCATCTAAATGGTCTAATTTATGTATATAACTGAGTACAGTCATTTCTTTAAGTTGAATTACTTTAATATCTGGATATTTATCGAACAGATCCCTTCCCTCTAAGTAATTTATTTTTTCGTATAGATCAATCCGATCGAAACTAAAGAACATATCAGATTCTTTATATACTTTCGGAGTAATTCCAACTATTTTCTTAAATGACTTTGTAAAAGAAGCCTGTGATTCAAAACCAACAATAATGGCAATGTCCAAGATTGATCGTTTTGAGTATTTTAGGTGGTCTGAAGCAATGCTGATTTTTCTTTTACGCATATAGTCTTTTACTGGATACCCAGTAAGAGAATAAAACATTCGGTACAAATGCGGGAGTGACATGGAAGCTTTTTTTGCGACTTCTTCTAACTCTATTTTCTCTTCGATATTTTCCTCTATAAAATCTATTGCCGCTTGTACACTGACTAAGTAATTCATTATTCACCACCTTTTTAACAATACTCTATCGATATTCTGTAAGAACTCCTCTTTGTTGTAACTATATCAAAGATACAGATTTTATTTTTGTCCTTTTTTATCAAAAACTGTGTATGCTATTTATTGCAAAGTACGTTTATCCGTTCGGATTAAATTAAGATTTAGATTGTTTTACTATCTCTAATGCTTCACTCATTCCACTGAACAAAGAATGCGAGCCAAACGATGGTTACCATTATGATATTTTTTACATTGTTGCTAAAATGGTATTGTAAAATACTAATTAATTCGAGGTAAACAATGAAAATTTTATGCTTTGGAGACAGTTTGACACGTGGTGTATCGTTCATTAATGGCCGACTAAAGATATTGAAGAATAATTACCCAAATGTTTTACAAAATTTATTCAATGAACAGTCTAACGAAGTGGAAATTGTCAATAAAGGCGTGTTTAACGACAATTCCTGTTTAATGATGGACCGCTTGGAACGCGATGTCTTCGCAGAGAAGCCTCACTACGTCATCATCGGGGTTGGTGGAAATGATTGTGATTTTCCATGGGTGGAAGTGGCCAAGCGTGAACAGGATGAGTATGAAGCGACCGTTCCTTTGGAACAGTACAGAGAAAATATGACTACCATGATAAGCAAAATCCAGGATGAAGGTATCACACCAATTCTTTCGAGCTTACCCCCATTAGATCCCGTTCGTTATTATAATCGGATTGTTCAAAGTTTCAGTTCTAATGTAAGTGATTGGATCTGTAAAGTCGGCGGAATTGAACATTGGCATAGCCAATATAACCGTGCACTAAAGCAAGTTGCCCAAGAACTGGATGTCCTGATTATTGACGTCCGGACTGCGATTAAACGTGCAGGCGATTTAAAAGAACTGATCAGTGACGATGGAATTCATCTGACTGAAAAAGGGTACGAAGTTTTCGCTTCGGAAATTTACCGGACGGTTCATTAACAAGAAAAACGATTCCACTAAATTAGCGGAATCGTTTTTTAAATCCAAGTTTTCTATAAAACCCATCGTTCCCAGTTGTTGATATTAAATGAACAAAGAAACATTACTGTTAAATATAAATATTCTATTTGCCAATTAAAAATTGCTTATTCAACAAAAGGGACTTAATCCTTTAATGACTCTACGCCTCTGTTTCACGCATTGTCTCATCAATTATTTGTTGTAGTATCTTTTTGCTTTCTGAGTCTTTTTGTCGTGGTATTCGACCAATCTGCTCATAGACTTCTTTTTCTTCCAAAAGTTGTTTAGGGTTTAATACCTGAGCAGCTATTTGGTTCAAAACAAAAGTTTGAGGATGTAAAGAATCGGGTCTCCAGATCCATTCAGGTAATCCATGCATAATAAGGTTTCCATCCACTGTTCGTGTTATATAGGATAGTGTAATTTCTACATTTTCTTTGCAAAAATCAGACTGCCAATCACGAAATTCCTCTTTAACGAATGCCTTCACATATCCAGCCTTTTCAAGTTCAATTTCTAAACGTTCCCGATTTGTTATCCATGTAACTAAATCAATATCATCGTGTGGACGAGTAATCTTTCCGAGCAAAAAATCGATTGCCCACCCGCCACGTAACCAAAACTCAATTCCAATTTTTTTAGAAATTGTACTAACTTCAGACAATACTTGTAATTGGTTCTCAGTTTGTTCTTTGAAGTTTTTTTCTATCATTTCATTCTCCATTCTCCCATTGTAAGTCTGTACATACTTTTTCAACTTACCTGTCCTTTAGCTAAAGTATTTAACAAACAGGGCATCCATCCCTTCTTGGATCAACACCCCTTTAGGTGAAACGGGATTTACAATTGATGGTAGGAACAAAAGAATAATTGACCTAAAAATAAGAATTAGAGAAACTATTTTCGGTAGTTAATCTATACCTTCCCCCTTATACCATCCGCTAAATTGCATTTTGGACTCCGTTTAAATCTTATTTTTCTCCAACCACAATTTTAGCATTTCAGCATAGTTCACCCTTTCATCTGGGGAACTTAAACTGCCTTTCGTTTGATATAGATTATCATTGTAGTAACGGGGATACACGTGTAAGTGATAATGCCAGACATCTTGACTTCCACCCGGTTCATTGTGTTGACGAGTGGAAATCCCATCGCATTTGTAACACTCTTTTAAGGCGAACGAAACCGTCTTAGCCAACTCATGAATACGAGTTGCAACTTCAATAGGCAAGTCAAATATGTTTTCATAGTGTTTGGTAGGAATGATAATTACATGGCCCTTATTATTTGGCCACCATAGTGATGCAATTAGTGCTGTTACATAGTCATCTTTATATATAATATCTTTCTGTTTAGACTGGATCAGTTTATTTTCTTCGTCCTCAACTCCAGATACTAATAGACAAAATGGACAAACATAGCCTTGTGGAATATGGCTATATTGATTCATAAAATCTTCTCCTTTTTATTTATAGCTTTTTAGATCGTGAATTTTCAGGGTAGGAATGCTGCGTTTATTAGTTAAGATATTCAACAAAAAAGACGTTAATCCTTTTTAAAAGAATTAACGCCCCCTATTGTTAAAGAAATCCTCTTTTAAAAATCCGCTAAACTTTCTTTTGGTACCCAACCTACGACACCATCTTTTTTAACTAAACTATATCCACTACAGGCATCGTCAATTACTGAAACTATTTCTCCTGTGTTTAAATTTATCTGAGAACAAGATAAATCTGTTTTAACAAAATAAGCTCCACTATCATTTCTTTGGATATATTCATTTTTCACATATAGTAATTGGTTCGTATTCAATTGTTTACTTAAGGTAAAATCAGTTCCTTTTTCAACTGGTTGTATTTCAAATTTTGGGTAACTCACAGAACCGATCATTTTTGAATCTGCTTCAAAATCTTTAGTAACCTTCACCTCTGGAAACTGATCAATATATAGATGATTGAATGTATCTTCAACTGAACCCCTGTTTATGATAAATGCATTTAATTGCCCTGTTTGTTTAATGACGTTTCCACCGTCGATTGCAATAATTCTTTTAGTAGGATTTATGATCGGATTGTGTGAAAATATTTCTTCTGAATAGTTTACAACTGGCCAATGACCGACTATTACATACTTATTAGCACTATGAGTTTTTTCTAAAAAAGCAGAAAGGCTAATCGCTTTAAGACGATCAGTTTCTTTCCAATTTTCAATACTATCCAACCCGGCATGGACAAAAATATAGTCTTCTGTTTCAATAGCTGTTGGAAGCTCTGATAGCCATTTTATTTCTTTAGAATAATTATGTATTAATACTTCTTTAATCGATTGAACTGTAGTTTTATCAGTTATATTAAAATCCAACTCAATAAGCCATTCATTTAATAATGAGTTCTTTCTCGCAACTAAATAATTTATTAATTTCGGGTTTTCTTCTATTAAATCTTCAACTAACGTGTCACAATTTCCTTCTGTAACATGAACCTTACTATTATTAGATGTTAGCTTCAATATATATTCAACAACGCCTTTACTGTTCCTCCCCTTCTCACAAAGGTCTCCATTTATAATTAAGTAATCCTCCTTGTCGTTGTAGTTGACTTTATCTAATAGCCTTTTAAAGAGCTCTAATTCACCATGGATATCTGATATTACAATAATTCTTGAATTACGCGGAATAGATATGTATTTAATTTTGTTCATATAATAACCCCTTGCCTTAATACAAAATTTCGTTCATTTTTAACCAACGAGATCGTACTACTACTATAACAAGCATTTAAAGCAAATATTAGCAAAGCTAAAAAGAGTATTGCTATTGATTTATTCATTCCTTGATCCACCCAACCAACTGTTATTTTTACCTATAGAACAATTACTTCAACAAAAAGAACAAAAATCCCTTCCCCGAATTAACCATGTAACTCGATTATACTTTTTATCTTTCTACCATTTATAATGATTGAAGCTAAACATATTTGTTTGCTTGTATATATTCGAATGCTTTACTATATAATGGGAAGTTAAATAAATATAAACTCTGGAGGGGATGAGCATGGAAAACGAGTTGAAGTTAATCGGAGAAACATTGTTAGAGAAAAAATTTAAGTTAGCCAAGGAAATACATGAAACAAGACTATCAGAAATTTCAATAGAACAAAGACAAACAATCCCGTCTTCAATTGAAGAAAAAATCACCGAGATCAGAGCAAATTTCATTGGTCTTTTTGGAGAATTCCTTATCCAAAATGTTCAAGAGGAAGTTGCAACTGAACAAATTGAAAATTGGGCGAAGGAAGCTTCTGATTATGTGTTTAAACTGGGTGTGTCCTTAGATGAAGCTTTAAAAGATACAATTCTATATCGTACATATATTAGAAAAGTGATAGAAGAAGTAGTTTTAGAACATGATATGTCTGTAAGGACTTTGTTCGCAACATGTAGGATTGTTGACCCGATGCTCGACCATGCAGTTTACTGTTTCAGTTTAACGTTTGTTCAGTATTACACAGCCAATCTCGAGAATGCTAAAAAATTGTTCATTGAATTATCAGTGCCGGTTGTTCCCCTTTCCAAGGAAATCGCCGTCCTGCCTTTAGTCGGAAATATAGATACTGAACGTGCTTCATTATTGATGGAGAATACGATGAGAGAAGTTGGGAAATTAAAGGTAACCAATTTGATTCTCGATTTGTCAGGGGTAGCCATTGTTGACACCATGGTCGCACAGCAAATTTTCAATCTGTCCTCTGCTCTAAAGCTGCTCGGAGTTCAAACAATCATCACCGGGGTTAGACCTGAAATTGCCCAAACTGCCGTCAGTCTCGGTTTGGATTTCAGCGATCAAATAACAAGAGGAAGTCTGCAGCAAGCACTAACTAATGTGAAACTTGCCCTTTAAGTACAGAATCATGTACCTTGTCAATAATTGAAAAATATACATAAAAGCGTGTTTCAAATCCATTCGCCGGATTCGAAACACGCTCTTTTTGTATTCGTTCATTAAGAAGGGAAATTTTCCTTATTAAGATCTTATCCGCTAAATAAGCACCTTGCTGCGACCACTATAGTTGCACATATTACTCAACCTCCCCACTTCTGACCCATCACCAGCTAAGACTAAAGACTTAGGAAAAGTTAATCCTCCGGCTCAATGTTTGCGAGCATTTCGTTTTCTACAATAAAGTTACAGCTTAGAACAATCCTCATTTGCCATTAACTTTCAGGAGGAATTATGAATGTCTAAATTCACTAAATGGGCCATGGGTAATAAGGCTGCCGTCAGTGTACTAACCATTTTGGTTCTGGTGATCGGTGTAGTCAGTTACTTCAGGCTGCCAATGGAATTTTTGCCGGAGGCCGATAATCCGCAAGTGACCATTATTTCAATGGGGCAAGGAATGGATTCCAAAACGATGGAATCGGAAGTGACAGACCCGATTGAACGGGCACTGGCCAAAGTCAACGGAAAAACCGGTATCTACTCACGAACCGGAGATGGATATTCGAAAGTGGATCTCGTCTACCCTGGCGGTTCGGATATGAAACAGGCAAAACAGGATGTACAGGAAATACTTGCATCCGTTCAGTTACCAGCGTCGGTTTCCAAACCGATCATTTCACAGCTAAACACATCAATGATTCCGATTGCCAACGTTGCCGTCACATTTGAGGATGGCTTGACGGAAGAGCATATCAAGCTTGCCAAAGAGGAGCTCATCCCCCTCTACCAAGGGATTAAAGGAGTCGCAAGTGTAGACTTTTATGGAGCCGAAGATTCGGTAATTTCGATTCAATTAGATGAAGACAAATTGGCGGAATATCAGGTCCCTCTTCATTCCATCATGGGAATCTTGAACGGTCAGAACATCGCTGCAGCCGTTGGTCAAAGCACGATTGACGGGGAAACGAGCAACATCAAAGTCGTCGGTGACTTGAACAGTCTGGAAAAGCTCAAATCGCTGCCAGTAGCACCAGATGTAACTTTAAGTGAACTCGCAACAATCCGAGAAGTGAACGATTCTGATTTCATTAATCGCTTTAACGGCAAAGAAGCAATCGACATCAGCATCACAAAAGACAGTAAATCCAATGGAGTTGCAATCGGTAAAGAAGTAGAAAAAGTAACGAAGGAAATAAACGAAAAATATACGCAGTTAGAAGCCGTCAATTATGTGTCTTCTGCCGACTTAGTGGAAAATTCCGTTCACACGATGGTAAAAGAAGTGTTGCTCGGCGCATTATTCGCAACGATTGTCATCATGCTCTTTTTACGTAATATCCGCTCGACGCTCATCACGATCGTGTCGATCCCTTTATCCCTTTGCTTTACATTGTTCTTATTGGACTTATCGGGCGTGACCTTGAACATCCTGACTCTCGGCGGTGTCGCAGTTGCAGTCGGCCGTTTAGTGGATGACAGCATTGTCGTCATCGAGAACATCTTCCGCAAGATGCAGAAGGAACCGTTCTCCGTCGGAATGATCATCGACGCAACGAAACAAGTCGGAACGGCCATTACCGCTTCCACTTTAACGACAGTCGCCGTATTCCTGCCGATGAGCTTATTGAACGGCGGACTTCAGGAATTCTTATTGCCATTTGCATTGACCGTCACGTATTCATTGCTTTCTTCTTTAGTCGTTGCATTAACAGTTGTTCCACTTATGAGTGCCGGACTATTGAAGAATGCCAAGCTGCCTGTCCATAAACCAGCTACAAAATTCCCGAAAATGGT
The DNA here is from genome assembly GCF_042651785.1 of Chungangia koreensis. Taxonomy (NCBI): domain Bacteria; kingdom Bacillati; phylum Bacillota; class Bacilli; order Lactobacillales; genus Chungangia; species Chungangia koreensis. The sequence continues at coordinate 115,654 of NZ_JBHSEC010000020.1, forward strand.
GACATGGTCGCTGAACCATAAATGGATCGTGTTCGCACTTTCGATTTTCTTACTTGTTGGTTCGATCGTTACGTATTTCTTCATTCCGAAAGGTGCAGTAGACAGTTCATCGGCTGACTATGTCATGGCAACACTGAGCTATCCGAATAACACACCGTTTGAAGATGTAGAGAAACACGCTCTTGAACTTGAAGAAACGATTCGTGGAATGGATGAAGTGAACTATCTCTTGGCACAAGTCGGTTCTCCAGCCATGGCTGCACAATTCGGATGGGTCGGTTCCCCTACCGAAGCATCATTCAACGTCCTACTGAAAGATAAAAAAGATACCGATAAAGTCATGAAGGAAATTGAAAAACAAAAATCAGAATTCCCAGGAGCAACATTTGATGTGGCAACCGCTTCATTCATGATGGGTGGAGGAAGTACTTCCATCACGATCGATATCGTAGGGGAAAACATGGAGGACCTTGAAGAAACAGCAACACTCGTCAAAGATGAAATCGAGTCCATTAAGGGTGTCGAAGAGGTCACAACGAATTTAGAAGAGAAAAAGACAGTCTACTCTCTCGTTGTCGATCCAGCTAAAGCAAACACCGAACAAATTGCACAACAAGTCGGCATGATGCTGAACCGGATGCCGATTGGAACAATCAACTTGGAAGGCAATCAAAAAACCGTCATGCTGGAACCAGTATTGAAAACCGATTCACCAGATGACCTGAAAGACATTCAAATCATGACGGAAAGCGGCATGGCACCTGTGTCTTCCGTTGCCAAGTTGGAGACAGAAGAACGCTCAACGACTCAGCTCCATAAGGACGGAGACGCCTACCTGCGTGTTACGGCAGACGTAGACCCGACCAAACTGTCCGAGATTTCAGCTGAAATCAACACCGTCATCTTCGGTGATCAGGACGGTAAGAAAGGCTTGGACATTCCGGACAATACAGAAGTGCTAATCGGCGGATCAAGTGCCCAGCAAGCCGAGGACTTTGGAGACCTATTCCTGATCATGTTAGTGTCCATCGGAATCGTCTTCCTGATCATGGTCATCACATTCAAATCAATCAAAGCACCAATCGCCATTCTGTGCTCACTTCCATTAGCAGCAATCGGCGCCATCTTAGGTATCCTCGTCAGCCGGATTCCAGTCGACATCACCGCCCTATTAGGCGCATTGATGCTCATCGGAATTGTCGTTACGAACGCAATTGTATTATTGGATCGAGTCAAACAAAATGAACAATCCATGATCATCCGCGATGCCCTTGTTGAAGCAACAGCTACACGAATGCGCCCGATCTTCATGACCGCCATCGCAACGATCAGTGCCATGCTTCCATTGTTACTCAAACAAGCAGAAGCCGGCAGCTTAGTTTCACAAAGCCTGGCAATCGTCGTAATCGGCGGATTGGCCATGGCGACCTTGCTGACACTGATTGTGATTCCTTGTATTTATGAGTTGTTGTATTTTAATAAATCGAATAAGCAGCGGATGGAACAAAGGGAACAACAGAAAGCTACGGTGGCATAATCTAAAACCCAGACTGAAGCTGAATGCTTTAGTCTGGATTTTTCATTATTCAGAGTTGTTAGTTTTGCTTTTCACTAAAAATAGACAATAATCCAGGAAGTAACCGGAATAACGAGAATAACGCCAATCACTGCACAAAAGATTGTAATCATTTCTGAACTAAAAATATTTGAATTCACAGTTTCACTTAAAGAATACGAAAAATCTTTAATCCAAATCAGCAATGCCAAGTAGCTTCCAAAGAATGCATCCCAACAATCAGTGCCATGCTTCTATTGTTACTCAAACAAACCGAAGCCGGAAGCCTTCTCTCTCAAAGCCTGGTAATCGGCGGATTGGCCATGAGTTGTTGTACATTTAGGAAGTCGATGAAGCAGCCGATGGAGCAGAGGGAGATAGAAGATAACTATCATCTTAACTAAATATATGAATATTTAGACATATGCATAGCTTACTTATTTAATAGCTTAAATGGTAAATTATAATACAATAGATTATAATTGTTTTAGGAGTTTCCTTACCTTTAATAGTACACACAATCACTTTATGATAAGGAAACTCCTACATTTCTTCACTGAACAAATTAGTTACTTAAAAGGAATGTTAAATTTCTGCATTTAATTTCTATAATCTTAGTTGATTAACAAAATCTGACGCCATAATCTAAATTATGGCGTCAGGTTTATTTTAATTGTTGAATTCCACTTCACTTATTTATCAAGAATAAAATTACGCAATCTTTTATCAATCTCTTGGTTAATTTTATACCGTGGTAATTTTTGTCCGTTTTCTCTTTCAATAAATTCCTTTGCTTTTTCAAGATCGACCGAATTTTTCAAATTATTAAACTGTCCATATTGATTTAAGTTTTTCTCACTTGTAACATTATTCTTAATTTGTTTAAGTTTTTCTACATCAAGACCAAAATTCCCAGCAAATTCTTTTAATATCTTAATTTCATGGTGAAATTGATATTCATTTATCATCTGTAGAAAATCCGTTCCTTCATCAACAGATCGTTTTCCATTTTGGATTTCCTGAATTATGATTTCTGCATAATCCTGTTGTTCACGAGTTAATGATGAAAACTTAGAATGTAGTCCGTTTAATGCTTCTTCAATTTTACCCTTTGATGAATCGCTTTGAGCTAATTCTACAAATCGCGTAAATAGTTTGTTAAAGAAAGTGCTATCGACGATAGTTTTATTTAAAGTTATTGGATGGTAAGGCACTTCTAACGGGGGTCTTTCAAAACTACTCCCCCCCCCC
>NZ_JBHSEC010000020.1:118605-310339 GCF_042651785.1 Chungangia koreensis
CTTTTTTTTCCCATATAAAGCCTTGTAGTATGGCTGCAGTATGGATATCATTAAGTTCGTTAAAAAGTTTTGCAAATTGATTAATACTTGATTCATCAGAAGGAAGTCTTTCGAAATTAATAATACTATTAGCGCGAAATAGTAATTCTATTTCCTTATATTTCATATTCATGTTTTCCACATTTAAACCAAGTTTTGGTACATAAAGTAAATCAGGACGATTACCCGAATACATTTCAATTGCCTTGTCAATTTTATTTTTCATCGTATGTATTCGTTGATAATAACGAATATTTCCAAATGGCTTGTCAGTTCCTTGTAAACGATTAGTCCGAGAAAAGGTTTGAATAATATCTGCATACTCAAGCGTTTTATCAAGATAAATAGTATTAATCCATTTAGAGTCGAATCCCGTTAAAAGTTGTCGAACGACAATTATAACGTCTATTTGTTGTTCAGGTTTTATGTTTTGATAAGGCTTCTTATGTGCTAATCTATTAGCTATATCCCTTTTATACTGCTTAAATGACTTATCTTCAGTTGTAAACAATTGATCATATCGTTCATTATAATCTTCTATAATCTCATAGAGACCTTTAATCTTTGATAGAGATGTAGGACTATTTGAATCATCAGAATCAAAAACAGCTGCCCATTTAATATATGGATATTTTTCTTTTGCTTTTTTGTAATATTTTATTGCAGTTGTTATTGAAGAAGTCGCTAAAATTGCATGATATTTACCTCCCATGGATAGTAATTCAAATTGTTTAGCAATGTCAGCAAGCACCACATCAAAATGTTCTTCTTTTTCCCGGAATTGTGATGAACTTAAATAATCTTCTATACCTTTTTTATATCTTCCATTTACAATCTCTCCCGCCATCTTCACTTCAACAGGATTCATATAATAATTAAAGACTTTCTTTTTCATTACATCGTCATAAACTTCAGATATATCTTTAGCACCTGCTTTTTCCAACGAAACAGCTAAACGAATATCATCGTCTGAAAAGGTTGGGACTTGATCAATTTGAAATCCTAAGACATTTTTATCACGAATGCCATCGGCTAAAGAGTAGCGATGCAATTCAGAACCAAATATATCCGAGGTTGTATTTCCGTTTTTCTCATTTTCTACCATTATTGGCGTTCCAGTAAAACCAAAAAAGACAGATCGAGTGAATCTTTTTTTTATGTCAACAAGCATTTCTCCAAATGTTGAACGGTGGGCTTCGTCTACAATAAAAACTATACGTTTATTAGTAATTTTGTCCATGTCTGCAATATTCTTATCGTCCTTACTAATTCTACTCATTTTTTGCAGTGAGGTAACAATTAAAGTAGAACTAGAATCAGTATCAAGCATTTTTTTCTTAAGTTCAAATGTTGATTGAGTGTCTTGTACATCATTTTCATCATCCGCAAATCCTTTAAAATTTTCGAACGACTGAGTACCAATATCAATTCGGTCGATTAAAAAGATTACCTTATCTGCATTTCCCCAATCTGCAATTAGTTGAGCAGCTTTAAAACTGGTAAGTGTTTTACCTGACCCCGTAGTATGCCAAATAAAACCACCTAATTTTTCTGGTTCTGACCAATCAGTTTTTTTGATTTGATTAAAAATAGTGCTGGCAGCATAGTATTGGTAACTTCTCATTATTTTCAACTTACCGTCACTATCGTCTGCAATGGTATAATAACCTACCATACTATGAGCCATAGGTATTGAAAGCAACATTTCAGTTATATCTTTCCAATTATTTACTGGGTTGTTTTTAAAATCTCCCCAATGAAAGAAGTATTTTTCATCAAAGGCATCTACACTTCCCGGATTAGCGAAATAAAGAGTTTCCTCAGGTGTCATTGCGACAAAGATCTGTACCAGATTGAAGATTCCAGAAAAAACACCTTCATAATAATACTTTTTAATTTGTTCTGTTGCTTTATAAACTGATTCTCCTGAACGTTTTAATTCAATATTTATCACTGGTAATCCATTTATTAATAACCATAAATCTGCACGTCTATCTTTTGAGACATTAATTTTCTTTGAATATTTTGATTGACGAACTATTTGATAATGGCTTTTTCCTGCAGCTATTTCTCTTTTGTCATACAGCTTCAGACTTACAACTTTGCCTTGATGTAAAATATCCTTAGAATCTATGTCTCTTTTAATTTGAATAGAACCACCGTTTATCCACTTATTTGCCTGGTTTGGTGAGTAAATATTACTAATCTGCTCAACAACCTGGGCTATTTCCCCGTCGGACAAAGGAACCTTATTTAGACGATCTTCACTTTTATTATTTCTATATAAAATATTTGCCAAGTTTTGTATTAGAGTGGCCTCACTAGGATTTTCAATAACACCACCATCCCAACCCTTATTTTTTAACAACTCGACAATAGCATTCTCAAAATCAATTTCTTTTGTAAATACCATTTTACCCCACCCCTATACTCAGACAAATATGTCTTGTATTAGTGCTTTTTTTATCCTGGTTATTTTTTCATATTTACGATATTGGAGCGAAATAGTGTCATCAAGCTGTTTGAAAAAAGAACCTATTTTTATTTGCTCTTCATAGCTTGGAACAAGTACTTCAATATTTTTCAAGGTAGGATATTTGAGATTCCAAGTATCTGAAGTCAACCCTTGCGAATGAAACTCAAAAGTTTGAATCATTTTTGTTAACTTAAATTGATAGGAAAAAAACAAAGAAGATATATCTGTATTAGGAGTAATGACAGTATAGGCAGGACTAACAATACCCGAATAGTTTGATACGCCACTTGCTCCTTGCCACATTCTCATTGAATTGTATGCTATATCTCCAACATTAACTTTTTTATAATTTGATTTATCTTCGCTCGAACTATCCCTCCGTTCTAAACTACTTGCTTTAACAACACCCGAATCAATTGTTACTGATAGAAGTTCTCCCTCTGATGTTCTTTCATTTCTTTCGCTAAAGCATTCCCCCAATTGACACATCTTCCAAGTGTCCTCAAAACCATTTAATCGTAGATTAGGTTTATCACTTCCATCACTTGGAAACATATCAATAAGTAGTGCTTTTTTTATTTGTTTCAACTTTAAATATTTACGATGACTAACTGCGATAATATCATCGAGCTGTTTAAGGAAGTTACCAATTTTGATTTGTTCTTCTTCTTGAGGAAGTGGGATAGGCATTTCTCTAAAGACAGAATCTTTAATAGAAAACCTATCAGAGCGTGCGCCGGAATCTCCATTCAACCACATAAATTTATGCCATTTATTTGATGAAAAGTATTTTTCTAAAAATATTTTATCAATACCATGTGTCCGAAATACATAATATAGAGGTGACATTACACCTGTTCTTCCCAAATTATTTCTATTTATTGGACCAACTGGAGCCAGATTAGAAATCCTTGGATTATAAACAAAATCATCTGGACGTACTACATAATAACCATGTAAACTCTTTTCATTTGAAATATCTTTATCAAAAAATTCTCGTTGATTGATTATTCCAAACTCTGCTGAATTTGTTAGTGTTTCATAGTATAAATTGTTTTTATTCTTCTCAGTTACTTTTTCAGAAATTTCTCCCAACTTCTTCTGTTCCCAGGGATCAGTAAACTCTTTATACCTCAATGAAGGTTTATTCTTTTCTAACATTAGTCAAGTACCCCCTTCAATTCATCAAGAGCTTTTAATGCTGAGTCACTTCCTTTAAATCCATTCAATAGCTCTACCATTTTATTGTTAGATGACTTTATTTCTTTTTCAATAGTAACCAGCGTGTCTGAGTATTTATTATTTAACATGTTAATTTTTTTTATCAAATCATTAATCGCATTAAAAAGTAGTTGTTTAATATTTAATAAAATTGGCATGTTCCATTTAATATCTAGTAAACGCAACGCTTCATTATCAGTTAGCGATTCTATCGTTTCTTTTGTAAGTTTATGAAGTTCATTTTCTTCGAACTTTATTTCATTAGATAAAATTGTTAGCTTATCAAGCAATATTGAAACTTCTGCAAGTTTTGACGCAAATGTATTTTCAGGAAAGCGATATTCAGATAACAACATTTTTAAATACTTATTGATTTCCGTTTTTGTATAACCATTTTTACCTCTAACCATTTTCCCCCAATCAATTTCAGGATGACTTTTAACAAAATGCTCTTTTTCGATTTTACTAAGCAGTAAGTACTCATCAAGAATATTCTTTTGAGGCAGATCAATATCTGTTTGAAGTTCTGAAAGCTTCTTGTTCACTTCACTTTTCACAAACTTTGAGTTATCACTATTTAATACATCATATTCATTGTCTTCTTCAGACAATGTCTCTTTTATCTCATTTAAATGTTCTTCAATAATTGTAAGCTCTTGTTTTTTTTCGCTTAACCTCGTTAATTCAATTTTTAATAATTCATTTTGAACTAATTCAAATGGCAAAATGTGCCCTTTCCAGCCATCTTGAATAATGACCTTTTTCCCTTTCCGAACTTTTTCAACATAATTCGGATCTACTCTTTTTATTGTCTGAATACCTTCACTTTGTATCATTTCAACGTCTTCCAATATTGTTTCGAAAGAATTAGCCAAAAATTGGTATGCATAGTACTTATCTATTAAATTATACTTTTCTAAACGTTCAAAAAGATTTGTTGAAATCTCATCAAGTATATTTAAAGAGTCAATAGCACTAATATCGTCTATCAATATATTACGTAGATAATCATGATAGTCGACAAAATCATTCGAAAATTGTGTTTTATGCTTAATAACTTCATGGTTCTCATTTATTAATAACTTCAAGTCATTACTTCTAAGATTCACATAATCTGAACCATTATCTTCAAATAAAGTATTAAACAAGGATGGGAAAGTCTCCCACAGTTCACCTAAATCAGAAACATTTAGTTCTTTTTTGGGTATTCCTCCATAAATTGAAGCATATAAATCCATAGTTTCGGTCTCATTAAATTCTATGTATCTCCTGATATTCAAATTGTATTCATTTCTCTTAATTTCCTCGTAGTTAGCTTTATAAGAATATCCTTTTATTTCAGTTCTATTTATGACTGTATCAACGATTTTCTTGATATCTCTTTGTCTCAAAACGTTTTGATTTTTTTGTTTTTCAAAACCCTTTGAAGCATCAACAAACAAAATATCATTATTCTCTCTATTCTTTTTCAAAATCATAATAATAGTAGGAATTGATGTTCCATAGAAAATATCTGCTGGAAGCCCAATTATTGTATCTATATGCCCATTTTCTATTAATTTCCTACGAATATTCTCTTCTTCATTACCCCTAAACAACACTCCATGTGGTAAAACAATAGTCATTATCCCGTCTTGGTTTAAATGATATAGATTATGAAGTAAGAAAGCATAATCTGCTTTTGTCTTTGGAGCTAAACCATATTCACTAAAACGTGGATCATTTGCTTTTCCTTCAACATCCCATCTTTGAGAATATGGAGGATTTGCTACAACAGCATCTATACGTAAAGTAGTATAAGTTCCTTCAATGACCCCATTCTCATTTTCATCAAAGTATGGCCAATCTTCTTCGAGTGTATCTCCATTTCTGGCAATAATATTATCTGGAATTATTCCTCGCATAATCAGGTTCATACGTGTTAAGTTATAAGTATTTTCCTTTAGTTCCTGAGCATAATATTTAATTGCATTTGTATTCTTTATCTGCTTTGCAACTGATGAACCTATATTTATAAGGAGTGATCCTGAACCACTTGTTGGATCATAAATATCAATATGATCCTTTCTTAACATTTTAGTATGATGAGCTATTAACTCTGCCATCACTAACGATACTTCATGCGGTGTATAAAATTCGCCGGCTTTTTTTCCCGCATTGGATGCAAACTGACTAATTAAATATTCGTATACAAACCCTAATACATCATAGGATTTATTATCAGTAGGGATATCTTTTATTATTCTAATCAATTGTCTAATAGCCTTTGTACGTGACTGTGCATTTTCACCCAAGTTTGTAATTCCTTGATCCAGAGTTTTAAGAATATTCTTAAATACTTTCTTGTGAGTATTTCCAATATTTTTGTTAAATGATGATAAACCAGTAATGACATTATCAACTGTAAAATCTGCACCTAATTCAATCCAATATTGAAACATGTTTTCATAAGAAATGAAATACCCAAGGTTTTCTTGTATATATGAAACTTGTTCTTTATCATCTTCAGTAAGATTTTTTATATCCTCTTCTGTGTAATGTTCTCTTTTAAGAAATGCTATCTCATTATCTGAAAGAAACTTATAGAAAATGAATCCAAGAATATAGTCTTTATATTCGTTCGCTTCCATTTTACCTCGTAAATTGTTAGCCGATTCCCAAATTTTTGCTGCTAATTGTTTTTTATTCATTTTGCCCCTCCAATATTTCTGTAGAAATCTGTGATCTGTCTATTCTTTGCGATCATCAGCTCGTCAATCCTACGAAAATATAAAACATATTTTATATAAATACTATATCATTTGTATTGGCTTAGTAAATGTGGACAATTCCTAAATAGTTGTATCTATATATGGATCCCATTCTTACTAACGCCTCTAATACCTACAGTTATTAAACATTTACAATATATTTAGAAATGAAATAAAGCATAAACCTTCAAAATGAAAGGTTATGCTTTAATAGTCAATAAGACGAAAATATTGATATCTGTATTTGAAAAACCAAAGAATAATTTTTAGTCCCCCTACATTATACGGTCCAGGACTAATCCAAATTTTTGTCCGTCATTTCCCTATGATAGGTTAACGTCTTAAAGTAAAGTCCTCCATTACAATTATCCCTTTTACAATGTATATGTCTTTATCGTTTGTTTGGAAAAATAAAACCTAAAATTAATTAAAAATAAAGAAATGTAAATCATTCTTTATTTTCTTCTCCAAGTTTTTTCTCTATAGCATATTTAACTAATAATAATCTGATACACGTTCCAAGTAGCATTACAGAATAAATTAAGCTGAAAAATGTAAAATAAATATTTATAAAGCTAACCACGGAAAACCATACAATATTAAAATAACTCACCGTCATTATAATAAAGTATGTAAGTAATAAAATTATGATTGTTAAAGAAATAATTGCGCCTGCAAAATAAAAACTAAAAATAATATCGATTAATGAATATAGTTTCTTTTCCTTAACTAATTTAGTAATAAATTTTTCACCAATTGTTGCAGTTACTATTGCTAAACCAGCAAGAGAAAGACCTAAAATTGTAAACATCCCACCAATAAAAACAGGTATTAATGTTAATACGGAATTAAAAAAGTCTTGCCGAGACTGGTTATAAAAGATATGAACTAATACAAGCACACCTATAGATAAAAGAAAATTGAAAAAAGCTTCTTTTTCAGATATCAAATCCTTGTATTTCTTAGTAGCAAATAATAATTGATGGAATCGATTAAAATTTAATACTTTTTTTAAGTCTGGATCTTTCAGGACCGATAGGATATCTTCTTTATTCTCGTCCCTCTTCTCGTTCATTTCTCATCACCTCATTGGCTCTTTGAGCCGTATAGATTTTACCTGCCTCCTCTGTCAATTCGGCAATAACAGGTAATGAATTTCTATTGGAGTTATGTACTGGTCTTTTTAATAATGTGTGTTTCTCACTGTCTATTTCAAATGGGTTACCGTTATCATCTCTTCCAATAGCTCTTACTTTTGCATAAGCTTTTTTAGCCAAGCTTATAAATTCATTTATCAATTTTGAATTCTTTTTTAATGGTTCTTTAATAGTACCGGTTAGCTTCATTTTCAAGTTTTGAGCATTTGTATCCTTAACATCTTCGCCTAAAATTTCAAGTAGCTCTCCAATAGATTTTTGGTCGCTGTTAGAAGGTATTAAACTTACTTCAATTTCTTTTAATACTTTTATCCGCTTAAATTTTTCCTCAAGCTGTCCCGCATCATTAATTAATATTAATACAACATTACCCACTTCTGGTACACACTCTTCAACCAATAAAGTAAAGTACTTTATAAATGATTCCTTTGTAAAGGTTTGCTTTGGAACAAAGCCTATTACTTCTTTATGTATATCAAAGCTAAAAGATACATAATCAGCTTTATTATTTGCAGGATTATCAATTACATCGTCTTCTATTTCGTCATAATGCGAGTTTATACCATCATAGTATTTCACCAGTGTTCCATTTAATACATAATCTTGTTGATCATGAAAAAGTTGAATGAACTTATATGTGATTTCTTCATCCTTGTCGTCAACAATTCGGGCATCTTGATTTATACCGGTAAATACCTTTTCTAATAATTCAGCTAAATTTTCTTCACCTTCTCTTATTTTATGTATTTTCTCATTAAAATTAAATTTTGCTGTATAAAATGTAGCCATCCATACCCCTCCATGTAACAAGTCTTAATTTATATTTCGACATTACTCCTCTCTTTTCCAGATTGTAATGCGATATATCGTTCGTCATTTTATGACAATTAACGACAAAAATGATGTCTTACCCCTGCAAATACACTGAATTAATTCCCAATAATGGTAAGGTGAGAGCAAAACTTGTTAGCACGATTGCGGCTTTCTCAACTCCGCCTAGACACTCCAACCAGAAACTGCAACCCATCAAACAAGCATGCAAAGCAGAAGTTAGTACTTTTTTTCACTTGTCATTGGAAGCTGTAATCAGTAGTATTCCAGCAATCGCTATTTGCATCTTAAAATGTTTTTAACGGTTCCCCCTTAAATCAGCCGTTCGATTCTGCAGATACTGATTCCTTGATAATATAGCAAATCCAAGTTCACGACGGCCACGGAAGAAATACATGAGATACCAAAACTTCGACGTTTCACTTTAAAATCCTAATCAATCCGATCTTCCTACTCTTTCTTCTTCTTCCGTTCCCACCCGGTTATTAATTACTATGCTTTCAAGAAACACTTTAATAAAAATAGTAGGCAAAGAACATGAACAATACTGATTCACTTATTTAATGATCAAGGATTATTCATCGTTTAGTAATTGATTTCTTTCCAAATACTCTCTCGCTACATCCTCAGCTCTCTTCTTCTCCACCGCAACTTCATAATTCATCTTTCTCATTTCGTCATCGCTGATTTTTCCAGAGAGTTTATTCAAAATCTCTTCTAACTCCGGGTATTTTTCTAATGTCTCTTTCTTCAACAGAGGTGCACCTTGATATGGAGGGAATAAATTTAGGTCATCCTCTAACACAGTCAAGTTATACCGTTGAAGTTCACTATCTGTTGAGTAGGCATCGACTAAATTGATTTCTTCTGACTCAACTGCAGTATATCGCAGTTCTGGCTGCATAGTGGTTACTTCAGGGAATTCGATACCATAAAGTTCTTGGATTCCGAGATATCCGTCTTCACGTTCTGGAAATTCTGGTGTGAAGCCTGCGTGAATGCTTCCCTCTATCGGTTTTAAGTCTGAAATCGTCTTTAAGTTATGCTCTTTTGCCAAAGAAGCGGGAACCGCTAATGCATACGTATTATTAAATTCCATTGGCTCAAGCAATACTAAGTCCAATTTGTCTGCTAATCCTTCTTTTGCTTGTTTATATACTTCTTCACGGTCCGTGCTGTTCGGTTGTTCTTTTAGGAGATCGACTATGACGGTCCCCGTGAATTCCGGATAGATGTCAATACTGCCTGACGTCAGGGCATTATAGACGAATGTTGTCCCGCCCATATTCGGTTTCACCTCAACCGTTAGTGAGGAGTGCTCTTCGATCAGCAGTTTGTACATATTCATTAAGATTTCAGGTTCGGACCCCAATTTACCGCCGATTACTAAATCCGCTTTGTTTGGCTGCGCGAAAGAAGAAACTGTAATGACTAAAAAACCTGCTACCATTACCGAAACAATGGAGATCAACGACTTTTTAAAGGATAGTTTTTCAAGCTGCTTCAGCAAAAAGTCGAAGAAGATCGCTAAAAGAGCTGCAGGAATCGCGCCTAAAAGAATCAGGTCTGCATTATTTCTGCTGATGCCAACGAGAATGAGGTCACCTAACCCTCCAGCACCGATTAATGCAGCGATTGTTGCTGTACCGATAATCAGAACCATGGATGTTCGAATACCTGCCATAATGACCGGCATCGCAAGAGGAAGCTCGACTTTAAAAAGCAATCGTCGGTTGTTCATCCCTAATCCTTTTGCCGCTTCGATCAAGTTTGGATCCACTTCTTTTATTCCTGTATAAATATTTCTCAAAATAGGAAGTAGAGCATAAATGACAAGTGCGATAATAGCTGGAATTGTTCCGATTCCGACAAGCGGTATTAATAATCCTAATAGAGCTAATGACGGAATCGTCTGGAAGACAGCTGTAATTCCGATGACAAACTCCGCAGCTTTTTCTCTTCTACTCAAGTAAATTCCAAGAGGAATGGCAATAAGTAACGCAAAAAATAGGGCGATAAATGCGATTTCGATATGTTCAAAGAGTCCATCTATCAAATCTTCTTTTCTATTGAAGAAGGTTTCAATTAAACTATTCATTTATTCCACCTTCTTTCACGTTATGTAATACGTGCTGGATCATAGATTGCCTGCTTAAAAGCCCAACCACTTCCCCGTCTTTTTCCACCCCTACTTCATCTCGTTCAGATAATGCTTCTAACGTCTGTTGGAGTGAACTCGAAATTGGGATCATCGGTAATCCTTCCACTGCGAGGGGTTCTGTACTTCTTGTCAGCAAATTCTCCAAGTTAAATTCAGGTTGGTCCTGTTTCACTTTCCCTATGAATTCCTGCACAAAGTCATTGGCAGGATGAGAGATCAACTCGCTCGGGGTACCTACTTGCACAATCTCTCCTTCATTCATCATACAAATCCGATCACCCAACTTAAGGGCTTCATGCATATCATGTGTAACAAAAACGATAGTTTTCTTGATGGCTTTTTGGAGTTTTATAATATCGTCTTGCAATTTCTCTCTGCTGATCGGATCGAGTGCACTAAAAGGCTCATCCATTAGAATAATATCTGGGTCAGCTGCTAAAGCTCTGACAACCCCGACTCTTTGCTGTTGACCGCCTGACAATTCACTCGGCTTTCTATGTTTGAACGTTTGTGGATCTAAACCGACCATCTCTAATAACTCGTCCACTTTACGAGAGATTTTATCTTTACTCCACTTTTTAATTTCTGGAACAACTGCTATATTTTCTTCCACCGTCATATGCGGGAAAAGTGCTATCTGCTGAAGCACATACCCAATATTCCACCTTAGTTCATGAATATCGTACTCACTAATTTCTTTGCCATTAATGTAAATAGAACCGTCAGAACTATTGATTAAACGGTTAATCATTTTAAGTGTTGTGGATTTACCACTGCCGCTCGGTCCAATAAGAACAAAAAACTCTCCTTCATGGATGGTGAGGTTTAATGACTTAACGGCAGCCGTACCATCATCATATTGTTTGGTCACATTTTCAAATTGGATCATTTTATCCTCCTACAATTAGATGTCGGTTATACTGTTATTTTCCATTAGCCTATCCCTTCTTGGATTATGCTGCTATGATCTTTAGTCATAATCATATACCAACAAAAGATGCGATTCATTTAATACACCTTCTCTACTCCATCTGCCATTGTTTCCTATATCGATACACGGTAATTTCATACACATTGATATTTATTAGAAATAAAAAAAGCGACTAAATCTGCTAAATAGATTGAGTCGCTTAAAACATTACGAGTTAGCCTTTTTTACTTCTTCGAGTCAAACCATCGTATTTTCATGACTTCTTCCTGTCTGAGGATGAGCCTGTGTCAAAGTAATCCTTCTATAGATGGGCATATATACCGGTGTTTTGAGTACACCCACATATACTATTTAGGCAGTGATTAAATTTGGGAGGTTTAACTATGTATCCTGAAATGGAATTATCTGATGCAGACTTTGGGTTTGAAGCATCTGATTATAGGCATGGTTTTGGTTATGGTCCTGGCATGGGTTATGGAGCTCCAGGTGTTGGCGGTTGGGGCTCTGGTTTCGGCTATGGCCCTGGTCTTGGTTTCGGTGCTCCAGGTGTCGGCGGTTATGGGTCTGGCTTCGGTTATGGTCCTGGTCTTGGTTTTGGCGCTCCGGGTGTTGGCGGTTATGGTTCTGGCTTCGGCTATGGTCCTGGTCTTGGTTTTGGTGCACCAGGTGTTGGCGGTTATGGTTCCGGCTTCGGCTATGGCCCTGGTCTTGGTTTCGGAGGTCCTGGATTCCCACATAGACACCACCATCGCTATCGTCCATACTAACTCACTAATAGACTCTTCTATAATAATTCTTGCACCGCTTATGCGCTGCTTTTCAGCTTTAACAAAAAAGGCGACTCCATCTTTAATAAAATTGGAGTCGCCTTTATTCATAGTTTCACTGCATAAGATGATTCCTATAGAACGCAACGAAAATTACATATTTTTGTACCACTCTGAAGCGGCTGCCACTTCACTACTTGTCAATGAGTGACCGCGATTTTCCCAGTGAATTCGCACCTTCGCACCTGCGTCTGAAAGAAGTTTTTCAAGTTCCGTAGACTCTTCAGGCGAACAGATCGGATCGTTTGTTCCAGCCCCGATAAATACCGGAGTGTCGTTCAATTTAGGCAATTCGATTCCTCGTCTTGGCACCATCGGGTGGTGAAGGATCGCTGCTTTTAAAGAGTTTTCATAATGGAACAACAGGCTTGCTGCGATATTTGCTCCATTAGAATATCCGATTGCAATGATATTTTGGCGGTCAAATCCGTGTTCCTGTGCTGCCTCATCCAAAAAGTCATTTAATTGCTGTGTACGGGCGATTAGATCTTCTATATCGAAGACACCTTCTGCAAGACGGCGGAAGAAACGCGGCATTCCATTTTCCAGTACTTCCCCTCTCACACTAAGGAATCCTGCTTCCTCATCCAACATACCTGCTAACGGAATTAAATCATTTTCATTCCCACCAGTTCCATGTAGTAATAGAAAGGTTGGTTTAGTTGGATTGGCTGCTTTTTGATAAATATGTTTCATCCTTACAACTCCCTTACTTTGATTGGAATTAGCCGTTCATTCAATTGATCTCGATATTGTTCGTATTGCTGTGGCAGTTTAAGATCTGTACCAAGTCCTTCTTTTGTTTCATCAGTAGCAAAACCTGGAGGATCCGTTGCAATTTCAAATAAGATTTCTCCATGCTCTCTGAAGTAAATCGCATTGAAATAACTGCGGTCCTGAACCGGTGTAACCCCGTAACCTTTTTCCTCGATATATGCTTTCCACGCGAGTTGGTCTTCATCATCCTTCGCACGCCAAGCGATATGATGGACTGTTCCCACACCCATTGTTCCACGGCCATTTGGTGTAATTTTAACATCAATCACATTGCCTATGTCGGCAGAGGATTTGAAGCGGATCATTTCTCCTTCTTCACCAACCTTATCTAATCCCATATCTTCTTCAAGCAATTGAGCAGTAGCTCCTGGTTTGGCAGTAAATAAGGTAGCTCCACCAAAACCTTTAATAGCTACGTCAGAAGTGATGCCACCAAATTCCCAGTCACTCTTCTTGCCTTCCTCACGTTCTACCAATTCCAAACGGAGACCGTGCGTATCTTCGAATTGGAGGTACGACTCGCCAAAACGTTCAGCTTTTGTATAGTCAATATTGAACTTCGCTAAACGCTCTTCCCAGAACGGCAAAGCACCTGTTGGTACTGCATAGGATGTAACCCCTACTTGTCCATCGCCAATGCGTCCTTTATAAGCATTTGGCCAAGGGAAGAATGTAATAATCGTCCCTGGGTTCCCGCCTTCATCTCCAAAGTACAAATGATACGTACCAGGATCATCAAAGTTAATGGTTTTCTTAACTAACCTGAGTCCTAAAACGCCTGCATAAAAGTCTATGTTTTCCTGTGGATGACCGACAATTGCAGTAATATGATGGATTCCTTCTGTTCTTTTTGTCATATTGTTCTTCTCCTTTTAATAGTACTTCACTAATTCGCTTACGGGCTTTCGATAGCCTCTTGGCCGTCTGCTTGCCACTTTCTCCTTCCCGATAGCGATCATCAAGACAACTTCAAGGTGGTCTGGAATATTTAACACTCTTTTCACTTCATGCGGGTTAAAACCGATCATGGGACATGTATCCCATCCGGCATCCTTTGCCGCCAGCATGAACATCATGGCAGATAGGGACGCATTCCGGATTGCCTCATCCCGGTGAAAAGAAATGCCTCTTCTTTTGTAAAATGACACTACATCATTCACTTCATCATTGTATTGGTCTTCGCTCAATACACCTAAAGTCAATAGACCTTCATAGATTTGAGCCGTTTCCTGATAGGCTAATGTGTCGCCTAATACGACAATTACCCCCGATGCCGCTCCTACCTTATACTGCCCATTTGCCGCTTCCTTCAACTGCATTTTCAGGTCAGGGTCAATGACTGCGGCGTACCTGGTGTGCTGGAGGTTAAAAGCGGAGGGCGTATATTTCAATACCCGGAAGATGTCATTCAAATCTTTTTCGGTAATCGGATAATCCGGCAGAAAATTATTCGCTGATCTCCGTTCTTCTACTACTTGCTGGAACGATCTCATGTCTTGTCCTCCATTGCTTAACCTTTTCAATCAATCGGTTCTAAATAAGCTTCAATCTCTTCTCTTCGATTTTCCAAGAATGGCGGCAAATCGAGTACAGTACCTAATTCTTCAATTGAAGAATCCACTGTGAATCCAGGACCATCGGTTGCAAGTTCGAACAAGATTCCGTTTTTCTCTCTAAAATACAAGCTTTCAAAGTAATAACGGTCTGTAATTTTCATAACCTTAAAACCGGCATTTACGATGCGTTCCTTCCACAATCGAAGTTCATCTCCATCTTTGACACGAATCGCCAAGTGATGAACGCTTCCTTTACCCCGTTTTTCTTTCGGCCCATCTAACTGAACAACTAAAATCTCTCCAAACACGTTTCCTTTAACTGATTGATAAAGCATTCCTTCTTTTAGTTCTTCAGCCAGTGAATAGCCAAATACAGTTTCCAATGTATCAGACAATTGTTTGGAATTGGCAACGGTCATTTCTACTGTTCCCATTCCTAAAATTTGATGTTCCAACGGTATATGAGAATCTGTCCAACGCTGCCAATGATTAGGAACGTCAGCACCATTTAAGTTTAAAAGCACTAACCTCAAGCCATCAGAATCTTCAAATTGGAGTGCATCTCTTCCTGCGTATGATGAAATATCTTCATGTTGTATCTGTAGATTCTCAAATCGGTTTTTCCAGTAAATCAGACTTTCAAAGGTTGGAACAAACAGACCGATTCTTGTAATGGCGTTTGTTCCTCTATGCGTTTTACCTGCATTAGGTATTTCAAAAAACGACAACTCGGTTCCAGGACTGCCGGTTAAATCACCATAAAACAAGTGGTACATACGTGGATCATCTTGGTTTACCGTTTTCTTGACTCTTCTCAGACCTAATACTTTCTTATAAAAATCATGATTTACCCGAGCATTCTTCGTCACCATTGAAATATGGTGATGTCCTTCTATTTGCATCATCCCATCCACCTCCACTTTTTATAATTATCTCGAATTCGAGATATATGATTATGATATTATCTTTAATTCAAGATAACACGGAGGGATTTGTTCGTCAATGGTTTTATCTCGAAACTGAAATATATAATTGTAGAGTATTAATTCTTCTAACCAAGTCTGCAGCTCTTAACAGTCGGTTGTAACACCCCTTCTATACCGAAAGCGAGCGGCTTCTTTCGTTTTATATAGAATTCTCAGGGTAAAGAAATACTATTACCATGATTTTAAGGAGATGTAGCTATGAGCATTAAAGCGTTAGTCTTGAATTGCAGTTTGAAGGACAGCACGAAGCAATCCAATACCCGTGCGCTCATTAACGAGATTGTTAAGATTTTTGATGAGAATAGCGTGGAGACAGAAGTACTCAGCATGGCTGACTATAATATCGGTTTAGGAATTACTCATGAGGCAGTGAATGATCAGGATCAATGGCCAGAGATTTTTGAAAAAGTGAAACAGGCAGATATTCTTTTGCTTGGCTCGCCCGTTTGGCTTGGCGAACAGAGCAGCCTGTCCACTTTGGTAGTAGAAAGATTATATGGTGGAAGCAGCCTTACGAACGAAAAAGGCCAGTACATTTACTATAACAAAGTTGGCGGAGTGGTTGTTACAGGTAACGAAGATGGTGCGAAAAACGTTTCAAGCTACATAATATACACATTGTCGCATATCGGATTTACGATTCCTCCAAATGTGGATACTTATTGGGTAGGAGAAGCGGGTCCTGGTCCATCATATATCGAGGCAAACGGGTACGAAAACGATTTTACAATGCAACATGCAAAAATTACTGCTTACAATTTACTGCATTTTGCCCGGTTGTTGAAAGAGCATCCGATTCCGGCCGAGGGAAATGTGATTGAAAGTTAATATAAATATCAGATAGGATACAAAACGATCAGTCCGATTCAATAGAATTGGATTGATTCTTTTTGATTTTAACCTGATTGTTGGACGTAAACAACTTGAGGGATTGTTAGTAGTTAATTACTTTCACTTAACCCATTCACTACATTTTGTATTTTGCTGTCTATTTCATTTTTAAGCTTTTCTCCTTCATAGACATAAAACAGCATCACATTATTAACCTCGTACACTTTGTATGAGACTGTGTCCATACTTGCTGTTTTTTCACGCCAATCCTCCAAGCCCTCTTCTCGTTCAATACTTGAACCATAAATATAAATTAAAAGCATTTTCCCATCTAATTCATGACCAGAAGGTCTAACTCCATTAAGTTTCATACCAAATATATGGTCGTCCTTATTTACTTTGCTTTCCTTTAGTGACAATTGCTGTTCTTCAAATGAAGATAGAACCTCTTTTAATGTAATTGCATTGGGGTCATTTCCTTGGCAAGCCATCAATAAGAAGACCATAAAAATGAGAGCTAACTATTTCAAATAAATCGCCTCCCTCCTTTAGTAGAAGATTTCATTAATCTTCTCCAACTAAAATTTCATATAAAACTTCTGAATCTTGCTTTGTTAATCTCACATATCTATCGCTATCGTCAACTATTTCTAAATTTCCACCATTTGAACTAATCCATAGTAAGTAGGAGGCTATTTTGTCTTCGCTCCCGTTGTTATTCTTAGATAGAAATTGAAATTGGTAATCATCTTTCTTAATTGAATAGCCTCAAAATATAAACCATGGAAAACGAATATTCTTCTTAATACCATTTAATGATAAGTTGAATTTAGGGTAAAGAATATAACGGAGCTTATGATAGTAAAATTTCAGCGGGATGGAAACACTTTTTATTACACCTATGAAGTGAGTATGTATTTACCATTTTATCGAAAGCTTCAGGTTTCAGTGTGAGTAACTCCATTTTGTCTAAGGAGGTAACCATATGGGCAATGATCATACACATAGCGCGAATAAAAAAACATTATTAATATCGTTCATTATTATTACCGGTTTTATGTTCATCGAGGTAATTGGCGGAGTATTCACGAATAGTCTTGCTCTATTATCTGATGCAGGACATATGCTAAGCGATTCTATCTCACTGGCGGTAGGGTTATTAGCGTTTAAATTCGGCGAAAAAGCAGCCAATTACAATAAAACTTACGGATATAAAAGATTCGAGATATTAGCTGCAGTATTTAATGGTGTTACTTTAATCGTTATTGCAATCTTCATTTCCTATGAAGCAGTCCAACGATTTACTAATCCACCCGAAATAGCTTCTACTGGTATGTTAATCATTGGATTTATTGGTTTACTAATTAACATACTTGTAGCATGGATCATCATGCGCGGTGGGGATACAAAAGAAAATCTAAACCTTCGTGCCGCGTTTCTTCACGTACTCAGTGATATGCTTGGTTCAGTAGGAGCCATTGTTGCTGCGCTTCTCATCATGTTTTTGGAATGGGGATGGGCGGATCCACTTGCAAGTATCATCGTTGCTATCCTCGTACTGATTAGTGGTTATCGGGTTACGAAAGAATCAGTAAATGTACTAATGGAGGGCACGCCAAGTAATATTAATATTGAAGACATTATAAGTACGTTTAAAAACACACCAGGAGTAATCGACATCCATGATTTGCATGTGTGGAGTATTACAAGCGGACAAAACGCCCTATCTTGTCATGTAGTCATCAATGACAATTTAACGATTCAAGAGAGCCAAAAGATGATCAATGAAATTGAGCATGAATTGATACATTTGGGGATTGGCCATATTACGATTCAAATGGAAAATGATGATCACCCTCACGAAAATACAATTTTGTGTCATAATCAAAATGAAGAAAGCTCTCCTCATCATGACGATCATTAATACTCCATTTAGATCATTACTTATGTATTTTCCAAATTGTCCAATGACACAACTCAAGAAACAAAGCAAAAAAAGCTATCAGAATTTTTCTGATAGCTTTTTTAAAAATGCTTATCTCAACACGGACTGACACGTTACTCAATGTTTCGCCGGTAATTAAGGCAGCACATACAATAGATTCTTTACAATCTCTTATCCGAATGCAACATCCAAGATCATCATGATTGTAAAACCTAACATTAAGCATATTGAGGCTAAATCTTTATATCCATTTTCATGGGACCCTGGAATAACTTCTTCAATTACAACAAATATCATCGCACCTGCAGCAAAACTCAAAGCATATGGGAGTACCGGTGTCATTAATGTTACGGCAAGAACCCCAACTATTGCTGCAACAGGCTCCACCATACCCGATAACTGTCCGTAAAAAAAGCTTTTACGTCGTGACATACCCTCTCTTCGCAAAGGCATAGCAACAGCTGTACCTTCTGGTAAATTTTGAATACCTATACCAATCGCTAATGCGATCGCTGCTGGTAAAGAGGCTGACGGAAAACCGTTTGCTATAGCACCAAAAGCCACGCCAACTGCAAGTCCTTCAGGTATATTGTGTAATGTGATAGCAAAGATCAGAAGGGTGCTACGACGCCTTTTTGCAGGATTTATTCCCTCCGCATCTTTCATAGAAGAAGTGGGATGCAAGTGAGGAATAATCTTATCAGCTACCCAAAGAAAAAAGCCCCCTAATAAAAACCCAATAGCTGCCGGAAACCATGCCGGAAAAGAACTACCTTCCGACATTTCAATGGCAGGCGACAGTAACGACCAAAAACTTGCTGCAATCATTACTCCACCAGCAAATCCTAACATTCCGTCCATAAGCTTTTGGTTCATTTTCTTAGTAGTAAATACTAATGCAGCACCAATAGCAGTCATACCCCATGTAAAAAGAGTAGCTATCAGCGCTTGAGCAACAGGACTTAGCGTTGCGAAATAGTCAGTCATAATGCTTCTGCCTCCCCCATATTATTTTCAATCCTAATCTTTATTAATGGTATTATTGTATGCTCAAAGTTTCCTTCGTGCAACATTTTTACTTTGACGACACATTCAATTTATTACCCTTGAAATGATCTGGTGAATACTTCAATCAAAATATGAGTGTAGTTAATTAACTTGTAATTCGACCATTTCGATGTAAGCTCAAATAGAAACTTGGAAATAAATAAAGCATAAAGCTGTCATAATGACAGCTTTATGCTTTAAGAACGTACTGTTTTTTTCCATAGCAATTTACTATGAAAGTGTCGGGAATCGAACCCGTTTCTACGCTGACACCAGCAGTCATAATTGCCCTACATATACGAATGGGAGATGAAAAAAACATATGAAGTTGATCACTTATGATCCTTCTCATTGCCATGCTTAAAATTACCTGTTGCTTTAGCCATTAGTAATTGGGCTTCTTTAAAATCTGCAGATTGTATCTTACTCAAAAACTTTTCACTCGCTTTACCTGCAAGCGTGGTTACGTGCTTTCCTTGAAAGGAGATAAATACTTTTTTATCTTTTGTAATTCTATAGGCAAAAATCTCCTCGTCGAATCGATTTCGCTTATCAATATCTCCCAATGATTGGCCTCCTTAATTAACGTTAAAGTACTTCCTCAAAATGTATCCTCAGTTTTATCCTTTACTTTTTTAATTCAACAAATGTGATAAGAATCCTCCAAATCAAAATGAAAGTTTCTACTGACACAAGGAAACTCTCAACGAAAAAGCCACTTTCCTATTTTAAAGGAAAGTGGCTTTATTATTCGTATTAAACCATAGTACGTACTATGGAGACGGCGGGAATCGAACCCGCGTCCAGAGACTCCAACACTTAAGCTTCTACGCGTGTATCTTGCCTATTCACATTTCACGCAGCATTATGCCGACAAGCAGGCGTCCTGTTCGCTAACCTGGAAATCTCTTACGGCTGACTCAGGTGGTACCAGTCGTCGTATCCCACTAAAGTTGAGCTCTACATAGCCACATGGGCGATGGATACATAGAGCAGTTTCGAGCTTACGCTGCGAAAGCTAGGTTGTTGTTTGTTTTGCCAGTTATTATTAACTGCCGTTGATACGGAGCCGAGCCCTCCGACGCGCAACTCAAGCTCAGACGATCCCTGTCGAATCCGTAACGTCCCCGTATGGGATGTAAGGAAATCCTAAAAAGGATTGAATCTGGCAAGTTGTAACCTTATTATAAGGTATTTTACAGGAAATTTCAAGGGGTCTACTCACGCAACCTTGCCTTGAATGCACGCTCTACCTCGCGTTTCGCTTCTTTCTTCTTAAGGTCTTCACGCTTATCGTAGTTTTTCTTCCCTTTACCGATTCCGATCAGGACCTTTGCATAGCCGTCCTTCATGTACATCTTAATCGGTACAATTGTTATTCCCTGCTCCTTGATCGTACCAATCAACTGGTTAATTTGACGTTTATGGAGCAAGAGCTTTCTCGAACGAATTGGATCGTGGTTGAACCTGTTTCCTTGTTCATACGGACTGATATGCATATTTGAAATCCATGCTTCGTTGTTCCGGATTCGGACGAATGCGTCCCTCAATTGGACTTTCCCGTTACGGACAGATTTAATTTCTGTCCCTTGTAGGACGATTCCGGCTTCGAATGTTTCTTCTATAAAGTAATCATGGTTCGCCTTCTTGTTTTGGGCAACCGTTTTCCCCATTCCTTTTGGCATACTTCTCACCTCTAACCCAGCAACTAGTATCTTTCATTGTATAAAATAAATGAAGGGGACGGCAAGTGCCGCCCCACTTTTATTTGTTCTTCCGTTTCCGACTTTTGGACTTCGGAACATTTTCGTAGAACTTTTTCTTCTTGTTATTTTTCGGTTTATTCTTATCGTCTTTCTTCTGATCCTTTTGTCCACGCTGGCCAGGTGCGCCATCCTTTTTCTTCGCACGTATAACCTTTGGTGCATCAGTACGTGTGCGATGGAATGTTTTCTTCATGCCCACAAGTTCAAAGTCGATGGCCGATTCTTCCGGTTTTACTGCCACGACACGGACGGTCACTTCATCCCCGATACGGAATTGTTTGCCGCTATGCTGACCGATCATCATCATTTGACGATCGTCGAAGTGGTAGTAATCATCCACTAAATAGCTGACATGGACAAGACCTTCAATTGTATTTTCAAGCTCGACGAACATACCGAAGTTCGTTACGGAACTAATGATACCCTCGAACTCTTCACCAATCTTATCGAGCATGAACTGTGCTTTCTTCAGTGACTCCGTATCACGTTCCGCATCAACCGCGCGTCTTTCACGTTCGGATGTATGCTGGGCGATTTCCGGCATACGTGCTCCCCAGTGAGCAATCGTTGAGCTTGATACGTCCCCTTCGATGAGATACGTACGGATTAACCGGTGAACGATCAAATCTGGATAACGTCGGATCGGCGATGTGAAGTGTGTATAGAAATCAGCTGCAAGTCCAAAGTGGCCCAAGCTTTCTTCGAAATACTTCGCCTGTTGCATCGAACGTAAGAGCATCGTCGAAATGACTGTTTCCTCAGGAGTTCCCTCGATCGCTTCAACGATTTCCTGTAAGGCTCTCGGGTGAATATGATTTCCGGTACCCTTTACGACAAGTCCGAAATTCGTTAAGAATTCAAAGAAACGTTGTAGCTTCTCTGGTTTTGGATCTTCGTGGATCCGGTAAATGAACGGAACCTGCATCCAGTGGAAGTGTTCCGCCACCGTTTCATTAGCCGCCAACATGAATTCCTCAATCAGTTTTTCGGAAACGGTACGCTCACGAATGACAACATCTGTCGGCCAGCCCTTTTCATCCACAAGTACTTTCGACTCCTTGAAATCGAAGTCAATCGCACCACGTTCCATCCGCTTTTTCCGCAGGATCGCTGCAAGCTCTGCCATCGATTCAAACATCGGCACTAATGGTTCATAGCGCTTGATAAGTTCCTCGTCTTTCTCTTCAAGGATCTTATAGACATCGGTATAGGTCATCCGCTCCGTCGTCTTTATGACACTTTGGAAGATTTCGTGAGAAACAACTTTCCCGCTTCCATCAATCATCATTTCGCAAGACAATGTCAAACGGTCCACCTGAGGATTCAGTGAACAGATTCCATTGGATAATCGATGTGGAATCATCGGAATGACACGGTCTGTCAAATAGATACTCGTTGCCCGGTCAAACGCTTCCTGGTCAAGAGGGGAATTCTCTGTCACATAGTAGCTGACATCTGCGATATGCACCCCTAATTTATACGTTCCGTCCGGATTTTTCGTTACCGTAACGGCATCGTCCAAGTCCTTCGCATCTGCACCGTCGATCGTGACAATCACTTCATCGCGAAGGTCCCGACGTTTGAACAAATCCTTTTCGGAAATCTCGTCCGGCACTTTATTTGCCTGATCGATTACCTCTTGTGGGAAATCAGTTTCAATTCCGTAACGGTGAATAATCGATAAGATATCGACACCTGGATCGTTTTTATGTCCTAAAATTTGTGTGACCATACCGGTTGCAGATTTAATATCACTCGGCCAACTTGTAATTTCCACAACTACTTTATGGCCATCTACCGCGCCTAATGAATCTTCTTTCGAGACGAAAATATCCATCGATAGTTTTTTATCATCAGGAATGACAAATCCAAAGCCTTTATGGTCTTGGAACATCCCGACCACTTTAGTAGTCCGTCTTTCGGCAATCCGGATAACGGTCCCTTCACGTCGGTCTCCAGACTTCTCCTTCGAGACACGTACTAAGACGATATCCCCGTTCATCGCTGAATTGGTTTCATTCGGCGGGATGAAAATATCATCCATTCCATCCTCTTCCGGCGCGACAAAGCCGAAGCCTTTTGCGTGTCCGATGAATTTACCACGGAACAGATTCATCCGTTCCGGAACACCGTATCGGTTCGTGCGGGAACGTACTATGTATCCCTGCTCCTCCAACTTAACGAGCGTCTTTACAAGCTCCTTAAACTCGGTTGCGTCCGTAATATTCATCTGGTCCTGAATCTCCTGGACAGTCATTGGCTTATATGATTCTTCCTTCATGAATGAAAGAAGTCGTTCCCTTAATTCGATTTCGTATTGGTCCATGTTACATCCCTCCCTTTATAGCGTGTACAACGTGCTATCTTTTTACACATTCCAATCGAGCGACTGAAGAAATTCTAAGATGTCTTCGTGCATTTTCTCTTTTTCCGGTCCTAATGTAATCACATGGCCGGATTCTTCATACCAATTGATATTCTTGTCGATCGATTCGGTTCCCTCATAGATGATATTCGCCGAGTTTACATCGATTACATTGTCTTTTCTTCCTTGGACGACCAATAACGGGGCATATACTAAGTCGATATGTTCCCGGACGTCTTTCACGAGTGCCTGAAGATCCGTCAGGGATTCCATCGGCGTTTTTTTCAGCTCTTCAATTTCCTGTTCGATCACTTCAGGTGATTTGCCTTCATACCGTTTATAATCCCTTGCATATTTCAATACGCCTTCGTACATCAATTCGGTCGTTTTCATCGTCATCGGCGAACACATCGTGACGATTCCCTTTACAGGAACGCTATACCCTAATTTCAATGAAAACACACCACCAAGAGACAGTCCAGCGACAGCAATTTCCTCATAGCCGACGTCTTTCAAACGGTTATAGCCTTCGACCACATCTTTCCACCAATCGGACGGTCCTGTATGGACCAATTCTTCAGGAGGAACGCCGTGCCCTTTATAATGTGGTGCAAGAGAAGTATATCCATTCTTCTCTAAAAAGCGTCCGAGCATCCGAACGTCCGAAGAGTTTCCTGTAAACCCATGCAATAACAGTACGGCCCTTGGTCCTGCTTCAAATAAGAAAGGTTTCGGTTGAGTGATTCGCATCATGATGACCTCCAATAGTTATAGCCTATCTTTCCCTTCTCTCACTATACGGGAGAAAAGATTCAAAATGAAAAGAAAACGCCTGACCGGTAGCCGGTCAGGCGGTCTATGTTTAGTATTAGAATTTCACGACTAAAATCGCCAAGATGAAGAACAAAACTGCAAGAACGATTGTGGCTCTATGTAGAACCAAGTCAAGTCCACGCGCTTTTTGTTTTCCGAATAACTGCTCTGCTCCACCGGAGATGGCACCAGACAGTCCCGCACTCTTTCCGGATTGTAATAATACGACAACGATTAATGCGAGCGAAACAATGACCAATAAAGTCAAAAGAATTCCGTGCATGAATTCCACCTCCTGAATAAACACCTTCACATAGAACTAATTCTATCAAAAACTCCCTACTTATACAATACGACTTTTTTCAGAAAGATTTGAACGATTACGGAAAAGTTCTTTTTACCGTTCAATATCATTGTTTTAATCCACCCATCCCTCGGCTTAAGCTGTAATCGTCAGCTTAAAATCCGAATAAGATGAAAAAAGTATGTTTACGTTGGGAGGAAGAATTATAAAGTTTACTCTGAATTCATATCTGCCATACTTGTATACATTATTAGCAATAACAGGAATTTTAGCAGCTACAGGATATAAAAATATAGCGAATACTATTATCAAGTACGTGCTAATACTCATGATCATCTTTATTGTAATTTCTTTAATTTTCTATTTAACTGGACATTTAAGGATTACTTTTGTACCAAAATTTAAATAAGGTTAAAACAGGCAATTCGAATGGTGTCATTCAAAGTGCCTGATTTTCTACTTAAAGTTAAGAAATCATTCTTTTACAAATTGATCGAGCAAAGTACGCACTTCGTCCGGTGTCGCTGTGTTCATTAATTGATTACGCAATTCACCCGCACCCCGGAAACCACTGACGTAAATTTTAAAGAATCGCTGGAGGGCTTTGAAGTTTCGTGGTTCAAATTCCTTCGCATAGTGCTCATAGAGATCGAGGTGCAGCCTTAACAGATTGAGCAATTCTTCACTGCTATGTTCTTTCTTCTCCATTTCAAAAGCAAACGGGTTTTTGAAAATGCCTCGACCGATCATTACTCCATCAACGCCGTATTGTTCCACAAGCTCCAAACCTTTTTGACGGTCAGGAATATCCCCGTTGATGGTCAATAGTGTGTCAGGAGCTACCTGATCACGTAGTTTCTTAATCTCCGGGATGAGATCCCAATGGGCATCCACTTTGCTCATTTCTTTTCGTGTACGCAAATGGATGGACAGATTCACGATGTCTTGTTCCAATATGTGCGTCAGCCATTCACGCCATTCTTCTATTTCCGTGTATCCGAGCCTTGTCTTGACACTTACCGGCAAACCTCCCGCTTTGGCTGCCTGAATCAGCTCTGCTGCAACTTCTGGCCGACGGATCAGGCCGCTTCCCTTTCCATTCTGCGCTACATTCGGTACCGGGCATCCCATATTAATATCGACACCGCTGAAACCTTCTTCCGCCATTCCGATACTCATTTGTCTGAAAAATTCGGGCTTGTCTCCCCAAATATGAGCGACAATCGGTTGCTCATCTTCTGTAAAAGCCAAACGACCCCGCACACTATTGTGTCCTTTTGGATGACAGTAACTTTCCGAGTTTGTGAACTCTGTGAAAAAAACATCAGGTTTAGCTGCAGCACTCACGACATGTCGAAAAACAACATCTGTCACATCTTCCATTGGTGCTAATATAAAAAACGGCCGTGGTAAATCACGCCAAAAATTTGTAGACATATTGATATTCAAATCCTTTCATAACAGGGGGCAATCGTGATAAACCCTGTTGAGAATTACAAAATAAAAAAGCAAAGAAATCTCTGCTTCATTTTCCCAATTACTAAGGTAACCATATTTTACCAGACATTTATGTTATCCGAAAAATGGACATATTACAGTAATGCTAAAAGAAAATTTTACTATAAATCAAATTAAATGACCATCAAATTCGATTGGAATTTGATGGTCAATTTTTAATTCGTCACTATATTTAATAGAACCTTTACTCATATCTCGACTTTGAAGCTCTTCGATGTATCCGTTTAAATGTTTCAGTCCACGAATCCTTGATTCTGATTATATTAGTGCTGTTTGTCGTAAGTCTAATCCCATATATTCGGTCTTTCTATTTCTGCCATTCTTAAATATTGTAAAAATTGGCCTGCATGTACTGAGTCGTGATAGGCAATCCGTAGCAGCATATCCCCTAAATAACGTTGATAGCCAACATCACTGCGATCAATGACCCTACTATCTAATTCTTCTACAGTAATGGATCGGACATATGCTAAAAAATCTTCAAAATAGGATTTTGATAACGCAATTTCTTCTTCTACAGAAGTGATTGGTATCCCGTCAAAAGGAGCATGTATTTCATTTAGAGATCCATTGTTTATTAGTAACATATGATAATGAAAACTTCCGCTCCATACATGACGAATCATTTCCCCAAAGGACATGGCCTCTTTATGCGGTCTCCAGTCAAGCCAATTATCAGGTAGGGATTGCCATAGCTTAATTGAGCGTCGCCGTGTTTCTTTTAAATTTAATATAATAAGTTCAACTGCATTCATATTGATGCCTCCTTTGTTCTGTACACAAGCTCATTGTATCGTTCAATTATTTAGGGTAACATCGAAATATGAATGTATATCCGAATATTTCATATATCGCAAAGTTAATAGCTGAACCTACAAGGGCAATTATCTTGGATTGTTTAATGAATGGCCAAGCGCTGCCTGCTGGTGAATTGGCATACATGGCGAAGGTATCCCATCCGACCATCAGTTCACATTTGTCTAAATTGGTTGAAGGCAATCTACTTTTAGTAGAGCAACATGGCAGACATCGCTATTTTCGTATTGCAAACAGTGAGGTAGCAGAAGTGATCGAGAAATTCGGAACCATTGCGCCGACTGTTGAAGTTCGCTCGTTAAGACAATCTCATCATCTCCAACAAGTTCGTCATGCGCGAACTTGTTATGATCATCTTGCCGGGAAACTTGGTGTAGAGGTAGCAGAAGGATTTATTAACAGAAACTATCTCTTTTTAAAAGATGGCGAATATGCAGTCACAGAAGAAGGGAAAATGTGGTTTTTAAAGTGGGGAATCAACATAGAGGAAGCAAATCCAAGGAGGATATTTGCAAAGCCCTGTCTTGACTGGAGTGAACGACGCTACCATATTGCTGGATGGTTAGGATCCGAAATCGCTAAATTGTTTTTTGAACAGAATTGGGTTTCCAAATCAGAGAAAAGCCGAGCTGTCCAACTCACAACAAAGGGTTTAAATGCAATACATGAACAATTAGGGATTAAACTGAAGAACCAGTCCATCAATTGACGGACTGGTTCTTACTGTCTATTTTAAATTTGATACTCTCCAGCCAGAGCCAACAACGAATTGCAGCTCACCATGTGTTTTTTCTTTCAATCCTGTATCCCCTAATGGAACAATCAGTTCGAATTCGCGTTTTAGTTCTGATCCTTTTATCGAATTAATCGATGCTTTATTGTAATTCAATAAACTGCCGCCGTCAGCATCAGGTTGCGCTAATTTCCCGTTAATTTCAACAATGCCAAGTTGTTTGATCAACTCATCGGTTTTAGCTGGTGTATAAACCGAGTTTAAGTATTCTTTCAGTTCCTGCATCGTATCAAGGGACTCTGCCATCCAGCGGTAGTAATTTCCATTGTAGTTGAAACTACCGGTTACCCGTTTGCCTTCTCCGCCACTTACAACTGACCAGTATACTTTAGAAGATGCTGTAAAAAGATCGATCGCCTGTTGGTTAGAGATTGCTTCTGCCACTCTCCAGCCTTGGCCCGCGATTAAATGCAATTCCTCTGTTACTTTCTCAGTTTTTCCTGTTCCACTAAGAGGTACTGTCAATTCAAAACTGCGGATAGTTGAAGATACCGATGATAGTGGTTTAATCACTGCTCTTCGATAATCCATGAGACTGCCGCCATCTGCATTCGGTTGTGCCAATTTGCCGTTAAGCGAAATGATTCGCAGTTTTTTAATAATGTCTTCTACTTTTGCCGGAGTATAATATTTCCCTAAATATCCTTTAAGTTTTTCCATCGTACTTAATGATTCGGCCATATATCGATACTCTGTCCCGTTATACATGAACGTAATGAGTGTACGATTATCATCTCCGCCACGAACTACGGTCCAATACGCATTTTTCGCGTCAGCGATTAAGGTTAATGCTTGTTGATCGGTAATTGAGACAGATTCATCTGCTGTAAGATGTGGCGTCGTACCAATAGCTGAAATTTTGAACTCCATAAAGCCTGTTTTCTTAACTACCACATACAGACGATTGCCTTTTTCGACTAACTTACCTTTGTAATTCTTTTCTAATTTCGCATCAAAAGTTAGCACAAACTCTGTAAGGCCGTTGACTCTTGCAATTTCCTTGAAATTGACATTTTCAAATGTGATAACGTTTTTGCCAAATTCCTTCAGATTGAAATTGCTCTCTGGCAGGAAGATCTCCTTTGCACCGTCCGGATTGACCAATACATATTTAAACATGATCGTAATTGGATTCATATTGACCGGAATCTCATATTGGTTTGTGAATTCATCGGCGTTCATCGCCCTATATACCATGACCGCAAATTGCACTCTCGTTACTTTCCCGTTTGGCTTGAATGTACCATCCGGATATCCCATGATGATTTTATGTTCTGCCAAAGCTGAAATTGCTCCATAAGCAGGCGATGTTTTTGATACGTCCTTGAACGTCACATTACCTGTACCTTTGATGTTAAACCCTTTTGAAATCGCCAATGCCACATCTGCACGCGTCATCGGTTTATTCGGATAAAACTTGTCGCCTTTTTCAAAAATGCCTGCTTTGACCGCAGCGGCAATTTCCTTATACGCGAAGTCTTTCTTCTTTACGTCTTTGAAAATCGGAGCTGGATCTTTTTCTGTTTTTAAATCGCGTGCTTTTACTAACATGACTGCTGCCTGAGCTTTAGTAATCCCCTTATTTGGTTTGAACGTTTTGTCATCGTAGCCATTGATGATTCTTTTATTGACCAAGTACTCGATTTCTTTCTTCGCCCAGTAATCATCTTTTAGGTCCTTGAACCCTTTCGGTGCTGCCCCTACCGCTGCCGGCATGAACAATCCCACTACTAAAAGGAATGACATGAGCATCGCAAATAACTTCTTCAACATATAACCCCCTATGTTTCGTTCTTACACATCGATTAGACTTCTACTCTTGCTTTTTGTTTCATGTTTTCTCTGTATCTTTTTTACTGTTTTTCGAAGTCTAAAATACACAGACTTTGCTACTGTATGCAGCACATCATAAAAAGATACCGAGGGATTTCGACTAAATTTTCTTTAATTTTTTACTATAATGATTATTCAAGATGTACAATATAGTAAGTTTACAGCTAAATTAAGTGAGGTACTTCTTAGGGATTCACCTATATCCCGCCCCTATTTCAGATGGGATATTCTATTGTTTGGGAGTGTAAACGAATGCATGAAATTCATGACTATATTTTTGAACATCAAAAAGAAATACTAAAAGACATTAAGTACATCGTCAAAGCCGACTCTCCTTCAAGAGAAAAAGAACTGATGGATAGTTGCGCACAAAGAATTCAGCAATTATTCATCCGTTACTTTGGCTATCCTGCTGAAGTTGTGAAGGAAACTCTTTATGGAAATCATTTGCGTTTTGAATATGGTGAAGGAGATCGTCAAATTCTTCTTCTCACTCACTTTGATACCGTCTGGGATGCAGGCGAACTGACTGTAAAAGAGGATGGGAACCGGATCTACGGACCAGGCATTTTGGATATGAAGAGCGGTCTTGTCCAGGCAATATGGGCAATCAAGTCGTTTCATGACTTGGGTATCAACCTCAACAAAAGAATCGTCATGCTCTGTACGAGTGATGAAGAAATCGGGAGCCCCTCGTCTAAAAAGCTAATCGAACAGGAAGCTTTAAATAGCGACGCAGCATTTGTAATGGAACCTCCAGTTACATCGAGTGGTGCTTTAAAGACCGGAAGGAAAGGGACTTCGAAGTATACAATTGAAGTGAACGGCAGGGCATCCCATGCCGGAAATCATCATAAAAAAGGGATCAGTGCGATTCGCGAAATAGCAAAACAAATCTTATATGTGGAATCCTTAACCGATTATGACAAGGGAACTACAGTGAACGTTGGAGCCATAAAAGGTGGAGGGAAACTCAATGTCGTTCCAGACAAAGCGACAATCGGAATTGATATAAGAGCGAAAACGGTCGAGGAACAAAAGAGGATTCATCAATTGATCATGGGGCTTAAACCTCAGACGGAAGGGATCGTCCTCAATGTCAAAGGGGGCATCAATCGCCCTCCTATGGAAAGAGGGAAAGCGACTTTTAAATTGTTTAAGCTTGCACAGGAAGCAGCAGCAGGTTTAGGCGTCCACTTAGTTGAGGCTGCGGTCGGAGGGGCAAGTGATGGAAATCTAACCGCTCATTTAGGTATCCCGACACTCGATGGATTAGGAGCTATGGGAAGTGGCATTCACGAACGGAGTGAACATATTGTTGTAGACGAGATTCCGAATCGAACCGCAATTTTAAGTATGCTTCTCCTGAAAACCTCATCTGTCCAGTAATTGCTGTAGAGAGTAATAGCTCAACATAATTGGCACTCCACTTCGATCACATAGGAGTGCTTCATCACTTATTAAAGCGACAAATTCCACATCTACCGCATGATATAATCGAATTGTTTTTAGAATGGCATAAGTCTTAACAGACTTACCACAGGGGGTCATTTGATGAAGATTGAGTATTTGTCAGAATTAAGGGTTTCAGATTTCATTGAATTCTGTAAGAGGCACAGGAACGAAGTCGATGAATCCTATCTTTACGAGGAGGACTTACAAAACTTCCAACCTGATCAGGATAATCCAACCTATATCGTCATCAATGACCAAGATGAGATCATTGCTGCAGTTTCTCTTGTTATGGATTCCTATTACAGAAGAGGTAAAAAGGCTCGCTTTCGAATTTTTAACTCTGTTGAGCCAAAGCTCGAGATTTACAAGCTGATGCTCCAAAGCATCAAGGAGCATGTATCAGAAATTAATAATGTCTTCCTTTTTATCAAAGAAGACCATTCAGTTGTTCGAGATTTATTTCACTCCATGCAGTTTGAAATTGAACGATATGCCTATTTCCTAACGAGAGAAGCATTGGATGTCGAACAACCGAAACTACCAAATGGCTACAACTTTAAAACTTTTGAAATCGGTCTGGATGAGGAAGACTATCTGTATGTGCGAAATGCCGGTTTTGCTACATTGAAGGGTTCTGAAACCCCGATGACTATTGAAGAGGTACAGAACATGCAGAAGAAAGAAGAGTATATAGAGGGTGGAGTCTTTCTTCTTTATCACAATGAAAAGCCGATTGGTGTCGTACGAGCTTCAGAAGATATTTACAATGAGGAATCGGTTCTCAATATTGGCCCTTTAGCTCTCATCCCGGACCATCAAGGAAAAGGATTAGGACGTCAGTTGCTGAGAAAAGCTTTAACTTTTGGACAGAGCATCGGA
This sequence comes from Chungangia koreensis, assembly GCF_042651785.1. Taxonomy (NCBI): domain Bacteria; kingdom Bacillati; phylum Bacillota; class Bacilli; order Lactobacillales; genus Chungangia; species Chungangia koreensis. The sequence continues at coordinate 150,683 of NZ_JBHSEC010000020.1, forward strand.
CTTCCAAAGGCAGTGTTAAGTGCCAATGCGGATAATGAACGTGCCGTACAGCTTTACACGAAAGAAGGATTCATTAAGGAAGAAGCGTTGGTTTGCTATACCTATAAACTTTAATCTCTTTATAGAAAACAGGGTCAACCATAAACTTGGTTGACCCTGTTTTAGTTTGGAAGTAGTGTGATCACGCTTAGTTCATTAGTCCAAAATCTCGACCCAGTATGCGTCAGCTTGGCTGGGAGCAGATTGCATTACAATTCCACTAAAATAGATTTTCACCTTCTTGCCAACTTGAAGATCGCTGACTATAAAACCCGGAACATAATTAGGAATGGTATACACTGTTCCTGAAAGCTGGAATCCCTCTTCCAATTCCTCCTCTGATTTCCCTTTTATATCCTCTGATCGAGATGATCGATCATCAATTACCCAAATTTTAAATTCTCCGTCCGCTTCATAGTTTCCGATAATCGTTCCTGTCGTTTTATGTGATGATGACAAAAATAAAAAGAATCCCATTATGATGATTAGTAATAAAACTACGACACTCGATAGTAATTTTTTCATTGGCTATCCTCCCAACCATCTTTATGTATTCAAGTCATATTTATAGAACTTTTTATCTACCTGCAGTATTGGAAAGTTCTTAGGTAACTCTGTAGGCGGTATCGAAATAAATCCATTTTTCTCATAGAATCGATGAGCGGCTAAGAATTGAGGAGTTGTCCCAAGGTACACTGCATGGACATCACGTGTCTTTGCCCAGTTAAGTGCTGTTTCTAATAGTAGACTCGCTGTCTTATATATCGCTCCCCGATATTCCTTTCTCACAAACATTTTCCGTAAGGCTACATGATGATTTCCAATATCTAATAGGCTAATGGTGCCTACCACTTTTTCATCATAAATGGCAACCCAAAAGTTACCGTTCCCTGTTTGATAAAACTCTTCTATTTTAAACAAATCGGGTTGGTCTTCCTTAGAAATCGGGATATTGTATTCCTGTTGTTGGATTTGAAGAATTAATTCTACTACTTGTTCCTGATATTCACTTGAATATTCCTTTACATTCGGTCTATTGTTCATCATTTGCACCGCCAAATTCAGATTAATTCTTTTCATTGTACTACATAAAAAACTTCTCATTTTATCTTTGAATTTGAAAAGGGATTTTTCTGCAATGGTTGAATACAATTATAGTTTCTACAATTCATTGGGAATCTCATCAAAAAACCCCGGAAACATCATCCGGGGTAGATTGCGAAAACATGATCTCCATACTTTCGTTCGAATACCAGATTATTTTAGGGAATCGTTGATATATATGGATAATCGTTGATAAGTGGTCAAGAATCGTTGATATCCTATCAATAATCGTTGATATATGGTTAAGAATCGTTGATATCCTGTAAAGAATCGTTGATATACCGTTTTTGACGGTTCAAATTTCGTTCAAATAAAAAACCCCGGAAACATCATACGGGGTAGATTGCGAAAGCATGAACTCTATACTTTCGTTCGAATATCAGATTATTTTAGGGAATCGTTGAAATATGCTGATAATCGTTGATAACTGTTCCATAATCGTTGATATCCTATCATTAATCGTTGATATATGGTCAAGAATCGTTGAAATCCTGTAAAGAATCGTTGATATACCGTTTTTGACGGTTCAAATTTCGTTCAAATAAAAAACCCCGGAAAAATCCGGGGTCAACTACCATTATTTTTTCAAGTTGTAGAACGTATTACGTCCAAGGTATTGTGCTGTATCATACAATTGATCTTCGATACGAAGAAGTTGGTTGTATTTCGCAACACGGTCAGTACGGGAAGGTGCTCCTGTTTTGATTTGACCTGCGTTTGTGGCAACCGCGATGTCCGCGATTGTTGCATCTTCGGATTCACCGGAACGGTGGGAGATGACTGCAGTGTAACCAGCACGTTTCGCCATTTCGATGGCATCGAATGTTTCAGTCAATGTACCGATTTGGTTGACTTTGATCAGGATGGAGTTACCCACGCCTTCTTCAATACCGCGAGCCAATTTCTTCGTGTTTGTAACAAATAGATCGTCTCCAACCAATTGAACGCGTTTACCGATGCGCTCAGTCAATAGCTTATGGCCAGCCCAGTCGTTTTCGTCCAAACCATCTTCAATGGATACGATTGGGTACTTGTTGCAAAGCTCTTCGTACCAGTCGACCATTTCTTCAGATGTCTTCACGATTCCTTCACCAGCAAGATGGTATTTGCCATCTTCTTTGTTGAAGATTTCAGAAGATGCTACGTCCATCGCAAGTAGGACTTCTTCGCCTGGCTTATAGCCTGCTTTTTCAATCGCTTCAATAATGGTTGATAAAGCTTCCTCATTGGATGCAAGGTTCGGAGCGAATCCACCCTCATCACCAACTGCAGTGTTCAAGCCTTTTTCTTTCAATACTGCTTTTAAGCTATGGAAGATTTCTGCACCCATGCGCAGTCCATGACGGAAAGTTTCTGCACCTACAGGCATGACCATGAACTCTTGGATGTCCACGTTGTTGTCCGCGTGTGCTCCGCCGTTCAGGATGTTCATCATTGGTACTGGCAATTGCTTCGCATTTACGCCGCCAAGGTATTGATACAACGGCATATCAAGGTAATCAGCTGCTGCGTGAGCGACAGCGATCGATACGCCAAGGATTGCGTTTGCACCCAATTTGCCTTTGTTCTCTGTACCGTCTAACTCAATCATTGCACGGTCGATTGCCACTTGGTCAAGGACTGAATAGTTCTCTTCAAGTTCAGCCGCGATGACTTCATTGACGTTTTCTACCGCTTTCAAAACACCTTTTCCTAAGTAACGGCTCTTGTCACCATCACGAAGTTCTACCGCTTCGTATTCACCAGTAGATGCGCCGGACGGAACGATTGCACGGCCATACGCACCGCTTTCAGTGAACACTTCTACTTCAACAGTCGGATTTCCGCGGGAATCTAATACTTCACGTGCTTGGATATGTGTAATGATTGGCATAATGGTCTCTCTCCCTCAAACTAATATAATGGTTTTCCAGTCATTTCAACCGGTTGTTTCAAATTCAATAACTTCAGCATTGTTGGCGCTAAATCGGCCAATATGCCCCCGTCACGAAGCTCGATTCCTTCTTTCGTCACAATCACCGGAACCGGGTTTGTGGTATGTGCTGTCATCGGATCGCCGTTCATCGTCACTACCTCATCGGAGTTCCCATGGTCTGCTGTGATAATCGCTGTACCGCCATTCATGACGATGGCGTCTACCACTTTTCCGAGGCATTCATCCACCACTTCAATAGCCTTGACAGTAGGTTCTAACATTCCGCTATGCCCGACCATGTCTGGATTGGCAAAGTTCAGAATGACCCCATCAACTTTATCGTTCTTGATTTCATTCAACAAAGCTTCCGTCACTTCGTACGCACTCATTTCAGGCTTCAAGTCGTATGTAGCGACCTTCGGTGAATTGATGAGGATCCGGTCCTCTCCTGGGAATGGCTCCTCGCGTCTTCCGCTCATGAAGAATGTGACATGTGGATACTTTTCTGTTTCTGCAATCCTCAACTGTGTAAGCCCACTTGAAGAGATGACCTCGCCAAGAGTATTCTCCAAATTATCATTTGGATAGACCACTTGCGCCAAAACTTCATCACTATAATGTGTAAAGCTTACTAACTTCAGATTTTTCGGATGGTTGACACTCAATGGGAAACCGGAGAATATCGGATTCGTCAACGCCATTGAAAGCTGTATCGCCCGGTCTGGACGGAAATTAAAGAAGATAACTGCATCGTCTGATTTCAACTTTGCCACAGGTTCTCCTTCTTCTTCAATGACGAATGGTACAACGAATTCATCCAAGATATCTTTGTCATAAGACATTGAAACGCCCGCAGCCGCTGATTTAAACTGTTCGCCTTTTCCATCTACAATTGCATGGTAAGTCTGTTCCACCCGGTCCCAGCGACGGTCACGATCCATGGCATAATATCGGCCGCTCATCGTCGCGAATTTCCCTATACCGATTTCAGCCATTTGTTTTTCTGTTTCTTCGATGTAGCCGATTGCCGTGTCAGGCCCTACATCACGTCCATCAAGGAAACCATGGACATACACTTCTTTTACGCCATGTTCTTTGGCCAATTTCAGCAGCGCAAAGAGATGTTCGTAATGGCTATGCACGCCACCGTCTGAAAGAAGACCCATGAGATGTAGTGAAGACTTGTTTTCCTTCACTTGTCGGATCGCATTGAGCAGTACTTCATTGTCAAAGAAATCTCCATCACGGATCGACTTGTTAATGCGCGTTAAGCTTTGGTACACAATTCGGCCTGCACCGATGTTCATATGACCCACTTCGGAGTTCCCCATCTGTCCTTCTGGCAGGCCAACCGCTTCACCGCATGCCTCCAATGTGGAATGCGGATAAAATGACCAGTATCGATCAAAATTCGGTTTCTTCGCATGGGCGATTGCATTACCGAATGTTTCCTCACGAAGAGCGAAACCATCCAGGATAATAAGAGCGACAGGAGATTTAGGCATTGGCTCCCGCCTCCAATAGTTTGGCGAAGGAATCGGATTTTAGGCTTGCTCCTCCGACCAAGGCGCCATCGATATGCTCCATTGAAAGAAGCTCATCAATATTTTCCGGCTTCACACTGCCGCCGTATTGGATTCGAACCGCTTGGGCGGTTTCATCACTGTAGAGTTCGGCAACGGTTTTTCGGATAGCCCCGCACACTTCATTGGCATCCTCGGCAGTTGCAGTCTTTCCAGTACCGATTGCCCAGATCGGCTCATAAGCAATGACCGATTGTTTTACTTGGCTATCATTGAGGCCTTCAAGTGCTGCCTTCACTTGAGTCGATACTTTCTTTTCCGTGTTGCCCGCTTCGCGTTCTTCAAGAGTTTCGCCGACACAAATAATCGGAGTCAATTCGTATTTAAGTGCGGCTTTTGCTTTCTTATTGACCGCTTCATCTGTTTCGTTGAAATATTCCCTGCGCTCTGAATGCCCGATAATCACATATTGGACACTTAGGTCTTTTAATTGGACAGGACTTACTTCGCCTGTGAAAGCACCCTCATCCTCGTAATGCATGTTTTGCGCACCGACAGCTACTGGGTAGCCGTCCAACACTTGGACAAGCTGAGCTAAATATGGTGCTGGTGAACAAATGACAGCATCCATTTTTTCAGGATCCGGCGCAAGCCCTTTCACTTCTTCAGCAAACTGTGTCGCTTCTTCAAGCGTTTTATACATTTTCCAGTTGCCTGCAATAATTGGTTTTCTCATGCCGATTCCTCCTTATTCCTTATCGTTCAACGCACTGACTCCAGGTAGTTCCTTACCTTCCATGAATTCAAGGGAAGCACCGCCGCCTGTAGAGATATGGTCCATTTTGTCAGCCACTTCAAACTTTTCAACAGCAGCTGCGGAATCCCCGCCTCCGATAATCGTATAAGCTTCTGTTTCGGCCATTGCGTCTGCCACACCTTTTGTACCAGCTGCAAATGGTTTCATTTCAAAGACACCCATTGGTCCATTCCAAATGACAGTTTTGGAGTTTTTGATGACTTCTGCATATGTTTGTACAGTTTTTGGACCGATATCCAGTCCCATCCAGTCTGAAGGGATGTCATTGATCTCCACTACCTTCGTTTCGCTGTCAGCTGAGAATTCTTTTGCTACGACAGCGTCCTCCGGTAAATAGAGGTTTACTCCTTTTTGCTTTGCTTTTTCAATAAATGATTTCGCTAAGTCAATCTTATCTTCTTCTAAGAGAGATTTTCCGATTTCATGCCCATTCGCTTTTACAAACGTATAGGATAGACCGCCACCGATGATCAGGTTGTCTACCTTCTCAAGCAAATATTCAATGACACCAATCTTGTCCTTCACTTTCGCTCCACCGATGATCGCAGTAAACGGACGTTCTGGTGACGATAATGCACTACCTAAAACGGACAGTTCTTTTTCCATAAGAAGACCGGAAACTGCAGGAAGATGTTTCGCTATCCCTTCCGTTGAAGCATGCGCACGGTGAGCTGCGCCAAATGCATCGTTGACGTAGAGGTCAGCTAAATTTGCAAAACTCTTCGCCAGTTCAGGATCATTCTTTTCTTCGCCCTTATGGAAGCGGACGTTTTCCAGAAGGATGATATCGCCTTTATTCATAGAGGCAACGGCATTCTCGACTTCCGTCCCGATGGACTCGTCCAGTTTGTTTACCGGCTTTCCTAAAAGTTCGGATAAACGTTCCCCTACAGCTGTCAGGCGCATGTCGTCGTTCACTTCGCCTTTTGGACGTCCAAGGTGGCTCGCCAAAATGACTTTTGCGCCTTTATCTAACAATTTTTCTATGGTCGGAACCGCAGACCGAATTCTTGTGTCGTCTGTAATCTTTCCCGATTCCATCGGTACGTTAAAGTCCACTCGGCAAAATACTCGTTTGCCGTCCATTTGCACATCATTGATTGACTGTTTTTGCTGCATGAAGAAAACCCTCCTACATGTATGTAAATAGGTACAGTAAGCTATATTGTTTGGATCCTAATGGAGCGTAAGACGGCGACTCCTGCGGGACAGCGAGCTTGGAAGGGTTGCTAAGTTCGCCGCGTCCTGCGGCAACGCATCCATGACCAACATCCTGTTGGCCTCGGAAAGCGTCCGTCTGAAGCGGAATGGTTAGGTGAACAATATCTTAATCAGTACCAAAAAAACAAGGAACGGGTAACCCCCGTTCCTTTACCCTATTTCATTATAGAGGTTCCATTGTCTATTTGGCTATTGATTATAATCCCTTTGCGTACATATGAAGAGCAAGGTCAATACAGCGAGTAGAATAGCCTGTTTCGTTATCGTACCACGAAAGGACTTTCACCATATTGTCTTCCAATACCATGGTCGATAACCCATCAACCGTAGAGGATGATTTATCGCCATTATAATCAGCAGAAACTAATGGTAGATCGTTATAGCTTAAGAATCCTTTTAGTTCACCTTCAGAAGCTTCCTTCAGTGCTGCGTTCACGTCTTCGATCGTTACATTCGTATTCAATTCTGCAACTAAGTCCACCAATGAAACGTTAGGTGTTGGTACACGAACTGCCATGCCGTCCAATTTCCCTTTCAATTCCGGAAGAACTTTCGCAACTGCAGATGCCGCTCCTGTAGAAGTCGGAATCATCGATTGCCCAGCAGCACGTGCACGGCGGTAGTCACTGTGCGGCAAGTCAAGAATACGTTGGTCATTCGTATATGAATGAATAGTAGTCATCATTCCGCGTTTAATGCCGAACTTGTCATTCAACACTTTCGCTACTGGTGCTAAACAGTTCGTCGTACAAGATGCGTTGGATACAATGTGATCATTCGCTGGATTGTACTGATCTTCGTTCACACCCATTACAAATGTTGGCATATTTTTACCAGGAGACGAAACGATTACTTTTTTAGCTCCGGCTTCAATATGTTTCCCTGCACCTTCCGGATCGCGGAAAATACCAGTGGACTCGATTACAACATCGATTCCTAAATCTTTCCACGGTAAATTTGCAGGATCTTTTTCTGCATACACACGGATTTTTTTGCCATTTACGATTAAATACTCACCTTCGTGCGATACATCTGCCTCTAATGTTCCGTGGATGGAATCATATTTCAACAAATGAGCGAGCATTGCAGCATCTGTTAAGTCATTGACTGCTACAACATCTATATCTTCCCGGCCTAATGTATCACGGAAAACCACACGTCCAATACGTCCAAATCCATTAATCGCTAATTTTAAAGTCATAACTTTCTCCTCCATTTGTTCACTTGTTTGATAAACGATTTAACATGTTCAACGCTGCCCCTTCGTCGGTGATTAACGTTGTTTGTTGAGGTGCGTGTTTCAAATAAGATAGAATCGCAAGGTCCTTTTTGGAACCTCCCGCTACTGCCAAGATTGTAGGCACTCTTTCTAATTGGCTCAATTGGATGCCTACTGTCCTAATCCTGTGAACGGCTTCACCTTGTTCATTGAAATAATACCCAAATGCTTCCCCTACAGCTCCTGTATCTTTGAGTATTCCAATTTCTTCGTCTGTAGAGTTACGTTTTACGGCCATTTCAGTGGCGTCTCCGATTCCGTGAATAACAAGGTCCGTTGTTTGGTAGAGATTGATCATGTCTACTATGAACGGCTCTTTCATAATGCTTTCATATGATTCTTCGCTTAACTGATCCGGCAAAAACAATGTACGGTACTTGCCGGCAGTCTTTTCTGCAATTGAAGCAACAATGGAATTTGCTTGGGTCTGCAAATCGCCACCCATACCGCCTCTCGCGGCGATAAAGAGCAAATCCTTGTTCTTAACAGAAGACGGAACCGACTCTGCAACAGCTGCAACTGAACTACCTCCGGTCACAGCAATCGTCTGTCCTTTTTGAATAACCGTAGAAAGTCGATTAGCAGCTTCGGAACCCATCATTGTTTTAGTTTGCGGATCATGTTCGCAATCACCTGAAACGACTATGACTTCACGTATGTTCAGAAGTTCTTCTAACTTTCGTTCCACCTCTGTGATTCCTGACCATTCGCGCGTCAATTCATGAAGGCCGACAAGAACATTCTCTCCATCTTCCGTTATCATCATTCCAGAGGAATCATAATGCACTAAGCTTTGGTTTCGAAGAAGGTCGGTTTCTTTTCTTGCATCCCGCTCCGATAACTGAAGGTGTTCCGCCAAGACTCTTCTTCCAACAGGTCCCATATTTTTAATAGCCGTTAGTATTCGATACCTTTTTAACAGACTTTCAACCGCTTCTGGCATGATTTTTTTCAAAGAATCTACAACAGGGTCCATCCGGAACCTCCTTCATAGGGACAATTTTCGTCCCGCCATATCAATAAAAGTCCCAAGTGGGGCAAAAAAAATAAACCTGTTAATCACAGTCTATTCTTCCTGACTAAAAAATGCAAATAAAAAAAGCGTTAAGATTCTAACGCTTCCACTAAATTTACATAGTCAATGTTGCCATATAGCAACACTTCCCCATCTTTCTCAATAACGGGAATCATGAGCATGTATTTTTCATGTAATTCATCATCCAGTTCTATATTATGTTCGAGCACTTCCAGCTGGAAATCCTCTTGGACAAGACCGATCATCAACCTTGCTTCATCACAAAGATGACAACCAGGGCGAGTATAAAAGTGAATCTTCATCTAATCTGTCCCTTTCATCATGTTAACCTTTTCCGGTACGAAGAGGCTGGGATTTTCAATTGCTCCCGATATTTTGCAATAACCCTTCGAGAAAGTGGAATACCATCCATCATCAATAATTCCGCTATTTTCTGATCCGATAAAGGTTTTTTCTTATCTTCGACATGGATGTATCCTTTAATCTTCTCCTTCACATGATTCGGTGAAACCTCTACCAGTTCTTTTGTGGTGGCAGATTGTGAGAAGAAATTCCTCAATGGTATAGTCCCATAAGGTGTGTGAATGTATTTTTCCCGAATCGCCCTACTGACCGTAGACTCATGCAAGTTCAACTCTTTTCCGATGTCGGTCATCGTCATCGGAACAATGGCGGGAAAACCATTTTTGAAAAAGCTGGATTGTTTTTCAGTGATTTTTCTAATTATCAATTTAATCGTAGATTTTCTTTCGACTAATTGGGTTCTGATCTGTTGGATGTCAGCAGTTCTTTCAATGACATACTGTTTTACTGTTGCATCATCTGACGGCAACGCTTGAATATATTCGTGGCTAATGCCGATTTCCGGAAAAGCATGTTTGAAAAAACGTATTTCCCCTCCGGTTATATCGGCATCCGGCCGTACGTATTGCGTACTTTGACCTAATAAATGTACCAATGGATACATGTTGAGCTGTCCGATTTGAACTGCAGCTTCTTGTATTTCTTTGGTAGAATAACCACTTTCCCGTTCAATTTCTCTCCATTTCCTTGAACTGAACGCATCGAAGTATTCGGAGAGTATATCGATTACGGTTTGCGATAATCCGGCGCGCTTCGCTTGAATCAGTAAAGATTCCGCTAAGGAAGTAGCCCCGATGCCTGCAGGTTCACAAGTTTGGATGTACTGAATCGCTTCGGCTACTACAGAATTTTTCGTTCCGATTAATTTTGCATAGTATTCTAAACCTGATCGTAGTAAGCCGTCTTCCTCTATATCGTCCACTAACCAATGGATCGCTTTCTTCACTTCAGATTGTATAGGTTCGTTCATTAGCTGATCTCGGATATTCCGGTGAAGTACTTGTCTTCCCGTCAATTTATTCGGCACTGAATCAATGGTTAAATGAGGAAATGAACTTTCATAGAAATTGACTTTCAGAAAAGGAATTTCTTCCATTCGTTCCTTTAAGAAGGTATGCAGCTCCTCGGTTGAATACTGAAGAAGTTCCAAGGATTGCTTCATAGTCCGTGACAATTTGAGCCTTTGTGACATTGTTGCAGATTGTTTTAAAGTCGCGTTCAATCTCCCTACCCCCAAATCCATTATAAACAAAATTGAGAATGGTTGGAAGATGAGAATGAAAACGCTATCATTATGTTGGTGAAAGTGAAAATAATTCAAAAGGTGCGGGGGAATTCGAACCCAATCAGGATATCAACGATTCTTAGGTAGATATCAACGATTCTTGAGGATATATCAGCGATTTTTCGATTCTATCAACGCTTCATAAAAAAGCGGGCAGTAAAGGATTGAATTTACTATAAAAGTACCTACCATTACCAACGAATGAGAATGGTAGGAGGATTCGAGAATGACCACGGGGCGTTGATCCGGGATGAACTGCACCCCAATTGTTAGACACAAAACTAACAATTGGAGGTGTATTTTTTATGGCCCAAATAACGAGTGAACAAAAATTAGAGGCTGTTAAACGATACGAAAAAGGTGGTGAGAGTCTTAATTCGATTGCTAAGTCCCTTAAGGTCTCTAATACTGAAACGATTGATTTCTGGGTAAGGAAATATGAATTACACGGAGAAGATGCCTTTAAGAAGAGCTATACAAGTTTTTCGTTAGAAGATAAACTAAACATACTCAATTACATGAACGAAAATGGGTTGTCTACTGTTGAGACCGCCGTGCGGTTTAATTTATCTTCTCCAGGAACGATTCGCAAATGGCGAATTAGACTTAAAAACAATGGTGTAGAAGCCCTTAAACCAAAGAAGAAGGGGCGTCCAAAGGTGAAAAAAGACAATCAAAAACCATCTAAAAACAAAGCCCTCGTCGAGGGCTCCTTTGAAGCATTACAGGCAGAAAATGAACGGTTACGTATGGAGAATGCCTATTTAAAAAAGTTGAATGCCTTAGTTCAAGAAAAGGAAGCATTACAACGAAAGACAAAACGCAAGTAGTGTTTGAACTAAGGGATCAGTTTTCCATAAAGGCATTAATCAAGCTGTCTAACCTCAAACGTAGCACCTATTATTACTGGACCAAACAATTTGATCGTCCGGATAAATATGCCGAATTGAAATCGATGATTTCAACTATTTATCACGAACATAAAGGAAGATACGGGTATCGTCGGATCACATTGGAATTACGTAATCGTGGCTATCTCATTAATCACAAAACGGTTCAACGACTGATGAAGGTATTGGGCTTAAAATCCCTGGTACGTATGAAAAAATATCGTTCATATAAAGGGAATGTCGGTAAGATTGCTCCAAACATCCTTGAGCGTGATTTTTCGGCTACCAACCCCAATGAAAAGTGGGTAACTGACGTTACGGAATTCCATTTGTTTGGTGAGAAACTCTATCTTTCTCCTGTACTTGATTTATTTAATGGAGAAATCATTGCCTACAATATTCAAAGCCGTCCTACGTACGAGTTGGTTTCGATAATGTTGGATAAAGCCTTAACTTGCTTATCCGAAGGACAAGCCCCTGTTTTACATTCGGATCAAGGCTGGCATTATCAAATGAGACCTTATATTTATGAATTAAAACAACACGGAATTACCCAAAGTATGTCGCGAAAAGGAAACTGTTTGGACAACGCCGTAATGGAGAACTTTTTTGGCCATCTAAAATCTGAACTACTATACATTCAAGAGTTTCAAAGTATGGAACACTTCAAGTGTGAGCTTGAAGAATACATCGATTATTATAACCACAGACGGATTAAGGAAAAATTAAAAGGATTGAGTCCAGTACAATACCGGATTCAATCCTCAAAGGCTGCATAACTAAATAGAGTGTCTAACTTTTGGGGGTCACATCAGGAAGGGATTAATGCCCTTTCTGTTGAACTTATTTAAGTAAAGCGGCATCTAATTCAAGTAGTAAGGTTTTATCAGAAAAAGGGATTGAATCACGTTCCTGATAAACGTTAAACCAGCTGTTTTGTTGAATTAGAGTAGATCATATTATTAATGAAAATTTTTTGAATTGTATATAGGAGGTCAATTTGGGCACTATATTATCTTTTTTCTGCATTATATTAGTGGCATCAGTTCTGCAAACAAGTACAGGTTTTGGATTTTCCATAATGGCGACACCATTTTTATTAATGTTATTTCTACCAAAAGAAGCTATACAAATAAATATTATTTTATCTTTGATTATTTCTCTTTCATTAATATGGAAAATAAGAAAAGACATTGATTTTTTACTGATAAAGAGATTTATTATCGGAAGTATTGTCGGGGTACCCTTCGGTTTATTAATCTTTAATTCCATGAATATAACTGCATTTAAAATGGGAGTTAGTATATTGCTATTAATATTAACATTGCTGTTAATACTAAACTTTAGAGTAAAACCAACTCGCATTAGAGATTTCATTGTTGGGGGGACTTCTGGTCTTTTAACTACAAGCATTGGCATGCCAGGCCCTCCGTTATTGCTTTATTTTACAGGAACTGATACTGAAAAAGGGAAGATCAGAGCAACGACTCTAGCTTTTTATCTGTTTATTTATTTGATCAGCCTAATTACTCAAATAATCTTTTCGGGTACAAATAAATTCATCTGGGAATCAAGTCTATATGCAATTCCTGTCGTATTTTTGGGGTTGTTAATAGGTCAAATTATTTTCAAATGGCTGAATCAAAGGATTTTCAAGATACTTACATATTTTCTCTTAAGTTTTACAGGAATTTTTCTTCTAATCGTAAGTTTGAATTCGTAAAAATCCATATTAAACAAATGGCTGCTGGAGTTTTAAATCCAATATTTGTTGCAGCAGCTCATTTTTTATTGTGGTAACAGCCAGGTTCATACAGTTAGAAAATTTTATTTTAGTAGTAACGATATTAGGAGTTGTGACTTTTAATATTTTGTTAAGCACGCACATTCTACATTTACATCAGATGAATTAAATATACCTTAGTGGAGCTTATTTAAAATTGGAACATCAATTCGTTTTAAACGTTTCATAGTAAAAGTGTTATTAGTGGAAGAAGGAATTATGGCCTATCGTAGAATGAAAGAATTTCAGGGGAGGTATAGTTATGTGGATAATATTTGGGGTTATTGCAATAGTAGCAACTTTAATAAATCTTTATATGTATAAAGCAGGAAAAGATTATAAGCTTGCTATGGCGATCGGGTTATCATTTACAGCATTAACAATTTGTGCAGATTACAGTTATCTAACTCGATGGGTAAAAGCGGAAGATTGGGCCGCTATAACAGATGTAATACCCGGTATGGCAAGGGCATTTTGGTTTTTGACTATTGCTTCTATCTTGCTAAATATAGCACCTATATTATTAGAACGAATGCGTTTGAAATTATGACCTTTGCAATTATTGTGAGAGTCCAATAAGTTAAAAAAGCGGAATCAACGGTAGGATATCAATAAAAATAAGCATCCAATTGATATTTTAATTGGATGCTTATTTGTGGTTCGAATTGCAAGTTAGTGATTCAAAACTGAACGGAATTAAAGGACAGTCTCTGCTTTTTCATCTTTACCAGCCACGACTTGCTCCACCGCCGCCGGAGGAACCTCCTCCACCACCACTGAAACCGCCAAAGCCACCGCCTCCGCCGCCTCCGAAGCCGCCTCCACCACCACCCAAGAATGGTGGGAAGAATACAACGCTTCTTCTACGGCGTCCGCCACCACGGCCTCCGCCGCCCCCTCCAAAGAAGGAGCTTATGATAAAGAACAAGACGATCATTATCAAAATGGTTGAAAATCCACCACCGCCACCTTGGTTTCCTGCTCCTTGAACTTGAGCGACTTCACCGTTCCAATTGTATTCAGCAGCCACTTCATTGTAGAGAACTTTGTACGTATTAATGATTCCTTCATCATACTGATCTCGCTCAAAATATGGATAGGCGTATTCATCCAAAATCCGCCCGACTTTTCCGTCGGGCAGTGCCCCTTCTAATCCATATCCGACTTCAATCCGCATTTTTCTTTCCTTTAGAGCAACCAGAAAGAGAACACCATTATTCTCTCCCTTTTGACCAATCCCATATTCCCTAAGTGCTTTTAACGCATAGCTTTCAACCGTTTCATCCTCCAAACTCGGAATGGTCATCACCACAACTTGTGCAGTCGTTCCTGCCTCCAAATTTTTTCCTAACGTGATCAATTCCGACTTCTGTTCAGGGGTCAATACACCTGCATGATCCTGGACAAAGATGTCCCCGACCTGCTGTGGAATTGCTGCAGCATCGGCTTTGATCTGAATTCCCAGAACCAGACATGCGATGGTCAACCAACCTGCAACCTTTTTCATCAGTCTCCATTCCCTTCAAAGTCGACGGTTGGGGCTTCTTGCGCTGCTGCATCTGCTTCGAAGTATTCTTTTTGTTCAAAACCAAACATTCCGGCCATTAAGCTGCCAGGAAATCTTCTCACCTTTTTGTTATAAGCTGCGACAACACCGTTATAATCTTGTCTTGCCACCGCAATCCGGTTTTCAGTCCCTGCTAATTCATCCATCAATTGTTGGAAGTTTTGATTGGCTTTCAAATCCGGATAATTCTCCACTACGACAAGCAATCGACTTAGAGCACTGGATAGTTCTGCATCCGCATTAGCTTGTTCCTCCGGGGTATTGGCTCCTGCTAACTTTGCTCGGGCATCAGAAATGCTCGCGATCACTTCTTTCTCATGTGCCGCGAACCCTTTAACTGTATTTACAAGGTTAGGGATTAGATCAAGTCTTCGTTGAAGCTGACTTTCTATTTGCGCATATGATTGATCTACATTCTCTTCCAAATCCACTAATGAGTTATAGCTCGGTATGATCATCATCGCGCCAATTATTAAGATAATTACAATAATCGCTATCGGTCCAAAAGCTTTCTTCATATGTTGTCCTCCTCATGCTGGTCCTATATATGTAATGTACCTATTTCGAAAAGAATTAAAACAAATCTATGCCTATTATGAAAAAGGGCACACTGCGTATAATGCAAGTGTGCCACTGCTAAAAGCAGTTTATATATCTTCTTCACCCATTATTGGATGGGAAATGGGTTCCCAAGGTTCGCGAGTTGCCGTGGACAGTGACTAATTCACTTTTAATTCTAAAAAACAGTGCCTTCCGTGTAATATACGGCGATTTTATAGTTTTCCACTCTTATTTCTTTCACTCGTTTCTACCTCAATACATCATATACAAAGTGTTAGACTTGCAATAGACGAAGCACACGGAATATTATTAACTTCAGAAAAATGATATAAAAAAATACCTTACAGAATCTGCAAGGTATTTTTCAGTGTTTTAAATACGGCCTCGAAGGGAATCGAACCCCTAGCGGGAGAACCGGAATCTCCAGTGTTATCCATTACACCACGAGGCCATGAAATTGTATCGGACCTTATCTATTATACAAACGAATAAAATAAATATCAAGAGGCGAAATAAAATGCATTATATTTGACCATCCTTGACCATACTATTATGATAAAGGTACATCTAAAGCATTTCGCTTTTATGTCCTGAAAATACATCCACCTTAAAGGAGGAAAACCGAAATGAATTTAATTCCTACAGTTATTGAACAAACAAACCGTGGTGAACGGGCATATGACATCTATTCCCGTCTATTGAAGGACCGGATCATTCTCTTAGGTTCCGAAATCAACGACCAAGTCGCGAACTCCATTGTTGCACAATTGCTATTCCTTGCAGCAGAGGATCCGGACAAAGACATCTCCGTGTATATCAACAGTCCCGGCGGAAGCATTACAGCCGGTATGGCGATTTACGACACGATGCAATACATCAAGCCGGATGTCCAAACTATTTGTATCGGTATGGCCGCTTCCATGGGAGCATTCCTATTGGCTGCAGGTGAAAAAGGAAAACGTTATGCATTGCCGAATGCAGAAGTAATGATTCACCAACCACTTGGCGGTGCACAAGGTCAGGCTACTGAAATCGAGATTGCTGCTAAGCGAATCCTCTTCTTGCGTGACAAGCTCAACAACATCTTGGCTGAACGTACTGGCCAATCACTTGAAGTGATTGCACGTGATACTGATCGTGATAATTTCATGACAGCTGAACGCGCAAAAGAATATGGACTGATTGATGACATCTTAATGTCCCCAAGTGAATTACCAAAGAAATAAGACAAATAAAATCCCGGGAGGAAACTTTCCTTCCGGGATTTTTTATTCTTCTGATTCAATAATTTCAGCCAAAGAGGAAATGGCATTTTCTTCATCAGAACCGTCTGCACATAATGTGACCGACGTACCTTTGCTGATTGCTAAACTCATAATGCCCATTATACTTTTGGCGTTTACTTTTTTATCGTCTTTTTGTAAATACACATCAGATGAGAAGCGGTTTGCAACTTGCACGAATAGTGCAGCTTGTCTCGCCTGCAATCCAGTTTTTAACTTAACCTCGACAGATTTCTCGGTCATCTAACTAGTGCCTCCTTCTACATTGAAAACCCTTACTCTTTATCTTAACGAATATATCATGAAAGAACAAATCTCAAATTCCTTTACGAAGATTTTCCGCGATTTCATCCAGCTTTCGCAGCCGGTGATTTACGCCTGATTTACTAACCGCTCCAGTCGAAACCATTTCACCTAACTCTTTAAGGGTTACGTCTTGGTGTTCAATTCTTAGGCGGGCGATTTCTCGGAGTTTGTCAGGAAGTTGATCGAGCCCCATCATATGATCGATGTATCGGATATTCTCAATTTGCCTAATAGCTGCTCCGATTGTCTTATTCAGATTGGCAGTTTCACAGTTAACAAGGCGATTAACACTATTTCGCATATCTCGGACAATCCGCACGTCTTCGAATTTCATCAGAGCCACATGAGCACCGATTAATCCTAAGAAATCCGAAATCTTTTCCGCTTCCTTTAAATAAGCAATATAGCCTTTCTTACGTTCAATCGATTTGCTATTCAACTTGAAAAGGTTCATAAGCCTAACAAGCGCTTCACTATGACTTTTATAAAGCGAGAATATCTCAAGGTGATAAGACGAGGTCTCAGGATTATTCACGGATCCCCCTGCTAAAAATGCACCACGTAAGTAGGAACGTTTACAACAGGACTTTTTAATAATATTTGGTGAAATCGTTTGTTCGAACTGAAGACCTTCTGAAACGATTTCCAGTTCTTCCAGCAGCTTTCTTGCTCCTTCGCGGACTCTGCAAATATAAACATTGTTCTTTTTTAGCTGCATTTTTTTCCTAACTAATAATTCAACTCTAAGCGGATAGAGCTTTTTTAAATTGGTATAAATTCTTCTGGCAATCGCAGCATTTTCTGTTTGTACATCTAAACTCCATTGCCTATTCGTGAACGACAACACACCGTTCATCTGGATCAGGGCTGAAAGTTCTGCCTTTGTGCAACAAGGCGACGTTTCTATTTGTGTCAATTCCTTTTTTGTATCGGAAGCAAAAGACATGATCCACTCCCCCTCTCAATCCAATCTATCTCATTTCCATATTTTCCACTAACCATGCGGCGACTTTTGAGGCTTCATGGCGAATATTGCCCTCTCTGGAAGTGGCTATGCTTTTCATCACTATTTCCGGAACAAGTCCAGACAACTTTTCCATCTCATACTCGACCGGAGCTGCCTTTTCCATTTCATATAACTTACGTATTTCTGGTGGCATCACTACATCGTTCAATAAAATCGTATCGATAAACGGACTGCCTACATGATCGTACAATGCTTGTACATGATCAGCAGCCGTATAGCCTTTCGTTTCACCAGCTTGGGTCATCAAGTTGCAAATATAGACCTTTTTGGCAGTTGACTCAATAATTGCCTTTCGAATACTCTCAACGAGTAAATTAGGAAGAATGCTTGTGTACAAGCTGCCTGGACCGATCACAATCATATCAGCAGATTGAAGGGAAGTCACTGTTTCAGAAAGAGGTTCTACATCGTGCGGAGTCAAATACACTTTATTGATCTTAAGATCATATGTAGGGATTTTGGATTCGCCTGTAACAATCGTTCCGTCGCTTAACTCGGCATGTAGAGTAATCCGCTGATTGGCTGCTGGCAGGACAGTCCCTTTCAAATTTAAGACACGACTCATCTCTCGAATGGCATGTGTGAAATCTCCTGTGATATCAGTCAGTGCAGCCAGCATCAGATTTCCAAGAGAATGTCCGCCTAAATCGGCAGAATGTGCAAAGCGGTATTGGAACATTTCTTCTACAAGCGGTTCTACATCCGAAAGGGCTGCCATGACATTCCGTACATCGCCTGGCGGTGGAATATCATAATCATCCCTCAATCTACCGGAGCTTCCTCCGTCATCTGCTACCGTCACAATAGCAGTAATATGTAATGGGAAGTTTTTTAATCCGCGGAGGAGGGTTGATAATCCGGTGCCCCCGCCTATAATGACGATTCGTTTCTCATTATTACGCCCCATATAGTCAACCCTTTCTATGATTAATGTCTCGGTGGGTAATGACTGTTTTATATTCGCTGCCAAATAGTTTGCCGAAGTATTCAGCGAGAGTTACCGAGCGGTGTTGTCCTCCTGTGCAACCGAACGCAACAACAGCCTGGGATTTACCCTCCCTCTGATATCGCGGGATGACGAATTTAAATAGATCTGTAAGTTTCTCAACAAATATTTGTGTATCTTCCCATTTTAACACATATTCGGAAACTGGAGAGTCCATTCCTGTTTTTTCCTTTAATCCTTCAATGTAAAAAGGGTTCGGTAAAAAACGGACATCAAACACAAGATCCGCGTCAATTGGAACCCCATGTTTAAAGCCGAATGACATGAAATGGACGGTAAAGGTGGATTCCCCGTTTTCGGAAAAGTTCTTTTGAATCTTTTCACGCAGTTCTTTCGGTTTAAGACGGGATGTATTAAAGATGAAATGTGCCCGGTCTTTCAATTCTCCAAGCAAATCCCTTTCCTTCCGAATCCCGTCAAGCAACAATCCTCCAGAAGCAAGAGGATGAGTACGCCTCGTTTCCTTATAGCGTTTTACGAGCGTTTCATTGTCAGCTTCCAAGAACAAAATTTCCATATGGATGCTGCTGTCCTTTGAAAGGGTATCAAGGGTACCGATGAGAGAATCGAAAAGACCGCCACCTCTCATATCCATTACTGCCGCAATACGCTTCATTTTTTGGTTGGATCTCTTCATCAAATCCAGAAATGTGACGAGAAGTTCCGGCGGAAGGTTATCAATACAATAAAACCCTAAGTCCTCAAAACTTTGAATGGCAACTGTCTTCCCGGCACCAGACATACCTGTGATAATGACAAGTTCCATATCATGATTTTCATTCATTTCTTATGATCCCCTTCATTCGAAGATTGTAGGTCTTCTTTTAACAACTCAAAATCTTGTGTATAGACAAATGTTCCATATTGCAATCCGGATTGCGTTACGGCAAAGAGCAAGTTGCTCCGATCGCCTTCAGCCATCGGAAGATGATAGAGGCTTTCTACAGGGTGCCATTCCAGTACACCCTCCCGATTTTCTTCCAACAAATCTCCGGTCAAACCATCCGCTACAAACGTATAGAGCATCCATTCATCAATAGCAGTTTCGGTTTCAGGGTCGACTATGACCATTGTATAGATGCCCTTCAAATGTGGATTTGAAGGGACAGTATTCGTTTCCTCCGAAAATTCCCGGATGGCGGCCTGATAAATCGATTCACCCGGCTCCATCTTCCCTCCGGGTGCCACATACCAGCCGCGCCTAGGTTTTTTTAATAATAATACTTGGCCGTCTCGTAGGACGATTAAGTTTGCGATTCGTTGCACCCTCTACACTCCATATCTATTGTAGACTCATTCCTTTTATTATACCTAATCAAGCATTTCCGGGCCAACACGATTGGTTGTGCTGCCAAACAAAATACTGCCTTGAATGAACTGCACTGACAAAAGGGATGTTGAAGCAGCAATGTATTTTGCGACAAGTGAACCGTGGGTATAGGCGAACTTAGCATCCCTTCCTATAAATAAAAAAAGACTGCCACCAAATTGGTGAGCAGCCATCCAAAGGTAATACTATTTTAAAAGGGGGTCAAATTACTATACTTACTATAACCCAACCATATTTCATTCGTATTACAGGCTCGTTAAGAACAGGTTAAATTAGTTGGATTCTAATTTTTCTTTTAGTTCTTCTACGTACTTTTGTACATTTTGAGCAGCAATACTTCCATCACCTGTTGCAGTGACCACTTGACGCAAATGCTTCTCACGTACGTCACCAGCTGCAAAAATCCCTGGAACGGATGTCTCCATTTCGGTATTTGTCGGGATATACCCGTTTTCGTTCAAGATCCCAAGAGATTGGAACGGTTTTGTCAAAGGCACCATTCCAATATAGATGAATACCCCATCAATCGGCATTGTTGTTTCAGTGTCATCTACAGTGGATACCAACGTCGCACTGCCGACCTTTCCGTTTTCCTCATTAATCGTTTTCAAAGTATGATTCCAAATGAAATCAACTTTTTCATTCGCAAAGGCACGATCCTGAAGAATTTTTTGAGCACGCAACTGATCACGGCGATGAACAATCGTTACTTTATCAGCAAAACGAGTTAAGTAGACACCTTCTTCGACTGCCGAGTCTCCGCCGCCGACGACAATGAGATGCTTCTGTTTGAAGAATGCCCCATCACAAACGGCACAATAACTGACTCCTCGTCCACCAAGTTCACTTTCTCCGGGAATGCCCATTTTTTTATATTCGGCCCCAGTTGAAATGATAATAGCACGCGCTTTATATTCTTTTCCGCCAGCTTTAATGGTTTTATATTCCGCTCCATCCACAACACTTTCAACATCGCCATATGCATACTCAGCGCCAAACGCTTTCGCATGTTCAAACATTTTAGTTGAAAGGTCTGGTCCCAAAATGGAAGTGAAGCCGGGATAATTTTCAATTTCTTCCGTGTTGGCCATCTGGCCTCCGGGAATACCGCGTTCCAACATTAAAGTCGAAAGGCTTCCTCTTGATGTATATACGGCCGCAGTCATACCTGCAGGGCCTGCTCCAACGATAATCACATCATAAATTTTTTCTGTTGTCATTTGTCATTATCCTCCTCATACGCTACCTAAATCGTATAAGAAACATGTAACTTCTTCAATCTTTCTGCTCAATCATACATGGGCAAAAATTGAATCAGGTCATTTACATACTTCGTTAAAGTTGGCACAGACACGCCATACTGTTCAGCCACAGCCTTCTTTGTAACGCCTGAAAAACGAGAAGAACGGAACATATAATCCGCAGCAGCGGCTAACGCATCCGTGTTCTTAAATAAGTAGCCTTTTTCAAGCCCTTTTTCGAAAAGAAGGAACCACATTTGGAATAAATGGGATTTCACCGAATCGAGCGGACTATTTTGCTCGTATAAGATTTCCGTCGCTTTCATCGCTTTCAAAAAAGTTTTAAGCTTCGGCTCTGCTGCTTCAAAACGGTGGCCTAATGCATAGGCAAGGGCCAGTTTTTCAAAAGTGGTCAACTTTTCGATATCCACCCATTTTGGATGCGAGATGATTTCTTGCTTATGTTCTGACTTACTAAGTAGGAAAATACCGAATAGACGTTCACTGCTATAAGAGTTATTCAGTTTTTCCAAAATGAAGGTCCGATCGAACTCACTCGTTGAATGCAACGCCTTATCACGGTCATGCCAAGGTTCAAGTCCTTTTTTCGTCGGATCCAAGTCGGTCAATTGCTTCCATGCACTTTTAGCCGTATCCTCATAACCGGAGAAATAAGCGGCATGTGAAAGCCAGAAGTAAAAGCCAGGATCCCCTTCAAAGCCCTTTCGTTGAAGACTTTTCAACCATTTATATGCTTCTTCGTTCTTGCCGACAAGCGCAAAAGTGGCCCCTAATTTATATCTGTGTTCAAGGGAATATGGATTGATCTTGACCAGCACTTCCAAGATCTCCTCTAACTCTTCTTCGTTCTTTTCATAATAATAGAAGACCGCCAAGTTACATAGGGCATGAAGATTCCCTTTGTCCTTCCGAAGAACTGTATGAAGCAATGCTTTTGCCTGTTCTTCTTCACCGATATAAAAATAAGCTAACGCTAAATTGTTATAAGCCGACCAGAAATCGTCGAATTCTTCGATGACCGATTCCAATAGCTGTACAGCCTGTTCAAATTCACCACGCTCCATCAATCGACGAGCCTTCTCTTGCAAATAGTGCATTTCACTTTCTTTCGAATCTTCCAATAGATCGAAATCGAATTCATGGTCGATGAACTCTAAAATTTCCAAAGCTTCGTCCAGGTACGGTCCATTCGGGTCCATCTCCCGATATTTCGTGGCAAATCTCTTGGCCTCACGCAGCATCCCTAAATGGGCATGGACTTCAGCTAAAAAGAACACGATATCAGATTCATTCGGATCGAGACTGTTGGCGCTGCGCAACAATTCAAGTGCATGATCGTATTTCTGAAGCTCCATTTCAATGATTGCATATTGCATTAAAATCATCGGATCATCAGGGCTAAGTTCCACTGCCCGCTTCATATATTTATGCCCTTTATCGAACTGATCGCGCTGAAGGGCTTGTAAACCTTTATTGTAATAGTAGTCGCCATTCGGAATGAAAGACACTACGTTCTTCTTTCGATCTTTTCTTTGCTGATTATTCAAACTTGTAACTCCTTCAATAGTAGTTAAAGAATGTCATGTACATTCTATCTCATAATTTCCATTATAACACATTGCCGTACTAGACACTCCCGAGCTGGCATAGAAAAAAGATCCCATTAGTGAGATCTTTTCCTTGCTTCCATTTCTTCAGCTGTATAGATGATTCGCATTGGATTGCCACCAGCCATTGCACCTGCTGGAACATCACGATGGACCAGGGTACCTGCCGATACAATCGCACCGTCCCCGATTACAACACCTGGAAGAATCGTTGAGTTTGCACCAATCATGACTCGGTCACCAATCACGATATCACCAAGGCGGTACTCCTCAATGAGATACTCGTGTGCAAGTAAGGTAGTATTGAACCCGATGATGGTATTCTCTCCAACCTTAATCCTCTCTGGAAACATCGTGTCTGGCACGACCATTAATGCAAGAGAAGTCTGCTTCCCTATGTCCATCCGAAGGAATGTACGATAGAGAAAACGTTTCAATGCCATGGAAGGTGTATAGCGGCCAATTTGGATGACAACGAAATTTTTCGCCACCTTCCAAAATGACACTGTTTTATATAGCTGCCACAAGGAATTCGGTCCGTCTACCGGATGGCGTTCCGTTCTCCTCATTTCACTCCTACTCCTGTTATCTCTAACAAGTCGGAAATATGCTGAAGCATATAATCCGGATTGAAAGTGGCTAAGTACTGTTCGCCTTTGGCAGACCAGGCAACCCCGGCTGTACGAACGCCAGCATTTTGCCCCCCTACGATATCGTGATAATTATCCCCGATCATTAAGGACTCATCCTTCGAAGCTCCTAATTGTTCCAAAGCAAGGAGAATCGGTTCAGGATCTGGTTTCGGATTCGTTACATCATCTGCGCCAATAATGACATCAAACACTTCGCGAGCACTTATAAGCTTCATGCTTTTATCTAACGAGTCCCGTCTTTTTGACGAAACAATTGCCATTTTAAAGCCATGAGCCTTTAACTTATTCAGTGTTTCCGACACTCCTTCAAACTCCACAGCCAGTTCATCATGAAGTGTTTGATTGACTTTATAATAAGCGGCCAGAAGTTCGTCCGACATTTCAGGATCGATCGCGTCAAATGTCTGCTTTAATGTCGGTCCGTTGAATGGTAAAACCGATTCACGATCATATTTCCCGGGAAACCGTTCACCAAGTACGGTCAGAAAGGTTTGCGTAATCAATTCGTTTGTATCAAGTAATGTTCCGTCAAAATCGAATAATAATGTGGTTATAGGACGTTCATTCATGATGACATGGCCACCTCTTTTCTTTTTGCTGCTTCTGA
This sequence comes from Chungangia koreensis, assembly GCF_042651785.1. Lineage (NCBI taxonomy): Bacteria > Bacillati > Bacillota > Bacilli > Lactobacillales > Chungangia > Chungangia koreensis. The sequence continues at coordinate 175,147 of NZ_JBHSEC010000020.1, forward strand.
TCGTTTCCATAAGTTGGAGACGGTACACGCTAATCCGAATGCCGCGATTATTCGAATCAGAAATAATGGTAATACAGGAATTCCTAATGGAATGAAAATTAATGTATCTTCCACTATGGCGTGACATGCTACTAAGAAAATGAACGCAATGGTTGCATCTCTTTTACTCACACCATCTTCTTGAACTGCTTGGATCATAACACCGGCTCCAAATGCCAGCCCGACTGTCAAACCGGTGACCAGTGTCAACGACGTGTTTGGCTGAACACCTAAAACTTTCGTAATAGGAGTTAGTTTCTCCGAAAACTTTTGTAAGTAATGACGGTCTTTAAGGAACTGGATGATGATCATCAAGGGTATGACGATCATGGCTAATTGAAGAATCCCAAATGATGCTTTTTCCAATCCTAATAAGAAAACTTGAAACCAGCCATCAGGATTCACTTCTTCAACATGAGCGAATCCATATTTCGCTACTTCCCCGCCGCCCTTCCAGAAGAGATTGATTAAGATCGCAGATGTTGCTGCAAGACCAAAACGGACAAGCAGTACTACCCACAGCTTCACTCCAACTTTCAGGGCAACCCCCGTTTCAATCAATAAATTATGTGAGAACGAAAGCATAACTGCGAGGATGAACACTTCCTTCACAGTCAATTCCAATGATAAAATCCCTGCAATCCCCGCATATAAATTGAGCACATTGCCCAATACGAGTGGGATGGCTGCATCTCCGCGAAGTCCGAACACGCCCATTACAGGAGAGATCAGCTCAATAATCCATGGGAGAACCGGTGTATATTGAAGCATGACCAAGATGAGCGTAATTGGAAAGATCACCTTTCCCAATACCCAAGTTGTCTTAAGGCCCGCTTTCAAGCCATTCTGAATTGTTGACATTCCCATTTCGACTTCCTTATCTATCTTAATCTTAGCTGTCTAAGTACCTTGGCGGGTTCACTTTAACCCTTCTATAAATAATGAGCGCCACTGCCACAACAATCAGGACTAATGAAATCACCTGCGCCTGTCGCAATCCGCCAAATAATTCATTGATGAGGCTATCAGTCCGTAATCCCTCAATGTAGAAACGCCCGATTGAATACCAAATCAGATAGGAAAGGAATATTTCCCCCCTGCGAAGATTAACTTTACGGAGCAACAGTAATAGGATTAATCCGACAACATTCCAAAGTGACTCGTAGAGGAATGTCGGATGATAATACGTACCTTGGATGTTCATCTGTTCGATAATCCAGTCAGGTAACATAAGGCCTTCCAAGAATTCACGAGATACTGGCCCCCCATGTGCTTCCTGGTTCATGAAGTTCCCCCATCGTCCGACAATCTGACCAATCAGTATGCTCGGCGCTACGATATCCGCAACTTTCCAGAAGGAAACTCCCCGTTTTCTTGTAAAGATATACGCAACAAGCACTGCCATAATAAGTGCCCCGTGAATAGCTAATCCACCTTCATCAATCCGGATGATTCTCTCGGGGTTATTCTTATAATAATCCCACTCAAAAATGACATAATAAACCCGTGCACCGACAATGGAAAGCGGTACTGCCCAAATCAGCATATCGGTCAGGAAGTCTTCATTAAAACCTCTCTTGACCATTTCCCGTTGGGCTACAAAAAATCCTAATATGATTCCAGATACGATTAATATCCCATACCATCGTACAGGAAATGGCCCGATTGAAAACGCAATCGGGTCAATTACTCCCAACATGAATTCCATAAAGTCCCCCTCACTGCAAATTAGTTCGCAGATTCTTCAGTTTGATTAATCACTGCATCCAATCTCTTGGAGAATTCTTCAGCCGCATTGACGCCCATCCGCTTTAATCGGAAGTTCATAGCAGCAACCTCGATGATAACAGCTAAGTTCCGTCCAGGACGGACAGGAATCGTCAATTTCGTCAATTCGGTATCGATAATTTTCATTTTATCCTCTTCCAGGCCAAGTCGGTCGTACTGTTTTTCCGGATCCCACAATTCCAAGTCGATGACGAGAGAAATCCGTTTATGTGTCCGTACCGCGCTTGCACCGAAGAGGGTCATGATATCAATGATCCCTAACCCACGAATTTCCAATAAGTGTTCAATCAGTTTTGGCGCATTCCCGACAAGTGTATTCTCGGATTCTTGACGGATTTCCACACTATCATCCGCCACAAGCCGGTGTCCTTTTTTGATCAACTCCAAAGCGGTCTCGCTCTTACCTACACCGCTCTTCCCTGTCAACAGGACGCCGATCCCATAAATATCAACAAGCACTCCATGAACTGCGGTCATAGGAGCAAGTTTGCTCTCCAAATAGTTCGTCAGTAAACTCGAGAACTTCGTCGTTGGAATTTTCGTGGTCAGCACCGGAACGTGAAAGTCATTGGACACGTTTTTCAACTCATTCGGTACTACCATATCATGACAAACGATGATGGCCGGAGTATCTGGCGTACATAGCTTACGCATCCGGTCAATCCGATCAGACACTTTCAGCATGGCAAAAAACGAAAGCTCGGTTTTCCCCAATAGTTGAACCCGGTTGGCTGGGTAATGGGTGAAGTATCCGGCCATTTCTAATCCTGGCCGTGAGATATCACTCATCAGAATATGCCGCCCGATTCCTTCTTCTCCACTCACGAGCTTCAAATTGAATTGTTCTCTTACATCTTTTGTTGTTACATCATTCACGGCATCTTCACATCCCGCCATAATTTTTCCTGATTCCTATTTTAGCATTTAACAGTTGAAAATAAATGCTTTTGGCCTAATAAGTCTGCGCCGCCTTCATTTTGGTGGAAGCCAATTGACAGTCAATGAGCAGTTATTATGTTTCTACCCGCAGTTTATTATCGAACTAATAAAGTTTGGTTGTCTTCCGACTAAAAAACGACCTACCCGCGTGTGCGAATAGGTCTGGTCTTATTTCTATAGTGGCAGCGAATGTTCTTAGCTGTATCGGACTAACACAGAGCCTGTTTTTGCTTCACCGAAGACAACGAGTGGTGTGCCTTCTCCATCTTTTGAGAATTTGATGGACTTTTGCAAGAATTGCTCGGACTCATTCACCCGGGTGATATCAGTGAGTTGAAGGTCCATCTTACCGAAGTTAGATGCTATTTCACCGTTAATCGGTACCCCAGATGGAATATATAACTCAACTGAACCAGCCACTGCACGTGCATCGATTTTACGTGCAGACGTGTCTTTCGTCGTTACAACAACATGACCATTTATGGATTGGGCTTCAACTTCTTTAACATTGCCGTCAACATAGACACGGCCATTCAATGTTTCGACTTCAAGTTGTTCTCCAGTTACTTCTTGAAGCTGCACGGAACCATTGGCAGTTTCAAAATCGGCATCCTTAAAGTTCAATCCGCGAACTTCAATCTTTCCATTCGCTGTTTTCACTTTTAGACGGTCAATTTTAAGTTCCGATAGTTTGAATGCTCCGTTAAAGAGTCTCCCATTGAATGCTTCATAGTCTTTATGAGGGACATATAGAACTACATTCGTCTGGAACATTTTCATATCATTGACCAGTCGAAGCTTCTGGCCATCTTCAACAAATAGGAACTTTTCCAAGAACTCTTTCTTCGCCTCTTCAGGAGAAGACTGGCGGTACGCCTTGACGTGACATTCTGCGCGTACACCGTTTTCTTCGGATGGATACAACTCCAACTTCCCGTTTGCGATGTCCACTGAAATCTCATTGAAATTAGAAAAGTCTTTCGTTACGGAATGATGGAACTCGACAGGTTCACCAAAAGGCCGATCAAAATCGAATCCTTTCACCTTTTCTACAGCTGATTGCACAAACTGCATGAAACGGTCACCGAATTGATTGAAATCACGGCGGATATCTTCAAAGAAGTCTTCATCTTTGGAACCTGTCTTTGATTCATTTCCGTTGTAGGATGTTCCTCCGAAATCGGTTTTCGGTTCTTCCTGTGCAGATTGTCTCTTCGGTTGTTCAGTCGGCAATTGTGCATTTTTCGCTTGCTGGTCTTTCCCTAAGTTCTCGAGCAGCAGTAACGCTTCCTCGGCATTGATCACGCCGTTTTCTAACATATCCAAAATGCGTTTGCGTTCGTTTTGCATCGAATCAGCCTCCTAAGTTAGCTATAATTCTATTCCTTCATTACATACGATTATTTTCGAAAAAGGTTTCGTTTTGCTTTTTAGTTCTGATTCTCAGCTTCACCGATGAGTGCTTCCATGCGGGCCCGATCTCTTTTTAGTACCGGTTTCAAATATTGACCCGTGTACGATTGCTCGACCTTGACGATCTCTTCAGGAGTACCAGTAGCGATGATCGTTCCACCTTTGTCTCCACCCTCAGGTCCCAAGTCGATAATATGATCGACTGTTTTAATGACATCTAAGTTATGCTCGATTACCAAAACCGTGTTGCCGGAATCCACGAGCCTTTGCAATACGACAAGGAGTCTTGCGATATCTTCCGCATGCAGTCCGGTTGTCGGTTCATCTAAAATATAGAACGTCTTGCCGTTCGATCTGCGGTGCAATTCTGAAGCAAGCTTGACACGCTGCGCTTCTCCTCCAGACAAAGTCGTCGCAGGCTGACCCATTCTGACATACCCGAGTCCGACATCTACGATTGTCTGTAGCTTCCGGCTAATCTTCGGTATGTTTTCAAAGAAAATGGCCGCATCTTCCACTGTCATATCCAATACGTCAGAAATACTTTTCCCTTTATATTTCACCTCGAGTGTTTCACGGTTATACCGCTTTCCATGACAAACTTCACACGGCACATACACGTCGGGAAGGAAATGCATTTCGATTTTAATAATGCCGTCTCCTCTACACGCTTCACAACGGCCGCCTTTGACGTTGAAACTGAAGCGTCCTTTCTTGTATCCCCGTACTTTCGCTTCGTTCGTCGAAGCATAGACATCCCGGATATCATCGAAAACACCTGTGTATGTGGCAGGATTCGAACGTGGTGTACGGCCGATTGGTGACTGGTCAATATCGATCACCTTTTCAAGACCTTCCGTACCAGTTACCTCTTTATGTTTTCCTGGCTTTTGCTTTGCCCGGTTGAGCTTTTGTGCAAGAGACTTGTGAAGAATTTCATTGATCAGTGTACTTTTACCCGATCCGGAAACTCCGGTTACAGCGATGAATACACCTAATGGGAAGTCGACCGTCACGTTTTTAAGGTTATTTTCTTTAGCGCCTTTAATAGTGATCTTGTGACCGTTTGATTTTCTGCGTTCAACCGGCAGGTGAATGAATTTTTTCCCGCTCAAGTACTGGCCTGTAATGGATTCCGGATTGTTCATTACTTCTTCGGGCGTTCCGCTCGCGATTATTTCACCGCCATGCATACCTGCGCCCGGACCGACATCGATTAAATAATCGGCTGCCATCATTGTATCTTCGTCATGCTCAACCACGATTAATGTGTTGCCGAGGTCGCGCATATCTTTCAACGTTTGAATCAGGCGGTCATTATCCCGCTGGTGCAAGCCAATGGATGGCTCGTCCAAAATATAAAGGACACCCGTTAATCGTGAACCGATTTGTGTCGCTAAACGGATTCGCTGAGCCTCCCCGCCTGAAAGCGTCCCGGAAGACCGGCTAAGTGTCAGGTAATCCAAACCAACGTTGATCAAAAAACCAAGTCGTTCATCTATTTGGCGGATAATCGGCTGAGCGATTTGACGGTCCTTTTCCGAAAGATGAATATGATCGACGAAATCGATGGCTTCAAAAATTGTAAAATCAGTTACATTTCCGATATGGAGATTTTCAATTTTCACAGCCAACGTTTCCGGTTTCAAACGGAATCCATGACATGTCGGGCAATCCTTCTGTGTCATGTACTTCTCCATTTGCTCACGAATAAAATCTGAGGACGTCTCACGGAAACGACGTTCGATATTGTGAAGGACCCCCTCGAAATAAATCTTATTCTCCCTTACTTGACCGAATTCATTTTCATAACGGAATTTAACGCGATCAGTTTTAGAACCATAAAGAATAATATCAAGCTGCTCCTTCGGCAACTCTTCGACCGGAACATCCATAGAAATACCGAAATGCTTACAAACCGCTTCTAATAATTGAGGGTAATATTGTGTACTAATCGGTTCCCAAGGCGCAATTGCGTGCTCCTTTAATGATAGGCTCGAATCCGGTATCACCAGGTCAGGGTCGACCTCCAATTTCGTGCCAAGTCCATCACATTCCGGGCATGCACCGAAAGGATTGTTAAAGGAGAACATCCGCGGTTCCAATTCCCCGATTGAAAATCCGCAAATCGGACAAGCATGATGCTCGCTGAACAACAGCTCCTCTTCACCCATTACATCGACAAGAACTCGTCCATCTGCAAGGCGAAGAGCCGTTTCCAATGAATCACTTAGTCTTGCTGCGATTTCATCTTTGATGACAACACGGTCGACGACGATTTCAATATCATGTTTCTTGTTTTTATCCAACTCGATATTGTCGTCCAAATCCATCATTTCTCCGTCAACCCGGATACGGACAAACCCTTGTTTCCGAATATCCTCCAAAAACTTTTTGTGCGTTCCCTTCTTCCCGGACACTACAGGTGCAAGAATTTGCATCCGCGTACGTTCGGGATAGACGAGGATCCGGTCAACCATTTGCTCAATCGTTTGCGAGGTGATTTCAATCCCATGATTTGGACAGATCGGTTTTCCGACACGTGCAAATAAAAGACGCAAATAATCGTAAATCTCTGTTACCGTACCTACAGTAGAGCGCGGATTTTTACTCGTTGTCTTCTGATCGATCGAGATTGCGGGTGACAATCCTTCGATCGAATCGACATCCGGTTTGTCCATCTGCCCTAAAAACATCCGGGCATACGAGGACAATGATTCTACATATCTTCTTTGCCCTTCGGCATAGATCGTATCAAATGCCAAGGAAGATTTTCCCGAACCGGATAAGCCGGTCATGACGACCAGCTGATCACGGGGAATGGTTAAATCCACATTTTTTAAATTATTGGCGCGTGCCCCAATGACACGGATTTCAGTATTCTTCATAATTTCATCCTTCCGCCTTCAGTTCGAGAATCGTATCGCGAAGCTCCGCAGCCCGCTCGAAGTCAAGCGCTTTTGCCGCATCTTTCATTTCCTTCTCTAAAGCCATTAGCAGCGATTCTTTCTCGTCCTTCGTCAGTTTCTTTCCTTTTGTGAACTTCTGAATAGTTGATACTTCCTCTTCGGACTCTTGTGTCGCACGAATGACATCGCGGATTTCCTTTTGGATGGTCCGAGGTGTGATGCCATGCTTTTCGTTATATTCCATTTGAATACTCCGGCGACGTTTCGTTTCCTCGATCGCCTTCGTCATGGAGTCAGTCATGCGGTCCGCGTACATGATGACGGATCCGTTTGCATTCCGGGCAGCACGTCCGATTGTCTGGATGAGCGATCGTTCCGAACGAAGGAACCCTTCTTTGTCAGCATCCAATATGGCCACAAGGGATACTTCCGGAATATCGAGACCTTCCCGTAGGAGGTTGATTCCTACAAGGACATCATACGTTCCAAGGCGCAACTCACGGATAATCTCGATCCGTTCGAGCGTTTTGATTTCCGAGTGCAGGTAATTGACCTTAATGCCGATTTCCTTGAGGTAATCAGTCAGGTCCTCTGACATCTTCTTCGTTAATGTTGTAATTAATACCCGTTCGTTACGGGAAATTCGTTCCTGTATTTCATCAATCAGATCATCAATCTGTCCTTCAATCGGCCGTACTTCAATCACTGGATCCAGCAAGCCTGTCGGACGGATGATTTGTTCGACCATTTCAGGTGTATGCTCCAACTCGTATGGACCTGGAGTGGCTGATACATAAACCGCCTGTGAAATATGCTTATCGAATTCTTCGAATGTCAACGGCCGGTTATCCAATGCGGAAGGTAAACGGAAACCGTGTTCCACAAGGACATTTTTCCGCGCTTGGTCACCGTTGAACATTCCACGGATTTGTGGAAGCGTTACGTGACTTTCATCTACCACTAATAGGAAGTCTTCCGGGAAGTAATCAAGGAGCGTATAAGGTGTCGCACCAGCCGGCCGTAGTGTTAAATGTCTGGAATAGTTCTCGATTCCTGAACAGAATCCCATCTCCCGCATCATTTCCAGGTCATAACGGGTCCTTTGTTCAAGTCGCTGTGCTTCCAATAACTTTTCATCCGCGCGAAGTTCCTTCAATCTTTCTTCCAGCTCAGTCTCGATATTTTCGATGGCTTTTACCATCTTTTCTTCTCGCGTAACGAAGTGGGAAGCCGGGAAGATCGCGACATGATCACGTTCGCCTAAAATCTCGCCTGTTAGTGCATCCACTTCTCGTATACGGTCAATTTCATCACCGAAAAATTCCACTCGAATGCATCGCTCGTCTCTGGATGCAGGGAATATTTCAACTACGTCCCCTCTGACCCGGAACGTACCGCGTACGAAATTGATGTCGTTCCTTTCATATTGAACATCGACCAGTTTCCGAAGGAGCTGATTCCGTTCAATCTCCATCCCTGTGCGAAGGGACACAACGAGTTCCCGATATTCCTTCGGCGAACCGAGACCATAAATACAGGAAACCGAAGCGATGACAATGACATCTTTCCGTTCAAATAAAGAAGACGTGGCCGAGTGCCGGAGCTTATCGATTTCATCGTTAATACTTGCATCCTTCTCCACATATGTATCCGTCTGAGGTACATACGCTTCTGGCTGATAGTAATCATAGTAACTGACAAAATATTCTACCGCGTTATTCGGGAAGAACTCTTTAAACTCCGAGTACAGCTGACCGGCGAGTGTTTTGTTATGTGCAATGACAAGCGTCGGCTTGTTGATTTCCTTAATAACATTCGATATGGTATATGTTTTCCCTGTTCCTGTCGCTCCTAACAAGGTTTGATGCCTTTTTCCTTCATTCAAACCCGCTACCAGCTGCCGAATCGCTTCCGGCTGGTCACCACCAGGCTGATAGGGGGCCTGCAAGTCAAATTGCTGTTCCATGCACACACTCCTCCTTTTAATGCTTCTATTTTAACATACCCACTTTATTAATACACGAAAAAAGCGAACGTGTGTTTTAAAATGAAAAAGACAAAAGAGAAGTTACTGGAACTTCCCTTTTAATGAGGATATCAACGATTGTTGAGTGTTTATCAACGATTCTTACCCTTATATCAACGATTATTTGGATATATCAACGATTGTTGACCACTTATCAACGATTATCGGGATATATCAACGATTCAACAAGTACCGCAATCGGAAGCGCGAAACTCCTACTGGATTTGGGATATCAACGATTATTAGGTGTTTATCAACGATTCTTACCCTTATATCAACGATTATTTGGATATATCAACGATTGTTGACCACTTATCAACGATTATCGGGATATATCAACGATTCTCACCAAAAAAGGTTAGTAAGTCCATTCCGTATTTTCTTCCTTTATTATTTCCATAAGGTATTAGGTTCGCACCTTCTAATAAGCGTGTAGCCAATTGAGCGTTATCAATCCCCAAAAACCTACGACACTCCCGGTTCGTTAGCTCTCCTCCAAATAGCATGAACCATTCGACTAACGTGTCCCGGTGAGCATGCCGATCGATGAATCCACACTGTGAGCAAATCCACCCCTTTTTCACTTTCTTCATCCCTAATTCCAGGCACTGTTTGCATTCGACGCCTGTTAAGATTTGCTCTAATTCAATCTTATAGTTTCTGCAAATCGGAAAAGGGTTAAAGACAATGTGGCTTTCAATCAGTTCACGTGCTAATAGTTGAAACGTTCCTCTGTCCATTTCTTTTCCGGGTTGGTGGATTTTCCTTAAGTAGACGGGGAGTTCGGAAGGGAACATGACTTTAAATGGGGGTTCGTTTTCAAAAATGGTGCTGGATCGAGCAAAGAGCACCGCTCCGTATACAGGGAGGTCAAATCCTCGATCGAAGAGCCACTCTTTCAACAGCATGATATTCTTCTCTACTTGGATTCCGGGGCAGTCAAAAGCGTCGACTTGTCCGCTCAACAACGTACGTTTCATCTGGCGTGGATTCATTTCAAATCTCACTTTGCCCGCAATGTTTTTCATTTCCAACACCATGACGTACGAAGGTGTAAAGTAGACGGTGTCGATTTGGAATTTGGAGTTGGCATCCAAATGCAGGTCATGGATGATTTCGTATTCGTGATTGAATTTGTTCAGCTTGAATGCCCGCTGTAAGATTTCTTCACCGCCGATTCCTGCTTGAGCGCTCAATCTTTTTCTCCGAATGAACGCATGGTTTTCATCTTCTAAAACCAGCCGCTTCTCTAATGCTAAAAGCCCCATCAGATTCAGCGATATAGATTTTTCTTTCAAAGCCACGTCCCCAACTCCCCTTTTTCGGGCATCGTATCACGGGGGTTCAACGCTGTCTATACGGTTTCAGATCATTGTATTTTGCTCTGCCAAATCGGGGCAAAATGCAATTTTCAGTCGGATTCTGATCAATTACACCCCATTTTGAAATCAAACCTTCATTTCCACCCCATCATCCCAAAATAAAACCGGCTCGCCTATGGGGGTGGGGTTCTCCCAGGCAAACCGGTTATTTATCATATGAAATTGACTTTCTGTTCCTCTTCCAAATTCATAAGCTCCGAAGTATATAGCATAAACGATTGTTTGTCTTTCTGATCCAACGACTCATCAATTAGTGACAGTAGACTGTTCTTTCTTTGTTCCCGATGGACATGATTTAAAAACAGGTCGAGATAAATGTCATTTAGCAGCTTTTCTGCCTCGCTCTTTGTCTGGTTCTTCCCGACTGCTTTCATAAATTCAGCATATGAATAATATTTATCCATTCTTCTCACCCCGGATGCCTTTTTTTTATTATAAGGAAATTTCCGAAGCTTCGCAATAATTAATTTGAAAATTCTATCAATGGTATTTTTGCCACATGCGGAGAATTGTGAGAATAGTCTTGTTTTTCTTCCAATATTAACTATAATAGGATGTGTGTACTATTATAGGGGGTGTTTACTTGTTGGATGTAAAGCTTTTGTCATCACCGTATTATATTTCGTTTGATACGTTTGTACTGGAGCCTTACGCCTATGACGATGAAATTATTACGCGTGTCATAGAGAGAAGACAGGAATTTTTTGTGAAGGAAAAACCGATTCAAATTGTAAAAAACTCCATCAATCTATACGGTGGAAGTTTCAAACAGGCTACACATTATGCCAAGCAGGCAATCGGAAATTATCATAAAACACCGATTATCGTGGCACACGACTATGGAATTCCATACATTTTCATTCCTACATTATCACCGAATTCCGACCAGAATGTCTGGATTGCTTCTCATTCAATCGAAAACTATTCAGCTGTGCCGCAAGGCTGTATGGTCTATTTGGAAAACAACCACGCAGTCAAGGTGAATGTCTCCTTTAATACGATTGCCCGTCAGTACTCTTTTGCCAATACCTTGGGCAAGCGATTTGACAAAGTCAGGAGACATCTAAATAATCCGCATGAGTATTTCGATCTGATTTGACTATGCTTCTTTGGCAGTCATTGAGAGATAAATCCCCAGTAATTCCTCGGACCGATTCCGAAGACGCACATTCAGATAGCGGCGATGTTCTTCATAGCCGCCATAGAAAAATACATATTCCGTAAATGTATCATCGCTTTTCTGTTTGACGACCTTCATATGGTGACGGCGCAGGTGGAGCCTTGTTTCTTTAAGCTCCGCTTGCACGGTCCGAATTGTCTTGTCAACCATTTCTACATATGGCTTTTTCAACTTGAATGGCCCTTTTTCGAAGATCAACCGATCCTTTTCTAAAACGATCAACACCATTGGCAAATAAATCATGTTCTCAAAATACGGCATGGCTTCTGCAGGTATTAACGGCATGCCCTTCCCTCCTAAAAAAAGAACATTTGTTCGTATATCCTATTGTACGCCGAACACTTAAAAAAGCAAGTGGTAAATTCGCCCTCCGAGATGGTATTTTTTATTTTTGCGTTCTGCTTAGCCGTCCGGTTGTCATATTTTAACTATCGGACAAAAAGGAGTGCGACAGTGACAGCAGTCGGAATAGGCATACTCTATTTTTTAGGTCTTGTTTTAGGAGCATGGTTAGCAATTTTCATCCTTGCCTACTCTCCACTACCACCATTTGGACTTCCACTATTTAGCGGTGGCTTCTTGGCTGGGTTGATCGGGTTCACATTACTTCCCCATGCCATACACCATTATGATTGGCGGCCGATTCTGTTCGGTTTGGTCGTTAGTATTCTTATAATGGCTCTTCTCCATCCAGTTACCCATCATTTTAGTTCCAACTATTCGTTTTCATTCATCGCCATTGCGATCGCTTTTCATACAATACCGCTCTGTTTGGCAATTGGTGCGATTGAAGATCCTGTTGCTTCCGGTGCTTTGACGATAGCAACGATTCTTCACCACATTCCTGAAGCGGCTGCCCTAACCTTATGGGTGGCTGGAAGAAATGGTAGTTTAGAAAAGCTTTTCCTCTACTTTTTACTCCTTTCCGGCATAGCGATTATTTCCATTCAAGCCGGAAAGGAAATGATGATTCCAGCTTCTTTGAACTCTGTTCTAATCGGATTATCTATCGGAATATTACTGTATATATTGCAGGGGGAAGTCTTTAGAAGAAAACCGAATACCCTTCCTCGGAAGCAGGCAATCGGTTATACAATGGCTGGGTTAGCTGTATACGGAGCATTATTATGGCTTCTGTCTTTCATGGGAATAAAATAAATCCACGGCGGGTAGCCGTGGATCGAGGGAAATCACTCTATTATGCCGCCATCTCTCTACACACTTCTGCGCATTTATGGCAAGCTTCTGCACAACGTTTACAATGATCATGTTCATGTTTTGCGCACTCATCGCCACACGCTTGGCAAACGTCCGCACATAGCTGACATATCTCTTTAGCAAATGGACTATTGGATTGCATCGCCTTCGCAGCAAAGGCGCAGATGTCTGCACATTCCCGATCCATTCGGATACACTCTCTCATCATGTCGATATGATCTTCTTTTAGACAGGCATCGTAGCAGTTGTTACAAGCTTCCATACACTCCAGACACGCTTTAATGCACTCTTCATAAGTTTGATTCATCCTAATTCCTCCTCTGTTTTATTCACATAGAATAAATTCCCTACTATCTTTTCAATAAACAGGAAGCTCTTGAAATCAATCAGCTAGTTTCAATTCTTCTTCCGTCAGCCATTTATGATTCTTAACTTTCTCACCTGTAGTAGATATATAATCCACCATATATACGGTCGTTTCCTCCAAATCTTCAATGACTGCGACTGCACCTTTCATGCCTGGCATATGGTCAGCATTCAAAGAAACCTCTGAATTCGGTTCGATCGGAAAATCAGGTGCTTGATCAATTTCCTCATGAATGACCCACTTATGATTCGTTACACGTTTCCCTCCTGTTATGGGCGTATAGGAAACAACATAGGCGGTAGTGTCAAACGCACCGACAATCGTTGCTTCTGCCCCTTCCATCCCTTCCATATGATTTGCTGTAATGATGGCTTTTGTACCAACTGGATAAGTCGGATTTTCCGCTTTTTTCAGCCCTGCCGGCAGTTCACCAGAGCTGGAGTGGTTCATTTCCGAGTGTTCCAAGCTTCCTGGACCGTTTCCTGAACTGTCCTCAGTTTGATGAGTGCTTTGCTCTACTTCTTTGTTCACATTGTCTTCCGCTCCGTTTTGATCGTCTCCACATGCAGTTAAGGTAATAGCTGCTATGGTGGAGATTAAGAACACCCAAAGCTTATTCATCACTCTGTGTTCCTCCTTTGTTAAATCTGGTTGTCGTTATATTGATTCCCTAAAACAATCAGGAATTTACATAGACGTTCCTGCAACGAGTAAATTTGTACGTCTCCGCCCTTGTCGTCTATCTACCACATCCTTGTTACTACCAACTGCATCCTAATCGACCGTTCATTCCTTCACCACAAAAAAACTGCCTATTCTCCCCAAAGGAAAATAGACAGTCCCACTTAAAGTTTGACCCGTTGCAAGCGTAACGCGTTAAGGACAACTGACACCGAACTGAATGCCATTGCGGCTCCGGCAACCCAAGGGGCTAACAGTCCGACAGCTGCAATCGGAATACCCAACGTATTATAGGCAAATGCCCAGAATAAGTTTTGTTTAATGTTTTTCATCGTCTTCCGGCTCATCACGATGGCATCGGCAATACTGTTCAAGTCACCGCGGATCAGCGTAATATCTGCTGCTTCCATCGCCACATCTGTACCTGTACCGATCGCCATCCCGACATCGGCTGTGGCCAATGCTGGCGCGTCATTGACACCGTCACCGACCATCGCCACTTTCTTGCCTGCTTCCTGAAGTTTTTTAACTTCAGCTGATTTCCCTTCAGGCAATACTTCCGCTATGACATGCTGAATACCGACCTGTTCACCGATTGCCTGAGCAGTCCGCTCATTGTCGCCTGTCATCATGATGACATCGATGCCCATATCCAGCAGGCGTCGAATGGCTCGTTTCGAAGTCTCTTTTACAGTATCGGCTACCGCGATCATTCCTGCATAATTGCCATCGATCCCGACGAGCATTGCCGTCTTTCCGTCAGCTTCCAGCTGCTCCATGTCCGAAATGACATGAGAGATGTCAATGGAGTCACTTGCCATTAATTTACGTGTCCCGACGACCACTCTTTTACCATTCACGACAGCTCGAACCCCATATCCTGCAATGGCTTCGAACGTTGTTGGCGAATGAAGGGAAATATTCCGCTCCTTAATGCCATCTACGATCGCTTCTGCAAGCGGGTGTTCAGATTGTTTTTCAGCAGATCCTACGAGTGCAAGCAGTTCAACCTCGTCATACCCGTTTGCCGCAAAAGCGTCTGTTAATACAGGTTTGCCATTAGTAACTGTTCCTGTTTTATCGACGACAACTGTATCGATATGGTGCGCATTTTCAAGATGTTCGCCGCCTTTGAACAGGATCCCCGCTTCTGCAGCACGGCCTGATCCAGCCATGATGGATGTCGGTGTTGCAAGTCCTAATGCACATGGGCAAGCGATGACCAATACGGCAATCATCGCTTCTAATGCGGGCGTGAATTCACCCGGACTGACGAATGCGAACCAAATGATGAATGTCAGAACCGCAATTCCAACCACAATCGGTACGAAAATCCCCGAAATCTTATCAGCCAAACGTTGAATTGGCGCTTTCGAACCTTGTGCATCCTCAACGACCTTGATGATCTGAGCAAGGGCTGTCTCTCTCCCGACCTTAACAGCCTTCATCTTAATAAAACCGTTCTTATTAATCGTTGAGCCAAATACTGAATCTCCAGGCACCTTATCGACTGGGATACTTTCTCCCGTCAGCATCGACTCATCAATGGCTGAGCTACCTTCGAGCACTTCTCCGTCGACCGGTACCTTTTCACCCGGTTTCACGTAAATGACATCCCCGATGATTACTTCATCAAGGGGCACTTCCAATTCTTCTCCATTCCGAACAACTGTAGCAGTTTTCGCCTGTAAGCCCATCAGCTTTTTAATCGCTTCAGAGGAATGGCCTTTTGCTTTCGCTTCAAACAGCTTCCCTAACAAAATTAACGTAATCAGCACAGCACTTGTCTCAAAGTAAAGCTGTGGATGATGAGCTGAGTTAGTAGAGAGAATCGCTTGGTACACACTGTAGAAATACGCAGCGGATGTACCTAACACGACTAATACATCCATATTTGCGCTTCCGTTCTTAAGTGCTTTAAAGGCGCCATTATAAAATTGCCAACCGACGTAAAATTGGACCGGGGTAGCCAATACCAGCTGTACCCAAGGATTCATTAAGAACTCAGGAATGTATAGGAAGGACGTAAAGGAAAAATGGCCGACCATCGTCCACAATAGAGGCAACGACAAAATAGCGGCAATGATGAATTTACGTTGTTGTTTCCGAATCGCTTCCTGACGATAATCGGAGGCTTCTTTGTCATTTTCTTTTGCTATGGCACCATACCCTAAAGTCTCGACACGTTTAACGAGATCGAATGCTGAAATTTGGGATGGATTGTATTCAATCGTTGCACTTTCGAGCGCTAAATTGACATTAGCCTGGGACACGCCCTCCATCTTATTCAAACCCTTTTCAATCCTCGTCGCACAGGCCGAACATGTCATACCGGTAATGGCAAACTCGGCTTTCTCCTTTGCCACGCCGTATCCAAGGTCCTCGATTTTCTTTTCAATGTCATGGGGATTTAATTTCTCGGAATCGTATTTGATCATTGAGCGTTCCAGTGCCAAATTCACATTCGCTTCTTCGACACCTTCCATTTTATTAAGCCCTTTTTCAATCCGGGTTGCACAAGCCGCACATGTCATACCTGTGATATGAAGGGTTGTTTCTTTCGTTGTGCTCATACTCAACCACCTCTCTTATACCATAAGGGGGTATATTTTTTTGAAGAAGAAAGAGTGCCAGTGTGCACTCTTCCTCAATTATTCAACATCATAACCTTGATCATCGATTGTTTCTTTAATTTCGTCCAATGAAACCTGGTCAGCATCGTACGCTACATCCACTTTGCCAGACTCCAAATGCACTTTCACAGATTGGACTCCAGAAAGTTTGCCAACGCTTCCTTCAACAGCATTTACGCAATGTCCGCAAGACATACCTGCTACATTCAATGTAATGTTTTCCATGTTTGCTGCTCCTCCTCCAATACCTTATAGGGGTATATATTAATTAAAAAGATTTATTTGACGACAGAGTAACCTAATTCTTCAATTTTAGATGTCACTAAATTATTCGAAGCTTCAGTACCAAATGTCACTTCTACAGTACCAGAAGATAAGTCTACATTCACGTTTTCTACACCATTTAAAGACGACACGTTGTTCTTCACCTTATTTGCACAACCGCCACAAGACATACCTGCTACTTGATAAGTTACTGTACTTGCCATGAATATGTTCCTCCTCTATTTTCTCATCAGTTTTTGGATGGTGACCAATAATTCATCGAGAATTTCATCGTCGCCTTCGGCTAAACGATCAACGACACAGCCTTTCAAATGCCATTGCAATAACACCTTTGCCACACTGTTCAATGCGGATTGGGTAGCTGAAAGTTGAGTAATAATATCATCACAGTAGACATCCTTGTCAACCATACCCTTAATACCACGGATTTGACCTTCGATGCGGTTTAAGCGGTTCACAATATCCTTTTTTGCCGTTTCTGGATGATGGCTTTTGCGGTGACTATGGCACTCCAACGATTCTGTCGGTTTCAATGCTTCTTCCATACGCCAACCTCCTCTTTAATTAGAATTTAACATACCCTTATAGGGTATGTAAAGAGAGACGTTTTTAAAATTTTCCATATTAGTTTCCCCTAATTATTATCCCCGATGCCAATAAAAAACCTGATCACAAATTATTTCAATGTGATCAGGTTCCACTATGCATCATTTCAACTGCAGAGCCCATAGCTGTGCATCATTATAAGCTTGCTGCAGTCTGCCATTAGAAATCCTCAACTGATTTGTCAACTCATCAATGAGTCCCACTTCCATCTGTTCAACAGCAGTCGCCAAACGGAAATACTGGGTCATTTCCGTCTCTTTTCCCAAAATCGTATCTGATACCGACTTAGATAGTGGAAGTGCAGACAAAATAGACTCCATTGGACGGTTTAAAATGACGCCAATCATTGAAAACATGCCTACCAAAAAGTATTCCTCTGCATTTTTCCTGCCTGTTGATTTGGCAATCAACTCACAAAGCTTAGCCCGTACCATTGAAATCTCAATTAGGGAGTTTGTCCTTGCCTTATTTTCTATAGAGTCACGCAAGGCGATGACATATAGCCATTTCTTCAATTCCTTTAGCCCTAACATGACAAGGGCCTGTTTTATGGATTTCACTTCTTTTCGCAGACCATTGGCCGGCGAATTGACCAGCTTAAGTAATTTGAAGGAGAGAGAAAGATCATGCTCTATGAATGATGTAATCTTCTCAATGTCCGGGTCAGGCTGATTAAGGAGATTGACAAGACGGATGTACGGGATCATCGCAGGCGGGATATCCGTTCCTTGAACGATTTCAGGCTTTTGCAAAAAATAGCCTTGGAACAAAGAATAGCCCGCTGCTTTAGCTGTTTCAAACTCTTCCCTACTCTCAATCTTTTCCGCCAACAGTTTAATATGCGGGTGTTGTTTCGCGATATTTTCAATTGTCCAGCGTTCTTCCGGTGTTGTATGTAAAAAATCCACTTTAATATACGTTACTATATTGAATAGTTCACTGAAATAGTTTAATTCTTCTGTCATGACAAAATCATCTAAAGCGATTTTAAAACCCATTTCTTTTAGTTCCTTCAAGCGGCTGATCAGTCCAATTGTTACCGGAATATTTTCCAGCACTTCAACCATTACTTCTTCGGGATTCAAGCTTGTGAAGACATCACGGTAAAGCAAAGACTCCGTAAAGTTGATGAAACAGGGCCTTTTGGAGGATAATTCATCCATCCCGATTGTCAGCAGTGCATGATTCAGCACCTCAATTGTCGCTTGATCTGCATCCACTTCCGGAAAGGCATTCGATTTTCCATTCCGATACAACAGCTCATAACCGAAGATTTCTTCCTTACTATTAAAAATAGGCTGACGACCGATAAATACATCCATAAGTAAAAAGTCCTTTTTTTCTTTAGTATAACTGTGTAATTTGGCAGAATCTACTATAATTTTCAAGTATGATACACCAAGTGACACATAAGGTAGGAAAATGGTATGTTTTTAATAGAATCAAAGGGGGTTTTGTAATGAATACAATCACGTACGAGCAAAAGGGGAATATAGGCGTTATTACATTAAATCGACCTGAATCAATGAATGCTTTCAACTATGAGATGCTGCTGGAGTTGTCTCAAGTGGCCGATGCAGTCCGCATTAATCCTGACATTCGTGTAGTCATCCTAACAGGTGCGGGTGAAAAGGCATTCAGTGTCGGAGCAGATTTAAAAGAACGGAAAAACCTGACTGAACAACAAGTAAAACGAAATATCTTTAAAATCGGCGAAGTTTTCAGCGCTATCGAAAACTTACCTCAACCGACGATCGCCATGATGAATGGCCATGCATTTGGAGGCGGGGTTGAACTGGCACTTGCTTGTGATTTCCGGATTGCTGCTGATAACATCAAACTCGGGTTGACAGAGACGAGCCTTGGAATTATTCCCGGTGCTGGCGGTACGCAGCGTTTACCGAGGCTGATTGGTGAAGCAAAAGCACTTGAATTGATTTTAACGGCGAAGCGTATGGATGCCCATGAGGCGTTGTCTTACGGAGTGCTGACCCGCGTCGTTCCAAAAGAAGAGTTGGGCACAGCCGTCTCCGCTTTTGCAGAATCGATACTCGCCAATGGTCCGATTGCTCTCCAACAAGCTAAATTCGCTATTAAACATGGGATGAATGTAGATCTCCAAACCGGTTTGAAAATCGAACAAAAAGCGTATGAAATTACAATTCCTACAGAGGACCGTATTGAAGCATTGAACGCCTTCGCTGAAAAACGGAAGCCGGTTTTCAAAGGCAAATGACAAGAAAAGAAACCATTCTTCACTTACTCGAAACCATTTCATATATCGAGTCTTTAGAGGATGTTCCCGAAGATATCTGGAGGACACCAATTGGAGAGCAGAAATGGAGTTTAGCCGAATTAGTCGGCCATTTCACTCCTTGGGATCGATTTGTCACAGAACAGCGCATTCCATTCATCCTAAAAGGTGAGCTTCTTCCAAAATCACCAAAGGCTGAAGAAGTAAATGCAGCTTCCTCACTAAAGAGCCGGAACAAACCAAGTGAACAGATCATACATGAATTTGCAGCGACTCGAAGTTTGCAAATAAGGGCCATCCGAACGTTAGAAGACTCGTATTGGGAACAAACCATTTCAATTGGAACGAATGTCATCAATCTATCAAATTATTTTAAAGGCTTAGCCGAACATGACATACATCATTTCCAAGAAATAGAGGAGTTTCTAAAACAATTTAATATTCATAAACCATTGAATTTGTAAAAAAATAATACGCAGGGGCTACTTTCGACCCCTGCGTTTTTCAATGCGTTAAATTAAATTGTACTCGGGACTTCCGATAGCTTTTCTAACTGCTCCCACTCTTCCCTCAGCATCCCCATCCGGATCGAGTCATAATAGACTCCATTCCAATAGCGGACTTTTCGAATGCGAGCTTCCATCTTAAATCCAAGCTTTTCCCCGACTTTGATCATCCGATCATTGCCGGACCAAGTCGTATAACCGACACGTACGAGCGGCATCGTATTGAAAAGATGGTTTACCCACAGCTTCATCGCCTTCGTTCCGATACCCCCGCTCCAATACTTCGGATCATAGACTGTGATGCCGATTTCCGACCATAAGGATGGTTTGTGTTCCCAATAGTACCCGACGATCCCATTAATCTTCCCGTCAACTTCGATTGCCCAGTAGTCATCGCGGTCTACATAATTAGTTTCCAAAAACTCTTCGTACGTCTTGGACTTATGTTCATAATAAGGTGCATCCCACTTCTTCCATTCGGGATTGTCCTCTTTAAAGCTCAGTTCCCATAAGCGGAACAAATCATCTTCTTTAATCGGGCGTATAGTTACGTCTCCTTCTGTATAACTCAAGCAATCATTCCTATCTTAAATATTTCTAAAACTTCCTATCATAAATATTTCTCAAACCAATCCGTAATCTGATTCAACCGCTCAATCCGCAAGTTCGGCGTTCCCGTACGGGATAAGTTATGGTCAGCATCCGGGAAGCGTACGAACTCCGTTTCTTTCCCCATGCTTTTCAGTGTAATGTACAATTGTTCGGCCTGTTCAATCGGGCAGCGGAAATCCTTCTCACTATGCAAAATAAGGAGAGGTGTTTCTACATTCTTAGCGTATTTCAACGGAGATATGTCCCAAAGCTTTTCCGGATCCTCCATCGTCACTCCATGCTGGAAGTCATTGAAATAGTAACCGATATCAGATACTCCAAAGAAGCTAACCCAATTTGAAATCGAACGCTGTGTGACCGCAGCCTTGAAACGGTTAGTATGTCCGACAATCCAGTTCGTCATAAATCCACCGTAGCTGCCACCGGTAACTCCAAGTCGGTCACGATCAATCCACTTATAAGTTGAAACTGCGTAATCGACCGCTTTCATAATGTCCTCGTAATCACCGCCGCCGTAATCGCCACGTACAGCGTCTACAAATTGCTGGCTATATCCATGGCTCCCACGCGGATTGATATATAAAACACCATATCCTTTTGCCGCAAAAAGCTGCATTTCATGGAAAAATGTATTGGCATACATGGCATGCGGACCGCCATGAATATTAACCACTAACGGATAACTCTTCCCATCCTCGAAATTTGCAGGCTTCATAATCCAGCCATGCACATCCCAATCTTTTGATCCGTTGAACGTGATTGCCTCCGGCTCGACAAGCTCAACTTTAGAAATGAATTTGTCATTGAAAGATGTCAGCTTTTCCCGTTCACCAGTTGTCAATTCAGATTTGTAAACTTCCCCTGGATTCACCGCATCGCTTACCGCTAAAAGTCCAAACTTTCCATCAGGGGAAATCGCGTAACCGTAAACATGCTCCTTTTCTGGAGATGCAGGGTACAATTCGCCTTCTAAAGTTGCAAAGTACAGCCGAATATCCCCCATTGTAGACACGGTGAAATACAGATGATGATCCTTCGTCCAGACAACTGCCGGCGCATGTGCTCCTTGCTGATGATCGGCAGCCGCATAATCTCCGACCGGTGCATCAAGGCCTTCTGTCAGAGAAATACGGGAACCATCTTCCGAATCATAAACATACAATTCCGTATGCGTAGCATTCTTGAACTGATGTTCGTAGCCGATAAATGCGATATAACGGTCATCATAGGAAAACGCAGCTCCCCCAAAATACCCTTCCTCATTAATAATTGTCTTCTCTTCTTTCGTTTCTACATCAACGAGGAATAAAGGCGCTTTAAAGATGTGGTCCACATTTTCTTCACGGACAATACTCATGACCATCTGTTTTCCATCATGCGATACAGCTTGAAGTGAAAAGTCATAGTTTCCTTCAGTGAATTGTTCAGTTTCTCCTGTATCAATATCCACGAGTCCGATATGTCGATTGTAATCCTGTGGAATTAGTCCGGCCCCATCCATTTTATATTTCATTTTACTGACGATATAAGGTTCCGGCTTTTTCTTGTCCTCTTTCTTTTTCTCCGGTAAATCATTGAACGACTTTCCTTCCTTCAATGATGCATTTACCCAGATTTTCTTGCCGTCAGGTGACCAGATGAAGCTACTGACGCCCTTTTCATAGTTCGTAATTCTTCTGGCTTCCCCGCCATTTTTCGGGATTACATACAACTGGTTTTTCTCATCACGATTTGATAAGAAAGCAATCTCTTTCCCATCTTGAGACCAACGAGGCGAAGACACCCTTTCCTTGCCATGCGTCCACTTCGAAATCTCCCCAGTTTCCAAGTCCATATGAAATAGGTGGGACATATATTTATTTTCCTTTTCATCGATGTACGTCCGTACAAACAGTACCTCTTTTCCATCTGGTGAAAGTTGTGGATCTGTTACCGAATATAATTTGAATAAATCTTCAGCTTTCAATAGTCGTTTTTTCATCTGTCATACCTCCTCAAGTAATGCCCACTCATCTATTTCGACATCCGCAATAATGATTCCTTTTCTAATTGAAAAAAGATGCCCCTGTTGAGGCATCTATTTTATCCTGTCTCTCATTATGCCCGTACATGCGCTAAATATCGCCACCGGATTAGATAAAAATACGTAATTTGGATTATGGTGAATCCTACAAGAACTAAGACCATTTCGTTCAAGATATTGACGTCTGCAAATACTTTCCACAATGCCTGCAGTGTCAGAAAAGCAAAGGAACTATGAAGCATGGCGATCCCCCATGGCAGGAAGAATTGGGGAATCAGTTGACGATTGGCGATTTTCACAAACTCCCGATCCGTTAATCCGATTCTCCGTAGCACAGCAAATTGTTTTTTATCCGCCTCTAAATTCGTATATAGCTTGAAATAGATGAAACTACCTGCAGCTAGTAAGAATACAGCGGCAACCATTAGCCCAATGAACAATAGAAGTGAAAACGTACTTCGTATGATTGAATAGTTCAATCCCGGATTGTCGAAGGTAAATGGCAGCGAATCTTCTGTACCGCTCATGAATGCCCGGGTCATGATTTGCTCAATTTCAAGTCCAATCGATTTGGTCCGCTGCCAATCCGGTACATGGAATGCATAGAATTTATAAAAGGACTCGAGGTAGGTAGAGCCTTGAAATGGACGATCGATCAACCGATAGTCAAGATCATTAATGATGATCGCATTCGTGCTTATGGCATTGTCCGGAAATAGCATGAACGGGTATACACCTTGTACGGTCACCGGTACTTTACTTTCCTTCAGAACAGTTTGAACCGTATAGTCTTCTAAATCTTCAATGGAGCTTTTTGAATAGGGAAGAAAAACTGCTTCTCCCTGCTCCAAAAGGATGAGCGGGAATCCCATGGACGCAGCCAAACTATTCACTTCGGAAGCCTTCAGCACATGGACCGGCTGCTCCGAGAAGGAGGACGTTTGTTTTTTTATGAGTAAATCGTTTAAAGAATACGATAATTGTTCCTTCTCCAGTTCGGACGTAAGCAAATGGATATGACGATTCTCAAACGGATTATTCAGCTGACTCGTATAAATCAGACTCAGTGGATGCAGTTCCCGATATTGAGCCGTATAAGAAGTGAATGAAGCAAGCGCCCCTACTGACAAGAACGCGAGTGTTGAGACGATTGTGACGATAAAGAACATCCTGGCACTTTCCCGAAGCTTGACCGCACTTTCTACAAGAGACAATAACCGGGCATCCCGGTAATAGGTCTTTTTCCTCTTTCTCACAAGTTCTAACAGCAATAGCACCGTATGAGTAAAAAAGAAATACGTCCCCATGAGTGCCAAAAGCGGAATAATGACTGCAAATGCAGCAATGTTAGCCCGCGTAACGAAAATGGCCAATACATAACCAAAAAGTAATAACCCGATGCCAAGGAAGGCTTTGATCTTCGAATATCCAAGTGAATCTGTCTTCCAGCTTCCCCGTATTAAATTCACAATCTTTCTCGTGCGGATGAACACCACACTTGTGAATGAAATGATGGTGAAAAGACTAAGGAATGCACCGATTGTCAGTGCAAAAGGTTCCCAAGAAAAATACAGGGGCAAGCTGTCAATCTGGAGTATTTCGCGAATTATCATCAAAAAGAACTTCGAAAATGCATATCCAAAGCCAATACCCATGAATATGGAGGCTATGCCAATCAGCATCGACTCAACGAAAATCAGCTTATTCAACTGCCGTTTTGACATTCCTAAATGCAACAGAATCCCGAATTCCTTCGATCGAGCCTCCAAAAAGGCGCTCATGGAATAGAACAAGAAAAACAACATAAACAAGTACAGGATGATTTCAGCGAGGACCATACCACCAACCGCGACATTCCTCAGAAGCTGTTGATCCAGCATCGGATGGAACAGCAGCATTGAATAGATGAAAAACACCATGACCGAAACGACACTCGCCAGAAAATAGGCGGCATATAATCGGCGGTTCCTTATGACATTACGATAGGCAAATTGCCGAAAGGTCATGCTCATTACTCCTTAACTAACTAAATCGAAGATCGTTGACATTTCCGCCCAACAGGGACAAAACGTTAAGAATCCGTTGGAAAAATGTCTGTCTCCGGTCATCTTTGTATATTTCATTAAAATACTCCCCGTCCTTGATAAACAAGACGCGGTCACAATAGCTTGCCGCAATCGGATCATGGGTCACCATGATAATGGTCGTATTTTGCTCTTTGTTGATTCTTTCCAACAACATCAGTACATCCTTGGCAGCTGTTGTATCCAAGTTTCCAGTCGGCTCGTCCGCTAAAATGATGGGCGGCTGGTGAATGAGCGCCCTACCGATAGCAGTACGTTGTTCCTGGCCCCCTGACAGTTCATTCGGCCGCTTATGGAGGAAATCTGTCAGATTGAGTTCATTGGCAAGAGCAGCTACGCGCTCATTCATTTCTTCAATCGAATACGTATCGAGCGTAAGGGGAAGTACCATATTTTCCTCGACTGTCAGCATACGTAATAAGTTGAAGTCCTGGAATACAAACCCAAGCTCCCTGCGTCTAAAAATGGAGACTTCACTCTCTGACATTTTTACAGGGTTCTTTTCATTAATAGTAATTTCACCGGAGGTCGGTACATCAATCGTCGAGATTAAGTTCAGCAGGGTGGTTTTACCACTCCCGGAAGGTCCCATGACCGCAAGAAATTCACCTTGATCCACTTCGAAACTAAGCCGATTGAGGGCACGTTTTGTCATTTTCCCTTCATAAACCTTCGTGACTTCATCCACTTTAACGATTGCCATTTAATCCACTCCGCTCTATATGCTCAGGGTTGTTGAAGAGAATGGAAACGGTCGTTCCCTCTCCCACCTCTGAACTGATGGACATGTCATGTCCTAACCTCTCACATATTTCATTTGTTAAATACAGTCCCATTCCGGTAGATTCGCCGGTCTTTCGTCCATTTTCACCGGTGAAGAACGCATCGGTCACCCGTTTGAGGTCAGATGCAGGAATACCGATTCCTTCATCCGTGACACTGAACAAGACCCCTTCCTCTGTCATTTCCGCAGTCAAAAAGATTTTTTTATTTTCCTCAAAAGTATATTTGATCGCGTTGGTGATCAGCTGGTTAATCGCAAATAATATCCATTTGCGATCCGTCGGCACCTTGATCCCCTCGTCAATGGAGACAGAAGGAAAGACATGATTCGTGATGAATAACCGCTTATTCTCCGATATCACTTCTGTGACGATTTCCTTTAAGGGCACCATTTCAATTTGCATATCACTTTCAAATGTATCAAGACGGGCATTGACGAGCACGATGTCCAATTGTTGCTTCATGCGATCAACTTCTTCTTGAATGCTTTTGCGGTCAAGTTCATCCCCTTGCAACATCAATTCCAGTACGGAGACGGGGGTCTTCATTTGATGGACCCATTGATTCATAAATTGTAAATGACGATTTTGGGAGGAATAAAGGGAATGGACCTCCTGCTGATACAGTTTGTACAGATCAATCATATATCGGTCAGCCTGGACCATTTCGGGTGTTTTTCCGTTTCTCTGTAATGCATCCTCCATTTTGACAGGCTTCTGCAGGATTTTCTGGTAAAAGGAATACCGTAAAACAAAACGTGTAAGTAAAAATGTAGCTGTCAATATGATTGTCATGACAATCGCATAAACGGCTGTATCAGCATTGCGGAAACCGTCCAGCCAAAATAACAACATTAAAAACAACGTCATGAGCAGTTGAAACAAAAGATAAGGGAAATGTTCTTTTATAAATAACTGTAGAACCATTACGTTTCCTCCGGACTTAGGACGAACCGGTAGCCCGCTCCTCTCACTGTTTCAATGGTGGATTCCACTCCGTACTCCGTCAATTTCTTACGCACCCGTGTCATATTCACGTTAAGTGTATTTTCATCGACAAACATCTGGTCATCCCACAGCTCTTCCAATAACCGTTCGCGCGTCACCACTTTAGGGGCCTGTCCCATGAGCAATTCCAAGATGGCACACTCTTTCTTTTGAAGCGGAATCTCTTCATTTTTCACATGTAGCTCCATCCGTTCCAAATATAAAGTCAGTCTTCCTAACTTTATGGTGCGTTCTTCTGCTTTTGACGCATATTCACCATACGTCCGTCTCAAATGACTCCTTATTTTCGCAAGGACGATTTCGTAATGGAAAGGTTTCGTGATGAAATCATCTCCGCCGTTTTCAAGTGCAAAAACCTGGTCCATATCACCCGATCTGGCTGAGATGAATATAATCGGACACGTAGTGTGCTGCCTTAACTGGCGGCACCAGTAGTAACCGTCATAGGAAGGCAGATTGATATCAAGTAATATAAGATGTGGCTCGAACGCTGCCGATTCTTCAATGATCCGGTCAAAGTCTTCCACCACAGCAACCTCGTATTGGTATTTCCTTAATGTATCAGCTAACATATTTGCGATTTTTGTATCATCCTCGATGATTAAAATCCGGTTTGAAGCCATCCGGTTTTCCCCCTCGCTTCTTTGTTAATCAAATTATATCAAAGTTTGGTCTGAGAGGAATTGCATTAGACAATGGAGATTAGACTTTTAAAGAAACAATTGGTTTGGTTGGAAGGTTTGTGGGTTTGGTTGGAAACTTTGATGACTTGGTTGGAAACTTTGAGCGTTTGGTTGGAAACTTTGTGGACTTGGTTGGAAACTTCGAGAATTTGGATGAAAATTTTTCAAAATATAAAAAGCTTGGCCGCAGCCAAGCTCCCTTAGTAAATCAATCCAATGAATTCTTCTTTCGTAATTCCGCCAAGGATTTTTGGTACATCAATTCCATCAATCGCATTTTCAATGGAAGCACGTTCATACTGAACACCTTTTAACTTACTCTCAATCTCCGCCACATCACCGACACCGAAGAAATCCCCGTAAATATGGATGTCTTCAATGACACCTTTGTTCACTTGCAGGCGGACATCGATTCCACCGACTGGGAAGCGGTGAGTTTGTTGCATATTGAATTTCGGAGATTTACCGTAGTTCCAATCCCAGTTACCGTAACGCTCTTTCGAGATTTCATGGATTTTCTCCCAGTCCGCATCCGTTAGTTCGTATTGCTTAATATCTTCTTCGCCGAAGATTGAGCGTAAAATAGCTTGTTTGAATTCTTCAAACGACACATCACCTTCAATGTAATCAGAAATATTTCCTACTCGGCTGCGAACTGATTTGATTCCTTTAGATTCAATTTTGTCTTTCTTCACACGCAACGAAGAAACCACTGCCTCTACGTCCGTCTTGAACATAAGGGTACCATGAGAGTACATGCGTCCCTTAGTTGAGAATTGAGCATTCCCGGAAACTTTCTTACCCTCTACTTCGATATCGTTGCGGCCGGATAATTGAGCTTGAACACCCATTTTCCCTAACGCCTCTACGATCGGGTCCGTGAACTTCTTAAAGTTACGGAAGCTTTCTCCGTCGTCTTTCGTGATGAAACTGTAATTCAAGTTATTCAGGTCATGATAAACCGCTCCGCCGCCTGATAATCTGCGGACCACTTTTATACCATTGGCATCAACGTATTCAGTGTTAATTTCTTCTGCAGTATTTTGGTTCCGTCCGATAATAATCGACGGTTCATTTACATAAAACATAAAATGCGGCTCATTTTCGACATCCATATTGTTCAAAATGAATTCTTCAATGGCCAGATTGATTTGTGGATCATTTATTCCTTTATTATCAATAAAAATCACAACAACCACTCCTCTCAATTTTCCCAACATTATTTTAACTCAAATAGGTTACTTGTGGGAACAAAAGGGTATCTGTTATAATACAATAAATTAAACAGAAACAGTATTATAACAAAGGAGAGATTCCCGATGATGGAAAGTATCGTTGAGTTTTTCAAAAACTTGCCTCCCAAACAGTGCGCCCACTGTGGAAAGGCAATTGAAGAACAACATGAGTGTTATGGCAATCACTGCGATCAATGCAGTGAAAAGTAATACCTCCCTCCTCCTATCTGTGTAGAACGGGCAAAGGCACTTCGAATAATTAATCGAAGTGCCTTTTTCATTTCATTTATATAGTTGGTAATATATACAATCTTACAATGCCGAAATCCGTTTACGGCAATTCCGGAGGTTTTCCTACTGCTTGTTCAATTTATTTAATTGGGATGGGTGTTTGGATTAACGGTTGGTCTTCCCAATCAAAAGCTACTAAGAAATAGTCAGTGTTTTCCTGCAAGGTAACTCCATTAAAACGGGCATAAGAAACTTCTCCTACTTCGTTTGAATTATAAGAGGTTGAATGGATATCCAATTCTTCTTCAGATTGGATGGCAAAACGGATATCTTCTCTTTTGCTTTGTGACAAATCATAGTAGATTGTCGTAGATATAGGAGTTGACACTACTTTTTGAATCGTTACCTGATCTCCAGTAGTTAATTCCACTGTTTGTTTGAGGTCGACTATTTTTCTTTCTTTTAACATTTGCGCTTGTGATACTTCCACATGGAATGTCCACGGCTGTTCAACTTTCTCTCGTTCCCACATGTCGTAACTGATCTCCAAATTAACGAATTCTGTTTCAACCGATTGACTTAAGTCAATATCGTTGTAAATCGTAAACATCGACGAATTTAATTCGATGGATTGGCTACCGGTTGTCACTGCGTAGTCTTCCCCATTGATTTTCACCGTTGGCTGAATAGTTGTTTGATAATCAAAGTCGACTCCCTCAGCTGGTTCGAATGTGGCACTTAATACCACTTGCCGATCATCTAACAAAACCTCGTTCAACGTTAATTTACCAAGAGCATTTTCAGCCGTTTCGCCTATTGGTGTTTTATAAGAAGAAAAATCAAGGTTTTCACCAGGATAATTATAATCCTCAATGATTCCACCAACAAATGGCATACTGGCAATAGTCCCTCTATCAATTAAAAAAGAAAAACTGAGAACTCCAACAGCTACGGCTGCAATACTGACTTGAATCCATTTTTTCCTTCGAGTCTTAAATGACGATTTTTTTCTGATCTTCTTTAAAATTCTTCGTTGTTCCATTTGGCTAAGTGGCACATTTTCAAATTCATTTACATCCATCTTCACGTTATTTAACTCTTTATAAACGGACATATTAGAACACCTCACTTTTATGTAAAATACTTTTCAATTTTTTACGTCCGCGTGAAAGTTTGTTATGTACCCACGACTCTCTGGCATTAAATTCGTTGGCAATCTCTTTTGAGGGAACACCCTCTACGTAATATTTTTCAAAAATCGCCCGTTCTACTTCAGGTAGTTCTTGGAGTATGTCCTCCATCGTCAATCTTTCATTATGTGAGTTGAATTGACGTGTTCGTCCATTTTTCTCTTCTAATTGACTAACTAACTGCCCGTCTTTTACTGACTTTCTTACATAATCAATCGCCTTGTACTTGGCAATCGCTGCAATCCATTGCTTAAATTCATTTTTTTCAGGATCATACGAATGAATATTAGACCAGATCGATAGAACGACATCTGCAAAACATTCCTCAATATCCTGCTGACTCCCGCGTAAATACTTTCGAATCATTGCATTGAGCAAACCACCATACTGTTGCAAAACAAAGGATAAAGCTTCTTCATTCTTTAACTTAATCTGCTGGACGACATTTTCCTCTTTTACAAACAATATCAACCCTCCTTCACTTAGTGCTTACACCTATTAATTCGTTTGAGTTAATCAAATCCTATCAGTTCAATAATAAAACCGATAGAAAATTTCTATCGGTAAATAATTTTGCCGTTCATTTCACCAAGAGATTTTTTGAACGAACCTGATAAAAAGTAAAACAGCCCCGATCTACGCATCGAGGCTGTTTTACTTTTCTTGTCATGCTATTCATCTATTGAAACAAATCATCCAACACTTCACGAACCGCTTTCTTACCCGAATTCACACAATCAGGCAAGCCGATTCCTTCATACGATGCACCTGCAAGCTTCACCATCGGGAATGCTTCCTCGATCTCATGGAAACTCTTCTCGATCCGTTGCTTGTGGCCCACTGTATATTGGTGCATGGATTTCTTCCATCTCGATACCATCGTAAATTCAGGTTCTCCGTCAATCTCGATGATTTTCCGGAGATCGTCTAACACTATTTTCTCAATCTCTTTATCTGACAAATCCACAATGGCCTCGTCACCTTCGCGCCCTACATAGCTCCGAAGAAGGACCTTCCCTTCCGGCGTTGTAGTTGGCCACTTTCTATGGGTCCAAGTGCAAGCTGTAATGGCGAAATCGCTATTACGTGAGACGACAAAGCCGGTACCGTCGTCTTCTTGCTTCACCTGGTCTGCAGGGAATGCCATTGCCACGGTTGCTACGGTAGCTGAAGGCATCTCCTTCAACTGAGTCAGCAATCCGTATGGTTCAAACAATTCACTCACAACATGGTGTGGAGTCGCAAAAATGACAGCATCAGCAATCACACTCTGCCCATTATTGAAAATTAAGTTGACTTGATCTTCTTCTTTTTCAATCCGCTCAACTTTGACACCTTTCAGCACAGAGCCCGGCGCTAATTTCGATTCAATGGCTTCCACCAGTGATTCTAAACCATTTCGGAGTGTCTGGAACTGTCCCTTTACTTTGCCGGTAGGTGCTGGTGAAGTTGGACGTTTTGCAGCATTCTTACGTGTACCCAAGATTAGGCTCCGGTACTTTTGCTCCGTCTCATAGAACTGAGGATATGTGGATTGTAAGCTCAATTTGTCCAAGTCCCCAGCATATATTCCGGAAAGTAGCGGTTCCATCAAGTTTTCGACGACTTCATTGCCAAGTCTGCGCCTGAAGAACTGACCCAATGACTGATCGCCTTTTACATTCGAGCGAGGCAGCACCAAGTCTTCAAGTGCTCGAACCTTGCCACTTAACGAAAATAAGCCTGAGGAGAAAAAGTTATTTAATTCTGTTGGAATCCCCATAACCGAACCTTTCGGAATTGGATGAAGTCGATCTTCCAAAAGAACAAAGGATTGTCCAGTTGAATTGTTTACAAGCTGGTCTGCAATTCCTACGTCCTGAGCCAGTTCTCCTATACTCTTTTTCCTCTCAAGGAATGAATCCGGACCACGTTCGATGATGAATCCGTCTTTCCGGACCGTCTGAATTTTCCCGCCGAGACGGTGTGTGGATTCCACAAGGAGAACATCCAACGGATATCCCTTTTCTTTTGCTTCCTTTTGCAAGTAGAATGCAGACGAAAGCCCTGTAATCCCGCCACCGACGACGACAACTTTTTTAGTGTCTTCCACGTTCATCATCACTTTCTTAAGTTAGTTATCCACGGATTTTGTTCAAAACGACGTCAGCCATCGCATCGATGAACAACGGATTATCATTCGGCATAGCCGGACGGTAGTAGTTCGCGCCTACTTCTTCACATACTGTTTTACACTCATAGTCATTGTCATACAATACTTCCAAGTGTTCTGCAACGAAACCAACTGGTGTGTATACAAAAGAGCGGTACCCTTTTTCGTTGTAAAGATCACGTGTCAAATCCTGTACGTCTGGCCCTAACCAAGGCTCGGGCGTTTGACCGGCACTTTGCCAACCGACTTCATAGTTTTCGACTCCAGCTGCTTCCGCAATCATTTTTGCAGATTCAACTAATTGGTCTTCGTATGGATCGCCTGCTACTTTAATCTTTTCAGGAAGCGAGTGAGCAGATACGATCAAACAAGCTTTGCTTCGTTCTTCTTCAGACATCGCATCGAATGTTTCTTTGATCTTCTCAGCCCAGTATTGAACGAATTTCGGTTCTTTGTACCAACTTTCCACTGATACAAATCTCGGTCCTCCAGCCTTTTCCGCTGTCTCCAATACACGTCCGTTGTAAGATTTGATTGAGAAAGTTGAGAAGTGAGGCGCAAGTACGATCGAGACAGCTTCTTCGATGCCATCTTTATGCATTTGTTCCACTGCATCCTCAATGAAAGGCTCGATGTGCTTTAAGCCGATATACAACTTGAATTCCACTTCATCCTGAACTTCATTCAAACGGTCACGAAGTGCTTCTGCCTGGTTTTGCGTAATTTTAGCAAGAGGAGAAATCCCGCCAATTGCTTGGTAACGGCTCTTCAAGTCTTCTAAATGCTCTTCGCTCGGTTTGCGGCCGTGGCGGATATGTGTGTAATAGCGTTCAATATCTTCTTCTTTGTACGGCGTGCCATATGCCATCACAAGAAGTCCCATGGTTTTTTTCATCAGATTCACCTCTGTCAGTTAATTAGGCTTTTTGCTTTGCGCTATATTCATGAATAAATGCTGTTAAACGTTTCAAAGTATCAGGATTTACATCCGGGAATACACCATGTCCTAAATTGAATATATGACCTCCGCTATGTGCAAGTCCTTGATCGATAATTTCTTTCGCACGCGCTTCAAGTACTGACCAATCTGCAAGCAATAATGTTGGATCCAAATTCCCTTGAACTGGTTTTGTAATACCCATTTTCCCTGCTTCTGCAATCGGTAATCTCCAGTCAAGACCAACTACGTCAACCGGAAGGTCATGCCAGTCCTTTGCAAGATGGCTTGCTCCCACGCCGAACTGGATAAGAGGTACACCTTCACCTCTTAGAACAGTAAAAATTCGAGTCATGACTGGTTTGATGTATTGACGGTAATCAGCTACATTCAATGCTCCTACCCAAGAATCGAAAATTTGGATTGCTTTTGCTCCTGCCGCAATTTGCGCTCTAATATCGACGATGATCATATCAGCCAATTTGTCCATCAGCTTGTACCATGCTTCCGGCTCGGAAACCATGAACGATTTCGTCTTTGCATAGTTCTTTGAAGGACCGCCTTCAATCATGTAAGAAGCAAGCGTAAATGGGGCACCCGCGAAACCGATCAGTGGAACATTCAATTGTTCAGTTGTTAAAAGTTTAATTGTTTCCAATACGAACGGAACATGCTCTTCCGGATGGAATTCACCCAAATTCTCGATGTCCGCAACTGAGCGGATCGGATTTGAAATGACAGGTCCCACGCCATTTTTAATCTTTACGTCGATACCCATTCCTGGTAGTGGAGTTACAATGTCCTTATACAAAATTGCGGCATCCACATTGTAATTTTCCACTGGCAAACGCGATACGTAAGCACATAATTCCGGTTGGTGCGTAATCTCTTCAAGTGAATATTTTTCTTTTATTTCCCTGTATTCCGGTTGTGACCGTCCCGCCTGACGCATATACCACACAGGTGTGTGCGAAGTCTTTTCTCCACGGGCAGCCCGCAGGAGCGTGTCGTTAAAATTAGTCATAATCAGAAAGCCTACTTTCTACATTATAATAGTCCAATATCTATACTCGTTCCCAATATAGACGTTCTGAACAATATTGTATAGATTTGAGGGTCAAATGTCATAAATTTGCCCTTAAGTTACGCCATCATTTAGACACGAGTTGTTTTATGAGAGAAAATTAGGGATATTATTAATAAAGAGGATCGAGGAGGTATTAGGGATGAATTTTTATATTACTACTGGCACGATGACATTCATGAAATCAATCGTAGAAAAAAACAAAAATGAATCAATTATAATGGCTCATGGTCAAGGGACTACCATCTTGTTTCACGAGACCGAAAAGAAATCACTTTTTGCGTCACCTCGACGTTATGAGGTCATCGCTTCTTCCGGACAGCTGGCACCAAAAGGTTATTTTGCATTAAATCACGTACCTGTGACCGATGAAGGAGCACCTATTTTTGAGCACCGTTTTGCATCCAGAGCAAATTCTGTTGACAACGAATACGGTTTTATTGCCTTCCGTTTGCTGCGGCCCATCGGCTTCAATACATATATTGTCTTGACGCAGTGGACTGACAGTGGGGCCTATAACCGTTGGAAAAACTCTTCTGCCTTTGCACATGCCCATAAGCAGGAGCCGGAAGTAGTCGAAAAACTGAACATTTATTCAAGCGCTTCTTACGTTTCGACCTATAAAACTGAGAAGGATGACGAGGAAGAAGAGCAGAATTGATCATTTTTGATGAGGATTCGGTTACTACCGATTATCTTACGTTTACTACCGATTCTGGATCGTTTACTACCGATTTTCACTTATTTACTACCGATTATGAATAAAACCTCAAATAGATTTACTGATTTACATTTCCCATTGGAGAAACTTTAATAGTACGTCCATTAAAGCAAAACGCGATTGTGTTTTGCTTTTTTCTGTTTATTAATCGCCGGCTTTACCTCACTCTTTAGTTTTAGCTACTATTCTTAATTTTTGTGAAATATAATAATAGTATCAGTTCTAATCAACAAGTTGAACAGGAGGCGTCGTAGTGGAACAATTATTCGAGAAATTAAAAGCGAACTATGATGAAATGGTTTCGATCAGAAGATATCTACATATGCATCCGGAATTATCCTTCCAGGAGACGGAAACG
Source organism: Chungangia koreensis (assembly GCF_042651785.1). Classification (NCBI taxonomy): domain Bacteria; kingdom Bacillati; phylum Bacillota; class Bacilli; order Lactobacillales; genus Chungangia; species Chungangia koreensis. The sequence continues at coordinate 210,473 of NZ_JBHSEC010000020.1, forward strand.
GGAAAATACATAAAAGGGTTCTACGAAGCGCTTGGCATACCGTATGAAGGAAATATTGGCGGAATGAACGGCGTTGTGGCTCGTGTGAAAGGTGCTAAACCCGGCAAGACGGTGGCACTGCGAGCAGACTTTGACGCACTACCGATCCAAGAAGAAAATGAAGTTCCTTATAAATCGACTGTACCAGGCGTCATGCATGCATGCGGACATGATGCTCATACCGCTACTTTGCTTGTATTAGCTAAGGTCCTAAATGAAATAAAAGATCAGCTCTCAGGGGAATATGTCATGATTCATCAGCCTGCTGAGGAATACGCACCAGGTGGCGCCAAGCCAATGATTGATGCAGGCGTGTTAGAAGGAGTAGACGTCATCTTCGGCACACATTTATGGTCGACAACCCCTTTCAGCACGATTGAATACCGGGTCGGCCCAATGATGGCCGCTCCCGATCGGTTTGAAATCACAATCCAGGGAAAAGGCGGACATGGGGCCATGCCTGAACAGACGAAAGATGCAGTCGTGATCGGTTCACAACTCGTTACCAACCTTCAACAGATTGTCTCCCGTAGAGTCAGTGCGGCCGATACTGCTGTTGTCACAGTCGCATCCTTTATAGCCGACAACGCATTCAATGTTATTGCGGATGATGCTAAAATGACTGGTACAGTCCGTACTTTTAAGGAAGAAGTTCAGGGGAAAATCAAAAATGAAATGGAAAGAATTATTGAAGGAACCTGTATCGCTGCAGATGCTACCTACCAATTTGACTATCAATACGGTTACCCCCCACTGGTTAACCATGAAAAGGAAACACTCCTTGTCAAAGAACTTGCTGCGACCATCCCGGGAGTTACGGAAGTTCGGGAAGCCCCTCTTGTAATGGCTGGTGAGGATTTTTCATATTACCTACAAAACGTTCCCGGTACTTACTTCTTTACGGGTGCAAAACCGGAAGGAGAAGCTTATCCACATCACCATCCAAAGTTTACTATCGATGAGCGTGCAATGCTGATCGCAGCAAAAACGTTAGGATCTGCAGCCATTAACTATCAACATGTAGAATGAAAATAATGGTTGCTAATTGATAAGGCGTTTCTTATAATTCAATATAATCTAAATTTAAATGCGATGATGAGAAGAGTAGAATGACTCCTTTTCTTGAACAGAGAGCCCCGGCAGCTGAAAAGGGGTAAGAGAAGATTGTTCGAACCAAGCCTCTGAGCAGTACATCGGATCACTAGTGATGATGTAACGGGAGCTCCTGTTATAGAGCAAAGGTATACGCATTTTCCGCTGTACCGGATAAGGTTAATAGATCCAGTCTATTAACAAAATGGTGTGGCACCACGATGAATAATCGTCTCCAGGATACTAATCCTGGGGACTTTTTTTATTTTAAGGAGGAATTGATGATGAATAGTAGGTTAATGATTTGGAAATACCCAGCCCTCTTGCTTACCGGAATAGGAATCGCGAATATCGGTGCTTGGATATATTTAATTGCCTTGAACCTGATCATCCTGGACATGACTGAATCCCCTCTTGCAGTGACAGTCCTTTATGTCCTTAAACCGTTTGCCTCCCTTTTGACGAATTTTTGGGCGGGAAGCTTAATCGATCGATTGAACCAACGCAATTTAATGGTCCTGTTAGATCTTTTCAGAGCAGCTTTCATCGCATGTTTGCCGTTCTTCACCTCACTTTGGCTAATCTATTCTGTTGTATTGATTATAAATATGGGAAGTTCAATCTTCGGCCCTACATCTATGACCTACATGACAAAATTGGTACCGGAAGAACAGCGTCAGCGATTCAATTCCCTCAGAAGTTTGATTCATTCAGGTGCATTTGTTTTAGGACCTGCAGTAGCCGGACTCTTATTCGTCGTCGGTTCACCACTTTTTGCACTCTACATAAATGCAATGGCTTTACTATTTTCAGGACTGATTACGCTGTTGTTGCCATCTCTGAATGAACTACGTTCCGAACACTCTGTTAAAAACAAGAAACTTTCTCTTTCAACCATTCAAGCAGACTGGGCGATTGTCTTGAAATTCAGTAAAGGCAGTCTGTTTGTAGTAAGCGTCTATTCATTGTTCTCAACCATCATGTTGTTAACGGGTTCCGTCGATTCCCTTGAAGCGTCCTTTGCTAAAGTAGTCCTCTCCCTTTCTAACGATGAATATGGTTTTTTAGTAAGTATAGCCGGAGCAGGTTTTGTAATAGGGTCAGTAATTAATACATTATTCTCCACCTTTCTTAAGGTGCCTTTCCTGCTATCATTCGGTACGCTATTCCTTTCGGCCGGCTATATCATTTACTCTTTGTCTCACAGTTTCACTTTAGCTGCCATCGGGTTTTTCACCTTATCATTCGCCTTGTCATTTGCCAACACCGGCTTTTACACTTTCTATCAAAACCATATTCCAGTAGAAATCATGGGCAGGGTCAGCAGCGTTTTCGGCTTGTTCGAAGCCATTTTGGCCATCGTTGCAACTGTATTGTTCGGAGTTTTTGCAGAGCTTCTTTCTATTAAAACCGTCGTAATTTTCGGGACATTACTAATGTTCTTGATTTCCCTCCTATTGTGCAGCGTCTTGCCTTCTGAAAAAAGGACAAATATTGTTCCCACAAGGGAAAACACGTAAAAAGAATGACACAAGGACAGATTTTCTGTTCTCGTGCCACCCTTTTTCAATTAACTAAAACGGTTTTAAAATCATTAGAGCAATAACTAATATGAATAGAAGATTGATCACATGTTCATATTGAGTAAGTTTTCTTTGCTGTAAAAAATACTGAGCCGGAATCTCTTCACCGGAATGTTCTTTTAACATCTGTTTAATCGGAGTTGAAATCGGCTTCAATACAAAGGGACCCATAGCCAATGCGGCCAAGTAAAGTCCGAGGCTCAGCCAGTACCAGCCCGTGCCGAATAAATACGGATTAAGGAATCCCATTAGTAAACCGGTTACGAGCAGTAGTGTACCGCCAACCATTACAAAAATATGGACACGGTTCTTGATTGCATACGCATTCCGAAGTTCTGTCATAGTCTTAGCCGATTTTGGTATTGAATTCAAAATAAAACCCGGCCCCATTCCCATAATCGCTGAAAAGATATGAATGAAGACTAAAACCGAATAGAAGGTGGACATTGGATATCAGTCCTTTTTTATTTCATTATAATCCTTTTCCTCTGCTAAAATTGTGCCAAAATGACGAACAGCCACGGGAACTCCTCGTGGCTGGGTTGTATTTATTTACTTAAGCGCAAAGTAGCTTCCGAAATAATAATGACGATGACTGGTAAAAGCCAAACGCTATTGCCATATGCCGGCTGTGCAAATGAAACAATCAATAGAATGATTGCCGATAGCCATTGGACACCTCTAACTATCTTCAATACAGCCTTCCGTCTTGTAGATTCACTGATTGGGTATAACATGTCCATCCGGAATGTCGATTCAGCTCCCAAAGCAATTTTCAATTGAAGCGTTGCAGCAAAAGCCAAGGCACCTGAGAAGATGACTGCCACAATTGGAATAGGAATGAAGACAGCCCCTAATGCGGAAAGGAACGTTAACCTTACCCACAAGTAAAACGTTTCATCGGTACGAATGAAGGTCCTGATCACCAAATACGTTTGAGTATTCTTTTGTCCGTAAGAAATGAACGAGTATAGGAAATTCAGCCACCCTCTTCTGCGGATACTTCCTCTTAAATGCGGGACATCCGTGAAATAGTTGGCAAAACGGTAAAACCGGAGCATCCTGTTCTGTTCAACCTTGATGAAATGTTCAAACGGAAACGGATTCTTCCCCCTTCTACCCATCCAAACATACGCATAGAAGATAATCGGCAAAGCAATCATGACAAGTAGAAGCCATGCTTCGATCAATAAGAAATAAAGAGCAGCGGCCGACAGGAGAAAACGGATGACACGATCTCCCCATACGCCATGCCCGTCATTCACCCATCGGAATGAAAAATCGGTGTGGACGTTCCACCATTTCAATACAAAGATGGCAACGAAAAAGATGAATAAGGAAATTCCTCTTGTCCCTTCAACGGTGTTTAATAAAGGAACGGCAACGATGCCTGCAATGACTGACAAAAATACTTGTGAAGACATCGTCCAGGAAAGTGATCGCTGCAAGTATTCCATCAGCTTCGTTTCAAGCGGCAGGAAGTAAACGATATCCGCTTCCTTCAGTAACGTAACTGGACCTCCCATAGTAAGAAGCAATCCAATTACAACTGAAACTAAAAGCGCTGCCGGAAACGTATCTGGCACCACCTTTAGCCACTCACTGTAAGAGTAGCCGCCTGCCCCAATGACAAATAAAATGACAATGGCCAAATGTCCGGTAAATACATATTTCAAATAACGCTGCTGCTCCATCATATAGTGCTGGAACCGCTTGGTCCAAATATCGCGGAGACTATTCATCGTCCTGCTCCTTTGTCATAGCGATGTATAGGTCATCCAAGGACGCTCCAGGCATGTTGAAAGCTGCTCTTAAGTCGTTCATATTTCCTTGAGCACGAATCTTGCCATTATTCAATAGTAGTATTCGATCACAGTATCTCTCGGCAGTAGAAAGTATGTGGGTGGACATCAGCACAGAAGCCCCTTCCTCTTTCTTCTCTTTCATCTGATCTAATAATGATTGAATACCAAGCGGATCTAATCCGACGAACGGTTCATCAATAATGTAAAGGGATGGATTTACTAAAAAGGCACACATGATCATCACTTTCTGGCGCATACCTTTTGAAAAGTGAGATGGGAACCAATTTAGCCGCTTCTCCATTCTAAATTCCTTTAATAAGTCAGCGGACCGGGCTTCAAAGGTTTCACGTTCTAACCCATAAGCCATTGCGGTCAGTTCCAAATGTTCACGAAGCGTCAGTTCATCGTAAAGTATAGGGGTTTCAGGGATGTAGGTGAAAGAAGATCGGTACGTTTCCGGTTGTTCACTGAATGACACACCGTTCACGCGGATCTCACCTTTCATCGGTTCCATTAATCCGATAATATGCTTAATCGTCGTACTTTTTCCTGCACCGTTCAATCCGATCAGCCCTACTAATTCTCCCGGGCCGATGGAAAAATGCAAATCATGGAGCACCGGCTTTCTCGTATACCCGCCAGTGACGCCTTCTACAGTTAATACTTCCATTTCTGCCACCTCAATTCTCCTTTTATTTTAGCAAATAGTCTACGACTTTTCTTCAACTATCCTACAAGCCACTACTAAGAAAATATGATAAACTATGGGCAATATATGAAAGGAAGTGTCGGTATGCACGATTGTATTTTTTGTAAGATTATCGATGGGGATATTCCAAGCGCTAAAATCTATGAGGATGAGCATGTCTATGCCTTTATGGATATTATGCCGCTGACAAAAGGCCATACCCTGATCATTCCGAAAAATCATAAAGAGAATGTCTATGATCTTTCTTCAGAAGAAGCTGGACAATTATTCTCTGTTGCACCGAAAATTGCAAATGTATTAAAGGAGACGTTCCATCCCGCGGGAATGAACCTTTTACAAAATAATGGCGCACCTGCTGGTCAAAGCGTGTTCCACTTCCACATGCACTTCATCCCACGCTATGACCAAACTGACGGTTTAAAGTTAACTTGGAATACGAAAGAGCGTGAATACACTCCTGAACGAATCTCAGAGATCGCGGCTGAAATTCGTGAAAAGTTAGAAAATTAACTTCTTGCTTTCTATGTAATTTACCTGTAAAATGACATATAAGTTTTTCGCTGTCGGTCACGAGGACACGTCAGGAGAAACCAAAAAAATCGAGCATAGTCGAGGAGAGATGAGAAATGAATACGAAGAATTTAGTGTTGATGGCACTCTTAGTGGGTGTCGGGGCAGCTCTTTATGTTGCCATTCCGGGATATAACGGAGGAATGAAACCCGATTTCATGTTGACCATGATGTTTGTGGGAATCCTTTTATTCCCTGATAAGAAGAGCGTGTTTTTACTGGCAGTGTCCACCGGAGTTATTTCAGGCTTGTTTTCAACGTTCCCAAGCGGTTTCATTCCGAATATCGTGGATAAGTTTGTAACGGCCTATGCATTCTATGGACTTTTGTTAGTATTGAAGAGTTTAAGTAAAAAACTTCCTGTTGCAGCAGTATTAGCCGCGATTGGGACATTAATCTCCGGAACTGTTTTCTTATCTGTAGCGATTTTCCTAATCGGAGTCGATATGCCATTCTTACTCTTATTCACAACAGTGGTATTACCTGCTGTTGCGATCAATGTGGTGGCATTTGTCATCATTTATCCGATTATTACCGGGATTGTCAAACGTTCTAAATTTGAAACAGCCTTATCCCATTAAAATAACAGATCCAACGCAGGACAGCGATTGTCCTGCGTTTTTTATTTTCAAAAACATTTTCATAGATGATTGTCGTGAAATGACATCCATGTTTTAATGAAGATAATGAAAGGAATACTATCTATATATAGGAAGGGGAGAATTTGTTTATGAAAGCTTCAACTTTTTTCATCGGTTTAGCCGCGGGAGCAACAGCTGGCGCCCTAACCGCCCTTTTTTCCACACCGAAATCCGGGTCTGAATTGCGGATGACTGTTAAAAATGCTTCAACTGACTGGAAGGAAAAATTTGTAGACGTAAAAGACCAAGTTGCAAATTTAAAAGATTCCATCTCTGGATTAACAAAAGAATCGAAAGAACAGATTCCAGAGGTTGTGGATGGAGTAAAAGTTTCCTTACAAACATGGAAAGATGAAACAGTTCCGATCCAAAATCGCCTACAGGATGAGATTTCTGCCATTCAGCAATCGCTTGATCAATTAGAGCAAGCAATGGCCCAAGTCCGAAAGTGAGGAAGACTGTCGACTCCAGGCAGTCTTTTCTTTTGGGTCCAAAAAGTTTCTAAAATTCAAACTTTTAACTTTATTACTTTATTGCTATAATGTCAGTATATCAGGTTTGGAAATGAGGGGTAAAATTGGGAGAAATGAAGTACACAACAAAAGAGGCCATGATTTATAGCCAACGAATTGCCCAGTTATCAAAAGCACTTTGGAAAGCGGTGGAAAGAGACTGGCAAACATGGATCAAACCGTATGATTTGAATATCAACGAACATCACATTCTGTGGATTGCCTATCATATGAAAGGTGCCACCATCTCTGACGTTGCTAAATTTGGGGTAATGCACGTTTCAACTGCCTTTAACTTCTCTAAGAAGTTGGAAGAACGCGGGCTTCTAAAGTTTTCTAAAAGAGATGATGACAAACGCAATACGTACGTGGAAGTGACGGAAATAGGGGAATCGTTACTTGACGATATGAATGATCACTACTTAGATACGAAACATGCCGCTTTAGATAGTTCGTTGCCGCTAAAGGATATTTATGGTCGCTTTCCAGAATTCATGGAATTAATGGCCGTCATCCGCAATATATATGGTGATGACTTTATGGAAATTTTCGAAAAGGGTTTCCGAAACTTGGACCAGTCATTGAAAGAGGACGAAGAAGTCGCTTATACGGAAATTGATTGAACCCGAAAATGAAAACGCTATCTTATTTGTAATATAAATAGGGTTGATTTTTACATCAAAAAGTCGTATTGTATGTATCGCATCCAAACAAGAATAATAGGAGCTGCATACAATCATGAACTGTTGGAAGACAATCAACGTCAAAAAACAATACGGCTTTGAGCGGATCTTTCTTTTATCGTCCATTGCTTTTTTAACTGTTTTTACAGTTTTTCATATCATTATGGGAATGGTTGATGCGGTTCCTTATTCAGACCGCCTGTTTCCATTATTTACTGCTGTATTCTTTTTGATTTATCCAATCCATAAATCGCTTCATTTCATTCCTTTAATCCGCTATCGTGAACACGTGGATTTTTCTGTGAAGAAGCTATTTATCTACGTTCCTGTTCTTTCCCTATTCGTGAGAGAACCTGTACCGAAATTCAATTTTGTTTTATCGCTTCTAATGCCGTTTGTCGTGCTGAATACGGCACTTTTGGCTGGAGCTTATATATTGCCTGCCTTTGCACATTATTTCAGCATCCTGCTCGCTTTCCATTGCGGGCTTTGCCTAATTGATTTAATCTATGTAAAGCATTTAGTGCGTTCCCCGAAAACGAGTTTAGTAGAGGAAACGGCACATGGCTATGAAATCTTGATTCCTCCATCTGAGTAAAAAAGGGATTCTCTTTTTCTCCGACTTTTGATATGCTTGTGAGGAGCCATGAGGGGAGGAACAACTTTGATCATCACGGTTGTGGTAATTTTTTCAATACTTTATCTGTTTCAAATAAATCGGATGACGTACGCACTATGCCTTTCCAGGGAAATCCCCGAAGAGAAGCAACCTAAAATTTTCCGTACAATCAACGTACTCATTACGATTTTACTCATATCGTTTTTTATAGAGGTTCTATATACAGTATAAAAGTCCATTCGCCCCTTCGGGCGAATGGACTTTCTATTTTAGTACAAGTAAGCTGCGCCAACAATGATGAGTAGAATGAACAAAACAACAATCAACGCAAAACCACTTGCGTAACCACCGTATCCTCCGCTCATTACTGACACCCCCTCTCTCTTTTTTATCCTATGCACAAACAAAAAGGCTTTGTAGGCAAATGGACGGGGAACCATTTTGTTTTTAATTCGTTTATGGTATAGTAACAACTGTCAAATAATAGTTAGGAGAGACATGCATGAAAAAATCAGTATTAGCTTTTACACTTGCTGCTTCCGTCCTTGCCCTCTCCGCGTGCAGCGGAAATGGCTCAGATGACGTTGTAGTTAAATCTAAAGCCGGCGATATTACAAAAGACGAACTTTATCAGGAAATGAAATCTTCTGTTGGTAAACAAGCACTACAAATGTTGATCATTGAAGATGTCCTTGCTTCTAAATATGAAGTAACAGATAAAGAAGTTGATGAGCAATTCAATAAAATGAAAGAACAATACGGCGAAAGCTTTGAACAATACTTAGCAAGCCAAGGCCATACAGAGAAGAGCTTGAAAAACACAATCAGGATGAATACTCTTCAAGAAAAGGCTTTGCTTGAAGATGTAGAAGTAACAGACGAAGAAGTGAAGACGTACATTGAAAACTCCAAAAAAGAAGTAAATGCACGCCACATCTTAGTTGAAGACGAAGCAACTGCAAAAGAAGTGAAGGACAAGCTTAACAGTGGCGGAGACTTCGCTGATTTGGCAAAAGAGTACTCCACTGATCCAGGTTCTGCTGAAAACGGCGGGTCAGTTGACTGGTTTGGCGTCGATGCCCAAATGGTACCTGAATTCATCGATACAGCATTTTCACTCGAGAAGAATGAAATCAGTGAACCTGTAAAATCTCAATACGGTTACCATATCATTCAAGTAACTGATATCCGGGATGTGGAATCAGAATTGGACTTCGAAAAAGACAAGGAAGAAATCCGTAAAGAATTAGCTTATAAAAAAGCTGACCAAACTGCATTCTTAGAAAAAGTAAGAAAAATGATTGAAGATGCAGATGTAAAGATTGAAGACAAAGATTTGAAAGACGCTTTGGATTCCATCATGAATGCGCAAGCTTAATGCATGTTAAAAGACGATCCTGTAAACAGGGTCGTCTTTTTTTGGTGCTTCATCGATTTAGCTCATCAGTACGGGTCCATCTGGGGCATGTTCGTCATTTTAATCAGCATTAACTTTCTCATTTTCAACATTAACCTTCTCTTTTCCAGTATTATCATCCCCCAATCATCTTAGAAGCAACGATGCCATTCAAAAAGGGAAGCACATTGGCTTCCCTTTTCAAACTACTATTCTCATTTTATTCATCACTCAAATGTAGGCTTATAGAAGGAACGGTTCTCCAATGGGAATAGCCGCTCTGTGAATTCGCCAGGCTGTGTTTTGCCCAATGCCCGATTCAGCATATTCATCTTCGCATCAATGTTATCAATATAATGTAAGATTTCCGCTTCTCGCAGCATCGGCCGTTTCGGACTTCCCCACTCTTCTTTGCCATGATGGCTTAAGACCATATGTTGCAGAAGAAGTACTTCCTCCCCATCGATTTGCAATTCATCGGCTGTTTTAGCAATTTCATTCACCATGATGGTGATATGGCCTAATAAGTTTCCTTCGAGTGTATACGTAGTCGCTACTGGTCCTGAAAGTTCCACCACTTTTCCGATGTCGTGAAGGATGATTCCAGCGTATAACAGATCCTTGTTTAAAGTCGGATAGAGTTCACAGAGGGCTTTACCCAATTTCAGCATCGAGACGACGTGATCCAATAGGCCGGATACGTAATCATGATGATTTTTAGTAGCGGCAGGAAACGTCATAATTTGAGGCTGATGCACTTTCAAAAGGTGTCGCGTTATGCGCTGGATTTTCGGATTTTTCATTTCAAAGAAGTATTGTGTTAACTCTTCATATAGTTCTTCTTTGCTTTTCTCGGCTGATGGAAGCAAATCAGAAATCGAGACATTTTCATCCTCTTTTGCCGGACGGATGCTCTTAATGCGTAACTGGTTTTTGCCGCGGTAATTTTGGATTTCTCCTCCAACTTTCACGATTGCCTCTGGCGGATACAGCTTTTCATGTTCATCGTTCGTATCCCAGAGTTTCGCTTCAATATCCCCGCTTTTGTCCTGCAAGATTAGCGTCATGAACGGACTGCCTGTCGTTGTGAACGCCTTTGTAGATTGTTTGATTAGTAGAAACTGATCGACCGGTTCTCCGACCGAGATTTGTGTAATTCCCTTCATATGGAAATGGCCCCTTTCTCACGATTCACTATGATTACCGTCGCATCTTCCCAAACCTTTGTCATGTCATCATGGCAGGTGAAATATAGGAACTGATGATGCTGCATTTCCGACATCAATTTTACCATTTGGTGAAGTCTTCCGCGATCGAAATGGACAAATGGATCATCCATAATGATTGGAAATGGTGCGCTGCTTTGGAGTGATTCCGCTAAAGCAAAACGAAGTGAAATATATGCCTGTTCCTTTGTCGCCTGACTTAGTTCTGCAATCGAGTATCTCATACCGTCAGTGGAAACAGCCTCAAACAATCCTTTGTCATTGACTTCCATGGACGTGTACTTGTTTTCTGTTAGTCTTCCAAAGTAAAATTGAGCCCTATTCAAGACAGCAGGCAACTTGTTCTCTTTCAGATTGCGCAGCATGCGGCTGATCGCCTCAGAGACACTCTTATATACGGACCACTTCTTCGCCATTTCAGCTACTTCCGCCTTCTTCATCTCAAATTCCTGAAGTCTAACAGCATACGATTCATCATTCAGCAAAACAGTTGTTAAATGATTTAAACGAACCTTTTCTTCTTGAAGCAGATCTTGCCGCCGTTTAATGGCATGAAGTCGTTCCTCATTCTCTTCAAACATAGAAACTACTTCTTCTCTGCCGGCTTTAAGTTCTACATCAATCAGCCCAATCGCTTTAATTTGGGCGTCAAGCTGCATAGCCTCGCGTTGGAGGTCCTCTTTTTCCTTATGTTTTTGGAAAGCTTCATAGAACTGTTCAACGGAGTCAACTTTTGCTTCTTTTACTAACTGGTTCTGTTCTTCTAACAGGGCCGAATAAGCGCGTTCTTTCTCCTCCAATAAAACCTGTTTAGCAGAATGATCCGCTTCAGTCTGATCCATTCTCGTTTTCACCTTTAACCGCTCGGAATAATGTTTTCGGATTGCCCCATATAGTTCTTCTTCTAAAAGGAAGTCCGTATTCAGAACCGATAAAGACTCCTCATAACGGCGTTCAATCCTTCCTCTACTATTACGTAACTCTTGCTCACTTTCCATCAACTCAAAGCGAATCGATTGAAGATCTCTCATCATCTTAAAGATTTCCGGAAGCAAGGAAATCGAAGGTGTCCTTTCCAGTCCAAGCCTCTCAGCAAATGCTCCGATTTCATCCTCTATGACCGTTAGTTCCCGTTCAGCTTCGATTCGATCACTCGAGAGAGATGTCAACTTCCGCTGGATTTGTTCCAAATCTGAGGAGATTCTCTCTTTCTCATCGGTAGACTTTGCCCACTTGATATGCAAACGGTCAAGTTCCTCTTCTTTGCCGGCATAACGATGGACAAGGGACTCCATTTCCTTTACTTTCTCATCCTTTCCCTTCTGTTTAGATGATGAATAAAGAATTATGGAAACAATGAGGATTCCGATTGAAATAAAGACGACCGGCCAATTCGAAGTTATTCCTCCAAAAAGTGCTCCTGCCACAGTGAGTATCATTAGAAGTATGTATGGCTTAGCTGTGGTTTCGCTTGTACCTTTGGATAGCGCTAAATATGCTTTCGCTTCACTTAGTTTTCGTTGGATGCTTGGCCATTTAGCTGCACTTTCCACTTCTTCTTCGGATAATGTATTAACACGCTGAAGAGATAAGATAACCTCTTTTCGTTCCGATTCCTTCTCTTCTTCTTGACGTTGCAGGAAACGGATTCGTTCCTCTACTTGTTTATATTCTGTTACAAGTGAATGCAACATTTCTTCTCGTGAAAGAGATAGATCTGCATCTGAAATTAGTATGGATTCAGAAAGTCCGAGTTCCGATAGGAGTCGATTTTCATCGGCTTTTAGTCTTCTTATTAGTGTGTTTAGCTCTTTTTCGGAAGAACGCCATTGATGCCATTCACTTTCTCTTGTGAGTAAATCCTGCAGGTTCTCAAGTTCCTTTGTTATAGCCGATTGATCAAAGTCTTCTTGCTTGCTATTCAATTCTTCCTTCAACTGATGAATCACTGTTTTAATATCGATGATTCTACTCTCAAGCGACTCCATTCGTCGAATGCCATTTGCCGGAAAAGAGATGTCTTGGAATCGACTTAGTTGAATTTGAACCACTCTCTGTTGTTCTAACAAAGGAGCAGCCTGACGGAAAAGAGATAAATCGGTTTGATCTTTTCGAAGTTCCTCTTCCTCTTGCAGCAACGCTTCAAGTTCCCTTTCAAGCTCTGATAAACGTTGGACGGATGGCGCGTATTGCTCCATCTGTTGACGTGCTTCCTTTAAATTACGCTCCAATTCCCGGAGTTCCTCAAACGCTTTGTTCATTTCGGGTTTTCTGCCTGAGGGTTTGAAAAGATTCTCCATTTCCTTCTGCATTCGTTTTTCGAGGTCAGCTAATGTATCCACACCCGTTGTACCCGATGCCAGAAGAGTACGGCTCAACTCCATCTCATCCATCTTTTCAAAACCTTGAAGTTGCAGTAACGAGAAAGAGAATATCGATTCAAACGATTGCCGGTCATATTGGTGCAAAATCATTTGGAGCTCTTCCTCTCCCCCACGCGTCCCGTCTTCAAAGTAGAGAGTCACATCGCCCGATGCTTTGCCTTTTACGCGTTCAATAACCACTGCTCCGTATGACTTGGTATCTATATGTACTTGTCCACCATATTTGATACCGGATTTTGGTTCGTACCTAAGGAGCTGCTGATTCTTCGTAGGAAAACCGAAAAGAATATGAAGAATAAATTGCTGGATGGTCGTCTTCCCAGCTTCATTAAGACCATATAAGATATTGATGCCATCCGTGAATTCAATGGACAGATTTTCGTGTTTGCCAAATCCAAAAATATTCAATTTGCGGATGATCATTCTTCTCACTCCATTCCAGCCATTTCTTTCATTAGAATTGAAGAAGCTTTCCTTTTAATGTCTTCCAAATCCTGTTCATTCAATGGTTCCAAGTATCGGATGCCTTTCGTGTGCTGGTAGACATCGCTTACAACTTCTTTCCATTCCCCCATTGACCAATCATTCATCAGGTTGATCACCGAATGGGTTACTGCGTTTACTTCCTGCATCGCTATTACCCGTTCATCCACTTCAATAGATGACACCCAAACAAATGGTTCTTGTTCCTCTTCGGTTTCACGGATCAGCCGAAGCCATTCATCAATAGTAGAAGTATTCAGCATCTCACTAACTTCTGTACTGACCTCAGTTAACACTAAGTCACAGACGCCTGCCCCATTTAAAGAGCGGAACTTTTCAATTTCCTGACTGCAAGTTAGTAACAACTCATTAGCATGATGGATATCTTGGCATGACACATGGATTTCATCGAATACGATGGATGAGGCCGGGATAAATGACAGATCGGTTGACCCTTTCTCCAATGTTACATCATAGAATCCTTTAATTCCCCGTTCATTTCGGTGACGGCTTTGGAGGTTACCAGGATATACGATATACGGATCCCGATGAATAAATTGCCTCTTATGAATATGGCCAAGCGCCCAGTAGTCATACTGTTTCCCGACCAACTGCTCTTTCGTAAACGGAGCATATACTGCATGTGTACTGTCCCCGGCAATACTTCCATGTAAAAGACCAATATGGATGGCGTCGTTTCGTTCGGCAATTGGATATGTATCAATCATAGAAGTTGTCACATGCCGCTCCGGATAGCTAAAGCCGATTAAAAATACATCCTGCCCCCGAATTTGCAGATGTTGCTCCGTTACTTCATTGCCAAAGGTCCGTACATTCGGAGGTAAATCAAATCGTACCCACCTGCCACCTAAGTGGTCGTGGTTGCCATGACAAAGGAATACAGGGATTCCTGCCTTATTCAACTTCTCCATCCCGTCATGAAATCTTTGTTGGGCTCGGAGACTGCGATCTTCTCCGTCATACACATCTCCAGCGATCACGATAAAATCCGGTTGTTCCTTCAATGCATAACTGATTAAACGGTCAAATGCGTTGAATGTACTGTCCCGAAGTTCTTTTAACCGTTCTTTAGGCAATTCGGTCATACCTTTAAAAGGGCTGTCCAAGTGGAGATCAGCCGTATGTATAAAACGGATGGATGTCATCAGCGATTCCCCCGATCACGCGAATATTTGTTCTTATTTTACCACAACTTGCTATTACAATGCGAAACAATTAAGAGAATGAAAAATGGCAAAAAAATAAGCTCCATCAATGGATGGAGCTACTGCTTGAAACTGGAGCAATCGCTCCAGGCGGCTTTCTTATCCGTAGTCAATCGAAATACAGAACTTTACTGTATATTCTTGCTTTCCGTTCCGGCGCACGCTTTCCGCGGGGCATGGCTTGAGCCTCGGGCCGACAGGATGTCGGTTATGGATGCGTTGCCGCACGATGCGGCGCACTTAGAATCCCTTCCCCCTTTCGCCTGCGGGGTCTCAAGTCTCACGCTATTCCCGCAGGAGTCGGCGCCTGCACTTCAAGCAATAGTAGCGCTACAAAGGTTTAAGTACAAAGAGATTTCGTTTTACATTCCGAATACACTCTAACGAATATTATAGCTTGACTTTGTCTTCAGTGTAGCCTTATCCTGCCAACTTTACTCTTTCCCAAGCTGGACAGCTTTTTTAATGTCTTTCAGATTTCTTGACGGTCCATACATAAGGACTCCGCCTTTGTACACTTTCGCACCGAACCAGCCGAGTAAGAAGATCGTGACTAACAAAATAATAATCGACAAGATCGGCTCCCATATAGGCAAGTCAAGCATGCCAACCCGAAGGAACATGACCATCGGTGTGAAGAATGGGAAATAGGAAGTGTAAGTGACATATGCCGCTTCCGGATTTCCTAAGCCGGAGAACGCGATGAAGGCTGCAATGATAATAAGGAACGACATAGGAGCCAATAACTGCTGAACGTCCTCTGTACGGCTTACTAAGGATCCAAGCAAGGCTGCAAGCGTTGCATAAAGGAAATAACCTAACAGAAAGTAAACAATAGCATAGCCGATGGTTGACGGATTGACGTTAGAAAATCCGAAGACCGAGAAGAAACCTTCAGACATATCAGCTGCAGAAGTTTTAAGCGCGATATACCCGACAATCCCGAAAAGTGCCATCTGTAATAAACCAAGTGTTCCGATTCCCGCAATCTTTGCAAACATATGCTTGACCGGTGATACGCTGGATATTAATATTTCCATAACCCTGGATGACTTTTCTGTTGCCACTTCTGTTGCGATCATCATGGAATAGGCAAAAACCGCAAAATAGATCACAAAGATTAAAACGTATACGAGTCCCCTCGCCGTACTTAACTCCTCTTCTGTTTTGGAGTTTGGCGAAACGGCATTTTGCTCGAATTCAATCGGGGCAAATAATTGAGAAACCTGTTCTGCCGTTAACTGTAGTTGACTCGCTTGCAATGTGGTCTGAAGAGATTGTAACGCTTCTTGGAAGGCAAGCGGCTTTTCCATTTCACTTGCACTTTCCGATGTGTAAGAAGCATTGATTGTGCCTTCTTCATTCATCGCTAACACTAAGAAGCTATCAATCTTTGCTTCTTTGACTTTAGTCTTCAAAGCATCGTTGGATTCTTCCGTCTGTTCAATCTTGAAGTCCGCTTCTTGAACGGCAAGCTGCTGCTTCAGCGGTTCGAAAAGGGAACCTGTTTCGTCCGACACATAGACAATATCATCTCTATCGTTGCCGTCCATACTTTTAAATGTATCAATGATTGATGACATATTGGCCATTAAAAAGATGGCCGCAACCATAACACCCGTTGTAATGATGAAAGACTTAGTACCTAACTTCGTCATGAAAGATTGTTTAAAAATAATCCAGAAATCACGCATACTCTTTCCCCACCTTTTCAATGAAGATTTCTTGTAGTGACGGTTCTTCAATTGCAAAATAACGAATCGGTCCAATTTTTAACGCTTCATTCAGCAACTGATCTGCCATGCTTTCATCCGCAATTTGGAATATGCCGCCTTCCACTGTTTTTGTGTAGGAAGAGATGCCGCTAATATTGGCAAGAGTAGACAAATCCGAATCCGATTTAATTTGTACATTTTTCTTGCCGAATGAACGCTTTACATCACGTAAGGATCCCTGAACGATTGCCTCACCTTTATGCATGATGCTTAATTCCTCACAAAGTTCTTCAACATGATCCATACGATGACTTGAGAAAACGATTGTAACTCCCTCATTTTTCATATCTAAAATGGCGCTTTTCAACATCTCTACATTTACTGGATCCAATCCACTGAACGGTTCATCCAATATAAGCAATGACGGTCTATGTAATACAGCGGCAATAACTTGTATTTTTTGCTGATTTCCTTTAGAAAGTTCTTCTACACGCTTGTGCAGATTTTGCGGAACCTCGAACCGTTCTAACCATTTCTTCACTTCTGCCTTGGCATCAGATTTTTTCATGCCTCTGAGCTGTCCTAAAAAGATTAGCTGGTCTTCCACTTTCATCTTCGGGTAGAGTCCGCGTTCTTCCGGCAAGTACCCAATCTCAGGACTTGTAACGTACGAGATCGGTTTCCCCTTCCACGTAATAGTGCCCTGATTTGGTGTAAGCAAACCTAATATCATTCGGAATGAAGTCGTCTTTCCTGCACCATTTGCTCCAAGGAACCCATACATTCCGCCTTCTTCTACTGTCATATTCAAATCCTTAACTGCAGTAAAATCACCGAACCTCTTCGTTACATTTTCAAGCCTTAAAGTCATCCTAATTCCCCTTTCTCTTTCTTCTTTATACGAGCCTGCAAGTGAATTGTTTCAGAATTTTAGTACTTGGTAGAAGCATAGGCAGCACCAATCGCATAAGCCACCATACTAATGACATAAATTCCGCTCAGAATAAAGAAGGCTAAACTTGCACCTTCCACCACAATAATTACTCCCCAGCCAATGACAAGTGCCAGGACGGTTACACTCCAAGCAATCGCTTTTCCCCAATTATGGATTTGTTCATATCGTTCATCGTAACGGCGCTGCTTTTTCCCAATCCGATAATTGATATACATCACGAGTGAAGCAACCAGAACACCGGTTACTAATCCGCTTAACCCTGCTAACCAATTGAAATCTTCCATTTCACTCTTCCCCCTTGTAGATAAATACGTCCTCAATCGAGCAATTGAACAGCTTTGCAATTTTAAAAGCCAAGGTGATCGAAGGATTATACTTTCCTTTTTCCAAAGAGATGATGGTTTGTCTCGAGACATTCAAGCGTTCAGCCAACTCATCTTGAGTAAAATTGAATTCGGACCGTTTTTCTTTAATCTTGTTTTCCATCTTCGTTCACCACCAAAATGTCAAATAAGCTTTACGTAAAATAAACTTTACGTAAAGCTTACTTTACCACCTTTTCATTGTCAAGGCGGCTTTACATATTTTTTTCGAAGAATTTTTTGTATAATTAAAATTGTATAAAGGGTAAAGGGAGTGTGTTTACATGGGGACATATAAACTGACAGGTTATGAACAATCAGGAGAATTAGTATTTGAAGAATCGTTTACAGCCACAACCGACGACGAAGCGAAAGAAAAAGGAAGAGAGTTTTTAGAAAGTAAAGAATGGGGAGAAAAAACTCACCGCCTTGCTTCACCACTCGGTAAACTATTACTTTTCCATTCGTAATCGAAAAATCTGACAGACTTGGTCCGTCAGATTTTTTCTATTAAATGGACGCAGATAAGCGTTGAATCATTTCCTTGAGCTTGTGGCTGGTCCCTTTAGGCAAGCTATGAAGTGGAAAGAATCCAGCATCTATCGTTTCAGAGCTACAAAGATGAATGGATTCTTCAATGATGTCGCGAGTAAAGTAAGCAATGGTTACCGAATAGTATTCATCCCCATTGGGAAGTTTAGTGTAATGTTCCTTACCAGAAAACACATCAACCAATTTCACTTCTCCTATAATCACACCGGTTTCTTCTTTCACTTCCCGCCTTGCTGTCTCAGGAGCAGATTCCCCCAATTCCATGAATCCTCCAGGCAACCCCCATACACCATCGGTTCTTTTCTGAAGAAGAAGCTCGTTCTGTTTGTTTAATACAGCTACAGTTGCACCTACCAAAATGAGTGGACGATTGCCTACTTCAGCACGGATTTCCTCAATATATCCCATTAATGTCCTCCTTATAAATAGCCCTATAAAGCATATGCTTCATAGGGCTACCCCTTACATTCCGGCAAACTGCGGCTTCCTCTTTTCAACAAATGCTTGAATTCCTTCAAGGTGATCAGCGGACTTGCGCATATTCGCTTGCGCTTCACTTTCCATCTCCAAAACCTTTTCAAGTTCATGTTCTTTTAGAGAATGCAGTATTTTTTTTGAAGCCAACATGGCTGACACTGGCGATTGAAGCACTCTTTCAGCAAAAGCATTGGCATAGTCCGATGCCTTCCCCTCTGCCGTTACTTCATCAATCAGTCCTTTTGCTAAGGCATCATGACCATTCAAGACTTTCCCGGACCAGATTAACTGTTTCGCTAATGGCACCCCAATCCGCTCCTTCAAGAAGAAATGACCTGCTCCATCCGGAACTAACCCGATTCCTATAAAATTCATAGCAAGTTTGCTGTTTTCTTCGGCAATGATATGATCACAGCCTAATGCCATACTGAATCCTAATCCGGCGGCGGCACCATGGACAGCGGCAATTGTCACTTGAGGGAGCGTATACAAGGCTTTGGCTATTCGCGATACATGCACCATAACCGCCTCAATATCCATTGGACTATCTGGATCAACCATTGCTTTAATATCTCCGCCTGCTGAAAATGCCCTACCTTCGCCCTGTATGATCAATACTTGTACCTCTTGATCCGTTTTCAAATCCTCCAGGCAATCGGCCAATTCCTTCATCATCATTTCATTCATTGAATTCATAGCAGCTGGACGATTTAGCTTAAGCTTAGCCAGTCTACCTTCTTTTTTTAATGTAATTGTTTCATATGACACTTTTCGCCACCCCTTTTAAATGAATAGTCATTCATACAAAATATTCGGCACCACTTCGAAAAATCCTTTTATTCCTTTACAATTTAGGAAATTCCCCAATGGAAACAATAATTAACTTTCAGGTTAAAGCACGATTTCTTTTCTAATGTACTGATCAGTTTCACCCATGTTTTAAGAAAGCTTTTAATATAGACATCGTTCAATAAAACACCTTTTATTCCCTATTTTTTGTTGAAAAATGTCAATGAATTGACGCAAATTTCAATGCATGTTCATTGCCATTTATATTATAGGGTGTATACTTAGATGGAAAATTACATTATACTAAGCTTCGTGTCTTTAGACATGAATCATGGAGATGATAGGTGGTCTTCAATAATGGAAAAAGAACAGGATTACACGCTTGTCGAGCATTTAACAGAACTTCGAAAGCGTCTCATTACGATCGTCCTGACGTTTGTCCTGTCTTTAGGAGTGGGATTTTGGCTTGCACCAAAGACTTTAGCATTCATAAAATCACAGCCAACGGCTCAACATGTTGAATGGAACGTTTTTGGATATACTGACGGTTTACTGATCTATTTGAAATGTGCACTATTATTAGCTATCCTGATTACATTACCCATTGCCATGCAACAATTATGGCTATTTGTCAGACCTGGCCTAACTGAAAAAGAATCAAAGGGAGCATCCATGTTCATCCCCTTCGCATTTTTCTTGTTTTTGGCCGGTATCAGCTTCAGCTATTTTCTTATATTCCCATTGATGTTAAACTTCATGTCGAATATCAATGAGTCAATCGGCGCGACCGAAACATACGGAATGAGTCAGTATTTTACCTTTATGTTTAATTTGATCATTCCTATAGGGATTGTGTTTGAACTTCCAGTTGTTATTCTTTTCTTAACACGACTTGGAATTGTTACTCCAGACAGGCTTCGGAAAATGCGAAAAATCGCTTATTTTGTGTTAGTTGTCGTTGGTGTTACTATAACGCCACCGGATTTCGTTTCAGATTTCCTGATCATTATTCCATTGCTGCTTCTATTTGAGATAAGTATTGCACTTTCAGCATGGTCGCTTAAACGGATGAAAGCGAGAGAACAAGCGGAGCAAGAAGCATCCTAACCTCGCAAAACTACTTTTAGGAGGAATTTCTATATGTCTAGTATCGGTGTACCCGGGTTAATCATTATTTTGGTCCTTGCCTTAATCATTTTTGGTCCTTCAAAACTACCTCAATTAGGTAAGGCTGTTGGACAAACGTTGAGAGAATTCAAAAACGGCACGAAAGATATCATGGATGACGTTACTGATGAATTCAAATTAGAAGATAGTAATGAAAAGAAAACTAAATAATAGTAAAAGGCAGCCAATTGGCTGCCTTTTTCATTTCACTATAGGCTGAGGAAAGATTCGCTCTAAATGCTCAATCTTCTTGTTGATGGATTCTTCATAGGTCAGGATATATGCAGCTGGATCCTTTGGATTGTAGAACTGTTCAATTTTCCCGGTATTCCGGTCAATGAACTTACTTGATGCCCCACAACCAATTCCAATGATCGTCTGCAATTCCTCCATCATGAGGATATTATAAATACTCTCTTCCTCCGGTTTGGAATAACCCACGTTCTCCAAATTACCTAATATGTTTTTTTGGCGATATAAATAATAAGGTACATATCCATTTTCCTCTGTCCATTGTCGAGCCATTTCCATCATCGCTTCTGCAGTTCCCCGATCAGCTACCTGATACTTTTTCTTATTACGTGACATTTCGGAAGCTCGTTTAAATGATAGAGTATGAACCGTTAAAGACTCAGGCTGCATCTTTTGAGTTTCATCTAAGGAATGCTTGAATTCTTCGATTCCTTCATTCGGCAAGCCGATGATCAAGTCCATATTGATATTGGTCATCCCCATTTCACGGGAAAGCCAGAACTTATCAATCGTTTCTTGGACCGTATGATGACGCCCAATTGCTTTTAGTGTTTCATCCGTATAGGACTGTGGATTTACACTGATCCGGTCTATTTTCCACTTTTTTAGAACTTCTAATTTCTCTGGTGTAATTGTATCCGGCCGACCTGCTTCAACTGTCACTTCCCTGATTTTCTCTAAGTTCGGGAAGGATTCAGACATTGTCTGATACAGAGCATCCATTTCATGCGCCTCTATTGAAGTAGGCGTCCCCCCACCGTAATAGACGGAGGTAATCGTTAAATTCCGTTCTTTCATCCATTTCCCCATAACTCGAATTTCTTCGTGCAGACCATCAAGGAATGATTCCACCCTACCGTTTTTACGATGGATCGCAAACGCAGGGAACGTACAATACGCACATTTTGTCGGACAGAAAGGGATGCCAATATATACACTTACTTCATTTCCGATTGAATCCAAGTCTGGGATTGCCTTTAGCTGCCTGTCCGCAATTGTACCCATAAGGTCGGTTTTTTCGTCAGAGATTCGATATTCGGAAAATAATCTTTCCTTAATCGCTTCATGTTCAAGCCCTTCCCGCCGATATTTATGATAGAGCTTTGTGGGCCTGACCCCAGTTAGAATGCCCCACGACTGTGTAATGCCCGTCACTTTTTCAAGTACCTCGAGCATTGCATGAGAGAATACGCGTTTTTTCGTTTTGTTCCACTCTTTTTCGGAACTTGCAAAAACCGTTTCATTCACACTTGCGGCTGAATACATTTTGCCACCTACACAAAGTTCCACTTCAGCAGTAATTCTACTCTCCGACTCATTTAGCCGGAAATCCATTTCAATTTCTGCTTCCTCTTCTTTGTAATGGGATTCTTCAAAAAAGAGATTGAAGAGGTGGAGAATCATCTGCGACCAGTCTTGAGGGACTGGGGTATTCAATTTGATAGATTTCATTTATAAACCAACTTTCTGAAGGAGTTAAGACATTGACCTTATTTACGAAACGAAAACAACAAACAAAACACTCTTTAACAGAAGCGGCAAAGGAGCAGCTTCCCTTCGTCAGCATTTCTAAAGACTTGCCAGCAGACATTACAACATGTCTTTCAATGATTGACTTAACTGAACAAGATCTTGCCATTTTGAAAACTATGCAAGAACCGCTCCATCAAAATGTCCATACCATTGTAGCAAACTTCTACCTGAACTTGGAGAAGGAAAATACGCTTCAAGAAATCATAGGTGACCACAGCAGTGTAGAACGGCTACGCGTTACATTGACCCGTCATATATCGGAAATGTTTGATGGAACAATTGATCAGGCGTTCGTTGAAAAAAGACGCCGAATTGCAGTCATTCACGCAAGGATCGGTCTCGTTCCAAAATGGTATTTAAGTGCTTTCCAAGATTTGCTGAACAGTTTTTTCGAGATTGTCCAACAAACAAATTATCACCCTTCTGAACAGTTGACAATACTTAAATCGCTTTCTAAAATGCTTAACTTCGAACAGCAGTTGGTACTAACGATATACGAAGAGAAAAACGAAGAGGCACTTCTTGAGGAGAATGAACGCAAGTCCATATTAATGGATCGTTTACGCCACAGTTCTGTTAACTTGGAGGAAATAATCAGCCGCTCTTCCCATGACTTAAACAAAATGCAGGATTTTATCGGGACAGTCGAATCATTATCTCAAGAAAATCTTGCTCTTGCGGATGAGATGGCAAGCAAATCACTGGTTGAATTGGAACGCCTCAATGAAACCGAGTTAAAAAGTAACGAATTGAAACAAAAGATGGGCAGTATCCATCAAAATGTAACAGATCTTCATAAGTTGAATGAACAGATTACAGCGATTGCTCAAATTGTCACTCAGATTGCGAACCAGACAAACTTACTTGCTTTGAATGCCTCCATTGAAGCCGCTCGGGCAGGAGAACACGGAAAAGGCTTTGCAGTTGTTGCTGACGAGGTCCGGAAGCTTGCCGAACACACAAAATCATCACTTAGTGAAGTTGAAACCATATTAGCGGAAACAGACTCAAAAACTGCAGCTATCGCATCCAATGTACAGGATTTGCAACAGTTGACAGATGATGAACGAAGTCAGATTGTCGCTTCCGGCCACTCATTCTCCTCCATTGTTAAAGCGATGGAAGAATTAAAAGAACGAAATGGTTCCTTAGCTGATAGTATTTTAAACGTTTCGGAACGCTTGAACTCAATCTATGCGAGCTCAGAGCAAATATCCGAATCAGCCAAGTCATTAGCGTCAATGTAATTGAAGAACACCTTTTTACGCATAGACAGTCCATTCTTTTAACAATGGGCTGTCTATGTTTTTTTTATAAGTACACCAGTATTCATACTAGTCTAACAAAAATCTATTACGTCAACTGTATAATCCTCCGAAAATTGTACACCTTATACTTTAAGGAAAGTGTAGGTGTCAAATGGTGTTTTTTGGTCCAAACAATGAATTTTCGGCTTTTTACTTGTTTTCAATCAGCCATGTAGTGGTCTTATTACTCTTCGTGACGATTACTTTCATACTCTTCCACTACCGAAGCAAGATAAATCAAGAACAATTAAGAAAGTACGAAATAGGATTGGCTATGACTTTAATAATTTCTGAAGTCACCAACCAATTTTGGATGATCCATAGCGGGATCTGGATCGTTGGCCGCTCATTGCCATTAGAATTATGTAATATCGGTCTCATTCTAAGTATTTTTTTGTTGCTGACGAGGAAACAAGCAATTTTTGAATTATTATTTTTCATTGCCGTTTTTGGCGCAACACAAGCGATATTTACTCCTGCTTTAACCTATGGCTTTCCCCACTTTAGATTCTTCCATTTCTTCTACACGCATATGGTGATTGTCTGGGTTGCGCTATATTTCATGTGGGTCAGAGGTTATAAGCTGACATTCCATTCCGTCATCAAACTACTACTTTTCATTAATATTCTTTTACCGATAATTTTGTATGTAAATGATCGAAATAACGGCAACTATTGGTTTTTACGTCATAAACCCGATACCCCAAGTCTTTTCGACTTAATGGGGCCATATCCATGGTACATTTTTACGTTGGAGGGTTTATTAGTCGTAGGTACTCTTTTAGCTTGGTTCATCATAAGATCCAAAAATCATTTCAAAAACCAAAAACAACATATATCGATTGACCCAAAATAAGCACTGCGGAAAAAGCAGTGCTTATTTTAGTTAGGTTTTATTTGGATCACTGGCCTAACCGAGATACACACTATCGCATGTTCCAGCAATCGGTTCATAGAAGCAATGGTCTTTATATTGACCTGTAAAAGGTTGATTGTACCAGGTAGAAGGACATGGCGCATAAGGATTAAAATACCATAAGGAATATTTTGCTGGATGAACTCTCCAATTTTCCAAAACCCTTCTTGCTAATTTTCTTTCATTTTCCCTTGCAGGTGAATAAAACAAATTCCCTTTTTGAACAGCTTCAAAAGAATAATTTCCTCCCTGCACCTGATAAATAACGTCTTCAATGGTTCTGACATCTTTAAAGTCTAAACAATCTGCCACGGCACGGTTAACAATGACATTACCAACATATAACATGCCCTGGTTACCTTCACCTTCAGCTTCCGCCCTCATCATTCTTGCAATCAAGTCAACGTCAGCATTCCGATACTTTACTCTTGGCATTTTATCCCCCCAAATATATAGTATGAAAATATTCAAATGCTGTGCCTAATTTGCAGCAGCATACACCATATCAACAATTTCAAATCCCTTAATACTCTAAAGGATTACATTCCTTATTGATTGAAGCAAAAATAGTAAGGAATTTAATGAATTTTTGTAACTTCCGTTAAATCATAATCGACTTAAAGGAAGGGAGCTGATGTTATACAAAGATATTTGAAACTTTTTATCGTAAGTGGACTTGTATTAGTTGGGTGTAATCATAATAGAACAAATGATACACCTTTAGTCTTTGAGGAAAGCAGTGAAGATTTTCCGACTACCAATGAAATGACAAATAGCATGGAACAGAATGTTGTACAATATTTAGCTGAATATGATGAAGGTCTTACTGACCAGGATTCTCAAATGGCTTATGAAATGTGTGCGAGAGCGCTGACTGACTATTATAAAGCCGTCTGGAACGGCTCTGATATTGAATTGTACACATTCATCGAGAGCGATAATCTTAAACAATACATGCAAAAGAAAATACAATCCCAATACGACTTGCACGCCAACTCTAATGATCCAGTACAAAATGTTGAGGTTGTAGACTGGGAGGTGGAGTTTGCGGATGAGGAGGAAGGAAATTATCTCTACTTACTATTGCCAGCACACGTTCACAAGAATGGTGGTGGATTTGGTGAGCCTACTGAGTTTCTTGTGCAGAATAAAAACCGCAAGTTAGTCATCGTGGATTGGTATATGGGGGCAAAGGATAGTTATGATTTCTTTGTGCGTGGAGAAAATCTAAAAATTAACAATCCTGCTATTTGGGATGATCGAGAATTTGTAAAAAGGATCAAACAGAAACAGAGGGAATTTTCAGGCTCAACTCGATAGTATAATATTTTGTTCCCGCCTATATAATTTCCACTAAAATAGACATCCAATTAAGTTAATTGGATGTCTACAATAATGACTAATAGCAATTACATTCCTGTATATAGATCTTGGACCGGCTTCATCAAGATCCGGTTGATTTCTTCAATAATTTTGCTTAAATTCATCTCTGCTTGAAGCATGGCAGCAATTTTCGGGTTTTGCTGAGCTAACTGTGCAGTCTTTTGCGCATATTCCAGCTCCTCGCCGGAAATCTGTTTACCCTGCATTTGTTGTTCTTGAAGTGATAATTGGATTTTCCTGAAATTCTGGAAAATGGCTAAAGCCTCCGGATCCTTCTTCACTTCCCCGATTGCTTGCTGGACAGCTGCAAATTCCGGAGTCTTTCGAAATGATACTTCTAACCGATTAATGTCATCGTATATGTTCACCATGTCACTCTCTCCTTTTCAATTATCCGAGGAACAAAGCAATGATTCCTTGGACAATCCCGATTAATCCTCCAAGTAATGCCCCCAGGACTGTAATCATTTTAAATTCCCTTTTTGAAATACCGAGCACCAATTCTTCCAGACGGGCAACGGGGAATGAATCGACCTGTTCTTTGACCATCTCTTCAATCTTCAGTCTTCGCAATGCCTCTTCGAGCTTCTCTTCTGCTTTTTGGAAGGCCATCTCCGTCACTATAGGAATCAGATGTTCATTCGTCCACGCAGGGCCAGCTGGCCAGTAATGAATCAGCGGCTGATTTAAGCGTTCCGATATATTCAATTCTCGTGTCGTATAATCCTTTACCGCTTGGAGGGCTGGTTCAAAATCGAAATCACCGATTAAGTCATCCACTGGCCGGTCCTTCAATTTTTCCCATTCCTTCACAACTAATGAATTGATGAGCTCAAATGTTCCTGGAGAATGTAAAAACTTCTTGATTTCATTTTGTGCTTTATCCACGAGTGTTTGTGATTCACCGAAGAACATATGAATCATATTTCCGAGGGTACCTTTACTTTCGAGAAAATCATCGATCAACCGCTTAATAACCATTCGCCCTTCAAAAGAATCGAAGAACGCCTCCCCCCGCTCTAACACGTAACGTGTTATTTGGGGAATCTTCTGGTCAGCCTGTTCTTGCCACTCAATCGGTGTCAATTCGCGAATGCTCTTTTCAGCCAGCCTGCTCCTTAACGTTGCAAACTGCTGATCTATGATCCCACTTAGCTTCTCTTCAGCTTTTTGATCGAGTTGCTGGACACCAGCCATCTCGACCCAATCCGACAATGTCTTATTTTGTCCAAACACAGTCCGATCAATTGCCGTTTGAATATAACCTCTTATTTTTTCAAGCATATCGGGTGTAAATAGCTTTTTGCGGAAAGTTTCAGGTGTCAGCAAATGCTCTACGACCGTCCTGCCAAACTGCTTTGCCAATTCATCCCGTCTTTTTGGAATTAACCCCGGTGTAAAAGGTACTCTCCAAGAACCGATATATTTCACACCATGTGGCCTGAACAGCATCTTAATCGCCAAATGGTTTGTTAAACCTCCGATCAGTGCACCCACAACGGCCATAAATAGAATCAATATAAAAGAATTCAAAAGCCTCACCTTTCCACATTTTCACTTTCCTCATTATAACAGAGAGTCGAAAATGATAGAAATAGTGAGACCTTTACTATAAAGCGTTATACATAGTCGAAAAACGGATGGCATGTTCCAATTCATCCTGCATAGCGATGAATAGTGGATTATAAGCTTGTTGAATTGGGATTGTCAACAACATTTCTTTATATGTATCGACTGCATCCAGTTCATCGACGATCGATCGCTTTGCAGCATCTTTTAGATTATAGGCGGGTACTGGTTTCTTAGGATTTTGTACAAAGCTTCCTGTCATCATATAATAGAGTTGCTGGAACATTTCATAATGGCTTTTCTCATCTTCTAAAGCATGTTTGATAAACGACTGCCAATAGGGATCGTTCGTTAATTGGAGCATGCTTTTGTAGAAATAATAAGCCCGATATTCATCTTCAATGGCCTGTTTCAGATTTTCGACAAACAACTGAGCACTCCTTCGGCGGTTTTATATATGAATATGCGAAGGAAGAGGCTCCTATGAGTACAAGGGGGACGACGGAATGCTTCATCACTTCAGTTTCAAGCCAATGTATGAAAATAAACAATTACCTGGCTGGACATTTTCTTTCTATTATAAACAACAGCCATTTAGCGGCGAGTATCAAAAGGATGGGTCTATCACGTGGACTGGACCTACGCCACCTAATGAAGACGAACTCAAGAAGATGATCCATGAATTAATGCTGTTTCATGTGTACGATTGATGAAAATAAAAAAGCACCTCCAATTGTTAAATGTGTCTAACAATTGGGGTGCAGTTCAACTTAGAATAGCTCCACATTATCATTACATCTCAAAAGAATCCTCTAATTAATAGATATCAACGATTTTTGACTATATCAACGATTTTACAGCTATATCAACGATTGCATTCAAATTCCCTCTATTTAAAAAAGACCGCCCCCTCAAAGGACAGTCTCGCTGATTAAAATTGATAACCATCTTGACGTGCTGCGGATTCGTCTTTAATTTCCTCACGCATACCTTCAATAGCTTCACGACGGCGTTCGTTCTTATTTTGGATATCCTGCTGGTCTTTTTCATTTGATAACTTCATCGTTTCTTCAGCTTCATGGATATTTCCAATAGTATTCTGAACCGCATCTTGCAATTTCTCTACGTTGTCCGAACGGTCATCCGGCTTTGGATTGTTTTTGTATGTCATACTCTAACCTCCTCTTTTAACGTACTTCACCATTAGATTGCTGAATTCCGGTAAAACTATACGTTTAAAATGAAAGTAGAATTAGAGCAAACAAAAAGGGAGGAAATCCTCCCTTTTATTAACTCACTTGCGATTTAGACTTTCCCGATTGTAAACGATACATCTGTTCATAGATGCCTCCTGTAGCAAGCAACTCATCATGATTGCCAGCCTCAACGATTTTCCCACGGTCAAGCACCAAGATTTTATCCGCATTTTTAATCGTGGATAGTCTATGTGCGATGATGAAAGTCGTCCGCCCTTTTTTCAATACATCCATCGCATGCTGGATGATTTCTTCCGTTTCTGAATCGATATTGGATGTAGCCTCATCCAAAATTAGAATGGCCGGGTCGAATGCTAATGCACGGGCGAATGAAATGAGCTGACGCTGCCCGGAGGACAATGTGCTCCCCTTTTCAATGACAGGTTCATCCAGTCCTTTTGAAAGGTTCTTCAGGACTCTGTCCCCACCGACCGCTTCCAACGCTTTTTCGACAATTTCCCGGGAAATACGCGGGTCTCCTAAGCTTACGTTCGATTCGATGGTTCCCGTAAACAAGTAAGGATCTTGCAGGACAATACCCATATGGTCACGTACTGTCTGACGTGATAGATCATTGATGTTTTGACCATCAATACTAATGGCACCCTTTGTCACATCATAGAACCTGAAAAGTAAGTTCATGATAGAACTCTTACCGGACCCAGTATGACCGACTAAAGCGATTGTCTCACCTTGCTTCGCTTCAAAGTTGATGTCTTTCAATACATACTCTTCTTCCTTATAAGCAAACCATACATTTTCAAAGCGGACATTTCCGCGGTATCGTGCAACCTTATCGTCACTTACAGGCTCGCCCGGCTGATCCAACAGGTCAAATACCCTTTCTGCCGCAACCAATGCCCTTTCCAACTTAGAAAGTTGGTTAACGATTCCGGAAACCGGATTGAACATCCGCTGAATGTAATCGACAAATGCATAAAGAGCACCTACGGACACCACTTCAATTCCAGATAAAAATGACCCACCAAAATAGGCGATGAACAACACGAATGTAATGGAGCGTAACACACCAACAAGGTTTCCAGACGTATACGCGTCCAGTTTAAGCAACTTGTTTTGGTAATTGTAATGTTTCCCATTCAGTTGCTCGAATTCATCATCCATCTGTTTCTCGCGGCGGAATGCCTGAATGATCGTCATCCCTGTAATGGATTCATTGATCATGGCATTCATTTCGCTATTTTTCTCACGGATGACATGATTGTATTTCGATGCATACTTTCTGTAACCAATCACCCACACTATTAGGATTGGAACGATGAATAATGCGATCGCACCCATAGTTGGATCCAATAAGAATAACGCTACGTAAATACCTGTAATATACATCGCACTAGTCGCAAATTGAGATAATACCGTTACATACAGTTCTCGAATTGCTTCTGTGTCATTTGTAATTCTTGCAACGACCTTTCCAGCCGGCAAATTATCAAAATAACGGATGGGCAGCGTTTGAATATGCCCATATACATCGTTCCGCATTTTTTGGATGATCCGGTTTGATGCTTTTTGTAGCAATAAGTATTCAGTGTAGCGGAATATCGCTGTAACGATTGCCAAACCGAAGAATATCGCTAATAGTGCAGCAATAGGGCCGAATTGTATATCTGTGCCTTCTGCACCAACGATATGGTTGTCGATGATTTTCTTGGCTACAAATGGTCCTGCTAAGTCAGCTCCGACAGCAATCGCTAACATTCCTAAACCTGTGAATAATAATTTCTTATATTGAAGGGCATAGCCCACTAAACGTTTTCCTGTACCCATGATTACACCTCCTCGATCTGCTGGCGGTCATATTGCTCTTTGTACCAGCCTTTCCGCTTCAGCAGCATCTCATGTGTACCTTCTTCAACAACTTTCCCGTCATCGAATACAATTATCCAGTCTGCATGTTGGATTGCGGATAGACGGTGAGTTGTAATAATGGTTGTTTTCCCTTTACGTTCGTTCTGGATATTCTCAATGATTTTAGATTCCGTCTTCGCATCAACCGCAGACAGAGAATCATCCAAAATTAGAATTTCAGGGTTTTTAATTAACGCACGTGCTATTGAAATACGTTGTTTTTGCCCTCCGGATAATGAAACGCCCTTTTCTCCGACCAGTGTTTCCAGACCTAACGGAAGCATTTCTAAATCCTTTTGGAAGTGGGATAGGCGGATTGCATCAGCAATGTCTTCATCTGTAGCATCCGGTGCCCCGAACAATATATTTTCTCTTACTGTTCTCGAAAACAATACATGGTCCTGTGGAACATATCCGATCCAGTTCCGTACCTGATCTTTCGTTTGCTCGGTTATGGACACATTCGTAAATGTGATGTCTCCCTCACCAGCAGGATATTCACGGAGTAGCTGTTTGACGAAAGTCGTCTTTCCGCTTCCCGTCTTTCCGACAATCCCTAACGTTTGCCCACGTCCTAAGTGGACATTTACATCGTCCAAGTTAATGGATTGAGACTGAGGGTATTGGAATCGGACATCCCTAAATTCGATTGAATCCGGTTGGCTAACGACAACGGGTTTGGATGGATCTTTTACATCCTCTTCGTAGTTCAACGTTTCCATGACACGATCCAAAGAAGCATTTCCTCGTTGCATGACATTAATGAGTTCTCCAATAGCAAACATCGGCCAGACAATCATCCCTAAATAGACATTGAATGATACCAGTTCACCAACAGTCATTTCATGTTGCGACACTAAGTACGCTCCATATCCGAGACCAATCATATAACTTAGGCCTGTTAACACTTTCGTGATCGGGTTGAACAGGGCATCGATTTTTTCAACTTCCATGTTCTTCTTATACACGTCTTCCGTCATGTCATCGAACTGACGTTCAGATGGACGTTCCTGTACGTAGGCACGGATTACACGGACTCCTTCAACTGCTTCTAACACACGGTCATTCAAATCACCGAATGCATCTTGTGCACTCATATACCGTTCGTGGATCCGTTTTCCTAAGATTTGCATAATAATGGCCAAAATCGGCAGTGGAAGCAATGCAGCAAGAGTCAATTTCCACGACACTAAGAATCCCATCGTAAGTAAGATTGTCAACATATACAGTGTCGAATCGATAAGCGTCAGAATTCCAAAGCCTGCCGTTTCCGATACAGCGCGCAAATCATTTGTCGAACGCGCCATCAGGTCGCCCGTCCGGTTTCGTTCGTAGAATGACGGCGTCATCCGTAGGAAGTGCTTCATCAATCTTCCTCGAAGTTTCTTTTCGATTACATATGCCCCACCGAACAACTGGTATTGCCATATATACGTAATGATGTAGTTCACAACTAATGTTACAGTCAAGATCCCGATGAACGTCCATAATAGTTCACGGGTCAAAGTCCCTTGAGCAATTGAGTCAATTGATGCCCCAACCAGCCATGGAGGTATGACTTCGAATACATTCGCTACCATTAATAGGGCAACAGCGATTGTATACCTTTTCCAATTCTCTGCAAAAAACCATTTTAATTTAAATAAAACCGAAAACATAAACGATTACCTTCTTTCTCTCTCTCTTTTTTTGGGATTTCACTATCCGCCTTCAAGCGATTCCTTGATTAATAGTTGCTTTTGCTGATTCATCATCTTCAGCACTCCTTTTTATGTTTTTTTATATGTGAAAGAGTTTCCTCCGGACACCAAATTTTGGAAATAAAAGAACACAAAAAAGCACACGCTCCTTTTGGGATGCGCGTGCTCCGAAAAGGTACGGAAAAATACCGTACCAAAGTATGCAATAAATTAGTTCAAGCCTAATGGTAGGTATGGAAATATAAAATTGTCACTTACAGTGATTAGTTCTTTTTTCATTACAATTTGTTTCAACATGTTCCATACCTCCTTTTCATAATTTTTGTAATATATAAAGCCTACCAAAACAGTTTTTATAAAGTCAACACTTTTCTAAAAATAATTTGTTTTTCGACAGATAGGAATTATTTTCACTTACCCTTTGACTTACATTTTCCTCATTTTGCAGAAATTGAATAAGCTGAATATCCGACTCTGCTGCATATACATATCGGTCTTTGTAAAGCTCATGACCCTTTCCTGTAATAATAAGCCAATCCCCTTCTTGCAACTGTTCCCATGCTGTTTGCACCGCAATCGTTCGATCCGGAATGACCAGAGTTTCCTCGTACTTATTCAGCTCTGTTAAAACTTTTTCCATCGCTTCTGGAGATACTTTATTTAAATCGTCAAAAGTAAGAATAGAACGGTCACTATATTTCACAGAAACTTCCACCATGTATTCTCTCTTTTCCGGATCTCGATTACCTCTAAACCCGAAGACATGGAAAATACGTTTCGCTCCCATTTCTCTTGCCGTTTGTAGTATATGCTCAAATGCTCCTGCGGTATGAGCATAATCCACTACGACAACAGCCTGTTTTGGATGATCGAATAGTTCAAATCTGCCCGGAACGTTCTTGAAGTTTGAAAGTGCTTCCTCTGCTGCTTCTTTCGAAATTCCTAATTCACATACTGCCGCAAATGCCATGCCCGCATTTTCGATATTATGGCGACCGAACATTCCTGTCTTTAGACGGTACAGATCCAAATAACTGTCGCTTGCCGTCTGTATTTCGTATTTGCCTATATAGTAGTCAGGGTTTACTCCGTCGACACGGACCACTTTTCTGCCAAGGCTTCGAACATGTTCTACCAGCTTTTCTCCCCATGTATCGGAGGATAAGATGATAGCTATTCCCTCTTCCTTCAACTGATTAAATAGGGATGCCTTAATATTGAAGTAGTTATCCATTGTCTTATGGTAATCCAGATGTTCCTGATCCAGGTTTGTAAACAAGCACATATCAAATTCAAGTCCAGCAATCCGATGCTGGGCAATCCCATGAGACGATACTTCCATAATGACTACATCATCTTGGCTATGTTCCATTTGCTTGTTGAATTCCAGAGCATCAGGTGTTGTATTGGCAGGTGCTGGCGTGATTTCACCGTTGACAATGGTATAGACACTCCCAAAAAGAGCACACTTCAATCCGCTTTGTTCCAAAATGTGCCGAATCATAAACGAAGTAGTCGTCTTTCCATTCGTTCCTGTAACGCCAATTACAATTTTCCCTCTTGTAGGATTGCCGTAAAATTCACTTGCTAAGGCCGAAAGCGCCAGTCTGCTGTTGTTGACCTGATAATATGGGATTCTCTCTTCAACCATTTCTTTCTCGCCAATTATGGCAGTCGCTCCTAATCGGACGGCATCATCTATAAATTCATGGCCATCTTTTTCATAACCGGTAATGGCAACAAATAGAGAGTCTTCACATGCCGTTGAAGAATTTGTACATAATGTTTTTATTTCAATTTGTTCATGTGCCGGGTGTGGTTGTATCCCGATCGCTTTGAGCAAGGATAGTAAATTCATAAAACAAACTCCTTATCGTCCATGTAAGTTGCATAAAATGCGATATTCCCTTTTACCCGACCTATAATCTCAACAAACTGCGGTGAATGTCCTATTTTCCATCCATTTCTCTGTAAAATTCCCTGTTTCAAACGAATTATCCATTAAAAAAGTCTTCCAACTTCAAAACGAAGAGGAAGACCTGATTTATATTAAATAATGAACTGCTGCGCCAAGGACTGCGGTTATGACAACGACGATCCAAGGAGCTAATTTGTAATATGAAAGTAATCCAAAAGCGATCAATGCGATGATGAAATCATAATGATCTTGAATAGCACTTACAAAAACCGGATCATACAATGCGGCAAGCAATATTCCGACTACTGCAGCATTAACACCTTTAAGTGAAGCCTGCACTGCTGATTTTGTTCGGATAACAGACCAAAACGGCAAAGTTCCAATGACCAGTAAAAATGACGGTAGGAACATGGCGATCGTGGCAATGATTGCTCCTGGAACATCGGCCATGATTTGCCCTAAGTAACTGGCAAGAGTAAATAGCGGTCCTGGTACCGCTTGCGCCGCTCCGTATCCTGTGATGAAAGCATCCGCACTCATCCAGCCAGAAGGGACAACTTCCCGTTCCAACATAGGAAGTACGACATGTCCTCCACCGAAAACAATCGATCCGATCCGGTAAAAAATATCAAAGATCGAATATAAGGTGGAACTGAAGAAAGGACGGAATAAAGGCGTAAGAACCAAAAGTGCAAAAAATAGAATCCAAGCTACAATCCCGGCCCTTTTTCCGATTTTTATCGGAATATGTATAGAATCAGGCGTTTTGTCTTTTTTATACATGAAGTAGCCGATGATTCCTGAACCGACAATGATGAAGATTTGACCTAAAGCGGTCGGTATAAGCAAAGTTAGAGCAGCTGCCAAGAAAGCGATCGTTATTCTCGGGCGATCAGGGGTCAATGACTTCCCCATGCCAAGCAGTGCGTGTGCTACGACTGCTACGGCAACGATTTTAAGACCTGAAAGCCAACCACTGTCAAACGAACCTACTGTCGTAATCAGCCATGCAAATCCCATGAGCAGAAGTACGGATGGTAGAGTAAAGCCAATCCAGGAAAGTATGCCTCCTAAGAGTCCCCCTCGGAGCAATCCGATTGCAATTCCGACTTGTGAACTCGCCGGACCGGGCAAGAATTGGCAAAGGGCGACTAAATCTGCATATAATTTATCATCCAGCCATTTTCTTTTGTTCACATATTCCTCACGGAAGTATCCTAAATGTGCAGTAGGACCACCAAAAGAAGTGAGCCCTAATTTAGTGGAAGCCGTAATTATTTCTTTGTATTTCTTACTATTTTCCAAGCATCTTTCACCTTCCTAAAAATGATTATTCGTATATGTATCATACACATATTTCACTGTCCATCGAAAGGTTCTATAGGGATTCTTTACATGGAGTTTACATTTGATATTCCACTATGGATAATTTATCATTATGTTAAATAACTATTTTATCGCCACAGGAGGTGTACACTTTGTTTCAACCCTCATTCGGGTTAGGAGCAAAGGGATTATTTGGACTTAGCCATACCCATACGATTGACAGCATTTGCTGTCTTAATCGCGCTCACTGCATTCTTTGTTGCCAGTGAATTTGCAATTGTTAAAGTTAGAACCACAAGGATCGACCAGTTAGTTGCCGAAGGAAATAGACGAGCTATAACAGCCAAAAAAGTCGTTTCCAATCTGGATGAATATCTTTCTGCCTGCCAGCTTGGTATAACGATTACCGCATTAGGATTAGGTTGGTTGGGTGAATCGACCATTGAAAAGATATTACATCCGTTGTTCGTTTACTTTGATTTACCAGAATCGGTAAACACCATTCTTTCTTTTATCATTGCATTTTCACTTGTAACATTCCTACATGTAGTTGTCGGAGAATTAACCCCCAAGACGTTTGCCATTCAAAAAGCGGAGGCCATTACATTGGCAGTAGCTAAACCGCTCGTAATCTTCGATAAGATCATGTATCCGGTTATCCATGGGATGAATGGATCTGCCCGCTTCTTAGCCTCAAGGGTATTCGGATTGGAAACAGTTTCTGAATCTGAAGTTGCCCACTCTGAAGAAGAATTACGGATGATTTTATCGGACAGTCTTAAAGGCGGGGAAATTAACCAGGCAGAGTACAAATATGTGAATAAAATTTTTGAATTCGACGATCGGATCGCTAAAGAAATCATGGTGCCTCGTACCGAAATGATGACGATCGAAAAAGATATGACTCTTCATGAAGTCTTTGAAGTGATGGGTGTTGAACAATATACACGATACCCTGTAACGGATGGAGACAAGGACCATATTATAGGACTTGTAAACATGAAGCATCTCTTAACTGCGTACATTAAAGATCTTGATAACGGAAATCGCCCTGTCTCTGATTACGTTCAACCTATTATCCGAGTCATTGAGACGATTCCTGTAGGGGACCTCTTATTGAAGTTCCAAAGGGAGCGGATCCACATGGCGGTTATAATGGATGAATACGGTGGAACTTCAGGTTTACTCACAATCGAGGACATCATTGAGGAAATCGTTGGTGATATCCAAGATGAGTTTGATATTGATGAAGTACCTGAAATCCAGAAAATCGGAGAAGGTCACTATATATTTGATGCAAAAATGCTGATTGATAATGTTAACGATACGTTAGGTATTGAGATTGATGAAGAAGACATTGATACAATTGGCGGTTGGTTCATGACAAAACGGTTCGATGCAGTTAAAGGCGAAAAAATAATTGAACAAGGCTTTGAATTTATGGTTAAAGATATGGAAGGCCATCACATACTCTATTTGGAAGTCGTTAAAATTCCAGAAGAGGAAATTGAATATATAGAGGAACAGCCTGCACTATAATATAATCAGATTGCAGGTTCCCTTTAGAATTTATAGAACGGAAAAGAATCTGCTCGCATTCTGCGGGCAAGCGACCCACTCACTCCACTCATTAGGAGATGTTAACCGCTTGCTGTCCCGCTGGATTTTTGCAGATTCTTTTCTTTTCTCACGCAACAGAGCGGAGGTTTCAAAGTATGGAACTATACTCGAATTTAAAAGAAGGCGAAAAGGGAGCATGGCTCAGCATCATCACCTACTTATTGTTGAGTGCTGTAAAATTATCCGTTGGGATTATCGGTTCATCTGAAGCCTTGAAAGCCGATGGACTAAATAATACGACAGATATCATTGCGTCCGTGGCAGTACTGATCGGACTCCGCATTTCTCAAAAACCGCCTGACCAGAATCATCATTATGGACACTTGCGTGCTGAAACGATCGCTTCTCTAATCGCCTCATTCGTCATGGCAGTTGTAGGAATCCAAGTTTTAATAAATGCTGTTCAAAATATCGGTGAAGGCCGTACCGTTGAACCCTCCATTCTGACAGGAGTAGTTGCTGCCGGAAGTGCGTTAGTGATGTATGTTGTATATCGTTATAACTTACGGCTGGCAAAACGGATTAAAAGTTCTGCTGTTCGGGCTGCTGCCTTCGATAACCGATCTGATGCTTTAGTTAGTTTTGGCACAGCCATCGGAATTACTGGTGCGATTTTCGGGTTTCCGATTATCGATTCCATTACCGCTCTACTGATAGGGGTACTCATTATTTATACTGCTGCAGGGATTTTTAAGGAGGCTGTCTATACGCTGTCAGATGGTTTCAGCATCGATGAAGTCGAGACATTATCCCACCTCGTACAGAATGTTGAAGGGGTCATCCTGCTAAAAGATATTAAAGGAAGAACCCACGGGAATATGGTGTTTATCGATTTGACTGTTACAGTAGACCCAGCTTTAAATGTGTTCCAAAGTCACAGGATAACAGAGGAAATAGAAAGAAAAATTTCCAAAGCGAAACCTTTTTCAACGGTGCTCGTACATATAGAACCGCACCTTTAATTTATAGAGAACAAGGGGGATTCTAATGCAGGGAATCTATGATCAAAAAAAGGGGATTATTCTTTCACTCGCCGTTATTTCTTTAATAATGGCATTCATTGCACCAGCGGCTATTTTCTATCCTTTAAAAGCAGGATTCATTACACTTCGAAATGATGGTATCGGTACATCTGCTTGGTCTATCTTGACCGGTGGGGCGGGCCTGATTTTACTTTCGCTTTTATTTATAGTCATGGCTTTTGTAAAAAAGCCAGTTTTAAAATGGGTTTTAGCGATCGTGCTATTTGTTTTTTCAACGGCTGGAATCTTATTATCACTTCGTGATTATTACTATATCACTAAAGATGAATTCGTAATGAGCGGCCCTTTTACTTTAGCTGCAACGGATTATGCGTGGTCTGATTTCTCGAAGTTCGAGGAGGAAGCTCGAAACGTTAATGGCACAGTTACAATTGATAAGGTGATCTTCACAACGAAATCCGGTGAACTATTAGAATTTCAGGGTGGCCAAATGGTGAAAAGTACAATGAAAGAAACTGCCAAAACCCGGATCCAAGCAGCCGGTGGTGAAATAGTTCGAACCTTCATAGAAGAGTAAATTGAAAAGAGTGAGGCGATTTGCGCCCCACTCTTTTTTTGTCGATCAGTTAGATGAATCAGAACCGTCTTCCGTAGTGTCCGTGGAGTCATCTTTTGTATCAGTGCCGGATGAATCATCCGTATTCGTGTCCGTTGAATCTTCCGTATCAGTTTCTGTTGAATCTTCTGTATCTGTTTCTGTTGAATCATCTGTATCGACATTTACGTCGGTATCTTCACCTTCATCTTCAACCGGAACTTCTTCTTCCGGCTGATCGACATCTACATCTACGTCATCATCTGGATCTTCTCCGCATCCTGCTAATAATCCGGCTGCTAAAAGAGCAGAAGCACCTAATTTCCAGTATTTTAAATTCATATACATTACCTCCTAAAGGTTTATCTATGTGTTTATTACCCATTGAGGATTTAGACAAACTTTTTTTATTTCTTTTGCCCATTGACGGAGATTGAACGGGGTGATATGTTAATATCAACTAAGAAAAGAGAGGTGAGGCATTATGGCAAACAAACAGCAGATTTCAATTGTAAAAATGCGGATTGGAAAGTCTATGTGCCTTCACCACACGTGTCTTCACTTTTAGTCAAGACAGGTCTCTTCTGTTGTGCGTGAGAAAACCGTGACTGCCGATCCGCAGCACGGTTTTTTATATGCATAAAACAGGAGGATTTAACTTTGACAAACATGAATGAATTTGGCTGGAATGAAAATTGGAGCACCAAATGGGATGAACTCCAAACGAACGATAAATTTGAAAACTGTATCCCTGGACGGGTGATATTAGAACATAAACATATGTACCGTGTCATAACCGAATCAGGTGAATGGTTGGCAACTTGCTCAGGTGCTTTCCAGCACGCCGCGGCTGAACGCCGGGATTATCCGGCTGTCGGGGACTGGGTAGCCATTGAGAAGATGGCAGGAGAAGATAAAGGGATTATTCATTCCATATTGCCTCGTACTTCCCTCTTTTCCAGGAAAGTAGCAGGTACTACAACAGCAGAACAAATTGTTGCCGTAAATGTTGACATTATATTTTTAGTGACGTCTCTTAATCAGGATTTCAATGTGCGAAGGCTTGAACGATACTTGCTGGCTGCTTATGACTCAGGTGCGAGCCCGGTTATTGTATTAACGAAGAAAGACGTCTGTGAAGATCCGCTCCCTTACATTGAAGAAGCCGAAAGCATTGCATTTGGCGTTCCGATTTATGCCGTCAGCAGTGTAACGGGGGAAGGAATTGACGACCTTCAAAAAATGCTCACAGGTGGAAAAACAGCGGCCTTGCTTGGTTCTTCCGGTGTTGGAAAATCATCATTGACCAATGCGTTATCAGGAATCGAGGTAATGGCTGTTCAGAACATCCGTGAAGATGATGCCAAAGGGCGCCATACGACAACTCATCGGGAACTGATCAAACTGCCATTTGGCGGACTTATGATCGACACACCTGGGATGAGGGAATTCCAGCTGTGGGACAATAGTGAAAGTCTTGACGTCGGATTTAAGGATGTTGACGAAATCGCCGACCGTTGCCGGTTCAGAGACTGTGAACATGGAAATGAGCCAGGCTGTGCAGTCCAACAGGCTTTGGCAGATGGTACATTGGCAGAAGACCGCTATAACAGCTACTTAAAGCTGAAGAAAGAATTAGCGTTCATCGAGCGAAAAACGGATGCTGCCGCCCAACGTGCTGAACGGAACAAATGGAAACAGTTAACGAAGGAAGCAAAAAAGCGTCCAGTTAAAAAAAGATAAGAAAAGGGTCCCAGCTCTATTGAGCGGGACCTTTTTTGTATTAAAATAGTTTTTCCATTTTATCTGTGAAGTCTTCTTTTAAACGATATAATTTTTCTTCACTTTCTCCATCAGTCGAACCTTTAACACTGAAATAGTATTTAATCTTTGGTTCCGTACCGCTTGGTCGGACACAAACCCATGATCCGTCAGTTAGGAAATACTTTATAACATTTGATTTCGGAAGTTTAAGTGTTTCAGCCGAACGACCATTTGTATAGCTCCGCTCTTGCTTCGAATAATCTTCTTGTGTCTCGACACTGATTCCACCGATTTCCTTTAATGGTTCTTGCCGGAGTTTTTCTAAGGAACCTTTTATAGCTGCTGCCCCTGCTACCCCTTTTTTTGTAACAGATACTAACCCTTCACGATACCAGCCGTGTTGTTCGTATAACTCATGAAGAACGTCCACTAATGTTTTACCCGCTGTTTTGTAGAAGGCCGCCGCTTCCACAATAGCCAAAACCGATTGTATTGCATCTTTGTCCCGCGCAAAATCTTTGATCAAATAGCCATAGCTTTCCTCGTAACCAAAGAGGAATTGGTATTCGCCCGTCTCTTCGTATTGCTTAATCTTTTCTCCTATGAATTTGAACCCTGTGAGAACATCTTCTGTCGATGCTCCATGATATTCAGCGATTACTTTACCAAGGTCCGAAGTGACAATTGTCTTAAACACACGACCGTTAGATGGCATGTCCCCACGTTCTTTTCGCTGTGTCAGTAAATATTCGAGTAGGATTGCACCCGTTTGGTTACCTGACAGTAAGCGGTAGTCACCATCATGTAGAACAGCTACACCTACTCGGTCCCCATCTGGATCCGCCGCCACTAACAATTCTGCTCCAGATTCTTTCCCTTGTCTGATTGCATACTCAAAAGCAGAAGCCTCTTCCGGGTTGGGGGAAGAAACAGTCGGGAATTCTCCATCTGGCTTCATTTGCTCTTCAACATATTGGA
This sequence comes from Chungangia koreensis, assembly GCF_042651785.1. Lineage (NCBI taxonomy): Bacteria > Bacillati > Bacillota > Bacilli > Lactobacillales > Chungangia > Chungangia koreensis. The sequence goes on from NZ_JBHSEC010000020.1 coordinate 252,427, forward strand.
TGTGATCATAGGCGATTTCTTTAAACAGGCGCCTTATCGTATCGCCTGAAGCACCATGGAGCGGTGTGAAGATTGCCTTCAAGTCGGTAGATGCCAATAAGTCAGAATGACATTGAACTGTTTTTAAAGCTGTTAAGTATGCCTGATCCAAGTTTTCTCCGATTGTGACGATCATTCCTGAATCACGCAACGATTTTTCATCGCCTTCTTTCAGGGATAATTCGTCCCCTGCGTCATTCACATAGCGGATGACTGCATCAGCATCTTCCAAATTGAGCTGTGCTCCATCTTCCCCATATACTTTATATCCATTGTATTCCGGCGGGTTATGGCTCGCTGTTACTACAATTCCCATGTATGCACTTAGCTGTCGGATAGTGAATGAAAGCTGTGGCGTTGTCCGGGGGCCATCGTATATATAAGCTTTCACACCATTAGCAGCAAAAGTTTTCGCTGCTTCCAACGCAAACTCCGGCGAATTTCGGCGGCTATCATGTGCTATGACAATCCCGCGTTCCATCGCTTCCTTTCCAGCTTCACGAACATAATCCGCCACACCTTTTGAAGCCTTCCGCACTGTATATGTATTCATCCGGTTCGTACCTGCACCGATTTCTCCGCGCATTCCACCAGTACCGAACTCAAGATTTTTATAAAAAGCATCTTCTGCCCGTTTTTCATCTGCCATAAGAAGCTGTAAATCCTCTTTCCATTGCTTCTCCAGGCCATCAAATGCCTGCCATTTTTTTAATGAATCCAAATAGCTCATTCAAACGCCTCCTCATGCCATCATTTTACCAACATTGAGATGCTTTTCCTACTTAAAATGCACTGCTAAGCTCTTTCTTGATGGGAAAACAAACTGATTTTTATTTTGTTGTAGACTTGGAGTCCTTTGTTGTATACTTCCACACCATTGTTGTAGACTTCGAAGTTTTAGTTGTACACTTCTCCCGAATCGTTGTACACTTCCACGCTTTGGTTGTAAATCAACAACTTCTGAGAATGGGAGCGGAATTTGCACAGTTTACTTCATGTTGCACACTGCGAACGCTTTGTTGTACACTTCCTCAACATTGTTGTAGACTTCGAAGTTTTAGTTGTACACTTCTCCCGAATTGTTGTACACTTCCACACGTTTGTTGTAAACCGACAACTTGTTAGGAAATGGGGCTCAGAATTTGCACAGTTTACTTCATGTTGTACACTCAGATCGCTTTGTTGTACACTTCATCAAAATTGTTGTAGACTTCGAAGTTTTAGTTGTACACTTCTCCCGAATTGTTGTACACTTCCACGCTTTGGTTGTAAACCCCAGTCAGTTGCACTTAGTAGTCCCTTAAAACTCACCCCCATATAAAAAGCCGCTCCATTTTTCAGAAGCGGCTACCTCATTCATTTCAAATACGAAATCCGATATACATCTTGCCTGCGGTCCTTCAATTGTTTCACAGTTCCGCCTTGGCGCTTTCTTCTCAATGTCTCTAAATCCACATCGCCGATCAGTACCATTTCCACGTTAGCTTCGGTTTCCCCCACAATACCATCGCGAGGGAATTCAAAATCGGATGGGCTGAAAATTCCACTCTTAGCGTATTGAATATCCATATTTTCCGTTTGCGGTAAGTTTCCGACCGTACCGGAAATGACGGTATAGATCTGGTTCTCAATGGCTCTTGCTTGTGCACAATAACGAACGCGCAAATACCCTTGTCGATCTTCAGTACAGAACGGTACGAATAGAATATTCGCTCCCATATCCGTTGCAATCCGAGCGAGCTCCGGAAACTCCACATCATAACAGATTTGAATAGCAATTTTCCCGCAATCCGTATCGAACACTTTCACTTTATCTCCTGCACTGATTCCCCACCATTTTCGCTCATTCGGCGTAATATGGATTTTATATTGTTTGCCGATGGAGCCATCCCGTCGGAATAAATAAGCGATGTTATAGATTTCATCTTCCTCTTCCACGAAGTGCGATCCGCCAATAATATTGACATTGTAACGGACAGCCAAGTCTGTAAACATCTCGATATACTCTGGCGTAAAGACAGTCATCTTTTGAACCGCCTTGCTTGGGGATAGTTCATTCATAAAGGACATCAATTGGGTTGTGAAAATTTCAGGGAACACCACAAAGTCTGAATGATTATCCGCTGCAACATCCACAAAATACTCGCATTGATGCGCCAATTCCTCGAAAGAATTTATTTTCCTCATCATATATTGGACGACACAGATTCTTACAGGGTGACTTGTTTTGAAGTGTCGCTTCGTCACCGGAGCATAATCGACATTATTCCATTCCATTAACGTTGCGTATTTACCAGATGCCTTATCATCCGGCAAGTAGTTCGGATTGATCCGCATGAGTGTAAAGTCATTCATCAGCTGGAACGATAAAACCGGATCGTAAATCTTATGTCTTGAAACAGCATCCACATATTCACGAGGGCTCATTTCTTTTGCGTGTTTATGATAATTCGGAATCCGCCCGCCAATTATGATGGATTTCAGGTTCATTTCCCGGGCAAGCTCTTTCCTTGCCTCATATAGACGGTGACCAACCTTCATTCTTCTATATTCGGGGTGGACCATTACTTCAATTCCGTACAAATTGTATCCATCCGGATTATGGTTCGTAATATACCCTTCATTGGTCACATCGTCCCAAGTATGACGGTCGTCATATTCGTCAAAATTTATAATGAGACTGGAACAGGATCCAATAATTTCACCATCCAACTCTGCTACAAATTGACCTTCCGGAAAAATGGAAAGATGGCTGTATAGCTGGTCTTTCTTCCAAGGTGTCATTCCTGGGAAACAAATCTCCTGCATATCTAAAATCGCTTTGATATCCTCTTCCTTCATCTCACGAATGACCATACTCTTCTCAAAAAACGACAAATCGAATTCCTCTGACATCTGTGTCAACCCTTTCACAAAAACTTCAAATTCAAACCTTTTTCTAAGATGAAATGTTTTACGTGACTCTTCCCTATCAACTATAATTTGAAAAGAGATTGAATATCCTAAGGAGAAGCATATGAATAAAAAAATGGAAAATGCGCTGCTCGCCATGTGGACGGTTGCCGTCGTTGCAACTGCCGGTTCACTGTACTTCTCGGAAATTAGAGACTATGAACCCTGTGTACTGTGCTGGTATCAGCGAATCCTTATGTATCCGCTTGTACTCATCTTGACCGTTGCTTACATACAAAAAAACACAAAAATTGCGGTAACTACTGCTACGTTCTCGATCATAGGCGGCTGTATTTCCCTTTACCATTATGGTATACAGAAGTTTGACTTCTTATCAGAATCTGCTCCAGCTTGTGGACGAGTACCATGTACAGGTGAATACATTAATTATTTCGGTTTTATCACGATTCCATTCCTTGCGTTAACAGCATTTATTATCATTGCCGTTTTGAGCTTCTTGATGCTTAAGTGGCAAAAGGAGAATTGATATGAAAAAACTTTTAATCATCGGCGGTGTCATCATCGCAATTTTTGCCCTGATCATTGTATTGAACAATCAATCAAATAAAATGAAAGTTTCAGGTAACAACCCTTACGGAACAACTGATTTAACACAACCGACAATCGACCAGTTGGATGATCCGAACTATCAGAACATCATTTTACCGGACGAGCTTGAAGAAAAAATCGCAAGCGGTGAGCCGGTTACAGCTTATTTCTTTAGCCCGACTTGCCCACACTGTAAGGAAATGACTCCTCGCCTAATGCCCATTGCAGATGATATGGGTGTGGATATCGTCCAATATAACTTGGATGAATTCCAACAAGGCTGGCAGCAATACGGGATCCAGTCAACTCCAACAATGATCCACTTTGAAGGCGGGAAAGAAGTGAATCGCACAGTCGGAGCGGTGCCGGACGAAAATATTAAACTATTCTTCGATGAAGTTGTATTAAAATAATGGTAAAGCGGGATCATGTTGCGAAACATGATCCTTTTTTTGGAGGGATCTGCAGTGTTCGAAAAATGGACGTATAAGTTAAACGAATCAATGACCATTGAGCAACTGCTCCGTGAAAAATGGATGGTCAGCCGAAAAGCTATACATGAGATGCGAATGGCTAAAAGCATTACCAATCTTTCCGGAGAACCACTCCGTTGGAATGAACCCCTTCCTCCCGGAACTGAACTCACCTTCCACTTGCCGGATGCTTCTTCAAGCTATATACCCGAAGAGGAATGCAAACTAACTATTATATTTGAAGATGAACACTGTCTGGTTGTCTCTAAACCGAAAGGAATGCCGACACATCCGAATGCTCCTAACGAGACAGGGACAGCTATGAATGAAGTTATGGCTTATATCAAGAATTACGGCGGAGAATATGCGGAACATGCCCATCGTCTTGACTCCGGCACAAGCGGTCTTTTGCTTATTGCGAAGCATCCGATTGCTAAAGGAGTTTTCGACAGGATGTTAGAGGAAAAGAAAATTGTCCGTACATATGAAGCCGAAGTGAAAGGTCAGCTAAAAAAGGATGAGGGTACGGTAAATGCAGCCATTGGCCGAGATCGGCATCACCCCACGAGAAGACGGGTTTCACCGAGCGGGCAGAACGCAATTACTCATTTTCGTAAAATAAAGGTATTAAAGGATTCAACAATTGTCCACGTGACGTTGGAAACCGGAAGGACCCATCAGATTCGCGTGCACATGTCCCATATCGGACATCCCATTATCGGGGACACACTTTACGGTGGTCCAGCACAGCCCGATGGATACAGACTCCATGCTTTTAAATTGGAGTTTATTCATCCATTTACGGGAAAGCACCTCGTCATTGAGGATATGAAGAAGCAGTAAGATCCTTTCAGCACCGCATTTTATCGCGGTGCTTTTTGTACTAAAAAAGCTCAGTTCTTAAAACTAAGCCCACAGTGTCTATCCGATTATATTAAAGTTCTTTTAAACACATAACTTACTTTATCGTATTCATTTTAATTTCATAAAAACGATGTGGATCTGTACGAAGTAAACCAGAGAAGGGCAACAATTTATCCTTTTTATAATCGGCTGCTCTAATGATTATTGAAATTAACCACAAAAAAAGACCCTACATAGGGTCTTTTCTCAGCTATTATTAAGCTTTTTGAACGTTTGTAGCTTGTAGGCCACGTTGTCCTTCTTCAATTTCAAATGTTACACTTTGACCTTCGTCTAAAGATTTGAAACCTTCGCCTTGAATTGCTGAGAAATGTACGAATACGTCTTCTCCTGCTTCACGCTCGATGAATCCAAAACCTTTTTCTGCATTAAACCACTTTACTGTACCTTGTTCCATTATTGTTGCCTCCTATATGCGAATCTCCGCATAATGTGTTACTATCCTTGCTCAAATACTTTAGACGAAAAACAAAATCCATTTTTAATCTGAAAAAAGAACAAAAATAATTCTCTCTTAGGATAACAGATATTTGGTGAAATGGGAAATAATTTGATTCCCAATATCAAAACCCACATTTAACATCCTAAAGTAACTCCATCTAAATATGGGCTTAAACCTAATGAATCAAACCCCCTGTTAGTTCAACAAATACCTTTTTGTACATCTAAGTTGCGAAATAAATAAGTTAACGTGTCAGCGCATAATAAATTACATATAGCCAGCTAAATAATCCATGAATACAAGCCCAAAGAATAGACTTGTGTACACTCCAAGAAATAGCAATAGCTAAAGCTGAACCGAATGTAATGCCTGTAGAAACTGTCGATTTAGTCTTGGTATTCATTCCTTCACGTCCCCTTCATTTAGTCTCCAATGACTTCCCTTAGTTAAGATATTCTACAAAAAAGGAAATTAATCCTTTAAGGATCAACCTCCTGTTCGTTGTACTTGCTATTGTGTTTTTCAGATCACTTTAGTTTGACACTATAATGTCTCATTGATTTTGGGATACCTTTTAATTCAAGCACCCCACTATACACTAATTCCCTGATTCGATATTCTAAAAAGAAAAGATCTAAATAAGAATTCATCCTTGTGAAGATATCTACAACGACATCCGCCGTCTTGATAAAGTCTTTTGTTTCTTGTTGGAAGTGAAGACTTTTTATCGTTTCAATGATCAACGGATCGTAATAATTTTCTTGTACACCCCTAATTTCTCCGTCTACCCATATTCGTAAAAATTCTTGAGTTTGCGATAGCTGCTCCCATTCCTTTTGGAGATGAATACGCTCATGATTGGTTAATGCCTTGTTCTCTTTATTCCCGTCGAAAATTTGCCTCACGATATCGGAATCCAATTGGGCAGTATGGAACAGTTGTTTCCCTTCAACAGTGGAGTTAATGAGAAAGATTTCATTTGTCTTCTCTCGTAACAGGTAAAGGAAAAAACGCATACCTGTTTGTTCATCAGGATTATCGCCATACCACACATAAATAGGTACATCATGTGGAATATCCTCAATTTCGCGCAATGTGTTAACATATTTATTTTCATATTCGTATTCCTCTGACTCGTCATTGATATGTTCAAATAACCATTCTTTGCGATTACTTTGGCCAACCTTTTCGTCCAGCTTCCACAAAGGCCCAATCGAAAAGGAGTCGGGGAAACCGATTACACACTTCGGCCTCGGAAGACTTACCCTTAATGAACCGGCAGCTGATTCCGATGTTACAATATGAACCGGTCCTAATTGATATCCAGTACGAAATTTTTGAATATGTTTATTTATTTCATCCGCCAATTTCACCATGTCCTCCTGATTTAAGAAAAAACCCCTTCCTTCAACGGATTGCCTTCCCTGAACGTTAAAGGTTTGGAAATCATCATTTACAAGTTCAAAAGCCTCCAACTTACTCCCGTCACTCAAATTCGAAATAGTTATGTATTGTGGAGATTCAATGCGATATACAAAAACTAAATTATGTTCTATTAGGAGATAGATAAAAGGATAATCTGCTTTAGATTTAATTAGAATCAACCTCTTTTCAAAAACGAGTTACCTACATGACCACTTATAAATTCAAGCAATTAGTGGAGAAACGTTAACGAATGAACTGATTAATTTATCAACGAAGTAAAAACTGAGGGCTTTAGTTTGGAACTACATATATAGCTGGAGTTTTATCTTTAAATTCAATTTCCGGAACAGTTTTCTTATCTTTTTCCCACTCCTCTTTCTTAAATCCAGGTAACGTTGCTAAGACAAAATAATTTTCGTCATGTTTTAGTGAAACATTCATAGTAATAAATTTGTTATTATTGTCCGACCTATTTCCCTGTTCTAAAAAGTATTGGCCATCATCCATTTTAAGGTAGTTATAGAGTATGACCTTTCCGTTTACACGCATCAGTCGTACTAAAAAATCTTCTTCTTCATGACGTAAGATTTCTTCTATTTCCTCTTTACTATCTAAATACTCAAACGGTTGATCATAGACCCTATTTAAAATTAGATCATTAAGTTCGTCCTGATTACCGTATTCCTTGGTAGAAATAGACGTAAATCTAACAGTACCGTCTCGATCTACTTGGAAAATCTCAGTGCGAGATTGGTAACCATTAGCCATGACTTGATAGTGATAGGGCATGTAACCATTCTCGAGCTCCTTTGGTGTTACCTGAAACTCATAGTCAGGATATCGTTCATTTAAATAATCGACTAATATCGTATATCTCTTAGTATGTTGCTTTTTAATATAAACAGGTTTTAAAGCAAAAAATAATGAGAAGAGAAGGACTGAACAAATAGTCACAGCAACAACCATTCTCTTATTCCTACGAAATACAATCCACAACACAACTAAGAAAATAGTTAGTATCGTACCCCATATGGTGATTTCAATAAGTTCTACAGGACTCATTCAATATTCCTCCTGGTAGAATCGCTTCTTTTATCTATTTCCACTAAACGATCCCATTTGTAAAATGGCGCTAATCCTTTAAAAGAATTAACGCCACTTAGTCACTCTGTCGTGCTTACAATCAATTGATGAACGCTATCCAAGTCGACGTTTCCGCCGGAGATCACAGTAACTACATTTTTCCCTTCGAAGTTCAGTTTGTTGAATAATGCAGCTGCAATTGTTGTGGCACTTGAAGGTTCGATGAATTGTTTTGTACGCTCTAAGACGAAACTGAAGGCTTGGCGGATTTCTTCCTCACTGACAAGGACAAGATCATCTAAATACTTCATCAGTACAGGGAAAGTCAGGTCACCTGGCTGGTTGGTTCTTAATCCATCTGCAATGGTAGAGGTCGCTGGAATTGTGGTGATTCTTTTGTTTTGTAATGAAAGATATGTATCATTGGCAAGTTCAGGCTCTACACCAATTACTTTAACTTTCGGATTCGATTCTTTTACTGCAGTCAAAATTCCTGATAGTAGTCCCCCACCGCCCACCGGGACGATGATTACATCGACATTCTCCGCCTGTTCCAAGATTTCCAAGCCGACCGTTCCTTGTCCTGCCATAACAAATGGGTCATCGTAAGGAGGGATGTATACTCCGCTTTCCTGAACTGCAATCTCCTGTGCTCTTGGCAATCTTTCTCCGGAAGTGGTCCCGCACTTTTCAATCTTTCCATTGTAAGCCTGAATTGCGTTCACTTTACACATACTCACATTTTCAGGCACGACAATCGTAACGGGAACCCCATATTTATTTGCAACATAGGCAACGGCTTGTCCATGATTGCCGGACGAAGCAGTTGTTACATACTTCGCACCATTTTCAATTGCGTGGATGACTTTATTACTCGCTCCCCGAATTTTAAATGACCCTGTCTTTTGTAAATGCTCGGATTTCATATAAAGTTGATTTCCACATAGTTTTGATAGTTGTTCTGATTGCAGGATCGGCGTTTCATATGCAATCTCACTAATTCGTTCTCTGGCATCCATTACATCTTTTAAAGAAATCATTGTTCAGAAGCCTCCTATTTCACTGCAATGATAAAGTCGATTTCAACCGGGGTATTGTCTGGAAGTTCTGCTGCTCCAATTGCCGTACGAGCATGGCGTCCCTTCTCTCCGAAAATTTTCTCAAGTAATTCAGATGCAGCATCCAGGACTTTGGAAGGTTGATTGAAACCTGGTGCAGTTTGAACATAGCCTGTCACTTTTAATACTTGCTCCAATTGATCAAGGCTACCGATTGCAGCTTTTAAATTACTAAGACCTTTTAGCACACAGAACTCAGCAAGTTCTCGTGCCTGCTCAACCGTTACGCCCTCTCCTACTTTGCCTGGATACGGTATTCCGCCATTGATCCTTGGTACCTGTCCGCTTACATACGCCACCCCTTGATGAATCATAACAGGAACATAGTGATATAAAGGTGCAGCAGCTTCAGGCAACTCCAACCCCAACTCTTCCAAACGTCGCTCAATTAAACTCATACTCTACAACTCCCCCAACTTCAACTGATTCAAATATAGTATTACTAATAATTATAGCGTTTCTTAAAACAACAATTTGTTCTTAAATATAGTATTCAACAAAAAAGACGCTATTCCTTTTTAAGGACTAACGCCAGAGGAGGAACTTTCTAACCCTTTTCAAAACTAACTAATCCACATCATTTTCACTTCTTTTGCTTTCCATTTATTCTCTTCATACTTTACTATACCTTCAACTCCAACTCCCCCCAAAGCTGATCGGAATTTAGATCCTTCAAAAGGGACTGTATTGTTGGATAAGACCACTAACTTATCTATCCTTAAAAGTACACCATCCAAACTCATCGTGTCTGTATGAAATAATCCCTTTTCTTTCAGTTGATCGAGAGTAGTATCCATTACTTCAACGTTGTATTTTTCTTCAAAGTAGCTAAAAATCACTTTTTTATTTTGTTCATCTATTCCATCGAAATTGCTCATATCAATTGCTATATATTCCATCTCACCATTTAATCCTTCATCCATTTCCATAATGGAGTCCAATGCTGCGCTATAGATTTCTCCTAATCGATCCTGTGGCTCTGTTGTTGTATTAGTATTACAAGCAGAAAGAATTAGCGATAGGACAAAAAGTATACTAAAATGTTTAAACTTCAAAAAAATGCCCCCTTCCTATTTTTCAATAGATTTGTTCAATCATTTTCTTGCTTTTTATAGTAGGCATCTACAATCGGATAGATATCCGGGGTTGAATCGTAATAAGTATCCTCAATTTGGCTTAATGTAAATTGGAATTTTTTCGGACCATCAAAAAGTGTAATGCCATATCGCCATCCAACTCTTCCTTCCTGATTTTCCTGAGGAGTAAAATAGATCTCATTAATCAACAAAAGGAATTCGGTAATTTGCACTTCCTCAGTAATTTCGATTGACTCACCTGTTGATCCATCCTGAATGATCACTTTGTCAACATTCTCAATAGAAGCATCTTTATAAAACTCTTCCAAGGATTGTGATTTCCCCTCATTACAAGCAGACAATAACAACAAACTCATGATTATGATCGCTATCTTTTGCAACAGAGCTCCTCCCCTACCCCTTTTACCAATTAGACACCATTTTGCCCAAAATGTTTCATTCTTTCTAAAAGGAAAACCGTCAAACTGTTAAAGATTTAACAATTTGACGGTCAATCACCTCATAATAGTTCAGTTGTTGTCCTTATGAAAACATCTTATCGGGATCTGTACCAGTCCGCTCGTTTTTATTCAATGAATCGATGTTTGCCATATCCTCAGCAGTCAGTTCAAAGTCGAAGACATTCGCATTTTCTTTGATTCGCTCCGGTGTCACGGATTTCGGGATGACGATCAAGTCATGCTGTAAATGCCAGCGAATGATGACTTGCGCCGTCGTTTTTCCATATTTCTCCGCTATTCCCTTCAATGTCTGGTCGTCAAGCAGTCGTCCTCTCGCCAATGGTGACCAGGAAGTAACAGCAATATCATTTTCCGCACAGAACTCGCGAAGGCTCACTTGGCATAAGTTCGGATGAAGTTCAATCTGGTTGACCATCGGTTTCACATTTGCCGTTGCGAAGAGCTTTTCCAAATGATGTTGGTGGTGATTCGAAACCCCAGCTGCACGGATCAGTTTTTCATCATACAACCGCTCAATCGCTCTGTATGTATCGACGAATTTTTCAGGATGCGGCCAATGGGTCAAATACAAATCGAGATAGTCGAATTTCAATTTATTTAATGTCGTTTCAAATGCACGAAGCGTCTCGTCATAGCCCTGATCGGTATTCCACACTTTTGAGGTAATGAAAAGTTCTTTTCGCAGTGTGCCAGATGCCCGTACCGCTTCTCCCACTTCCTCTTCATTTTGATAAACAGCAGCCGTATCAATCGCCTGATATCCTGACTTAATGGCTGTTACCATTGCATTGAATGCCTCTTCCTTTTCGGTCATTTTATATACCCCTAAACCGAAGCGCGGCATCTCTACTCCATTACTTAACTTTTTTGTAGATTGTATAAGTAGTGTCAAACGAATCTCTCCTTTCATTTCCGTATCATTATTTTACCGATGAGTTGGGAATATTACTAATTAGTTGATTCTAACTCTTGATTTTTTATCAAAATACGAATAATATATAAAACGTTGTGTTAATTGTTCGTATTTAAAGGGGAGATTACCAATGTTTAAACTGAAAGAACATCAAACAACAGTCAAAACAGAAGTGTTAGCCGGAATCACGACATTCCTAACTATGGCTTACGTAATAATTGTCAATCCTATCATTTTGAGTGATGCTGGCGTTCCATTCGATCAAGTCTTTATGGCTACCATCATTTCAACCGTCATCGGTACATTGTGGATGGCCCTATTTGCAAACTATCCAATTGCTATTGCTCCCGGAATGGGATTGAACGCTTATTTTGCGTATGCAGTAGTTGGCGCTTCAGATGGAGCCATCGATTATATGATTGCTTTTTCTGCAGTTTTCATAGCCGGGATCATCTTTGTCATTCTTTCCTTAACACCGTTCCGGGAAAAGCTAATTGAAGCGATTCCTGAAAACTTGAAACATGCTATTACTGCGGGTATTGGACTTTTCATCGCTTTCATTGGCCTAAGGATGGCCGGAATCATCGTATATTCTGAAGACAGCAATATTGTAAAACTTGGAAATCTGGCAGAACCGAATACTCTTCTAACGTTGTTCGGGCTATTAGTTACATTAATCTTAATGGTCCGCAATATCCACGGCGCGATATTCTTTGGAATGATTATCACAGCTGTGGCCGCCTTCTTTACAGGGCATTTGAAGTTTGAAGAAAACATTATGAAAATGCCACATCTCCCGGAAGGGATCATGACTTGGAATCCAGCGTTGGCCATTCAAGACATTATTAACTATGGATTATGGGGTGTCGTTTTATCATTCCTATTAGTCACGATGTTCGACACAACGGGTACGATGATCGGCGTCGCCAAGCAAGCTGGGCTAATTAAAGACAATAAGATGCCCCGTGTCCGTCAAGCGCTTCTCGCTGATTCTGTCGCGACCACTGCAGGTGCGATGTTTGGTACAAGCCCAACCTCCGCATACATCGAGTCTTCTGCAGGTGTTGCCGCAGGCGGGCGGACTGGTTTAACTACTGTCACCGTAGCGATTTTATTCATCATCGCTTCCTTCTTCAGCCCATTTGTCAGTGCACTGTCAGGCGTTGCAGCGATTACTGCTCCGGTACTGATCATTGTAGGAAGTCTAATGATTGGCGCTGTAAAGCAAATTGAGTGGGATTCAATTGATGAAGCGTTCCCTGCATTTTTAGTGATCTTGACGATGCCACTAACTTCAAGCATTGCAACAGGGATTGCATTAGGATTCATCTCATATCCAGTACTGAAGATCGTGAAGGGAGAGTGGCGTTCTGTCCACCCGCTCCTATACATCTTTGCTGTATTGTTTATTTATCAACTGATCTTTTTACCTCATTGATATCGCGTTCGGATTGAACCTGAGATATCACAGACTTTCCAATATGATTTACTGAAAAAAGCATCTCGAATGTCTCCATTCGAGATGCTTTTTGTCTGTAAACTGAATTCATTTGATAAAGGTATTTATTTTTAAATCAGTGAGTGGTTTCCCGGTATGCTGATATGAGCAAGGTAATGGATGTAATCCAGTGTAAGACCATCCCGACAAACGGAATCAAACCTACTACGCTTGTCACAAGTCCTAAAATAGGACCGCCTTTTCCTTCCATATCCCGGATGGATAAAATTAGTGTAATCGCATGAAGAATTAACATGACACCTAACGCCGACCATCCTGACCCTATAATGATGGAAGCGCCTATAAAGGGAATTCCCAATACCACTTCGCAAAGGCCTGTCAGCCATTTCATTCCTGTTGAAATTCTCATCTTACATCGCCTTCCCTTATATCTTTTGCCTGTCTGTAATACGGTTGTCCAACGGAAAAGTTTCATTTTTCGACATAAACCGTTCAGGAACATCCTTTCATTTCCCAGTTGAAATGAGGTATACTATTATCATACGCATAATAGGAGGTTTTTTCAGATGGGTACACTTCTTGTTTGCGGCGTTGCCGTAGCCTTCTTGACTTCCATCTTCTGTGCAGGTTATGAAGACAAAGTCGGCGCACCAGAAAAGAAATAAGACCAAAAAACGGGACTGGCCATTACGGCTATGTCCCGTTTTCTTTAGATTAACTTCGGATAATTCTGTTGGCGGAGCGCCTCATAGATCAGGATTGCCGCTGTGTTTGACAAGTTCAATGAACGGATATGCTCGTTCATCGGAATCCGTAGACAGTTCTCTTTGTTTGCCTCAAGCAACTCCGGTGGCAAACCCGTCGTTTCCTTCCCGAAAACAAAGAAAATATCTTTCTCCGAATCGGAAAAGTCATAATCCGAAAAGGTTTTCTCTCCGTGCTTAGTAATGTAATAAAATTCGCCATCCGGATACGCAGCGAAGAATTCCTCGAGATTTTCATGGTAAGTCAAATCGACATTCTCCCAATAATCAAGACCTGCCCGCTTTAACATCTTGTCGTCAGTTGAAAATCCGAGTGGCTTGATCAGATGCAGTTTCGCAAATGTCCCCGCACAAGTCCTTGATATATTCCCCGTATTCGATGGGATTAATGGTTGATATAAAACGACATGTATTGGCATTCTTACACTTCCTTAGCTGATTCCTTTTTCTTCGACGAATTGGAGTCCCTTTTTAATTTCCAAGATCACTTCTTCGTCCTGTTCTTTTTGCATTGCCTCGATCAATGCAAGCCTTCCTTCTTCACTTCCGATTTTCCCGATTGCCCAAGCGGCAGTTCCTCGAATGACCGGCCGCTCATCTTTTTTCAACAGATCAATCAATTCCGGCACAGCCGCCTCTTCCTTAAAATGTGCTAAAGCCAATATTGCATTCCGTTGAATCGGCTTTTTGCCTCGCCATGACCCGGAAATTCGTCCAAACTTCTCTTTGAATTCACGGTTGGACATTTGCAGAAACGGCTGCAGCAATGGCTTCGCGATTTCAGGATCCGGTTGGAATTCCGGATGATGAAGATTCAACTTCCCTTTATTTTTCGGACAAACGGTTTGGCACGTATCGCAGCCATACACACGGTTACCGATTTTCGTCCTGAACTCATCCGGCAACGAGGTTTTCGTCTGTGTGAGAAAAGCGATACAACGCTGTGCATTCAGTTGCCCACCTTCGACTAAAGCCCCTGTCGGGCAGACATCCAAGCATAGACGGCAGTCTCCGCATTCATCCTCAAACGGCGTATCCGGCTCGAACGGGATATTCGTAATCATTTCACCCAAATATACATACGAACCGAATTCGGGCGTGATGATCGAACAATTCTTCCCGGACCAACCGATTCCGGCTCTTTCGGCCACTGCACGGTCCACCAGCTCTCCCGTATCGACCATCGACCGCACTTTCGCGTCTGGAACATGGAAAAGAATGAATTCTTCCAACTGGCGGAGGCGGTCCCGCAACACGGTATGGTAATCTTCACCCCAAGACGCTCGGGCGAAAATGCCTCGTCGGCTACCCTTCTTCCCTGTAGGAGCGTTCTCCATTTTGGATGGATAAGCGATTGCAATCGCAATGATGCTTTCCGCTTCATCCATTAAGAGCTTTGGCTGTGTGCGTTTGTCCAGGTCCTTTTCTTCAAAACCGGACTGATAGCCAAGCTCCCGTTGACGGACGAGCCGGTTCTTCAATTCGTTGAACGGGGAAGCAGAAGTGAAACCGATCTTATCAATGCCGATTTCGGAAGCGAAGGCGATTAACTCTTCCTGAAACTCCTTCACATTCATTCCGTTCCCTCCTTCTATGGTAAACTATACAAAAATGTGTGTAGGTGATGGAGCTATGAATATCGAGATAGACAAAAATCTATTTGACATCAACCCAGATTTAAAATTGGGCATGATCCATTATACCAAAATAACGGTATCAGAATCTCCCCAAATGTTGAAAGGTCGCTTACAGTTGTTCCAAGAGCAGCTCTTTTTCGAACTTCAGGACAAGCCGGTCAATGAACAGGAAGGCATTAAGGAGTGGCGGCAAGTTTGGAAACAGTTTGGGGCTGATCCGAACCGCTATCGCCATTCTGCGGAAGCACTGATGAGACGAGTGTCCAAGGAGAATTATTTGCAACCGTTCCACTCGGCTGTGGATCTGAACAACTTCTTCTCTTTGGAATATCAGATTCCTGTTGGAATTTACGATGTACATAAGCTTAAAGGAAACGTACAGCTACAAGTCGGAGATGAGAATACGGGATATGAAGGATTGAATGGTCGCTTTAATTCTTTAAAAGGAATCTTGACCCTGCATGATGATCAAGGACCTTTCGGAAGTCCATTCGTTGATTCTGCAAGAACAGCCGTCACAGAACATACGACCGAGGCAATGGAAATATTCTTCCTGCGTCCCTCCATGCAGGAAAACGAAGCGAAAGAGCTTTTGAATGCAGCAGGGCAGATGTTTACTCAAATTCATGGTGGGGATTTTCAATCAACCGTCATACGTCAAAGTTAAAATGGACTCTATATTATGCCAAATAAAAATGGAGATGCAAAAGTGCATCTCCATTTTTATTTCAATCCACTACCGGGAACCACCCTGGAGTACGTGTAATACTAATCCATAGCGGGTCAGGCAACACAAGTTCTGTCTGAGCAGTTTTAGATAATGTTGTTCGTATCTCGTCTTCCCGACCATCCTTCACCTTTTGGACCCACTGAGGTTCCATGATCAATGCATGTCCTAATGCAAGCAACGGCACACCAGTTTCAAAGGCTTTCATCGCAGCATCTGGTGTCAAAATGTCACCGACGCCAATTACAGGCACACGATCCCCGACTCTCTCTTTAACCAGTACTACACGTGACTCTTCATCGTCTTGATCCCTCATCGATCCATCAAAGAAGTCCCTCATGGAGACGTGAACATAGTCAAGTCCCTGTTTGGCTAATACATCGACAAGTTGCAATGTGTCATCCATTGTAATACCCGGATTTTCACGTTCTTCAGGAGATAGTCGGTATCCGACAATGAATGGATTTTCAGCATACTCCTTAACCGCCTTTTTCACTTCATCAATGACTGCCAATGGAAACGACATCCGCTTTTCAACGCTCCCACCCCATTTGTCCGTTCTCCGATTGGAGTGTGGTGAAAAGAATTGCTGAATCAGATACGTGTTCGCCCCGTGAATTTCGACTCCATCGTATCCCGCTTCAATTGCCCTTCTTGTCGCTTCACCAAAAGCTATGATTGTTTCTTCAATTTCATCCTCCGTCATCTCCCGAGGAGTTACTGCACCTTCACGTTCAGAAGCTACCGCACTTGCACTAATCGGCTGCCGATCTGGCAACAAATCAGGAATGGCCATTCTGCCGGCATGGAAAATTTGTAGAATCGCCTTGGCTCCTTGATCTTGAATGGTCATTGCCAGCTCGCTTAAACCAGGTACAAGCTGGTCCTCATCTGCCCCAAATGCATTCTTGAACCCTTTGCCACTTGGCTGCACATAAGCGCAAGCAGTAATGACAGCACCCACTCCTGCAGAACGCTCCCGATAATAGGACAACTCCTGAGTAGAAACACTTCCATCCTTATTGGAAGAGGAGTGTGTCATAGGTGCCATTAATAGCCTGTTCTTCAGTTCAACACCTGAAGGTAATTTATAACCTTCGAATAACGGCTGATATTTACTATTCATAGTAAACTCCTCTCTTTTTCGGTCAATTGCAGTATTCCCTAAAAGAAATCACCTTATATATATACCCTCTATCCACGTATTTTAAAGAGAGAAATTTTCCTTGCCATTTCATTTTGTTGCCCAAATAGGGTAATAAAAAAAGCCAAACTACTTGTTTGGCGTCAAAAAACATCAAAATATTGACTAACACAAATCCACTGTTAGTTCTTTAAACGGTTGCTTCAATATTAATCCGTTTCATTTTGTTTTTGCTTCTTTTTCAAATACTCCGCACGTATTTTTTCAAGATGCTGCTTTTTATCAAACTTGGAAGGCGTCTGTTTTTCATGAAACTTTGTCACAGCTACCTTACCTTTGGAATCCAATTGATATTTTCCCACTTTGTTCACCTACTTTTCATGTCCTTAAAGAGAAACTATTCAATAATATAATATACCTTACTTTACTTAGTAAACCTCAGAATTCTATTTGGCGTAAAAACTAAAAAATAACTTCTTTCTGTATTTCAGAAATCGTTTTGCTATCATGATTATGCTTTATTTCGTTAGCCATACTTGCAGTTGAATAACAAGAAAGCAGGAGCAGGACCATTGAAAAACGAATTAGATAGTCCAGTTTGCTCTCCTCAATTCTTATTGGAGTCTCAGGCAGTAGTATTCTCCAAAAGGCCAATTCCTAATTATATTTTCGAATCTCAATATTCTTCTTGTACAAAAGCTGCTCCCTTTTGTTAATAAAGAAAAATCCTTATCAGATCAACTCCACAAGTTTACTGAGATCATGAACTTACTTTTCAATCCATATTGCCTTTGTATAAGCTATACTCATTCCCGCTCTTTCCATATTGTTTTGACTAATTGAGCCGAATTTTGCTTGCCCCACAATTAAGTCACACTTTTGCAACTTTGCTTGGTGTATACGATGATTTATTAATGCACGTTGGATCCCTTTATTTCTAAAATCCGGTAAGGTAGCAGCAACAGCTAAATTAGCTATTCGATCTTTTATAAACAAAGCAGCTATTCCAGCAGGTTCATTTTCATAGCTTGCTAAATAAAACGTCCAATTTTTTACGTTATAAAGTATTTCATTGTTTTGTGCTACTCCGCTCTTTAAGAAAGCTGGCATTTGGAATCCTCTTATGTATATTTCCGCATACGTATCAAATTCGTTTCTTTTCAACTTACGAATTGTGATCCTTGATTCATTTAAATCATGACTTTCGCTTAAATCATTTGAAAGTGGAGCATAAAGAGTGGAATGGAAATCATTATGATAATAACCAGCATCACTTAGGCTGGTAAGTAATTCTGAAGAGGTATGAGCCGGAGTCAATTCAAATCGTACAGGTATTTCCTTTTGCCTGTAAAATTCTATTATTTTATTAATTTGTTTTACATCAGTACCTTTTAACCCTTTAACCGTATTGAATGATGGACCTGGTATGTTTTTCACTGAAAATGCTGTTGCATGTCCAAACTTTTGAATCTCTACACCCATTGAGTTCCCATTTATTTTTTGAATTTCATTGAGTCTAGAACTTAACGTTTCTATTTCCGAATCTTCCAGTTGCTCGCCTAATTCTCTACTCACAACTAATCTCATATTCTCACCTCTCCAATTATAAAAGTTTGTATTGATAACGAAATTACTTGTTCAACCATACTTCCTCTTTTGCCCAATAAGCTAAACAATAGGGGGTTGTCTCCCTTTTCGGATAAACGCCCCATTAGTTTAATAAGCCTATTTTTGAATCTATAGTATCCATCAATTCATTTACGGTACCAAAGCATTTTTCAATTTCAGGCAAATGATAAAATGTACTGGTTGTTTCAAAATTATTGATTTCCCCACCTGGTGAATAAATGAAAATTCTTTTGCTTTGTCCTAATGCAATACCGAATTCAATATGAGTACCTTTCCCTCCTGGTAATATAATCACAACAAAGTCCGATTCTATTACCGCATTCTTCTCTTTTTGACCTATATCTCTTTAGTCATCGAATGTAAAAGTTTGTTCTTCCTTTGCTTTTGCGTTTATTGTCCAATCATAGGTTTGAATATGGCCTCTTTTTTTCAAATGATTGGCAACGTGATTTACAGCTTCTCTATTACTAAAACTTGATGCTACATAGAATTTCATTTTTCTTCCCCTTTTTATTAAGTGTTATTAGATCGTCTCATCCAATTTCTGCATCTTTGAGTGAGAAATTAAATAAACATCTCCAAAAATATCGATTTTGTCCCCCTTTACACGTACAGCGCAATCTTTGTTCGAAGCATAAACATCCATCTCTTCCGATAGGAAAGATAGTTCGCTTTGAACCATCGCCATATTATTTTCAAGATCAAAATGAGACAGGACGGAGAAATTATCCAGACCGATTCCATCGTAAACAGTGCTGATTTCAACTTCATATCCAAAGTTTTTTGAGCATAACCATTTAGCTGACATGTTGATGGCACCAGCGCTTGCCCCGATTACAACGCCATTGCTACCTTTAATCGAATCCGATAATTCATATTCAACCAAAAACTCATTTTGTTTAATCGTATCTCCACCCAACAAGAAAATGACTGAAGCATTTTGAATCATTTTTTGGGCATCATCCTTCTGCACTCGTTAATTAATTAAACGATATTCTTCAAACGTAATGCCAGCCTGGTCGAGCCACGAGCGTTCAGCAGAACCAACATTTTCATAATGAAATGGATTCGAGCTGATCATAACGAGCAACTTTCTTTGTTTTATATCCTCCTGTAACACCTTGCTCAGTTTCTCTGGAAAAGAATTGTTAAACCATCCTAAATAATAATGAGTTTTCATATGTACCCCCGTAGCAAAATCAATATGTAATACACTTACTTAATCAATGGTTGCAGACTTATTAACAAAGGTGCATATATGATTAGCGGAATAAGTAAGATTACTGCACCCACTTTTCTAATCTCCTTTTGTAATAGCAATAAAGAAATGAAGTAAAAAATTGGGTAAATTATAAAAGCAATAATGAATATAGCGTCCACTACTTGGTACAGCTTTTCCGTAAATGCTGCTATGAATGGAAGGGAAACCCATTCTAAAACACTAAACGCAATCACCAATATCCACAACCATTTAAGTGTCATAACTAATCACTCCTAATTTTTCAGGTTTAAAATTGTGATAGTTCTTTCACTAAACTTCCTCTTTTGCTTTACAACTTCTACAAAAAGGGCATCAATCCCTTCCCGGATCAACACCCCCTTTTCATTAGTCATGATAAATCTTTATATTAAAGACAATATCCCTTATACAATGATTAGTTTCATTTTCAAATACCTGGAATTCTCCATGTATCCAGTTACCTAAATTCTCATCAGGAACTCGGACTTCAACATCCTTTACAGTTGATCCAGCTTCAAGAATTACTGGAGGTGCATATTCAACGTTCATCTTAATCTGATCAGTTTGGATCCACTTAAACCTTACTTGAATATCGGTATCTTTTCTGTTTTCCACGTCAAACCATACGATCGTTTCCCTCGTAGGCTCATGGAGGCCAATACCTGAGATTCTAATGTAAAAATCATGTTCATCGAGAAGGTCAATTTGAATACCTTGATGGTCTTCCGGTGTACCGACCCATGCTTCCCACTCTTCCTTCGTCCATTCGTTCATCCTCTCCATATCAAACTTTCTCTTACCCGGAGTAGTGTCAATATCAATTACTTGCTTTTCGACTTGGCTAATCATGCACGCCCCCTTCTCTTATGAGTAAAGTATTTAACTAAATGCCACACTGTTCTGTTAAATTAAACTATTCAACAAAAAGGGCGTAAATCCTTTAATGGATCTACGCCTTTATATGTGGAACACTAATTAGTCAATCTCTTTAGGAGATAATATTGTTGATGTTCTCTTGTAGGATGTTCCTCAACTATTCCAACTACTTCATAACCATACTTTTGATAGAATTTTGGTGCTTGGAAACTAAAGGTATCCAGTTGAATTAATCTACATTTATTGGTCATGGCGATTTCCTCTATGCTTCGTAATAACTGTTCTCCATAACCTTTACCCCTTAAGGTTTCATCAACCCATAAGAAATCTATATGTAAGTGATACCAAAATATTGTTCCAGTTATTCCACCTAAAATGTTTTCTTTTTCATCTCTAAGTATAAAACTTACGTTTTTCACTGGATGTTTTACTTCTTCAGGAACATTCTTAAGATTATGCTCAATTACTTTCTTCTTTATATAATCAGTATCCTCTTGAGTCCATTGTTGCATAATTTTCATCTTTTCCCCTCCTTGTTTAGTAATAGTATTTGATAGTTTAAAAGGCGTTTAACAGCACAGCTTCTTAGAGCTTGAACCTTTTCGATTAAATTGAGGAGTTATTTTAAATGCACTATTTCACAATTTTTTTTTAGAACTGGGTTATTCAAACGGCAAAGGTTGAGTTCCATCTACATCTGTAAATCCATATTTTCTTGCTAGTTCAGCCACCATTATTGATTGACCAGAAAACTTTGAAATAGTGGAGTCTGTGGCCAATGCAACAATTGCACGACCTACATACGCTGTTGTTTCCGTAGCTCCATCCTCTGGACCGAAACCTGAATCTATAACTCTTTCTGTCCTCATCCAACCCGGACAAACAGCAATGGCTGAAACATTATAGTCTTTTAATTCCTTTGCCATCCCTAATGTCATTCGATTGATAGCATTCATTGCCAAATCATAATATAAATTACTTGAGATTTTGTCTTTGATAAAGAAAGTGATATTTACAATTACCCCTTTACGGTGTTTGGTCATTAGAGGTACTGCATAACGAGTAGTCAGCAAATAAGCTTTCGGACCAGCGACCATCATAGCATTCCAATGTTCCAATGGGCGCTCCCAAAAACGCCGTCCATCTCCTGAAGGCAAAGAACTTTCGGAGCCGCCAAATACACTATTGACTAAAATATCAATCCGACCGTGTTTCCGTTCAATTTGCTCAAATAGTTTTTTTACATCACTTTCGCTTGTATGGTCACATTGTATCGCGATGCCTTTACCTCCTCGTGAAGTAACACCATCAGCAGTTTTCTCAATGGTTTCTGGCCTATTATCAGTTGTAGCTCCCTTTACACTTCGGCCAGTCACATACACCGTCGCTCCTGCACTGCCTAGTTCGAAAGCTATTCCTCTACCAGCTCCGCGGGATGCACCTGTAACAACAGCAATCTTCCCTTGTAATGGTTTCATACTTTACTAACTCCCTTTATTATCTCAATTTCTAAATACAGTACTTTTTAATAGTGTTATTTATTTCTCCCTAAGGACTTAAATACTTGTTGGACGCCCTATTGCATTAAATAAACTATTCAACAAAAAAGGACCTTAATCCTTTAATAGATCAACGTCCCTGTTGTTGAAGGAGAATTATTTTTGCCTTAACGCATATTCAAGTATTTCTTGGTACAGTTCATTCCAATCATGATAGTACCTTATTACTTCATGGGGATTTATTAGAATTCTTTCTCCAGACTCATACTGGGCATTAAATTCATGCAATTGGTTAATATCCATGCGATAAAATAATTGATAGCCTATTTTGGGGTAAGGACCATTTTCATCCCATAGTGGGTTATTATTGTGGTCAACTTCTATATACCCTAAAAATGAGCAACTACCTGTAACATATCCTTCCTCATATGCCTCACGCTTAAAACATTCTTCTGGGCTTTCTTCTAACTCAATATGCCCCCCTGGGAAGTCCCAACCTCTATGATTTAAATTCACTAATAAAAGATTATGATCTTTAAAACAAAATCCATGAACACTCGTTATAAGTTCTCTTGGAGGGAGTTGATTTTCACGTTTCCAAGTTAATTTTACTTTTGCTTCTCCCCAATTAACGTACTTTGTAATCATGTATTTTCTGTTCCTTTCTAAATCTTCTTTAGTGTTTCGTAGATTAACAAAAAGAACATCAATTCCTTCTTGGGTTCAACACCAACATTAGTTGAATATCGACTTCGAAATTATCCTTGTTCTTTCAAATACTCATCATACAGTAACTTTAGAGCATAAATAATTTTGTCATCTGCCACTTTGTCTGTATATCTATTAGGTAAATTCTTTGCACCCAACACGTATAATAATGGATTTCGAGAGAACTCTCCCATTATTCCAATATCAACTACAACATTATCTAATCCACCCGTCATATGATTCAAGAACTGGGTCGGTATTCCTTCGACCTCACCTCTTTGCCTAACTAAACCATTAATAATTGGAATCCATAGTTCTGGATTATTTTTGTATCCTTGAAAGATCAATCGCAAAAGTTCTAACAGTTGGCTCACTTCTCCGTTGTTATGAAGATCCCTTGGATTTTGAGTAATATTAATTTTACTGAAATATGATTTTATTTTTTTATCAATACTTTTCCAACCACCACAGATTTCAACGATTCTATTAGCAACGTAACTATCGTGACAGGCTATCATCACTTCTACGGCTTCTGCTAATGTTAAGGCGTCTCTATTTTGAAAGTGAGGGTATATCTGATTACTATCTTCATTTGGGTTAAAACTAATATCTTTGACAAGATCATTCCATTTAAAGTGTCTTTCCTCTACGAACTTCCCAATACAAAATGCAATTGCAACTTTAGCGGAAGAAGCTAAAGGGACGATCAATTCTTTATTTAATGACAAAACTATCTCTTGTTTAAAATTAGAATAAATAATTATTCCGATTTCCCCTGTTTCAATTTCCTTTAGTTTCTCGATAACTTTCTGCATTTCAATCTCCTCTTACTCTCGCTTAAATTATCCTGCCTCTTTAGCTAAAGGATTCAACAATAAAGGGCCTAAATCCTTTAATGATTCAACTCCCTTATAGTTAAACAAGGAAAATACTAAAATCACTTCTTCCTACCGATGTAAAGAAGGTGAGATGAAATTCCAAGTATGTATGGGTCTGTAGCTTTTTCTTTTAGTAAATTGATAATTTTTGTTACTTCCTCATCACCTTTTCCTCTCCAGTAATTCCAACTGTCATTGTTTAAAATAGCACCAACATTAGATCCTATTAAGTCTAATGTTTCAAATCCTTGTGATTCCATAAATGGATTAATGTCTTCTATATTAAAATAATACGCACCTGTAAAACGTCCTTCTTCTGCGTGATTAAAGCACCCTGTTTTGGAAAACTGGTTTATTGTGTCCAAGTTATCATTTGGTCTCCAATTCTCGGGGAATAAAAGTGATGTCAGTATGTGCCTTACTCTTGGCATAAAAGCAACAAAAACCAGTCCTCCATTTTTTGTCACCCTTTTTAACTCTTTAACTGCTTTAATACGGTCATCTTCCTCCTGTAAATGGTACATAGGACCAAGCATTAATGAAGAGTCGAATTGTGCATCTTTAATCATAGTAAGTTCTCTGGCATCAGCTGTATAAAATCCCTCAAAGCATCCTTCTATATCAAGTTCTTTTGCTTTATTTTTTGCAACTTCCACTAATCTTGGCGTTAAATCGGTCAATGTTACCTTATAACCGTCTTTAGCAAGTTCCATTGCGTATTTTCCTGGTCCAGCTCCATTATCAAGAATGCAGCCATTCTCGGGCATATATTTTTTTATATAATGCCAATTAACTTGGAATTCAATAGGTTCACGTTCAAGTCTTCCCCACTCATCAAATTGATTATAGTAATTAATGATCTTACTCATATTTCCGCCTTTCTTTTTTACCTATTAGTTCGGTAAAAAGTCTTCTTAAACCTACCCTCAATGCTAGCACAATAATAAAGACCCTTATGCTTTAACTTTCGAGTTTGTCATATCTACAATCACAAGTGTGAAGTATAAAAGAATTAACGCAATTGAAATACCCAAATATAATTCATATTTCGCTAAAAACATCTCACTAGTCCAACCGTTTTCAGGTAATAAAAATGCAGCAAAAAAATTAGAAATACCTATCCCATCATTAGCTTCAGGAATTAAACTAACTGTATAATTTTGGCCTAATGCAACACTTGAAAGAATTGTAAAGGCCATCATTGGTATGACTGCTTGAGAAATTTTCATTTTTCTCTTTGAAATAAAAATCCCCGTAATAATTCCGTACAAAATCAATAAAATTAACACCATAAAAAAACCCCCTTTGTTAGTCTTTTTCACAAAAATATCTTTAAGCCATTAGTTAAAGTATTCAACAAAAAAGGACCTTAATCCTATAATGGAACAAAGTCCTGTTATTGTATTAAGATTTTTAGAGTTATTTATTCTAATATCAAAAGTAAAAAAATCAAAAGTCTATGTAAAATGGATGAGAGCTTTCATCCAGACAGTATTCAATTCTTTGTCTGAAATTCAATGTAGTTACCATCTCTAATGCTTGCTCAATCGGAAAGAATCCTACTTCTAAACTCTCTGATGACGTGGTCAATTCGCCTCCTATGGGCTTAGCTAAGAACAACGTATTACAAATTGATTTGCTTACATTTTGAAATATCCCGCAAAATTTTAAAATCTCAACATCAATACCTGTCTCCTCTTTAGTTTCCCTGATTGCAGCATCTTTCAATGATTCCCCTTCCTCAACCTGCCCGCCTGGCATTTCCCAACCTCTCCAAGGTCCCTTAATTAATAGAAGTTCATTTTCCTCATTAAGTACAATAGTTGCTGCTGAAACGATATGTTTTGGTGGATTGTATATATTTGAAGTGTTCTGTACCAACAATCTTTCCTCCCTTAAAAGTGTGAATTTTAATTTCTTAACTAAAATAGACTGTCGTGCTTAGTTTAATGATTTCTCTGTTTTTCTGTCGATTAGAGAAAAAACTAAAAGTATACCTAAAACTACAATCATCATATGCGGAAAAGCGAAAATCCAATGTGCTACAAAATTACTTTTTGGTGTGCCATCAGATATTCCGCTGCCATGAAATGATACCCATAAAATTATGGCTGGAATTTGAATGACCACCAGTAAACATGCAACAATCATTTTCATGAAATTTGGGAATTTGGTAGTACTCAATAAAACAAAAACACCACCTAAAATTACTGCTAAAAGTCCCCATGTAATAACTTCAGATTCAGTGGGACCAAATACTCGAAATAAATAAAGTAACCCTGTTAAAAGTGTTAATATCCCTACTAAAACTTCCAATTTAGCTGAAATCCTTACCATCATTTCCCCTCCTTATTGTGTTCTTCGCTAATCTTCCGCATTAGTACAATAAGTTCAACAAAAAGTACATAAAGCCTTTTCTGTTCAACTTCCCCTCGTCAACTATACATTTCCATGTTATCATTATCGCCTTTTGATTAGTATGAATATTTGATTAATAATACATAGAAACATTCCTATAAAATGTGAGCTGTTTAAGTTAATAGTTGATTGGTTAAGAGGATTAAGAAACAATTATCTGTTAGTTTAATAGAGCGGGTTCAATTTTTTGATGTTCTTTGCAACCATTTTGAATTGCCACTCGTGGATACAGTGAAAGGTGGGTAGGGATGGAGATTGAAGAGATCTACATAACTTATGTGAATGACTTATACCGTTACTTATTTTCACTGACTAAACACCATGCAGAAGCAGAAGATTTGTTGCAAGAGACATTTACGAAAGCATATATAGCCCTGCTAACCAGCGACATAAAAGAAATTAAGCCTTGGCTTTTCAAGGTTGGCTATTATACATACATAGATCGCTACCGTAAAGAGAAACAGGTCGCCCCAAAAGAGGATTTCGACATGATTGACTTGAAGACTCCTGAAACAGTCGTAATGGAGAATGACTCCTTCCAAAGGTTACTACTTTACTTGGATCGGATTAAGCAGATTGAAAAACAGGCAATTCTGTTATGTGATGTCCATGATTGTACAAATGAACAGGCTGCAGAAATCTTGAACTTGAATTTGAACACATTGAAAAGCCATCTGTCACGTGGACGAAAGAAACTGCGTGTACTATTAGCCGAGGAGGCGAACTAATGGATTCCTACGATAAATTGATCAATGACGCAAAGAAGGAAACTCTCGAACCAAAAAACGGAGTGAGAAATGTAAAAAAAGCGATCACTTCTTCTAAATGGCGGATGGTCCTTATGACAATCACCGTTGCATTGCTTATCGTTCCGACTTGCTATATGATGACGTTTTTCTACTATGCTTTCGGGACGAAATCGACAACTTTAATGGATATCACAAGCCATACACTTTATATTACCGAGCCAAACACGACGTTAGAGGAGTTGGAGTTCGATATGGATTTCTCCTTGTTCTCCATGGATCTCGGTTTTCAACAATATAAACAGATCGGTGGCGAAGTGTACCCGGCTAAAACATATGATTTAAAATTTGTCTTAAATGATTTGGTTAATAAAGAGATCGATTCTAAGTTGGAGAAGGTGTACCCAAAAAATCCAACACAGACGAACCAGTGGCTCGTTCATCCGAATAATCAGATGGAATTCTTCAGTGAACGAGAATGGCGTGTGTTATCCGGCTTGCCAGACGAAACGGTTGTAGAAGCTTATCTTTCACTTAGCAAATTATACTCGGTAGACGAAGTGGAAAAAGCTATGAACAACGTGGATGTTACGTGGGCTGCAATCTATACAGGCGTTGAGGACGACCTCATCAGTGCAAATGGCGAACTCGTCTCCCCGATCGGTTATCCGGTACAACCGGACAATACTTACTGGTCTCCGTTCAGAGGTTCCAGATCGCACGAAGAAACATTTTTGGATATGCTGAAAGGGCTTGTGCCGTATGAGCCAATTGCAGAAGAAATATCCCCGCACAAAAATTTGGAATTGCCAGAGCGTATCAATTACATTGAAAACAATGGCTTCCAAACATATGGTGTTGTCGTGACGGGTCCGAAGAATGAAATTGAAGCATTGCAAGGATCCGACATGATCCGGGCTATGAAAGTAGGAGAGGTGAAATTATGGAATTGGAATCGTTGAAACAGGATATTTTCCGTTGGGTCGGATGGCTAAGTGTAGTAATTGGTTTAATTGTATTGGCCATCGCTAATATTTCAATATTATCCGGTTACGATGTGCCGCTATCAAACCAATTTTCTCTTTTACTGTTCCTGTCTTTCTTATTTGCAATCATTGCGTTATTTAAGAAACATAGCCGGCCACTCGGACTGTGGGGATTACTGATCAGCCTGTATTTCATTTTCTTTCTCATTGTCATCTTCTTTATAGGCTGGACGATTAATCCGTTTCCGTGATTGGAAGATTATTGAGACATCCTCTGTGAAATGGATGTCTCTTTTTTATATGTAATCAAGAATTTTTCCATTGTCTTTTATTGCATAGTATTTAGCATGAGAAGTCATCAATAATTTCTACTACTTCAATTTTCCCGCAAACCAAAAGTTCAGGAAGCTCATTTTTCACGTTTCCTCTCCAATATTCCCTTGCTTGTTCTATTTTTTTGGAGAAAGGCACCCCATCCTCCTTTGGCAAAAGGGTTCCATCCCCTTCAAACGACCTTCCATTAACTCGTAGTTTCACAATTTGTAGAACCTTCCGGTTATAAGATTCGAACACCTTTTTCCATTTCAAAGCCTCTTCATAGCTTTTTGTAGCATATAAACAGGATAATCTTGAAGGATATTCCGGGTATTCTTGTAGCCTCACCATCTCCACGATTACTTCTCTAATAGCTCTAATTGTCTGACTTACATATTTAATGGCAACTTCAGCATTTTCTTTATTCAAGTTCAATCCCTCATCAGAGTAATGACTGTATAGAATATCAATGAAGTCTTCGCCTTTAGAATTGACTTGGTCTCTTTCAAAAAAGAAGCTATACAAGGTATTCTTTTGGTTCTCGTCGAAGTTAATTGTCTGACCAAGACTGAACTTTTTCTTAGTAACCAAGTGATACGCATAGATTTCGTTCTCCACCATCATCAGCCTCCAATCAGTACTTATAATTTCAAAAGGGCATCAATCCCTTCAGGATTAGCACCCGTCAAAAAAAGTAGATTACTCCCGACTGACATTCAAAATCAATCTACTCCACTAATCTTATCTACAATTTCACCGTTTTGAATATCTATAAAATAAACAATATCTCCAAGCATGCCCTCTACGTATTCTCTTTCATCTGTGATTAATGTTACTTTCCAAGTTTTTAGATCCTTATTTTCTTTAATAGAAAATTGATATACTTGGTCAGTCTCTACATTGTACTTTGTAAATAATCGGGGGTTTGCATAACCTTCTGCTATAGCGGTTTGAATCGCTATGTCCTCTGCTTCCTTTGCATCAATTCCCTTTGAACATCCAGATAATAATTGAACCATTACAAATAGCATTAACAAACTGACTAAAATTCCATGCTTATTAAACATATATAACTCCTTACGTATTATAGTTACTTGAAAAAAATTACAAAACGCCAAACGAGTTGTTTGGCGTAAAAAATTTTCCGGCGTAACCTCAAATTTTATTTTGAGGCTATTGTTTGATTTAAATGATCAACCAATTTGTCCCGCTTATTAACGACAAACTTATACTCAGTACCGTCTTTTACAATGACAGACATACCGTTAGGGACAATAAATAAATTATTTCTTTTTTCGATTCTATTGATCTCTCCGATATTAATTGTTACTGGTGCACTTTGTACATTCAGTTTATGAGGAGTAAAAATGATTTCATCATCTGTAATTTTTAACTTACCACCAACTGTTTCAATTCCTTTTTTCAAATTGGCTGAGACATTAAAAAGTACAGTTTCTGTCTTTGTCACCGTTACCGCCTCCTGATTATTTATAACTTTTCTACGACCTTGAGCGAAAAAAGGTTTCAGTTTTTTTAGTAAGCTATTCTCTTGAGACACATTTAAATAAAGAAGAAGCTTTAAAGATACGCTTTCTCTAAAGCCCACTATAGCCACTCATGCAGCGTAAAATCAGTGCTGCACCACAGGGAATGAAAATGTTTATATCCTGGGTATAGATTTCTACGGCTGGGAGAGGAAGGTCGATCAACTATGGTGCGTGAGAGCCCATCCTATAGTCTGACTCCAACGACCACGGTGCACCACTGACTGTCGCTCCCTTACGGGAAGCACACATGGTAGATTAATCCTATTCTGGTTGCTGCACCAGCCTCTAATCATATTGCGAGCCGTAGAAAGGATGAAGTTTCAATGGAAGTAGTCATTGAAAGAGCATGTGGTATGGATGTCCATAAGGACAGTATCACTGCTTGCATCATTACTCCAGAAGGAAAGGAGATTCAGACGTTTTCCACTAAAACTGTATTCCTACTACAGTTGGTTGATTGGATTAAGCAACATCAGTGCACGCATGTTGCCATGGAAAGCACGAGCGTCTACTGGAAGCCTATCGTGAATTTGATCGAAGCTGAGAATATGGATTTTTTAGTTGTGAATGCTCAGCACATGAAGGCTGTACCAGGACGTAAAACGGATGTCAAAGATGCCGAATGGATTGCCAAGCTTTTGCGTCATGGTCTACTTAAAGCGAGTTATATTCCTGATCGAGAACAAAGAGAATTACGTGAGCTTGTTCGCTACCGTCGGAGCATCATTGAAGAACGTGCGAGACAGCTTAATCGTATTCAAAAGGTATTAGAAGGAGCGAATATCAAATTAGGTTCTGTCGTTTCTGATGTGATGGGTGTTTCGGCAAGAGATATGTTGGATGCCATCGCCGACGGCGAAGAAGATCCTGAAAAACTTGCTAACTTTGCACGTCGTTCAATGAAAAAGAAGAAAGACGAACTTGCCTTAGCTCTTAAAGGATATATCAATCCTCATCAACGCCTGATGTTGAAAACCATTCTAAAACACATCGATTTCTTAACTGAACAGATCGAGATGTTAGACGAAGAAGTCGCTCAACGGGTACGTCCCTTTCAAGAGGATGTAGAACGCTTGGATTCAATTCCCGGCATAGCGACCAGGATGGCTGAGCAGATTTTAGCTGAAATCGGGACTGACATTAAGAAGCAGTTTCCAAGCGCGGCCCACATGTGTTCTTGGGCAGGATTAGTCCCCGGACACAATGAAAGCGCTGGAAAAAGGAAATCATCCAAAACCAAAAAGGGCAATAAGTACTTAAGATCAGCATTAATAGAGGCAGCCCATTCAGTCCGTGGTTCAAAAAACTATCTTGGAGCACTGTATCGACGCATCGCTGCACGAAAAGGAAAGAAACGGGCAGGAATTGTCGTCGCTCATGCCATCTTACGTATCGCCTATTATCTCTTAACCCGTAAAGAAATGTACGTAGACTTAGGTGAGGATTACTTTGATAAAAAGAGACAGCAATCGATCGTTCGGCATTCGCTACGAAGGCTTGAAAGTTTAGGATACACCGTTTCTTTAACCGAGCCCAATGCATCTTAATCCAATCAATAAACCCTTAATAGTTTAAAGATTTGGCGCTCTCCCCTTTTTTAAAAAATTGACTGAGAAGCGTCTGTTTTAGTGTTGCCAAATTCTGTTGATCAGGGAATTTTATTTTCATGGTAGTTGAAGAAGAAAAACATTATAGACGACATTCCATAGGCAAAGTTATCATTTCCCAATCACTTGGTCCTTCGTCACTATCAATAAATTGTCTCCAGGTGTCTCCACTTTTATTATTGGCTATGTTAAATGATATTTGACCATAAGAAAACCGTCTTTGTGAAAAGGCGGTTAATTAAGCTATCTTCTCCCGTTAGCGTCCTCATCTTAAGTGACGAAGTCATCTTATCGTCTTGTAAACGAGACCTATGGCTCCAGAATCAAAGGTCTTGTTTTCGATTAGCTTAAGATTGATCCTCTCCTTGAGACCTTGGAATAACGGCAACCCCTTTCCAATCAAGACGGGAGAAACCGTAATTTTATACTCATCAATTAAATCAAGCTGCATAAGGTAATGTGCGAACCTTGGACTGCCGAGGATGACCATATCCTTGCCTGGCTGCTGTTTGAGGTTATTGATCTCTTCCTCGACATCTTCTTTCACGAGTCTGGAATTATTCCATTCGACTTCCTCCAACGTCGTGGAAAACACGATTTTAGCTGTCTTTTCTATCCACTCGGCATGATTCCGTTCATGCTGCGAAGCTGATGGATTCAATGGCACAGATGGCCAGTAACTGTGCATCATCTGATAAGTCCTACGTCCCCAAATGACAGTGTCGGCAGTACTCAGAATTTCTTTCGCGTGTTTCTCCAAATCGGCATCATAGGAAACCCAGCCAATGTCCATTTCACCGTTTGGCCCTTCAACAAAACCGTCAAGCGATGTGTGCAAAAACAGAACAAGTTTTCTCATTTTCAGCTCTCCTTTGTTTATGAGGGATATCTACATTAACTACTTATAGCTTGGGTTGTTTCTTATGGATTACATTTATTTTTCTCCTTATTTATAAACATAGTTTTGAATTTATTGTTTTTATTACCAAAGCGAGAGTACGCTTCGCTAAAACTAATGAAAAACATAAGCTTTTTTTATCCATTATTCGATGCACAATGGATTTCTGCGATGCTTATGATGACTAACTCTTCAGCCGTTTTTCCTACGATATCCTGTGGTAACGGTGTTTTCTCGAGAGTAGCAAAGGCCATCTTCCCGAAGGTTGGATAGACTTGTGTAAACTCCGGAAAATACCGATCAAGCCAGCGAACGATCCGGTCTTAATGCTCATTTTTCTCGTATGTTTTCATAGCATGAAGGATATTCTGATAGAATATCTCGTATCCTTCTTTGGATTGGTGCACTGCAAAAGCCTTCCCGGTATTCCTTTATCGTCATATTGAATTACTCCGTCTTCATAAACAGTGATCGTAGCACTTATATATTTCGTGGATATTAAAAAAGCAGATATAGCTATAAACGCAATTCCAGTACCTCGTCTTGTCATTTTTAATACCCATTTCTCTATAAAAAAAATAGTCTCATATATGAACAAATCTTCTTTTTTCTGTATTACCTTTCTTCAACTAGCCAGTCGCGTTTTATAGCGGGAACCACAAGATTAAAGCCAGAGCAATACAAATTACAGCCGCTAATTTTGATTGTCTTACTATTCTTTGCTCGCCAGATTTTAAATGTTCGAAAAATGTAAGTGTGAAGTAGAAACCAAAAACAGTTAAGATAACTACGATTATCTCAAAAAAACCCATAAATATTCCCTCCATTCGTGTCTTAACTACTCTTCCTTCCTACTAAAATGCCTTTAGTTGAATACCTTTACCGTTTTCATTTGGATCAAACCATACTTTTCAAGTGCGAATTCAATACCATTCTCACTGGAATTTTTAGTTACATAGTTGGCAATACTCTTCAGTCTTTCACCTGCATTCCCCATGGCAACTCCAAGACCCACAAGCTCCAACATATCTATGTCATTTTCACCATCCCCAAAAGCTACCGCTTCCGATCGTTCAATTCCAAAGTAGTCCAAAACTTTTTGAATGGCGATTGATTTTGAGACATCATGTTGTAGAACATTTAATACGTAAGGATGCCATCTTTTAAAAGTCAGGTGAGGAAATCTGTTTATGTATTTTTGTACGTCTTCATCATTCGCAAATAAACACATTAAATATACTTCTTCATTGTGAACTACCGTGTTTGTAGAAGGATACTCGTTTAATGACAATGTTTCCTTTAGTGCCTTTAGTATGTTTGAGTCATTTATGCCGTTCATACTAAATTCCTCAGTATAAAAGGAAAGAGCATGATTTTCTTTAGCAGCAAATTCAAATACTTCCTGGAGAATTTGCTTATCCAGCGGAATCTTATGAATCACTTCATCCTTATGCTTTGCATAGCCCCCATTAGCTGTAATAAAAGTATCTATTCCCAACTCCACTAATTCTTTGCACATAGATAATGGTCTTCCTGTTGCAGCTACCACTTTAATTCCACTGTTTAATAATTCTCTAATTGAATTCTTAGTGCTTTCCGGAATCGTTCCATCCAAATGATTAGTAATAGTCCCATCCACATCAAAAAATACGATTTTGTAGTCCATTAGATATCTCCTTTATGTCACCATTGCGATTGTTAAGAATATTGATATCCTCTAATATAATTTCTTCTTTATCAACTCTATCGTTATTAAACTTGTATCGATAAATAGTTCCATAATTTCTCAACCAGTCCAATAAACCTCAAAAAAATTAGTTACAACTTTTCCTTTAATAAGATTGCAATGTAAAAGAGTACAGTGAGTAAAGCCGAAAGCAAAATAACAATAATAATCCCAAAAACGTAAATTGATGTTTCCTCATATTTCCCATTCAATAAACTAACTAAAGCTATAAACAAAAAAGCATTAACCATCATTATTAATATAAAAATACTTATATATTTTCCCAACTTCTCACCCCAAACAAAATTTTCAATAACGAACGAAGCTTCCCTTTTATTTTATTCAACAAAAATAACATTAATCCTTTAATGCAATGGCTTTGTTATACTTATGAACAAAACAAAAGTTAGGGGATACACACAATGGCAAAGTCATTAATAGAAGTTTTTAAACAAACAACGTATCAGGTCGGTGGTAACGGTAAAAGAAACCTTAAAGTACTCCTGGACTCATTAGAAGGAGTGGATGACTCACTCGAAAGTGATATATATGGGAAGGGTCAAATAATAGAAGACTTCCAACGAAAGATGGCCGATCTTTTAGGAAAAGAATCTGCTGTTTTTTTCCCAAGCGGCACGATGGCTCAACAAATCGCTTTACGCATATGGTGTGACCGAAAAGGTGTAAATAAAGTGGCCTATCACCCACTATCCCATTTGGAAATTCACGAAGAAGACGGGTTAAAGGAATTACATCATATTGAGACGTTCTATCTTGCAGATTCACACAGAGTGATAGAATTCGATGATGTATTGAAATTGAATGAGGATGTAGCGTGTATTCTACTTGAGTTACCACAACGGGAGATTGGCGGCCAGTTGCCAAGCTTTGAAACGCTCGAACAAATCTCTAATTATTGTCGTCAAAAAGGTATCAAACTCCATTTGGATGGAGCAAGATTATTTGAAGTATTGCCGTTTTATCAAAAAACTGCTGCAGAAGTGTGCAGTCTATTTGATAGCGTGTATATTTCATTTTACAAAGGAATCGGCGGCATTGCGGGAGCAATTCTTGCTGGTGAAGATTCATTTACTGAAGAATCTAAGGTATGGAAAAGACGCCACGGTGGCGATTTAATCAGTCTTTATCCATACATTATTAGTTCGGACTACTATTACGAAAAACGGAAAGATAAGTTTGAACAGTACTATAAAGAGGCTACTGAGTTAGCATCCCTTTATAATTCATGCCATGACGTGTTTACAGTACCACAAGAAATTGTTTCGAATATGTTCCATGTTCATATTAAAAAGCCGAAAGATAGTGTCGAGAATGTGCTGATAGGTGTTTATGAGGAGTCTAACATTGGATTGACGGGCTATGTTAAAGAGGTTAACGAGAATGAGTGTTCATATGAAGTAAGCATCGGGGATTTATACGAATCAGTACCGAAAGAAGATTTACAGAAAGCATTTGAATTGCTTGATGAAAAACTGAAAAACGTTAATTAAGTAAAAGAGTTAGAAAATCTTAGATCGATTTTCTAACTCTCTTCTTTTAGCATGCATCTAAATTATTCCTGCTCAACCTTCGACTTTTCAACTAATGCTTCCGGAATCATGTGGAAACCTTCAATGACCGTATTTTCCTCCAACTCGATCACTAAGCATAGTTTTCCATTCAACATGACTTGACGAACGTATCGCAAGTCTTGTGGACTTACCGCAATATCCGCTAATTTCGTCTTGATTTTGATGGACTTCGATGTAGGTTTTGGTATGATGTTACTCGCTTTCAACTCGTATTGGGAATCATCCAACACAGTCTTGAATGCGAATTCTACCTTTTCCGTATCCACATCCTGTACACCACTGCTTTTTAAGACCTTCTCTACATCTTTATAGTCCAGTTTCGGTATTTCTTCTTCCTCATTTTCTTCAATCACACGATTAATCTCATCATACATGTTGGAGAGAGTCGATGTACTTAGTTGATCTCCTGCCACTTTTTTCACAATTTCCTCGAAGATGATCTTATCGTCTTGGGCAGTCATCGTTTCCTCAGCATTCAATACGTCTAAAATAAAATGATCGTCCAATTCATATTTTTTCCCCGCTGCATATAGCACGTGATTCACATCGGCATAATGATCAGTGAAGCAGGGGAATAAGAAACCATTGATTGGCGCTTTTAAATTGATGATTGGATCGACGACGATATTATATTTGAATCCTTTTTCCGCATAATCGAAGAGTAATTCTTTTCTCGGTTCTTGGGTTTTGTTGACACTGCAAAGAATAAAGGAATGAGAATACACGGAATCCATTTCACTTACTTCAGCCTCGTCATTCCTTGATTTTACTGGTTTCCGATATTCTCCCCGGACAAATGTAATGACAACATCCATCTCATATTGCTTGTCCTTCATCATCTTCTCAACCATCCGGAGCATTTGCGCTTTCCAGTCTTCTGTATCGCTTGCCAATAATCCTTGATGGAGAATGAGTTGGCTGCTATTTTCCACATCACGCTGGAACTTCAATTCAAATAACTTTTCGTCCAATTGTCCAGTTAGGACACTTTTGAAGCTATCGATGAATAACTCCTGCTGTTCCTTTTCCAGCATTTCAAACGGAATGCTTTCATGATGGTAAATGACGTCAGACTCCTTCACGATATACACATAAAAGACGTCCTGTATTTTTAATAATTCTGTATCTACTTTGAATTGTTTGCGGAAATTCGCAATGTCTTTTTTATTCACTGATGTCCACTCCTAAGCTGAAAGTAACTACTATTCTTTCGTTCACACATTCTTTCATTTTAACATAGATGCCAGTTCCTTCTTGCCTCGTATTTTCGATCCTCTATTCCCGCTCCGCAAAAACGCTCCTCTCCACGTTTTGTGGGAGGAGCGTTTTATTTTTAATCTAATATTTTCTTTAAGGTTTCTTTAATGCCATTCATATTAAAAGCAGAATTATTGATTCTTAATTTTTCCATCGGTAACTGTTCGAAAATCCGATTTTCTAAATCACTTCGGGTTTGTAGTACGCTGAGCGTTCCTTCATACCCTTCCGCTCCGATTGTTTTTCCATACCCTTGGTTATTATAGTAGTTTACAAAACCTTCCGCCCATTCCTTCGGCCGTTCATGAAATGCTTTCGTGAAAGACTTTCGGATGTCGTCTTGTTCAACGTATATGAGTAAAGGATCCAAGCGCTCAATGATTTTCGCCAGGCGTTCTACATATGAAGTGATCACTTCCTCAGTTGCATCATACTTAATCAAACCAATCGTGACTGGGTTTTGAATGAAACAGCATTCGAAGATATAAAGGGCATCTTCGACCATTGCCTGATCAACGAAACGTTCATAACTGTCTACCATCAGTTCCATATGTAAATCCAATGGAAGTTCGTAAATATCACGAGGAAGTAATTCATCACGGACCAACTCAAATTGATCTCCAATATCTTGCTTCAAATGTGCCCATCTTACAATCATTCCGTCTGGCCTTTCTTCTGCATGTTGTTCAATCTGACGCGCGAGTGAGGAGTATTGACCGATGAAGTGTTCAAACTCCTTACTCGTAAAGTATGAAACTGCATCATAATCAGCAGGATGCCGAGTATTCCCTTCTAAAAATAGGCGAACATCATAATCCTTCTCTTTGTATTGATCGGCTATTAATTGGGCAGTCGTTGTTTTTCCCGAGCCAGGCAGTCCTTCTACTAAAATCAGCTTTCTCATTCTATTATTCCCCCATCCACCCCATTGGAATGATTACCGATTTATTTTACTTCAACAGTTATTAGATAGGAAGAACATTCTTTAGGGAGGTGCAAAAGATTGCTCCGGAACCGCAAAAGATGAGTTTGCACCTGCAAAAGAAATTTTAAAGTCCAGATGAGTTCACACAAAAAAAGAAATCAGCCTCGCTCACAAGCAAAACTGATTTCCTAAAAATTCCATTATCGTGCATTGGCTTCTTGGGCTGACAATAAACCTATCGTTTTATTCTGAGCCCAAACCCGATCCCAGTAACTGATCGGCACCGGTTTTTCACCTACGAATGGTGCAATTTCCACCGTGATGCCTGGCATTTTATATGTCTGAATGAACCAATCCGTTGAAGTTCCTGACCCTTTGTCATTCAATGGTGCCATAACTTTATAACCCGTTACACCGCTGATTTTGGTAGCCAAAGCACGGTCCCGTTTAGCTGCTGAAGCTCCTTGGTTATGTGACCAATAAATGATTTGTCCGGAAGAGTGGTAGGAAATATAAGACTTAAAAGTATGTTCGGAAACGAAATTACGGAAAGCTTTCGATTCCCGTTCCGAAAACACAAAAGGTCCTTTATAATTTTTATAGGCTGGACCATTTGTTGTATCTTCGTATCGCCAGCCACCTTCAAAGTTTCGATTTAAGTCCACTCCCCGAATATTCGCTTTCCACCGTGCAAAATTGGTGCTGTTATTGATTTTCCGAACGGAGCTGCCGCTTTTCACTGCATTTGGTCCGCCTTGTACCAATGTGACCCCATCCGGATTCATCATCGGAATGAACCAAATTTTTGTTTGGTCTAACAATCTCTTTACATTGTAGGACCCGAACTTCGAACTGCGTACATAATGGTATGAATACTGATCGATCATCTCCAGGAGGACATTGGTCGTCATATGCTCCCTGGCATGCATCGAGGCATCCATTAAGATTTCTTTCTTCCCGTTTCCTAATCGCAAAGCATAGATTGCCCGGCCTTCCGTTGATGTATCAATTTGGACTAACTCGGTGAATTCGGGATACAACATCGAAATCACTTTTAAATGGTATGACATTTCTTTATGCGTAATACTCTTTTTCGGTGAAACTAAATCACTGTGAATAAATTCACTTAAGTTGACCCTTCCTGTTCCACCTGCAAATTCGATCAAACCTGCTTGACCGTCGATATTTAGCAGTGTTACATCCTGCCCCTTTTTCAAAGTCCCGACAAGTTGGTCGCTTGCTGTTTTAATCGTTGCATCTTTCTCTGCTATTAACCGTGTTGGAAAAACCGCTTTAATAAGCTTACCAAGTGATACTGTTTTTGTTGTTTCTAAAGCTGAAGTTTGATCGAAAAAGTAGCTTTTGCCGTTTGCTGAAATAACTCTATATTGACCTGAAGCTCCATTAGGCTTGACCACTGCATTCGCTTTCAATGTACCAATTTGATTATATGTACTTCCGGATTTGATCAATAACGGTGTATCCGTATGTATGATCAAGTTACTTTTGCTATTAGGTGCAGCTTGATTAATCGGAATATAGCCAATACCAGCAGCTGTTTCTACCACATAAAAACCGTTTTCCACACGCAAAACTTCAACATTTGTTTGGCGTAAACCTTTCATCAATACTCTGCCATGAGGTTCACTCAATATCGTAAAATCGTTCGTTGTACGGACCGCACCGATTGCTTCTCCCACGTCTGAAACAGGTCGTTCCGTTTGTATAGTTCCTTGATTCGAAAAAATATAGTATTTTTCGCCGGCAATACGAATTACGAGTATTCCTTCGTCTTCTATACTATTGAAAATAACTGGACGCTCACCATCTTGCCAAGTTCCAATGACATTTTTCATATTTCGGGAACTATAGAGTGGAGTCCCTGAGGCAATCGTAATCGTATTGGATCCTGCAGGATCGAAGGCTGGCAAAGATGGAGTCTCTTCCTCTGTCCCATTTTGATGATATTTTTCAATTGTTCTATGTAAAAATGCAACAAACTGTCCACGCGTGATCGTACCAGACGGATTAAACACTTCCACATTCGTCAAATCTGCATAGTCTAAGGCGATAATCGCTTCCTTCTGTTCAACGCCACCCGCTTTGTCCAAATCTTTCACGGTCGGCTGGAAGTTAGCAGCCTTATATTCTTGGATTAAGTCATTTCCATAGACTGATTTAATAGAACGAACTAATACTAACGCCATATGTTTACGCTGCATTGTTCCCGAACCGTCCAAATACCCTTCAGATCCTAAGAAAATACTCTCTTCCTGGACTAAAGCGGCCAGATTAGCTAATTCAACATCGTTTTTTAGATCTACATCTTCAAAACGACGTTCGGTTGCAGCATCCTCCGGAACCATGTAGCCGTTATATTGCAGCCATCTTCCCAAAAACTTTACGACTTGGCTTCTTGAAACCGGAGTATTCGGTCGGAAAGTGCCATCTTCATACCCCTTAATAATGTCCTTTTCGACGAGGGAATGGACTGCTTCCGTTTGTTCTTCACCCTTCAAATCTGAAAAGTGACTGGCCTCTGTTGGAGCTGCACCGATTGATAACATTAGTAATAAAGCAATCATGACTGTCAATGTTGCTCTCAAATTCTTCAATGTTTACATTTCCCCCATTCTGAGTATTGAGTTCTTCAATTGAGGTATTACTACTGGTATGTATACTCCTCTAAGAGATTATAAGAATAGTATGACAAAAATTTCACAAAATAAATAGGGTCCTCCGATATGGGGAACCCTTATAAGATAAAAGTATCATATTGTTTGTCCAACACCTATGCCTCGATCGTCCCGCCCTTAATCCTTTTAAAACCACGAGCTTTACCTACCTCTTCGACGATTTTCAAGGCCGCTTGGTCCTTCATTTTCGATTCAATCATGATATCAGCAGATTGGCCATAGGCCTTTAATGCTTTTATGAAAGGCATCGCAAAATCGATATCGACGTAATCCGCATGCGCCCGTATCAATTTCTCGGACTTAGGGGAGGATAAATGGAATTTAGGAACTAATCCCGTCCTCTCCCACGTTGCAAAAATCCGTGG
Organism: Chungangia koreensis; assembly: GCF_042651785.1. Lineage (NCBI taxonomy): Bacteria > Bacillati > Bacillota > Bacilli > Lactobacillales > Chungangia > Chungangia koreensis. The sequence continues at coordinate 293,542 of NZ_JBHSEC010000020.1, forward strand.
CAATAAGTCTTCAAACTCCGTATCCACAGAATTTGCCCAATGATGATGATAATCGAATACAAAAGGGGTGCCATGACGTTCACAAACTCTCAACGTTTCCTCAGCTGTGTAAGTCCGATCATCATTCTCCAACGTCATTCTCATCCGGATATTCTGATCGAGCTTCGGAAAATTATGGTCGAAACGTTCGATGGCAGCTTCCTTATTGCCATATGCACCCCCAACATGAATATTCATGGTACTGTCCTCATGGAGACCCATCGCTTCTAACATCCGATAATGATACGTCAAATCGATAATAGCATTAGCGGTTATATGTTTTTGGGGGCTTGTAAATAACGTGTACTGTCCAGGATGGAAACTGACCCGTAACTTATGTTTTTTGACCAATGTGCCGATTTCTAAAAATAATTCTCTGAAAGGATCGATATATTCCCACTCAACTTCCGGATGGGCGGCTAACGGAATGAGTGAGGATGACATGCGATACACTTCAATTTCATGTGCGATGTTATAATGTAAAATTCGTATGGTATTTCTTAAATTTTGTTCCGTTAGTTCATAGAGCTTTTCCAATCTGCATTCTTCATTTAACTTCTTCCAATTTGTAAATGTACATGTTCTGGAAGGAGATGCTTCCCAAAGTGCGAGAGCCATTGAGACATAGCCAAATCTGAGTATCATCTTTTCACTCCAAACCATGATTTAACATGCAAATAGTGTTTGTGTTCTAAAATGATTCATACACAAATCGCGATATGATTACTTTTTCCCTGACTGCAACTAAATAGTCATTATTCCTAAATGGGATTAAAAAAAGCCAAGACAAATGTCTCAGCTCTTCGCGTTTATATTAATAAAAGCATTGATAATGGTGCGCTTATATGGTAAATTTATATAGATATGCACTGTTATTTCCTCACCACATACTATTCCCTATTTTAATTATACAGTGCAATCCATATGCAAGTCAACCTTTTTACAAAATTATTTAGGAGGGGTTGCTTTGAACAAGGAATTTGAGTTAGAGCAAAGACGTGTTGGTGCTGTATTGGAGGCGATCCAACAGGAAATCGGCAAATTAGAAAAAGAAACGTCGATGCGCAAAAACGAAGTCGTAACCATCCGCAAACATTTTTGGGATGAGGTCAGGGTGAATACAGATACCTTCGATGATTATCTTGAGACCATCATCGGTTTGAGGCAAGAGGCCCAGGCTTTGTCAGTTAGCCAAAGTACTCATCGGCATGCGTCCAAACGTTTGTCCACGCTTCGTCGAATGAAGGAAATCCCCTACTTTGGACGAATCGACTTTACGGAAGATGGTTCTACAACACAGGAACAAGTCTATATTGGCATCTCTTCTCTTCGAGATCCACATAATGAAGATTTTCTCATTTACGACTGGCGGGCTCCAATTTCAAGTGTCTACTATGATTTCCAGCCTGGTCCGGCAAATTATACAACTCCCATGGGCGTCATCCAAGGGACTTTAGAGAAGAAAATGCAATATTTAATCCGGCACGGAGTTCTTCAATCGATGTTCGATACGAGTCTCACGATCGGAGACGAAATCCTACAACAAGTCTTAGGTAAAGGCACCGACAAACAGATGCACAGTATCGTAGCTACGATTCAACAAGAACAAAACCGGATTATCCGTCACGATCGCGGCAGATTACTCGTCGTTCAAGGTGCTGCAGGAAGCGGGAAAACATCGGCAGCCATGCAGCGAATCGCTTATTTACTATACAAATACCGTGACCGACTCAAGGCGGATCAAATCATCCTTTTTTCCCCTAATACGATGTTTAGCCAATATGTCTCGAATGTGCTGCCGGAACTCGGTGAGGAAAATATGGAACAGGCCACCTTCCAGGAATATTTGGATCATCGCTTAAGCAGAGATTTTCAAATTGAGAATCCATACGATCAATTGGAGTATGTATTATCTAAAACAGATTCCCCTTCTTATCAAGCACGGCTTGAAAGTATCCGATTTAAAGCATCCACTCGTTTTGCTGATGCCATTCATACCTATCGGCAGTCTTTAGAAACTTCGGGAATGCTGTTTAAAGATATTACTTTCAAAGGGAAACCGATCGTTACAGCCCAACAAATTGAAGAGCAATTCTACAATCATGACACCGATCTCAAATTTTATAATCGACTTGAAAGTCTGAAGGATTGGCTGCTTAAAGAAATCAATGAACTCCAAAGAAACGAAAGGTCAAAACAATGGGTTCAGGATGAGATTGAGCTGCTCAGTGACGAACAATATTATAAGGCGCGAAACTTCTTAGCGAAAAAACGAGGTTACAGTCGGGAGTCGGTTGCTGACTACGAAATCGAACCAAAAGCACTTGCCAATCTGATTGTTCAACAAAGATTGAAGTCTGTAAGAAAACGAATCCGCTCGTTGGAATTCATCGATTTGAAGGGCATATACAAACAGCTCTTTTTGAATAAATGGAGTGAAGAAGACCTTCCGAAAAACTGGCCAGCCATTTGTCAATTGACCGTGGAACAGTTAGAGGTCAATAAACTACTCTATGAAGATGCCACTCCCTTCTTACTGCTGCAAGAACTTATTTTAGGCTTCCAAACGAACAATTCCATTAAACACATTGTCATCGATGAGGCTCAGGATTATTCTCCATTCCAATTTGAGTTTCTAAAGCGTTTGTTCCCAATGGCAAGAATGACCGTTTTAGGCGATTTCAATCAGGCCATTTTTGCTCATGCGAGTGAACGCGTTGATTTTCATACACTGACGAATCTTTACGGACCGGAGGAGTCGGAGTTCATTCAAATTTCGAGGAGTTACCGTTCAACTAAACCAATTATTGAATTTACACGTAGTCTCGTTCCGAACGGAGAAAGCATTATTCCCTTTGAACGTGATGGAGAGCCGCCACTTCTGAAACGGGTCGGTGATTATGAAGAACTGCACAGTCAGATCGCTTCAAAAGTATCGGATTTACAAAGTCGTGGTTTCAACACCATTGCGATTATCTGTAAATCCGCTGAAGAAAGCAGACGTGCGTATGAGTCGTTAAACATTGACGATCTCAAACTTATTAAAAGTGGCTCCAGTGAATATGAACAAGGCATCGTAGTAATCCCATCATATTTATCTAAAGGAATCGAATTTGACGCTGTCATCATCTATGATGCATCGGCGAACGTATACGGAGATGAAAGTTTGAGGAGAATCTTCTATACCGCTTGTACAAGAGCGATGCATGAGCTGCATCTCTTTAGCGTAGGTGTACCGACTCCATTATTACGCGATGCAATAAGAGAAGTTTTTATTAAGAATCAAGAATAGGCTTCGTAAAATGCCTTCTTTTCCTGTTAGTCGAATAATCAATCCTCTTCAACACTTATGTTGAGGGGGATTTTCTTTTACATACAATTAGGAAACGGAGGTCATTGTAGGAAGATTCTTTTAAAGTTATACTTTATATACCAAATTTAAGGAGATTTATAGTGAGAAAAAGTATACTACTCATTTGCCTACTGTATGGAGCAGGATTACTATTTTCCCTTTGGCTCTTTAGTCATAAGCCGGTCATCTTGGAAGATGCCGGTCAATTGCTGCCTACTAAGATTAAACAGGTTCATCGTGCTACAAGTGAAGAGAAAATGCAAAACTGGCTGAAAAACGCAATCGATCAAGATGAAAAGATTTCCGTCGCTGGGATGCAGCATAGCCAGGGTGGCCATACATACTATCCGAATGCCACAGTGGTCGATATGAAGAATTATGATAGAATCCTTGAATATGATCCTAATGAAAAAACGATTACCGTTCAAAGCGGAGCTACCTGGGAGGATATCCAGGAGAAGATTAACCCCGATCACCTCTCGGTTCGTGTCATGCAGTCACAAAATATATTTACTATCGGTGGATCGATCAGTGTGAATGCCCATGGAAGAGATATTCGCTATGGTTCTCTTATTAAAAGCATAGAATCGTTCAGGCTTCTCACTCCTGAAGCAAAGATTATCAATGTCAGTCGAACTGAAAATAGTGAGCTATTCCCTTTAGTTATTGGTGGATATGGTCTATTCGGTATTATTCTCGATGTTACCTTGCATCTGACAGATGATGAACTTTATCAAATCCGTTCAAAATCAATCGATTACGAAGATTATCCGAATTATTTCAAGAATGAAGTTCAACAAAATGATGATATTCGAATGCATATTGCGAGAATATCCGTAGCTCCAGATACCTTACTTCGAAATATGTATGTGACAGATTATGAATTTGTAGAGAACCAAGATCTCTTAGGGAATTATACAAAGTTAAAAAGAGAAAAACTTGTTGCACCTCAAAAATTTATGCTCGGGCTTTCACGCTATAGCGACTCTAAAAAGAACCTGCTTTGGGAATTACAAGAAAAATTATATGTCGGACAAGATGGCAACTACATTACACGTAACAATGCCATGCGTGGAGCCAGTAAATTTATGGAGTATGAAAACCCGAACAAAACAGAAATCTTGCAAGAGTATTTTGTTCCAGTTGATGGATTTACTAACTATATCGATGATTTACGAGGAGTACTTGAAGAAGAGGAGCTAAATCTACTGAATATCACAGTCCGTTATGTCAATGAGGACGAAGAAGCAGTAATGTCTTATGCTAAAGAAGATATGTTTGCTCTTGTCTTGTTAATTAATCAAGGAAAAAGTAAAAGTGAAATTGAAAAAACGGGAAATGTGATCCAGAAAATGATCGATGTTACCTTAAAGCATGATGGTTCGTATTACTTGCCCTATTATCCTTACCCTACGCAGGAACAAATGGACGAGGCCTATCCTCGAAACAGTGAGTTTTTCCAGCTGAAGAAACACTTCGATCCAAATGAAGTTTTTATGAACCTTTTTTATAAGGAGTACAGCCAATGAATTTCCGTCAGTTTCTCATCAGCCAAAGCATCATATTCACAGCAAGTAGTCTGGTCTTTCCGTTTTATTTATTGTTCATTAAAAATGTTGGGGATAGCTATTCTCAATTTGGGTGGGCCTATGGGTTGTTTACCTTAACCGCTGCCCTTTCCTATCCGGTCATCGGTCGTCTTGGAGATCGGTTTGGTGATAAGAATATGCTGCTTATTTATACATTAGGCATGGCAGCTATCATGTTGGTAATCCCGCTTCTCTATCTTGTGTGGCAAGTGTATATAATACAGATCATCATGGGGATCCTGGGTGCGATTCAAAAAAATACAGAAAAAGCATTCTTAGCTCGTACTAATGAGCCTGACACTGCTGGTAAGCAGATTGGAAACTACCATCTGCACATTTCACTTTGGAGTGCGTTCGGCATTATTCTAACAGGCTACTTAATTGATTTCTTAACAGTTGCAAGTCTATTCTATTTGATTTCATTTGTTTATATCATCGCATCTATTATTCTTCTTAAAAGGGAAAAAGCATAACTTAAAGACCGTCTGTTTGTAAGCTAAGTAATTGTTCCATAGAGAATAATGTATAGGCGGTGAGGAAGTTACCCGATTAAATAATCGAAAGCACAGGAGGCCACTACCTCCTTTTTCTTTTTTAAAAACATGGTATCGGATTTTTTAATTTCTGAGGCAGTGTTTAAAGTGACGATGATATTCATTCTCAATTAGATAATTAAATTATCAATTGGATTGACAAGGCAATCCATTAGAATTAAAATTAAATTATAATGATTATAATTTAGGGAGTGAATCACTTGCCGGAAGATACATTAAAATACAAAAAGAATAAGACTCTTTTCATCTGGGCGGCTTCTTTAACTCTGTTCTTTGCTTTCATTGAAATCCTTTATGGATTTATATCCGGCTCCTTAATGATGATGGGCGACGGCGTTCATATGGGCTCGGATGCCATATCGTTGATCCTCTCTCTAATCGCTACCATTATGGCTACTAAAGCAGCAACCAAAAACAAGACATTCGGCTTCAAAAGATTCGAACCCATCGCTGCATTTATCAATGGATTAACTTTATTGATCATTCCGATCTTTATCATTACGGAAGCGATCAGCCGGATGGTGAATCCAATAGAGATCTTCCCCAACCAAATGTTAGTCGTCGGTACAATCGGGTTGGTCATAAACGGGATTGTCGGATACATTCTTTCTAAGGCAAATTCAAACTTGAATGTTAAAAGTGCGATGCTTCACGTTTTAGCTGACTTATTCACAAGTGTGAGTGTTGTCATTGCCGCTTTGGGAATTAAATATTTTGGACTGACTTGGTTAGATCCTATTGGGAGTATCATTACTTCAATCATCATTATTGTTGGTGGACTAAAGATTACGAAGGAAGCATTCAATATATTGATGGAAGGTACACCTAACGGTTATTCCGTAACTACTATTGAACAGGTAGTCAAAGACGTCGAAAACAATCTAACCGTTAAAGATATTAAAGTTTGGTGTACGAACGAATCCGAAGTCTTCACAATGATTCAAGTGATTTCAGCAATGGAAAATGATAGTAATCTGCAACAAACGATTAGAGAAAAAATCTCAGACACCATTAACATCCCATTAAAAAACATTTACGTGAACGTAAATTAATCGCCATTACGGATTAGTAAATTCCCCTCGGCACATGTGTTGAGGGGAACAATTCACACATATACAAACCAAAGATGATTTAGAAATAGTCGAGTACTATGTGCATGGATCTATATAACCTGTATTACTAAAAACACCTGCAAACGTTAATTTCAACGTTTGCAGGTGTTTCATAGTTTCAATAAGATATACCGGTGGTCGGGGTCGAACCGACACTCCTCTCGGAACACGATTTTGAGTCGTGCGCGTCTGCCAATTCCGCCACACCGGCAAATGAGTGTTAGGCTTCGGAAAAGCCATAAATTATTATGCTATGAAATCATTCTTCAGTCAAGGGTAATTTTCAGACGCGTCATGATTGTTTTGAGGATTTAAAAACACCAACCATATAATCGGTCGGTGGTTCCTTATCCCGCATTTTGTTGTAATTCCAAATAGATTTTTCGTGCCGCCTCTTCAGCTTTTTCAGGGCATTTTTCGTAAACTGTGATTAGTTTATTTTCAATTATGAAATTCCATTGTTTTGTCATGTTTTTGTTCTCCTCTCTCTATGGTGTACTTTCTATTTACCCATCTTTCATTTCACATAAACAAAAGACCCTTCGATTGAAGGGTCTCCGTCACTTATTCTCCTACTTCTTTTTCCCACTCTGCGACCCGTTGCCGGACAAGGGGTGCTACTTCTTTCCCCAGTAATTCGATTGCCTTCATGACGTCTTCATGAGGCATGGAACCGACCGGTACGTGAAGCATGAATCGCGTAACTCCTACATTTTGTCGGAGGAAGACAATTTTCTCAGCAACTGTTTCAACATCTCCAACATAGAGGGCACCTTCAAGACTGCGCGCTTGGTCAAATGTTGCTCTTGTGTATGGACCCCATCCTCTTTCTCTGCCTAATACATTCATCGCTTGTTGAGTAGGCGGGAAGAACTTCTCAACTGCAATGTCGGTCGTCTCCGCGACAAATCCATGTGAATGGGATGCGACTGTCAACTTGGATGGATCGTGCCCAGCCTGCTTTGCAGCTCGGTAGTAAAGATCTACATGTGGTGCAAACTGAAGAGGACTACCGCCAATAATGGCTAAAACCAATGGGAGACCCAATAATCCTGCACGGGCGACGGATTCCGGTGTACCCCCACTGGCAATCCAAACCGGAAGTGGATCTTGGACCGGTCGTGGATAGACCCCTCTGTTATTAATAGAAGGTCGATGTTCACCCTCCCACGTCACCATTTCGGATTCCCTAACCTTTAACAGTAAATCCAACTTCTCTTCATATAGCTCGTTATAATCTTTAAGGTCTTGTCCAAATAGAGGAAATGACTCGATGAATGAACCTCGCCCAGCCATGATTTCTGCACGTCCATTTGAAATCGCATCAAGAGTGGAAAACTGTTGGAACACCCGCACAGGATCGTCGGACGATAAGACAGTAACCGCGCTTGTCAATCGGATCCGCTTCGTCCTGGAGGCTGCTGCAGCTAAAATAATTGCTGGCGCAGATGCCGCGTAATCTTTTCGATGGTGTTCCCCTACTCCGAACACATCCAAACCAACATCATCTGCCAATACTATTTCTTCGATTACATTGCGAATCCGTTCATCATGACTTAGTACATTTCCCGTATTAACCTCGGGTGTCGTTTCTACGAATGTTGTAATTCCTATTTCCATATACCAAAACCGCCTTTTCATTTATCTCAATCCATATTTAAATTGTACCTTACATAGTTTAATGAAGTACAAACATCCTAACTTACCTTCAATTATTAAAAGCTCCTGAGATTCACCCAAGGAGCTTTGTGATCATCGTTTAATTTACCTTTCTCACCGGTTGGCTTTCGAATAAGCCTTTAAAGGATTCCCGGTAGCACCAAGCTAAAAATACTTCCAAGAGCGCAACCACAATTGCCAATAGCAACAATTCCGAGTCAACAAATACATGAAAAGCAAAAATGTTAACGACCAGACTTGCTAAAACGACTAAAGCTAAAGGAACAAAACGCCCGATGATTAAGAATAAGCCTGCTACGATTTCTATCCCTTTTTCTAAAGCAAGTAAATAGCCGCTCCCTAAAAAGTCCATTGCCGCTGGACTAGTAGGAACAAATGGTTCAAATCCAAATAAAACAGCGTACCCGTTCAATCCAGCACCTAAAAAGATTGCACCTAACAATACTTCAGCAACTCGTATTATGATTTTCACAGTTCCTCCCCCCATACGATCATCTTTTTCATACCTATGATGAAAGTTGAACGTGTTAGTACCCTCAAATACCAAAAGGCTTATTTTCATTCAAAAATCCAATGAAGTCAGTAGCCACTTTCGAAAGAGGTGCTGATTTTCTATAGTACAACATGATCTTTCGAACAGAATGTTCATCATCAATTTTGTAAAAGAACAGTTTGTCTGTTTGTTCCAAGTAACGTGTGATTCCGGCACGAACAAACGAAATTCCTTTACCACTATTGGATAAATAGTAAGAGGTCAGTAATTGGTCAAGATACATTGACACCTTGGGAGTAAAGCCTGCTCTTCTACACATTTTCAGGCCTCTTGAATAAAGATCGTTCCCCTTTTTTAATAAGAGAAAGTTTTCATTTTCAAATTCCTTCAGGCTCACTTTCGGAAATAGTTCGTTTAAGTATTTCCCACTTCCTATTTCATCAAAAGACAGCCGGTAATTTTTCAGTTTATCGTTTACATCGTACGAGCTGGGAACTGCTAAAAGAATTTGTTCTTCCGCCCAAACGAATGAATCAAACGATTTTGGATCCCTTTTTTCAACATCAATAATGACATCAAAAACACCCGATCTTAGACACTTAATCAAATCATCCGCATTAGCCTCCATGAGGTTTACCGTATAATCCGGATATTCTCTTTTAAATTCCTGTACGATTGCAGGTAAAGTATACGCACAAAAAAAGGAAGAGCCACCTACATTAATAACCTTTCGATTATTGTCCTCAAAACTTTTGAAATATGTTTTCATTTCATTTTCTATTTCCATGATCTTCTCAATACACTCAATGTAATACTCACCCGCTGGTGTTAATCGGACCGGATTGCTGCTTCGATCAAAGATCGGAAGTCCAACTTTTTCTTCTACTTTTTTAATTGCCGAACTCAAGGCAGGCTGTGAAATATATAACTCCTCTGCTGCTTTGGAAAAGCTCTTATGTAGATAAACCGAATAAACGTACCCCATATTTTTAAGCATGATTTTCCCCTTAAAAGTCTAAAAGACCATCATCTATATAAATAAAACTATATACATTTATACACTTTTTGATATTGGTTTAAGTGACCGAAATTACTTAATATTATAACTACTGAAGCTAAAGATGCAAAGCATGCATTGCCATTATTAAAAGAAAGAGAGGAATAAAATGAGATTAATAGAAGAGAAATTCATAAAACTTGGAGCTGACAATGCCCCAGGACAAGAAGTTCGTCAAAACATTACAGCAATTCATCTGCGTGGTGAAAAAATCAATGGGATACCTGTCGACTTTTCACACGGTGATGTAGATGCTTTTGAACCGATTCCAGGTTCATTAGAGCATTTCATTGACGGATATCATATTGGAGGCAAGCAAGCCTATACAGAATACCGCGGGAGTAAAAACATCCGTCAAGACGTAGCACAGAAGCTTTCCAAGTTTACTGGTTCCGTTATTGATGAAAATCAAAATCTAATCATAACACCTGGTACACAAGGGGCACTCTTCCTGGCAATGGGCTCTATCATTGCAAGAGGAGATAAAGTTTCCATTGTTGAACCCGACTACTTTGCCAATCGAAAACTTGTTGAATTTTTCGACGGTGAAATCGTACCGATTAAAATGGACTACTTAAATACGAAGACATCTTCCGGTTTAGACTTAACTCAACTAGAAGAAGCATTTAAAAATGGAGTAAAGTTATTTTTATTCTCAAACCCCAATAACCCGACTGGTGTCATCTATTCTAAAGAGGAAATTCGCCAGATCGCAGAGCTTGCACAGAATTATGGCGCACAGGTCATTGTAGATGAGCTATACTCACGCCAAATTTTTGACGGACGCTCATACACTCACCTATGTGGAGAAAATATGATGGACCCTGAAAACTTAATTACGATCATCGGTCCTTCAAAAACTGAGTCGCTGAGCGGATACCGTTTAGGAGTGGCATTTGGCTCCTCTCAAATTATTGACCGTATGGAAAAGCTGCAGGCGATTGTATCACTTCGTGCAAGCGGCTATAGCCAAGCCGTATTAGCTTCTTGGTTTTCTGAACCCGAAGGTTGGATGAGTCAAAGAATTCAGGCCCATCAAGCCATTCGCGATGATTTACTTGGAAAGTTCAATTCTGCTGAAGGGTTTACCGTAAGGGCTACGGAGGGAGGTAGTTATATCTTCCCTAAAGTTCCCGAATTAGATGTAACCATTGGAGAGTTCACGAAGATCCTTCGACTTCAAGCAGATGTTACGGTAACGCCAGGAACGGAATTCGGTCCACAATTTACCGATAGTTTTCGTATTAACTTCTCACAGAATCATGCAGCAGCGATTGATGCAATCGACCGCATAATTAAGGTGGTGGATTTGTACCGGAAATGAGCTTAGGAACAAAGGAAGGATCAGGCGACTATTAGATGTGGCTCCATACAATTTAGGGGCCTCCTTTTCTCAAAAAAAGAGATAGTCATTTAACAACTAAAGGTAAGCGCTTACAAATTATTTTTTATATTTATCAATTATAGTCAAGGGGGATTCATCATGAAATGGTGGGTAACAAGAAAATTATATGTCCAAATAGCAATAGCTGCAGTAATAGGAGTTGCGATAGGTTTAATTTTTGGACCTAATGCTTCCGTATTAAAACCGGTTGGAGACATTTTTATACGGCTTCTACAGTTTCTTGTAGTGCCTTTAACCTTCTTATGCTTAATTGCCGGTATTACTAAAATGGAAGACATGCGTTCATTTAGATCAGTTGGAGGAAAAATAGGTCTTTATTTCATCGGTACTAGTCTTTTAGCCAGTCTAATAGGAGTCATAGTGGCATTGATACTTGGCCCGGGGAAAGGCACAATGGGGTTATTAGAATCAGCTGAACAAGCGGAGGCAGTAGAATTCAGCTTCATAAATCAATTTGTTGGATGGTTTCCAACCAACATAGTACAGGCGATGTCAGAAACAAATATGCTTCAAATAATTATAGCGTCCATCATCATTGGAATTGGCTTACTTTCCTTAGGAGAACGTGCAACCGGTTTGAGAAAGTTGGCAAATGAAGGCGCCGATTTAATGATTAAAATTACCGAATTTTTAATGTACCTTTCTCCTTATGGCATTTTAGCCTTAGTTGCGAATATGATCGGTACATTAGGTACTGACCTGTTAGCAGAGGTTGGAGTATTTATATTATCAGATTATATTTCTTTACTGGTCGTTCTGTTTGTAGTATACCCTCTTATTCTAAAGATCTTTGCCCGTAAAAACCCATTGGTATTTTACAAGAAAATATCGCCGGCTATGTTAGTAGCAGCCAGCACTACTTCTAGTAATGCAACATTACCAGTATCAATGAATGTGGCGAACAAGAACTTGGGAGTACCAGAAAAGATTTATGGTTTTACCCTCCCATTCGGTGCAACAGTAAACATGGATGGGATGGCCGTAGCTCTCGGTCTCATATCAGTGTTTGCCTGTAATTTATACGGCTTACCAATAACATTCACTTCGATTTTTCAATTTGTATTTCTTGGTTTAGCCCTATCGATCGGTGCTGCAGGGGTTAAAGGTGCTGGGGTTGTCATGTCAACCGTATTACTATCCACACTGGGGCTTCCACTCACCCTTATACCAATATTGGCAGCAATCTGGCCGATTATTGATATTGGTCACACAACAACAAACGTAGTTGGGGATTTAACAGGAACTACAGTGGTAGCTTCACAAATGGACATGGTAGATTCGAATGTCTTCAATGAGACTGAGCCTGTGCAGAATGAACCGATCTTAGAAAAAGTCGGGAGTTAACAGTAAGCCTTAATTATAATTAGGAGGCATAAATTCTTATGTACAATGAAAAGACGGGTATCTTTTTTGAAGCAAACTTACAAAAGGAAATTAAAGAAAAGTTCTATTACGTCGATGAAGATTATTTGGGAAACAAAAGACTTTTCTTTGAAAATTCCGGTGGATCACTGAGATTAAAATCTGCTGTTGAGGCGAAAGCCCAGTTTGAAAAAATACCGGATTGCCCTGACAGAAATAATGAAACTTCAAAGATGCTTAAACAGGTAAAAGAAAATGGGATTCGTGATATACTGCAAGTTATTTGTGGCGCAAAATCTGGAGCATTAGTAACTGAATTGACTGCTTCACAAGTAATGTTCCAAATCACTCAAGCTATAATTGAGAATGTACCAGGAACGAATGTGGTTACAACTTCTATCGAACATCCATCAGCTTTTGATTCAGCTAAGTATTACGCTGAAAAAACAGGCAAAGAATTTCGAGTTGCGATGGCCAATCCGAACACTGGAGGAGTAGACACAGAAGAGATTATTCGTCATATCGATGAAAATACATCTCTGTTAAGTGTAATCAGTGCATCAAACATTTCCGGTAACATACTTGATATAGAAGAGATCGTCAGAGAAGCTCGGAAAATCAAACCGGATTTATACATTATTTCGGACGCTGTTCAACATATGCCTCATGGTGTTCTGGATGTTGAGAAATCCCAACTCGATGGAGTGAACTTTGCACCATACAAAGGCTTTGGAGTTCGTGGCTGTGGCTATGGATACATCTCAGACCGAGTCGCAAAACTACCACATCATAAGTTAGAAGCGAAACCTGAAAACGAATGGGAACTTGGCTCATTTACTCACGCTAACTTTGCTGCCATCAGCGCGGTTGTAGACTATGTTTGCTGGATTGGTGAGCAATTCACAGATTCTAAGGATAGACGACAACTATATGTCGTAGGAATGGAGAATATCCATCTTCAAGAACGAGCACTATTGTACCGATTATTAGAAGGGACAAAGGAAGTCCCAGGATTACGTCATATCAACGGAGTTAACGTATTATTGGATTCAGAAGAATTGAAGGATCGAGATCTGATTTCAGCCATCAGCATTGAAGGGATCGGTTATACGGAAGCCGTTGCGGAATATGGGAAACGAGGAGTAACAGTCTTCGAGAGAATAAATACAAGCATATACTCTAAGCGTATCGTTGAATCATTGGGTTTAACAGGCGCCGTTCGTATTTCTCCTTTGCACTGCCATGATGCTAATGATATTGATGAATTCTTAAAGATTACCGCGCAATTAGTTGAAGACATAGCTAAACAAGTTGTGTTCGTTTAAGATGTGTTTAAATAGAAATCCCTAACAAGATGACTCTCTTGTTAGGGATTTCTATAGTTACTTTACTTATTGTAGAAAAAAAGAACTTCAACATATACGTTGAAGTTCTTTAGTCGAAGTATGGTAGCTTCTATTGATACCGGTGGTCGGGGTCGAACCGACACTCCTCACGGAACACGATTTTGAGTCGTGCGCGTCTGCCAATTCCGCCACACCGGCAAGATGTAAATGCTGCAGACAATAACCAATTATTACTGGAGGCGGCAACCGGATTCGAACCGGTGATAAAGGTGTTGCAGACCTGTGCCTTACCACTTGGCTATGCCGCCAAATTATATTGGAGCGGAAGACGGGATTCGAACCCGCGACCCCCACCTTGGCAAGGTGGTGTTCTACCACTGAACTACTTCCGCATCTACTGGGGTAGCTGGATTCGAACCAACGCATGATGGAGTCAAAGTCCATTGCCTTACCGCTTGGCTATACCCCAAAAATTAATGGGGCGGATGAAGGGAATCGAACCCTCGAATGTCGGAACCACAATCCGATGCGTTAACCACTTCGCCACAACCGCCATAATAGAATATGGATAGGGTTTGGATTACGTTAATTAAAATGGGGCGACTGATGGGAATCGAACCCACGAATGCCGGAACCACAATCCGGTGCGTTAACCACTTCGCCACAATCGCCATCATAACAAATTCAGCTGTTTTTTGGCAGGGGCAGTAGGAATCGAACCCACACCGGAGGTTTTGGAGACCTCTGTTCTACCGTTAAACTATGCCCCTAAAAACTGGTGGAGGGGGGCAGATTCGAACTGCCGAACCCGAAGGAGCGGATTTACAGTCCGCCGCGTTTAGCCACTTCGCTACCCCTCCACATATATGGTGCCGGCGAAAGGACTTGAACCCTCAACCTACTGATTACAAGTCAGTTGCTCTACCAATTGAGCTACACCGGCATTAAGGAAAAATGGTGGGTCAGGACGGAATCGAACCGCCGACACTTAGAGCTTCAATCTAATGCTCTACCAACTGAGCTACTGACCCATTTCGATTTACAATAAGCTTCGCTTATCCTAAATCTTATATATAAGAATAAATGGCGGTCCCGACCGGGATCGAACCGGCGATCTCCTGCGTGACAGGCAGGCATGTTAACCGCTACACCACGGGACCATTTGGTTGCGGGGGCAGGATTTGAACCTGCGACCTTCGGGTTATGAGCCCGACGAGCTACCGAACTGCTCCACCCCGCGACAATATTATTGTTTTTCAAGACAAGTTCTATTATATCATAGTTGATAGTGATAAAGGAAGAACTTTTTTAGTAAAAATGGCGGAGGCGGTAGGATTTGAACCCACGCACGGTTTAACCCGCCTGTCGGTTTTCAAGACCGATCCCTTCAGCCACTTGGGTACGCCTCCGTATTATAACACTATTATGGTGGACCTTGCAGGACTCGAACCTGCGACCGGACGGTTATGAGCCGTCTGCTCTAACCAACTGAGCTAAAGGTCCTTAGGATGGCGGCAGAGGGGATCGAACCCCCGACCTTACGGGTATGAACCGTACGCTCTAGCCAGCTGAGCTACGCCGCCAGGTTATTATATTTAAAATGGTGGAGCTTAGCGGGATCGAACCGCTGACCTCCTGCGTGCAAGGCAGGCGCTCTCCCAGCTGAGCTAAAGCCCCATTTTAATTTCATAAGTGGTCGGGAAGACAGGATTCGAACCTGCGACCCCTTGGTCCCAAACCAAGTGCTCTACCAAGCTGAGCTACTTCCCGAAAAACATATGTATATGGCGCGCCCGACAGGAGTCGAACCCATAACCTTCTGATCCGTAGTCAGACGCTCTATCCAATTGAGCTACGGGCGCACATAAATTATATTGGTACTGGTGCCGAGGACCGGAATCGAACCGGTACGGTAGTCACCTACCGCAGGATTTTAAGTCCTGTGCGTCTGCCAGTTCCGCCACCCCGGCTTTATGGCAATGTTGGAGCGGAAGACGGGATTCGAACCCGCGACCCCCACCTTGGCAAGGTGGTGTTCTACCACTGAACTACTTCCGCATTAAGATGCGGGTGAAGGGAGTCGAACCCCCACGCCCGAAGGCGCTAGATCCTAAGTCTAGTGCGTCTGCCAGTTCCGCCACACCCGCATATTAATATAAATGGTGAGCCATGAAGGACTCGAACCTTCGACCCTCTGATTAAAAGTCAGATGCTCTACCGACTGAGCTAATGGCTCACAAGAATGGTGCCGGCGAAAGGACTTGAACCCTCAACCTACTGATTACAAGTCAGTTGCTCTACCAATTGAGCTACACCGGCATGTGTCTTGATGAGAATGGTGGAGGATGACGGGATCGAACCGCCGACCCCCTGCTTGTAAGGCAGGTGCTCTCCCAGCTGAGCTAATCCTCCTATATGTATCCGATGATTATGGTTTGTCCCAGTCATTTGAGATACAGTGCCCAGCGACGTCCTACTCTCGCAGGGGGAATCCCCCAACTACCATCGGCGCTGAAGAGCTTAACTTCCGTGTTCGGTATGGGAACGGGTGTGACCTCTTCGCCATCATCACTGGACTTATATGTTTTGAAAGACAAGATTTATTATATCAATTCTTCGAAGATTTTCAAGCATTATTTCAAAGAAAAATATATTTTTGTTCTTTCAAAACTGGATAAATAAGACATTGAAGCATTTTAAGCAATCCTACCGGATTTTACTTTATTAGGTTAAGTCCTCGATCGATTAGTATTCGTCAGCTCCACACGTCACCGCGCTTCCACCCCGAACCTATCTACCTCATCGTCTT
>NZ_JBHSEC010000021.1:0-1318 GCF_042651785.1 Chungangia koreensis
GTGGAGCTGACGAATACTAATCGATCGAGGACTTAACCTAATAAAGTAAAATCCGGAAGGATTGCTTGAAAGCTTCAATGTCTTGTTTATCCAGTTTTGAAAGAACAATATTTGGTAACGAAAAACTCTTGAATACTTCAAGATAATTGTTATAATAATACTTGTCTTTCGAATTAAGACAAGTCCAGTGATGATGGCGAAGAGGTCACACCCGTTCCCATACCGAACACGGAAGTTAAGCTCTTCAGCGCCGATGGTAGTTGGGGGTTTCCCCCTGCGAGAGTAGGACGTCGCTGGGCGGTTTCTTAATGCCTAATTTAATAGAGTGCCTAAAGATATGGAGGATTAGCTCAGCTGGGAGAGCACCTGCCTTACAAGCAGGGGGTCGGCGGTTCGATCCCGTCATCCTCCACCATTTCTATAATCTTGCCGGTGTAGCTCAATTGGTAGAGCAACTGACTTGTAATCAGTAGGTTGAGGGTTCAAGTCCTTTCGCCGGCACCATCTTTTTTACATCTTTGGGCCATTAGCTTAGTTGGTAGAGCATCTGACTCTTAATCAGAGGGTCGCAGGTTCGAATCCTGCATGGCCCATCTATTATGATGTGGGGATGCAAACAACCGAATTTAGCTAAAACCAATTATGTTTAGTCCTAACGGACTTAAATTTAGATCTTGCGGGTGTGGCGGAACTGGCAGACGCACTAGACTTAGGATCTAGCGCCTTCGGGCGTGGGGGTTCGACTCCCTTCACCCGCACCAATAAGCGGAAGTAGTTCAGTGGTAGAACACCACCTTGCCAAGGTGGGGGTCGCGGGTTCGAATCCCGTCTTCCGCTCCAGAAATTGCCGGGGTGGCGGAACTGGCAGACGCACAGGACTTAAAATCCTGCGGTAGGTGACTACCGTACCGGTTCGATTCCGGTCCTCGGCACCAGTTCATTTAATGTTAATGTAAATATAGCGCCCGTAGCTCAATTGGATAGAGCGTCTGACTACGGATCAGAAGGTTATGGGTTCGACTCCTGTCGGGCGCGCCATAAATATATTTTCGGGAAGTAGCTCAGCTTGGTAGAGCACTTGGTTTGGGACCAAGGGGTCGCAGGTTCGAATCCTGTCTTCCCGACCACTTTTGAAATGGGGCTTTAGCTCAGCTGGGAGAGCGCCTGCCTTGCACGCAGGAGGTCAGCGGTTCGATCCCGCTAAGCTCCACCATTTTTATGAACCTTGAAAACTGAACAGCAAAACGTCTAACAAACACTTGTTTTGATCCGACCTCCGTCGGACAAAACAGACAACAAATTTGGACATCATTATGAT
>NZ_JBHSEC010000022.1:0-259331 GCF_042651785.1 Chungangia koreensis
CCAGCGTTCGTCCTGAGCCAGGATCAAACTCTCCATAAAGAGTATGAGTTAAGCTCATAAGTTTTGCTGGCATCAATTATGATGTCCAAATTTGTTGTCTATTCTGTCCGACGGAGGTCGGATCAAAACAAGTGTTTGTTAGACGTTTTGCTGTTCAGTTTTCAAGGTTCATATTTAAGTCACTGCCGTAACAGCAACTTTTATACTTTAACATTTCTCAAAAACAATGTCAAATACTTTTTTAAAAGATATTTAATTTGTCTTGTTCTCTGTTGAAGTAGCTTACTTATAATAACAACTTTTATATCACATGTCAACAATCATTTTCCTTTTTTCATCCATCATGTAAAAAACCGCGCATATCATCATATGCGCGGTTCTATAAGTGGTTCCATTATTGGACCTTACCAATCACACGTTCAATCCACAATTGTCGTTTAGCTGAAAGATCCAGCATCTCATTGTTCTTTGCTAATTTAACGATGGGTCTCGTCTTTTCTTCACGTTTAGTAAATACAACTTCGCCAATTTCACCGTTAGATAATCTAACAGTAGTACCCATCGGGATGTTTGTCAAAAGGTCTATGAGTGCACTGACAACTTGAATATTGAACTTTCCGAATTCCTCTTCCTTAATTTTCTCAATTACTTTATACGGAGATTCCTTTGATCTATAGATCCGCTCCGATGTCATTGCATGAAAAACATCTGCAACTGCAATGATTTGAGAAAGAATGGAGATTTGTTCGAGTTTCTCTCCTTTTGGATAACCGCTCCCGTCAAGTCGTTCATGATGCTGGAAGATGGCCATCTTCATTTCCTGTTTTAAGATAGGTATGTCTTTGACCATTTGGTAGCTGTATATCGTATGTTTTCGAATCTCATTGAATTCACTGTCAGTGAGGAAAGCAGTTTTTTCTCTTATCTTCACATCGATTTTGGACATTCCGCTATCAGCCATTAGACCAGCTGTTGCCATTTGTAATACCTGGCCCTTAGTAAATTTCATTTTATCGGCAATAGCTCCGGAAATAATTCCTACAGCAACTGAATGATGATATAGATAATCCTTCGGTTCGGAATATTCATTGAGAAGCGGGAGAATCTCCCTTTCTTCCAGCGCATGGTCAACAAGCGGGAGAATTAAAGATCGAAGTTTTGCAGCATCTACTTTCTTACCTGCCTGCCACCCTATAAATTCTTTCTTATAGGCATCTACTGCCTCTTTATAGTTTGTTAGAAAGTTACGCGAACCCATTGTTGCCGATTCAACAAAGTCTTTTGCTGATTGATCCTTTTGTTCTTCTTCAACTTCTTCCCTCATAAAGGGATTATTCCGCAGAATCGGTACTTTTAATATATTGAAAGCTTTAAGGACTTGAAAATGCTCATTAGTTAATGGAGTGTTTTTTTTGATGATTGGAAATCGAGTATTGGCCTTCACATCCTCTGCTAACACTTGGCCGATTCGCAACTCTGAAAAAGTCATATAAGTTACATCCATTCTCCTACCCGCCTTACTCTTGTTTGTAGAACTATTGTATCAGATATAACGAGTTTTGGTTTATAATCTTCAAAATCTTTTATCATTTTTTGGAAATCTATTCTTTTGATTTTCAATATTCCCAACAATTTAAGAGAGGCGTATGATAAGTCAAAGAAGGACGTGTTGAATAGATGAAAGCTTCTCTTAATTTTCACCCGGTTGTTTGGACGTTGTTGACCGGAACAATCTTTACCCGAGCTGCAAGTTCTATGGCCTTGCCATTCTTAGCTCTGTATTTATCCAGCAGTCAACAGGTAAATCCTGTGCTTATCGGAATAACCATCGGCCTTAGCCCTTTAAGCAGTACGCTTGGAGGTTTTATGGGAGGATATTTGTCCGACCGGATCGGTCGTAAAAAGGTCATGTTAAGTGCCATTGCTCTTTGGTCACTTGTCTATTGTGGATTCGCATTAGCGGATCATATCGTCTTATTTATGATTTTAAATGTCTTGAATGGCTTGTGCCGCTCATTCTTTGAACCTTCTTCCCAAGCCATGATGGGAGATCTAACTGAAAGTCGACTCAGAAAGCGGGTATTTTCTTTACGTTATACTGCCATTAATGTGGGGGCAGCAGTGGGACCTTTATTGGGAGTTTATATCGCAGGCTTTTCTTCAAGTCTACCATTCCTCATTACTGGTATTATGTATTTCCTTTATGGGATCGCTTTATTAATCATGCTGAATAAATTCTCTACTGCCCAGATTACACCAGAGAAAAAACTAAGTCTTTCCGAAACCCTTACTGTTGTATTACGAGACCGTATTCTACTACTGTTTGTTATTGGAGGAATTCTCGTTAATTTCGGCTATTCACAAGTCGATTCCACTTTACCACAATATTTACAAACTTCATTCCAAGAGGGAGTTGTATTATTCTCACGCCTTATTTCGCTAAATGCCATTATGGTGATCCTACTTCAATACCCGCTAAGTGTATTTTCTGAGAAATGGCCGGTTATGAATACCATTATGGTCGGTTGTACACTGTTTGCAGTCGGTTTTGCTGGCTTTGGCTTTGCCACTACACCTATATGGTTTATTATTTCAATGATAATTGTGACGATTGGGGAGATTTTTGTTTTTCCATCGACGAGTGTATTCATCGACATGATTGCACCGGAAGGCCGTAGGGGAACATACTTCGGTGCAGCCCAATTCCGGTCAATCGGCAACTTTTCGGGTCCGGTCTTCGGAGGATGGCTTCTAATGGAGACGGGCGGCCACTGGTTATTTATCATCATTGGCTTCATCATCTTAAGTAGTTTGCTCTTCTATTCGTCCGGCAATAAACTCTTTTCCAAAACAAAACCGGTATCGGATTAAGTTCCGACACCGGTTTTTTACTTATTCTTCAGATTCATCTTCAACAGGGTCTGTAATGTCTGAGGACTCTTCGACTTCAATGTCAGAAGACTCTTCCAGTTCTTCCCCTTCTACTACTTCTACTACTTCAACTGTTTCCGCTTCAGGATCTTTTTCCACTTTTGCAACCGTTGCAACCGTTTCATTTTCACCAAGGCGAATCAGTTTAACGCCTTGCGTGCTTCTTCCTGTTACGGAAATATCATTTACGTCCATACGGATCAAAATTCCATGGACTGTAATTAGCATAAGGTCTTCTGATCCATCTACAACCTTCACGGCAACAAGCGGGCCATTTTTATCGGTTATGGAGCAGGTTTTAATTCCGATACCACCACGGGATTGTAAACGGTATTCAGCTTCAGGTGTCCGTTTTCCGTAACCTTTTTCTGTTACAACCAGAACTTCTGAACCTTCCTCCAAGATTTCCATACCGACTACTTCATCACCATTGCGTAATCGGATCCCTCTGACACCGGCAGCTGTACGTCCCATCGAACGGATATCAGTTTCCTCGAATCGGACGAGCATGCCGTTTCTTGTTCCGATAATGATTTGCTTGTGACCATCAGTCAGTTGGACAGAAATAAGTTCATCATCATCATGGAGGGAGATGGCGATTAACCCATTTGCACGGATGTTGGCGAAGTTGGATAGTGACGTACGTTTAGTAACTCCGAATTTAGTCGTAAAGATGAAGTAAGAATCCTCTTCATACGACTCGACTTTAATCATCGCGGTTACTTTTTCATTCTTCTCAATGCCTAAAAGGTTGACGATTGGCAGACCTTTTGCCGTACGGCCGAATTCAGGGATTTCATAACCTTTTGCCCTGTACACTTTCCCTTTGCTTGTGAAGAAAAGAATCGTGTCATGGGTAGAACTGTTCAAAAGATGCTCTACGAAGTCATCTTGGTTCGTTCCCATCCCTGTTACACCGCGTCCACCGCGTTTTTGGCTCCGGTATGTGTTAGCTGGTGCACGTTTAATATAGCCGTTATGAGTTAGGGTCAATACAGAGTTTTCCCGAGGAATCAAATCTTCGTCCTCAATCATTTCCATACCGCCGACGCCGATTTCCGTACGTCGATTATCGCTGAACCGTTCTTTGATTTCTTGCAATTCTTCTCGAATGATGTTCAATAGTTTTTCTTCATCAGCCAAGATGGCACGCAATTCATTGATGAGCTTCGTTAGTTCAACGTATTCATCCTCGATCTTTTCTCGTTCCAAACCAGTCAAACGTTGTAGTCGCATATCCAAAATTGCTTGAGCCTGACGTTCAGATAACTTGAACTTGTCCATCAAACCGGCTTTCGCTTCATCTCCGGTTTTCGAACTACGGATCAATGTGATAATTTCATCGATATGATCCAGAGCAATTCTTAGACCTTCTAAAATGTGCGCACGGTCTTCCGCTTTGTTTAGTTCGTATTGGGTACGTCTGCGGATGACGACCTTTTGATGTTCCAAATAGTAATACAATGCTTCTCTCAAGCTCAGGACTCGCGGCTGGCCATCGACAAGGGCAAGCATATTAATACCAAAGCTGGATTGAAGAGCCGTATGTTTATATAAATTATTTAAAACGACATTGGCATTGGCATCTTTACGGACCTCAATGACAATTCGCATTCCAGTACGGTCGGATTCGTCTCGTAAGTCGGAAATACCGTCTAATCGTTTGTCCCTGACAAGCTCAGCAATTTTCTCGATCAATCTTGCTTTGTTGACTTGGTAAGGGATCTCATGAACTAAGATGACTTCTCGTCCATTTGATTTTTGTTCAATTTCAACTTTTGCACGGATGACTATGGACCCTTTACCTGTTTCGTATGCACGGCGGATCCCGCTCCGGCCTAAGATAATACCGCCGGTTGGAAAGTCTGGGCCTGGAATGATTTCCATTAGCTCTTCCGTCGTAATAGCCGGGTTTTCTGCTACTGCCAGTACGCCGTCAATGGTCTCACCTAAATGATGGGGTGGGATGTTTGTTGCCATACCTACCGCAATGCCGGATGTCCCGTTCACTAAAAGGTTCGGGAATCGGCTTGGAAGAACGACCGGTTCCTTCTCTTGTCCATCATAGTTATCTTTGTAGTCAATTGTGTCTTTATTGATATCCCGTAGCAATTCCATCGCAATCCGGGACATACGTGATTCTGTATAACGCATCGCCGCAGCTGAGTCGCCGTCTACCGAACCGAAGTTTCCGTGTCCATCAACGAGCATGTATCGATAGTTGAAGTCCTGCGCCATACGTACCATTGCTTCATACACCGCACTATCACCATGAGGGTGATACTTACCGATGACATCCCCAACGATACGGGCTGATTTTTTATAAGGCTTGTCTGCCGTGTTCCCCAAATCTTGCATCGCATAGAGAATCCGCCTGTGAACTGGCTTCAATCCATCGCGGACATCGGGGAGGGCACGCGAAACAATAACACTCATCGCATAATCTAAGAACGATGTTTTCATTTCGGTGCTGATATTAATGCCTTTTACCCCACTACTTGGCCTCTCTGCCATGTTGTAGACCCCCTTCTAAACCGCTTATATATCCAAATTCTTAACATATACTGCATTTTCTTCGATAAACTGTCTGCGAGGCTCTACTTCATCGCCCATGAGACGTTGGAAGACTTCGTCTGCTTCAATTGCATCATCCAATTCCACTTGAAGAAGTGTGCGGTGTTCAGGGTCCATTGTTGTATCCCAAAGCTGGGTTGCATTCATTTCACCAAGACCTTTATAACGTTGGATGTTCGGCTTTGGAACGCTTGGCAGCCTTGTCAAAATTTCTTGGAGTTCTGCATCACTATAACAATATTCCACGTGCTTCCCTTGTTTTACCTGGTAAAGAGGTGGCTGGGCAGCATACACATAACCCGCCTCGATCAGCGGACGCATGAAGCGGAAGAAGAATGTAAGCAATAGTGTCCGGATATGGGCACCATCCACATCGGCATCGGTCATGATGATGATTTTGTGGTACCTTGCTTTTTCTAAGTTGAATTCCTCTCCAATACCTGTTCCAAGAGCTGTAATCATTGCACGGATTTCCGCATTGGAAAGGATCCGGTTCAAGTGCGCCTTTTCCACGTTCAAGATTTTCCCGCGAAGTGGAAGAATTGCTTGGAAGTGACGATCCCGACCAGTCTTAGCTGAACCTCCTGCAGAGTCACCCTCAACGATATACAATTCGGATTCAGCCGGAATTCTGGAAGAACAGTCTGCTAATTTACCAGGAAGTGCAGAGACTTCGAGTGCTGATTTACGTCGTGTGAATTCTCTCGCCTTTTTAGCCGCAACGCGTGCACGAGCAGCCATTTGGCCTTTTTCAACCACTTTTCTTGCAACAGATGGATTTTCCAATAGGAATCGTTCGAATCCTTCCGAAAATAGGTTATTCGTGATCGTACTCACTTCCGAGTTCCCTAATTTCGTTTTTGTTTGACCCTCAAATTGAGGATTCGGGTGTTTAATCGAAACAATCGCGGTCAAACCTTCCCGTACGTCATCACCTGATAAGTTTCCATCCGCATCCTTGATCAAATTGTTCTTCTTCCCATAATCGTTGATAATACGCGTTAAGGCAGTTTTGAAACCGGACTCATGTGTTCCGCCTTCGTACGTATTAATGTTATTGGCAAAAGAAAAAATATTTGAACTGTAACCGGCATTATACTGCAAGGCTATTTCGATAGAAATTCCATCTTTTTCGCCTTCTATGAAGATCGGCTCTTCATGGATCGGTTCTTTGGATTTATTTAAATGTTCAACATAGGATTTAATACCACCCTCATAGTGGTATGTATTAGTACGCAATTCTTCTTCACGTTCATCTGCAATGGTAATTTGAAGACCACGGTTCAAATAAGCAAGCTCTCGAATTCGGTTCGCTAAAATGTCGTATTCATAAACTGTCGTTTCAGTGAAGATTTCAGGATCTGCTTTAAATCGGGTTTTTGTGCCTGTTTCATCTGTTTCACCGATTACTTTCAAATCTTCTTGCGGTACACCGCGTTCAAAACTGATGAAATGAATTTTTCCATCGCGTTTAACATATACTTCTGTTTTTAAAGACAACGCGTTGACGACAGAGGCACCTACACCGTGAAGACCACCGGATACTTTATAGCCTCCTCCGCCGAATTTACCGCCGGCGTGAAGTACAGTCATGATTGTTTCGACTGCTGGACGACCGGTCTTTTCGACAACATCGACCGGAATACCGCGTCCGTTATCTTCAACTCGAATCCAGTTATCCTTCTCGATTGTCACTTTAATATGGTCACAGTAACCTGCAAGTGCTTCGTCAATACTATTATCTACGATTTCCCAAACTAAATGGTGAAGCCCTTTTGAACTTGTGCTACCAATATACATGCCGGGACGTTTACGGACTGCTTCAAGCCCTTCCAATACCTGGATCTGCTCGGCGTCATAATGAGGATTTTGCAACTCTTTTTCTTCCATGGCTTACTCCACCTGCTCTTTCATGCATTCGTATTCTACTAACCTAAACGGAGTCTACTCGGTCATATGGTGAACGGTGCCCTTGTCTACACGATACATATCCGCTTTCCGGATTGTTTCATGATCGATTCCTTCGATGTTTGTCGTTGTCACAAACGTCTGGACGGCACCTTGAATTGTGTTAAGTAAATGGGACTGCCGATAATCATCCAATTCGGAAAGAACATCGTCTAAAAGTAGAATCGGAGCCTCACCGATTTCCTGTTTGACCAGTTCAATTTCGGCAAGCTTCAGCGATAAGGCTGTCGTCCTCTGCTGTCCTTGCGACCCATAAGTCTGAACATCATAGCCATTCACAAAAAAATGAAGGTCATCCCGATGGGGACCCACTAATGTCAGACCTCTTTCCAATTCACGTTTCCGATTCTCGTTTAACCGCTTTTCTAAAAATGCAGCCATCTCTTCTTCGGACCAGTCGGGGTCCAAACCGTTCAATGGGTTATAGCGGATTTCCAGCTTTTCCAAACCTCTTGAGATTCCAAAGTGGATAGGTTCTGCCCATTTCTGCAACATATCCATAAACTGAAATCTCTTACGAATGATTTGGATGGATAATTGAATGTATTGTTCTGTATAAACATCAAACATAACATCATTAAGTGATTGCTTACCGGCATTTGCCTTCAATATGTGATTACGATGTTTTAGGATCTTTTGGAAATTCAACAAATCGTGTAAATATACAGGCGAAATCTGTCCAATTTCCATATCTAAAAAACGTCGTCTTATTTGAGGACTCCCTTTGACCAGATTCAGATCTTCAGGGGCAAACATGACGACATTCAATTGCCCGATGTATTGACTTAAACGGTTCTGTTCAAGATGGTTCACTTTCGCCTTTTTTCCCTTTTTGGAGATTGTCAGCTCAAGTGGGATACGTCCATATTTCTTTTGGACTTCTCCTCTTATTTTACCATAATCTTGTTCCCAACGTATCAATTCTTTATCGTTCGAAGTACGATGTGATTTTGCCATGGACAAGACGTAGAGAGATTCCATCACATTTGTCTTTCCTTGGGCATTTTCACCGATAAATACATTGATTGATGGTGAAAAATCCAATTGGAGATGCTCGTAGTTACGGTAATTGGTCAACTCTAATTTCTCAACGATCATTCGATTCTCCGGCCGCAATAATCTTGTACCGTCCAACTCCTGGTATATTAACGAGATCTCCGTCTTTGATTTTTTTCCCTCTTCGGCGCTCGATTTCTCCATTTACGAATACATCGTGTTCGTGCAAAAACCATTTGGCCATGCCGCCGGAATCAATAGCGTCGGTCATTTTTAGTAATTGTCCAAGTGTAACGAATTCACTTGTGATTGAAAGTTCATTCATGACTGTTTCAATCCTTCTCTACATAATCTATCCTTTCATTTTACCTTACTTTCGCAAGTAAGTAAAAAAAGATAAGTCCTCTGCTGCTTTTACTCTCTTTTTCTTTATACATTTTGGTACAAAAAAGATAAGAACCCGCTTAAAGGCGAATTCTTATCTGAAAGTTCGTATTTAGAGTATTTGTCTTAATATGTCCGAACCGGCAGGATGAGCTGGATGATTGCATCATCATGAGCAGATTTTAGGATAAATGGGCGCATGGAACCTGTGAATTGAATGACAACATCCTGGCCGTCTATCGCTTTTAGGGCATCCATCATGTATTTTGCGCTAAAGGAAATTTTCAGTTCTTCCCCATCGACTTCGATTGCTTCGATTTGCTCTTCTACTTTTCCTATTTCAGGAGAATTCGAAGAGATTTCGACCACTTTGCCTTCATCTGTAGAAAACTTAACGATATTATAACGGTCTTCACGCGCAAGCAACGAAGCACGATCGATTGCTTGTAACAAAGTTTTTCCGTTCACTGTGACATTCGTTTTGTATTCCGAAGGGATCAGACGGGATGTGTCTGGATAATTACCCTCGAGTAAACGGGAAAAGAACAAGACGTTTCCTGATTTGAATAACACTTGTTGATTTGCTAATACGATATCCACAGGTGTTGAACCATCAACCAAAATTTTGCTCAATTCTTGAAGGCTCTTACCTGGAATAACTGCAGTATACTCACCAGCCAAATTTTCAAGGGATGTCTTTCTTCTCGCTAAACGATGGCTATCAGTCGCTGTACAAATAAGTTCCCCTTCAGCCACTTGCCAATTAACACCTGTTAGTACTGGACGGCTTTCTGAAGATGATACGGCAAAAACAGTTTCCCTGATAATAGATTTTAACAGGTCTCCTGGAATTGAAAATTTCCGGTCTTCTTCGACTTGTGGTAGCAGCGGATATTCATCCGCATCGGAGCCGATCAAGTGGAATTCAGATTTGCCGGAACGGATATGTGTTTGCAAATGACCTGTCACTTCGATTACTACATCATTTGTTGGTAGTTTTCGGATGATTTCATTGAAAAATTTAGCTTGTAGGACGATTGAACCTGGTTCAATTACTCGAATGATTTGTTCTCCGTCTTCTTCTGCAGGTATGAACGATTGAATC
This sequence comes from Chungangia koreensis, assembly GCF_042651785.1. Classification (NCBI taxonomy): domain Bacteria; kingdom Bacillati; phylum Bacillota; class Bacilli; order Lactobacillales; genus Chungangia; species Chungangia koreensis. The sequence continues at coordinate 9,959 of NZ_JBHSEC010000022.1, forward strand.
GTTATATCCGAATCGCTTCCTGTGAGACGGAGCCCTTCTTCTGTCACATCAATTTTGATCCCCGTCAGAATCGGAATGGCCGCTTTTGAACTGACTGCTTTCATTACGTCATTCAACCCGTCTAATAACCGGTCTCGAACTATGTCAAATTTCATCATTCTACCTCGCTTAATATAATTATTAGTTTTAAAAAGAATAATAGTAATAGTAATAAGGGCTGTGGATTTGTGGATAAGTCCACTTTTCCTATACTGGCCAAGTTATCCACATGTTTATAAACTGTGCATGACTATGAATCGATTATTCTACCTTATCCACAATATCATAGTTTGCTTAATAGATTCCTTATATCCTTAATATCTTGCTGAAGAGATTGATCTTCTTTCAACATTTTTACTATTTTTTCGTGAGCATGGATGACTGTGGAATGATCTCTTCCTCCAAACTCGTCCCCAATTTTAGGTAAAGAGAAATCTGTCATTTCCCTCGATAGATACATGGCTATTTGCCGTGGAAAAGCAACAGATCTTGTGCGTTTTTTTGCAGTGAAATCTTCCAAACGGACATGGAAATGCTCACCGACGGCTTTTTGAATATCCAAAATGGTAAGTGCACGCGGTCTGGCATTCGGCATAATATCCTTCAACGCTTCCGCAGCCAAATCAGACGAAATGTCTTGGTTGACGAGAGATGAATAAGCTACTACCCGAATTAATGCTCCTTCAAGTTCCCGGATATTTGAATCGATTTGGTTCGCGATGTAGTTCATGACTTCATCCGGAATATCAATTAATCCATCTGCCTTCGCTTTTTTCTTCAAGATGGCAATCCTTGTTTCCAAGTCTGGCGGTGAAATATCCGTGATTAAACCCCATTCGAAACGTGAACGCAGCCTGTCTTCCAGTGTCGGGATTTCCTTTGGAGGACGGTCGCTAGAGATGATGATTTGTTTTAGCTCTTCATGAAGTGTATTGAATGTGTGGAAAAATTCCTCTTGAGTTGATTCTTTTCCTGCGAGGAATTGAATATCATCTATCAAGAGCACGTCCACATTTCGGTATTTATTGCGAAATTCGACGGCTTTATTGTCTCGGATCGAGTTGATGAATTCATTCGTGAATTTTTCGGATGATAAATAAACAACTTTAGCAGAAGGATTCTGCTCTAATACATAATGACCGATGGCATGCATTAAATGGGTTTTCCCTAAACCTACACCTCCGTATATGAATAAAGGGTTGTAAGCTTTGGCAGGGGCTTCTGCAACTGCAAGCGAAGCAGCGTGTGCGAAGCGGTTACCTGAGCCAATCACGAACGTATCAAATGTATACTTCGGATTCAGCATGCCTGGCATATTGTCGTTCATTACATCATTTCTATTTCTTACTGTTGGTTTCACTACAGGAAAATCATCTTCTTGCTCAACGTTTTTCGGTACAACAAAACGGATTTCCTGTTCCTCTCCTAAGAGTTCGTTCATGATATCGGTAATGAGAGGTACATAGTGATTATCGAGCCAGTCCCTCGTAAAAGAGTTGGGAGCTGTAATAGTCACTACATTCTGTTTAAAATCGATCATTTTAGTCGACTTCAACCATGTATCGAAACTTGGTTTAGATATTTTTTGTTCGACCATGGAAAGTACTTGACCCCATAGTTCCTCATATTGGTCCAACTTTACGCCTCCTTTTCTAAAAAAATGAATGAATAGAACTTAGTTATGGTTAATATGTATAGTAGGTTGCACATGAAATGCACAAATTCACATATTGTGGATAACTCTTTTGAAGATGCGTGGAAAATTTTATCCACAGATTATTAACAGCTGTGGATAAAAAATGACTCGTATTTTTCTGAGAAGAGTAAAACACAAATATCGTAACAAAAAAAGATAGAAATTACAACAGTTTGACGTACTTATCCACAAACCGCCAAATTGCGCACATCACAGATATCCACAGGCTGTCTGTTTGTGAAAATCTTGTCGATAAATGTTGTGGATAATAAAAAATCGGATTTTGTTCATTCACAGTATTATAAGTAAAACAAATGTGAAAGTGTGGATAACTTTGCATCCTAAATTTAGTTGAATACGTAGTTGATCTTGGATGAGCGGTAATAAATGGAGTTGACATTTAAGGGCAAAACTATATATAATATGCAAGACTGTCTTACGAAACACTCGATTTACACTCAGGAGGTGTCTTATAAATGAAACGTACGTACCAACCTAATAAACGTAAACATAGTAAAGTACATGGCTTCCGCGCACGTATGAGCACGAAAAATGGCCGCCGAGTTCTTGCAGCCCGCCGTCGTAAAGGAAGAAAAGTATTATCAGCTTAAGTCCACTGACACCCTCAGTGGTCTTTTTTTCTTTTAGGAACTAATTAGTAGATTGTTAAGCAGTTGGACCAATTCCGCTGCTTAACAATCTTTTTATAGGTAGAAAACGATACGAAGCAGGTGTATTAAATGAATAAACGCCAACGCATTAAGAAGAACGAAGAGTTTCAAAAGGTGTTTAAAAAAGGAAAGTCATTCGCTAATCGGCAATTCGTCGTTTATTATCTCGAGAAAGAGGGGCAGATGGAATTTCGGATCGGCTTATCTGTCAGTAAAAAGATAGGAAAAGCTGTTGTTCGAAACCAGATCAAACGGTACATCCGCCAATCATTTCTTGAACTGAATGAACAATTACGTCCAAATATGGACTATGTCATCATCGCCAGACAACCGGCGGCCGCACTAGATTTTCATGAAACTAAAAAAAGCCTGATGCATGTACTCAAAATCGCAAAAGTTCTTAAGAAAACCAAATAGAATATGACAGAGAAACGAATTTATAGATAGAAATCGATTTTCGTTTCCAACGGAATAGGCGAACATGATAAGATGGACTAAAATAATTAGCAGCAAATGTTGGGGGAAAAAAGTTGAAGAAAAAAATCTTGCTTATATCGATGCTTTTAGCATTAGCCGTTTTTATGGCAGGATGTACAGAATTCAATGAGCCTATTTATAAAGATTCACAAGGCTTCTGGAATGAGTACATCGTTTGGCCTCTTGTTTCTTTAATCGAGCTTTTTAAAGATTTAGCCGGTACTTATGGCATCGGGATTATCTTAGTTACCATCATTATCCGGTTAGCACTTCTTCCATTGATGATTAATCAGACGAAGAGTTCCAAGAAGATGCAGGAAATTCAGCCGGAGATGAAGAAACTTCAAGAGAAGTACAAATCGAAAGACGCTGTGACACAAAAGAAATACCAAGAAGAAATGCAAAATCTGCTTAAGGACAATAAAGTAAATCCGGCTGCAGGCTGTTTACCGGTACTAATCCAAATGCCGATATTGATCGGTTTCTACCATGCGATTAGCCGGATGAATAACACACCGGAAATCAATCTTGGCGGATTCCTTTGGTTCCCACTTGCAGAACCAAGCGTTTCATTGGCCATTTTGGCAGGTCTCATGCAGTTCATCGTATTGCGTACAGGTCCAGCAATTGATAACCCGCAAATGAAAGTGATGATGTATTTCATGCCATTTACAATCATCATTTTCGGATCATTCCTTCCAGCGGCATTATCACTATACTGGGTAGTCGGAAACATCATTTCAATCATTCAAAACCTTTTCATCTACAAACCTTGGGAAAAGAAGAAAAAAGTAGAACCTGTTAAATCAGGAGGGAAGAAAAAATGAAACGGATGACGCAGACCGGGACAACCGTCGAAGAAGCGGTTAAAAGTGCCTTGTCCCGCCTTGGGGTGGACAGGAATCAAGTGAAGGTTGACATCATCAGTGAAGGCAAAAAAGGGTTTTTAGGATTTGGTTCAAAACCTGCTGAAGTTGAAGTGACAGTTATTGAGTTGGACGAACCAACTTCAACTAATATAACGACTTTAAAGGAAGAAGCTGTTGAAGTAGAACCAGCTTTGCAGCCGAACGAAAACATTTCTGAAACTCTTCCTGAAGAAAAAACGTCCGCTGAGGAAATCCAGCACGAGAAAGTTTCTCCAGAAACCGCAATTGAAGAAACAAAATTGTATTTGTCTAATGTAGCAAAGGCGATGAACATTGAAGATTTGTCCATTAGCCATGAAGTGAATGGCAAGTATGTCACGATTTCTATGGAAAGCGAAAAAGCTGCTCTCTTAATAGGGAAGAGGGGGCATACATTGAATTCGCTGCAACAATTAGCTCAATTGGTAGCAAATAAGCATGCTGGCCAATTTCTATTAATCGAGCTGGATGTTGAAAATTACCGGGAAAGACGCCAGGAAGCATTGGAACAATTAGCTGAGAGAATGGCCGATAAGGCAGTCCGCTCTGGAAAGAAAGTAGAATTTGAACCGATGCCATCCTATGAACGGAAAGTGATCCATCATACTTTATCGAACCGTTTAGATATCGAAACGTATTCAGAAGGCACTGAACCCCATCGTCATCTTGTTATCGAACCAATTAAATAAAACGTATTATAAAATGAACCGGCCTTAATTTAAGGTCGGTTCATTTTTTGTTGACAAAACAAAAGTATTAATTCTTAAACGGCCACAAATTTTGGCCGTTTTTCTTTTCCTATAGGAATAAGTTACCCCTCTTTAGAAATAAGTCATTTTATGTTATTATTGTACGTTAGAACCGTCTCGAATTTTGTTATCCACATGTGTATAACTTTGAAAGCAGGTGAACGTCCATGGATTTCGATACAATTTCAGCGATATCCACACCGATGGGTGAAGGAGCCATTGCTATTGTCCGCCTGAGCGGGGATGAAGCAGTGCAGATTGCAGATCGGATTTTCAAATCTCCGTCGAATAAAAAATTGGTGGAGCAACCATCACACACAATTCACTATGGACACTTAGTAGAAACAAAAACTGGTGAAGTAGTGGAGGAAGTGATGGTTTCTCTTATGAGAGGGCCTAAGACGTTCACCAGGGAAGATGTAGTCGAGATCAATTGTCACGGTGGCATCGTTTCGGTTAATCGTGTGTTACAGCTTGTTTTGACGAATGGAGCAAGACTTGCGGAGCCAGGTGAATTTACGAAACGGGCTTTCCTAAATGGCAGAATTGACTTATCACAGGCGGAAGCGGTAATGGATTTGATAAGAGCTAAAAGTGACCGTGCCATGAATGTGGCATTAGGGCAGATGGAAGGGAAGCTTTCAAAGCTGATCAGCAGCTTAAGACAAGCTCTGTTAGAAACTTTAGCTCAAGTCGAAGTGAACATAGACTATCCGGAATATGATGATGTGGAAGAGATGACCCAAAGTACGATTATTGAAAAAGGGCAATGGGTGAAATCTGAAATCGAGCGGCTTCTACAAACCTCATCTCAAGGAAAGATTCTTCGTGAAGGACTATCTACCGTTATTATTGGAAGACCAAATGTCGGGAAGTCCTCACTTTTAAATAGTCTTGTCCATGAAAATAAGGCAATCGTAACAGATATCGCCGGAACTACCCGGGATATTATCGAAGAGTATGTCAATGTACGCGGTGTACCTCTTCGATTAGTGGATACAGCAGGAATCCGTGAAACAGAAGACATTGTCGAACGGATCGGGGTTGAGCGTTCTCGCCAAGTGTTAAAGGAAGCGGATCTTATTCTGCTCTTACTCAATTATTCGGAAGAACTGTCGCCTGAAGATGAACGCCTTTTTGAGGCGATTGAAGGTATGGATACCATTGTGGTAATCAATAAGACAGATTTGCCAAATAAATTGAATATGGAGCGGGTGAGGGAGCTTTCAGCGGGCAAGAAGCTTGTTACAACTTCTTTACTGAAAGAGGAAGGGGTAGATTCTCTTGAAGAAGCCATCGCTGAATTATTCTTCGAAGGATCCATTGAATCTGCCGACTTAACGTATGTATCGAATGCAAGGCATATTGCTTTGCTTCATCAAGCAAAAAATTCAATCGAGGATGCAATCGAAGCTGCCGAATCAGGCGTTCCGATTGACATGGTTCAAATAGATGTGACAAGAACTTGGGAGATTTTAGGGGAAATCATAGGCGATACTGTCCAAGAAAGCTTGATTAACCAGTTGTTCTCCCAGTTCTGTCTTGGAAAATAATAGAAAGGAATGAGACACTAATGCCAAAATTTGAGGCAGGAACGTATGATGTAATCGTCATCGGTGCAGGGCATGCAGGTGCTGAAGCCGGTTTAGCGGCGGCGGCAATGGGTGCTAAAACGCTCGTATTGACAATCAATCTGGACATGATTGCGTTCATGTATTGCAACCCGTCCATTGGCGGTCCTGCAAAAGGTATTGTCGTCCGAGAAATAGATGCCCTTGGCGGAGTAATGGGGAAAGTCATAGACCGAACACACATTCAAATGCGGATGTTGAATACAGGTAAAGGCCCTGCAGTACGTGCACTTCGTGCACAAGCAGACAAAGTCCTTTACCAGCAAGAAATGAAACGATTGATGGAGGAACAAGAGAATTTGTCACTTCATCAAGGTATGGTGGAAGAACTGATTGTTGAAGATGGAGAAGTAAAGGGAGTAATCACTCAGGTTGGAGCAGTTTATCGTTCAAACACGGTAATCGTGACAACAGGTACATTCTTGCGTGGTGAAATTATTCTTGGCGACTTGAAATATTCCAGTGGTCCGAATAATCAACAGCCATCTTTGAAACTGGCGGATAATATTAAGGAATTGGGCTTTGACATGGTCCGTTTTAAAACCGGTACACCGCCTCGCGTCAACAGTAAATCGATTGACTACAGTAAGACTGAAATTCAGCCTGGGGACGATGTTCCAAGGGCGTTCAGCTATGAAACGACTGAATTTATCATGGATCAGCTACCTTGCTGGCTAACTTATACCAGTGCGGAAACTCATGAAATTATTAATGAAAACCTGCATCTTTCTCCAATGTATTCTGGCATGATTAAAGGAACAGGACCACGTTATTGTCCTTCCATTGAAGACAAAGTAGTCCGTTTCAATGACAAGCCACGCCACCAGATTTTCTTAGAGCCAGAAGGCAGGAATACAAGTGAAGTATATGTTCAAGGTCTCTCCACAAGTTTACCTGAGCATGTACAGCGGAGAATGATTGCATCCGTACCAGGTCTTGAAAACGCAGAGATGATGCGAGCCGGTTATGCCATCGAATACGATGCAATTGTTCCGACACAGTTATGGCCAACACTTGAAACGAAGAAAATCCGTAACCTGTACACTGCAGGACAAATTAACGGAACATCCGGATATGAGGAAGCAGCTGGCCAAGGTCTGATGGCAGGAATTAACGCAGCCGCACGTTCATTAGGTAAAGAGGAAGTCATTTTAAGCCGTTCTGATGCTTACATTGGCGTTCTGATTGATGACCTTGTGACAAAGGGTACGAATGAGCCATACCGTCTTCTGACTTCCCGTGCGGAGTATCGCTTACTTCTTCGTCATGACAATGCAGATATGCGTTTGACGGAAATCGGTTATAAAATCGGCCTTGTGGATGAAGAACGCTATGCAAAATTCTTGGAGAAGAAAGAGAAAATCGAGAATGAAATCACCCGTCTTCGTGGAATAATACTGAAGCCAAATGAAACAACACAAGCATTGATTCGCGAGATCGGCGGCAGTGAATTGAAAGACGGCATACATGCCGTCGATTTGTTGAAGCGTACGGAAGTCAATTATGAGCATATTGAGCGTTTAACCCCATCTGAGGTACAATTAACAGATGAAATGAAGGAACAAATTGAAATTATCGTGAAATACGAAGGATATATTAATAAGTCCCTTCAACAAGTGGAGAAACTTAAGAAAATGGAAGACAAAAAGATTCCAGATCTGATTGACTATGATGCTATTTCTGGTATTGCTACAGAAGCGAAGCAAAAATTGAAAACGGTACGTCCGCTTTCGATTGCACAAGCTTCACGGATTTCAGGAGTAAACCCAGCAGATATCTCCATTTTGCTTGTATATATTGAACAAGGTAAAATCGCAAAACTTTCAAGCTGATTTCAGCAATGGCAAAGGCTGATGTCCACTAACTTCTGACATCAGCCTTTCTCTTTGATAAAAACGAATTTTATAATTTTATCATTAATCAGTTTTTCTTCACTTTCCATCAAAACGGGAGGTTGTAAAAGCCTCCCATTATTACATAAGGAGGGGAATATGCTTGAACGAAGAAACATTTCTCCAAATGCTGAAGGAAAAAGGGATTATTCTGAATGATACTCAGATTCAGCAATTCCGTGATTACTATTCTCTCTTAGTTGAGTGGAATGAAAAAATGAATCTTACAGCTATTACAGATCAGCCTTCTGTCTATTTAAAACATTTCTATGATTCCATTTCCCTATCATTTTTCGTTGATCTCTCTAAACCTTTAAGCATATGTGATGTCGGAGCGGGAGCAGGTTTTCCAAGTATACCTTTAAAGATCTGCTATCCAAATCTGCAAGTTACGATTATTGATTCCTTAAATAAGCGTATTAAATTCCTGAATCATTTGAGTGCTGAGTTGAAACTTGATGGTGTAGCATTCAAACACGGTCGAGCAGAAGATGTAGGCCAAGACCCAGCATATCGGGAACAATTTGACCTAACTACAGCAAGGGCAGTGGCAAGACTTTCAGTACTTGCTGAACTTTGCATTCCATTCGTCAAAAAAGGTGGACAATTTGTTTCTATGAAAGCAGCATCTGGACAAGAAGAATGGGATGATGCTCAAAGGGCAATAAAATTATTAGGGGCTACCCCAAAAGAGGAGCATGCTTTCTTGTTACCGATCGAAGAAAGTGAAAGAACTATTTATGTTTTCGATAAAGTAAAGAACACGCCGAAAAAGTATCCAAGAAAGCCAGGTATACCAACCAAAACTCCTATTACAGGATAAATGTTCCACGTGAAACATTCATAAAAAAGGAAATCGGCCTTTCATATCGAATTATAATAAAGCAGGAAGCTATTAAAAGGTGGTGCCGAGGTTGAAAAGTCCTTTTTCTCGATTTTTCGGAAACGGAGAAAAAATAGAGCCGACCGAACAGAAGGATTCAAGTCAACATGAGGAAGTAGTCAAATTACCAATAGAAAATATTTCACCAAATAAATATCAACCACGTACAATCTTCGATGAAGAGAAAATTGAAGAGCTGGCAAGAACCATAAACACACACGGAATTATACAACCTATTGTGGTAAGACCGACTGAGGAAGCCGGTTTTGAAATCATTGCCGGTGAACGAAGATTCCGGGCAATGAAAAAGTTAGGATGGGCAGAAGTTCCGGCTATCGTTCGTGAGATGAGCGATAAAGAAACGGCTTCCGTTGCACTAATTGAAAACTTGCAACGTGAAGAGTTAACAGCAATAGAAGAAGCGATGGCATACGAAAAACTTCTCCAACTTCATTCGTTGACGCAGGAAGCATTAGCTCAGCGATTAGGGAAGGGGCAGTCAACAATTGCCAATAAACTTAGACTGCTAAAATTGCCTTACCGTATACAGGAATCGATTTTAAAGAGAGAAATCTCTGAAAGACATGCAAGAGCTTTAATTCCATTAAAAGAAGAAGACCAACAATTAATGGTTTTCGATGAAATGTTGGAAAAGCAATATAATGTAAAACAACTTGAAGAACGGGTAATGGAAGTATTGAATCCGGTGGCAGCTACGGTAGAGGAAGTAAAAAAAGATAAACCGAAACGTAAAGCTGTGAGCAAGGATGTCCGGATTGCACTAAATACGATTCGACAATCGCTTTCAATGGTAACTAAAAGTGGAATCGATTTAAAAACAGAAGAAGAAGATGGAGAAGATTTCTATCAAATCATCGTAAAGATTCCAAAGAAGAAAAAATAATCTCACTACCATTCATATGACTTCAGCCGAGGGGTTGGGGTCTTTTTTAGTTTTGAAAAACTGAAATATTTCAATTCTGTATCAAAACACTATATAAGCAGAATACAGTCTCCTATTTTTAAGTATTATTTGATAGAATAGAAGAATGAAGATTTTTCACTTCATATACGGAATGGAAAGTAGTAAGGAAAGCAGGTGCAAGCGTGGGAAGAGTAATTGCGATCGCCAATCAAAAAGGCGGCGTAGGTAAAACAACATCATCAGTAAATTTAAGTGCTTGCCTTGCCTACATAGGCAAAAAAGTGCTGCTAATCGATATAGATCCCCAAGGCAACGCGACGAGTGGTGTAGGTATCAATAAAGGAGACGTACAAGATTGTATTTATGATGTACTGATTGATGATATTGATATTAACAAAACAATTCTCCAAACAAAAGTGGATAATCTTTTTGTTGTACCAGCTACTATTTCATTGGCAGGGGCGGAACTTGAATTAGTATCGACTATTTCGCGTGAAGTAAGATTAAAACGTTCAATTGATCTCATTAAACAAAAATTTGATTACATAATCATTGATTGTCCTCCATCCCTCGGTCTGTTAACAATCAATGCATTAACTGCAGCCGATTCAATCCTTATTCCAGTTCAATGTGAATACTATGCACTTGAAGGATTAAGTCAATTGTTGAGTACTATTCGTCTTGTTCAAAAACATTTAAACCATGATTTAATGATTGATGGAGTACTATTAACAATGTTTGACGCACGAACAAATCTTGGTATTCAAGTTATAGAAGAAGTAAAAAAATATTTCCAAGACAAAGTATATTCAACTATTATTCCAAGAAATGTACGATTGAGTGAGGCGCCAAGTCATGGTGAGCCGATCATTATTTATGATCCGAGATCCAGAGGTGCAGAAGTGTATTTAGATCTTGCGAAGGAAGTGGTCCATAATGGCTAAAGGTCTTGGCAAAGGACTGAATGCGTTATTCCCAGAGGAATCGTTAACACCGTCTGAGAAAGTTGATATGATTTCCTTAAAAGATATTAAGGCAAATCCATATCAACCGCGTAAAATCTTTGATGAAGCCGCTATATTAGAATTAAGTGAATCGATCAGAGAACACGGTGTTCTTCAGCCGATCATCTTACGGAAAGTAAAGAAAGGCTTTGAGATTGTTGTAGGAGAACGAAGATATCGGGCTGCAAAACTGGCAAATCTTCCTGAAATCCCTGCGGTCGTGCGTGAAATGACCGACCAGCAAATGATGGAATTGGCTATCTTGGAAAACTTGCAGAGGGAAGACTTGACTCCGATTGAAGAAGCGGAAGCTTATCAAAACCTGATGGAACACTTGGATTTAACACAAGAACAGCTGGCATTCCGTTTAGGAAAGAGTAGACCTCATATTGCAAACCATATAAGATTGCTGTCACTACCGGAAACAGTGAGGAACCTCATTTCTGCTAATAAGATCTCAATGGGGCATGGACGTGCCATCTTAGGACTTAAACGGAAAAAGTTAATTCCGCAAGTTACTGAAAAGGTCATGAAAGAAGAAATGAGTGTTCGGCAATTAGAAGCGTTGATCCAAAAGTTAAATGAAGATGTTTCACGTGAAACACCAAAAGAAACTAAAAAAGATATTTTTATAGTTGATAAAGAAGAGCAACTTAGAGAGTATTTCGGAACTAACGTCACGATCAAAAAAGGGAAAGATAAAGGGAAAATTGAAATTGAATTCTTTTCCGAGGATGATTTGGAACGTATTTTGGAACTACTTGAAGATTGATAACCTAGATGCCTGTTCTCCTATGGGGGAATAGGCATCTCTTTTCAAATATTAAAAAATGCAAAGAACTTCAAGAGACGAGGAAAAATAATGATATTTTTAGGGACAATTGTGAATGCTTTGCTCATTGTGTTCGGAACGTTGCTGGGGAGATTTTTAAAGAATATACCTGAAAGAATGAAAGAGACGGTCATGTATGGAATTGGACTTGCCGTAACTGTAATGGGAATCCAAATGAGTTTCCAAAGTGAGCAATTCCTTATTGCAATTATTAGTATCGTAATAGGCGCGATTATTGGAGAAATGATTGATTTGGAAGGTATGTTGAATAATTTAGGAATATGGATTGAATCAAAGGTTAAAACAAAAAAGAGCGACGGGGGAATCGCTCAAGGTTTTGTTACGGCAACACTAATATTTGTTATTGGTTCAATGGCCATTATCGGCGCAATTGATAGTGGAGTTCGTAATGACCATGGAGTGTTAATAACGAAAGGGATTATTGACGGTTTTACATCAATCATTTTAAGCGCCACACTTGGCATTGGTGTATTACTTTCTGCAATTCCAGTTACAATTTATCAAGGTTTAATCACTTTATTTTCCACACAAATCAGTCAGTTCATACCGGAGGCTGCATTGAATTTCTTTATCAAGGAAATGACTGGAACAGGCGGAATGATGATTATAGCAATCGGTTTAAATATGATTGGCCTCACGAAGATCCGGGTCGCTAATCTGATCCCTGGTATCGTAGTCGTTGCAGTCATCGTGACGATTCTCTACAATTTTGATATGGTGGCGATGCCAAGCGAGTGAGATTGCCCTCACTAAAAGTCTACTCATTTCATAAGTCAAATGCAGTCGAGTATTTTGTAAAACAGAAAACTCCATGAAACCAGCTACATTGACGACACCTTTAATGGCCAAATCACCGACAGGCGGCAACTCCTTTTTGACCGCTTTACCAGGGAGGAGAGGTCCATCCTGAAGAATGATTTTCCCTATATTATCAACATGTCCAAGGCATGCATCAATTGCCACGATGTAAGGTTCCTCGTATCGTCCATATAGGTCATCGAGTCGTTCCCTTAAATTTAAAGCGTGAAGAGGCTTATCCAGTGTTCCAATCACTTCATAGGGGAAGGATGGCAAAGCCTCTAATAAGGAGCCTGTTAAAGGCCCTAACGCATCACCAGTGGATCGGTCTGTACCGATGCAACAGAATAGTAAAGGTCCTACCCCGAACGGAATTGTTTCCATCAGGACAGTGCTAAGACGCCAAGCTGCTCCTAAATCGGTATAATGGAATTGTGCGATTGAAACCTTCGGGGCAAGTGACATTGTATGAATCTCTCTTTCTTTTTTAGTAGTATACGCAACAGTGAAAGCGAATATACAATGAGGTGAGTTTTTGATTGATCCGGCTAATGTAGAACAAAATTATCAAAAAGCCGAAAAGGTTTTTCTGAGTCAAGAGACATGGAGTAAGCTGCTGGAAACATCGATTAGAATTGCAGTGATTATATTCCTTGCAGTAATTGTTGTGAACATCGGTAAACTTATTATGAAAAAGATCTTTACAGCAAAAAGTAAAGTACCATTAAGGCACTCGGAAAGAAGAAAGCAAACATTATTAAAATTAATCCAAAATGTAATTTCATACGTTGTGTATTTTTCTGCAATACTAGCTGTATTAAGCGAATTTGATATTGATGTTAAAGGAATAATTGCAGGAGCGGGTGTAATAGGTTTGGCAGTCGGTTTTGGTGCACAAAGCTTGGTGAAAGATGTAATCACTGGATTCTTTATAATTTTTGAAGATCAATTTTCAGTAGGAGACTACGTGAAAATCGGGACATTTGAAGGGACCGTTGAAGAAATCGGCTTAAAAACGACTAAGATTAAAAGTTTCACGGGAGAGGTTTCAATTCTTCCGAACGGAACAATCGCCCAAGTGATCAATTATTCTGTCCGAAACTCGATTGCAATTGTAGACGTGACAGTCTCAATTGATAAAGATTTAGAGTTAGTGGAAAAGCATATTAAAAGTTATCTTTCTAATCTTCAAAACAAAGATGAAAATATTATGAAAGAACCGATGCTTTTAGGAGTTCAAAATATGACAGCTACAGATGTGATATTAAGGATTACGGCGGAAACGAAACCGATGAAACATTATGAAGTAGCAAGAAAAATTAGGGGCGAATTGAAAACGTATTTATTTGGGCAGGGAATAGATATTCCTCAACCGGAGATGATTACAAAATCCCCAGAAGATCTATAACATTTGAATTGGCGGGATGACAAATGGAAGAGAAAACATTCGGACTAAACGATGTGGTAGAGATGAAAAAACAACATCCATGCGGAACAAATGCATGGAAGATTATTCGATTGGGTGCCGATATACGTATAAAATGTACAGGATGTCAGCATAGTGTCATGATTCCACGTCGGGAATTTGAGAAGAAGATGAAAAAGGTTCTGGTGAGGCATGAAGAGGAATAACATGGACTTTTGTGAAGAACCTTCTTATAATTGAATAGTTGCAATAGAAGAAGCGAAACTTGAAATAGATGAAAGGTCGTGAAAATATGGCATTAACAGCAGGCATCGTTGGTTTACCGAACGTAGGAAAATCGACACTGTTCAATGCGATTACGAAGGCAGGGGCGGAATCAGCCAACTATCCGTTTTGTACGATAGATCCGAATGTTGGAATTGTTGAAGTTCCAGATGCAAGGCTCCAAAAACTCACTGAACTTGTAGAACCGAAAAAGACAGTGCCGACAGCATTTGAATTTACGGATATCGCTGGAATCGTAAAAGGCGCAAGTAAAGGGGAAGGTTTAGGAAATAAATTCTTATCCCATATACGTGAAGTAGATGCCATCTGCCAAGTTGTCCGTTGTTTTGCAGATGAAAATATTACCCATGTGTCGGGGAAGGTAGATCCGATTTCCGATATTGAGGTCATTAACTTAGAATTGATCTTGGCTGACTTGGAAAGTGTAGAGAAACGGTTAGCACGAGTATCCAAGATGGCAAAACAGAAGGATAAAGAGGCGATGGCCGAAGAGCCACTATTGATTCGTTTGAAAGAAGCCTTTGAAAATGAAGAACCAGGACGCTCTGTTGAGTTTACTGATGATGAGATGAAAATCGTTAAAGGTCTTCATCTGTTGACAGTAAAGCCGATGCTATACGTAGCTAATGTATCTGAAGAAGAAATTTCAGATCCGGAAGATAATGAGTATGTAAAACTCGTACGTGAATATGCAGAAAAAGATAATGCTCAAGTCATTATCGTCTGTGCAAAAGTTGAAGAAGAAATGGCTGAGCTGGACGATGAGGAAAAGAAAATGTTCTTAGAAGAACTTGGCATTAAAGAATCCGGATTAGATCAATTGATTCGGGCGGCTTACGACTTGTTGGGGCTTGCTACATACTTCACAGCGGGAGTACAAGAAGTACGTGCTTGGACATTCCGTCAAGGTATGAAGGCACCACAGTGTGCTGGAGTAATCCACTCCGACTTTGAAAGAGGATTTATCCGTGCGGAGACTGTATCATATAACGATTTAATAGAAACGGGCTCGATGACTGCAGCAAAAGAGGCTGGGAAAGTCCGTCTTGAAGGTAAAGAATATATCGTCAAAGACGGAGACGTCATGCATTTCCGATTCAATGTTTAAAAAGGGGCCACAGCCCCTTTTTTTTTGCCATTTTTACTTGTAGACATAAAGTTTCGGTTTTTGCGGATCGTCTTTGATCCATGCATCATTAGGAACTTTTCTCAATGCCTTATACATGGCAAAATCACCAGATGCACCGCCAATTAACCAAGCCGACAAAAAAATAAGCCCTGGACTTCCTAAGGTGAAACCTATAACTGCTGGAATAACACCAGTAGTCCAGAAAGGAAGAAGAAGAGCCAGTTTCATTCCTTTGTTCCGAATCGGTTTTTTTGTAGTAGCGTAAGCAATCCCCAATTTTAAATTCACACCTACATCCATTTCCTTCCATTTAACAGCTCCAAATAGTCTGAAACCTACTAAATGAAAGAGCTCATGAAGAATAATCAGTAGAACATAACCGAATATAAAAAGGAAGAAACCCAATAGTGTAAAGGAGACTTCGAAGCCATTATTCAAAAATGCATAAAACCCCAATAGAATAATAGTAGATAAGACTGTTATTAACATGCTCATCCAACCGACTTTTGTTAGATTCAATTCAATTACTTCACTTGGAGTACGTTCGTTTTCCATCGTATTCCCCCTTGTAATCAGTATAATGGAATATGCTGCCTAAATAGAAGTTGATAGTTGAAAGAGTGTATGTTACAATACATTGATGTGAGTAATCAAAACAATTGCTCCTTGCCCGCTTTTAGAGCTGGGCCACAGTCCATGAGGAGGTGACATTAGATGAAAAAGTACGAATTAATGTACATTGTTCGCCCGAACATTGAAGAGGATGCGAAAAAAGCGCTTGTTGAGCGTTTTGACGAAATTCTTACTTCTAACGGTGCTGAAATCATCGAGTCCAAAGAGTGGGGCAAACGACGCCTTGCTTACGAGATCGAAGACTTCCGCGAAGGTTATTACCAAATCGTGAAAGTTAATGCCGGTTCTCAAGCGATCGATGAGTACACTCGTCTTGCAAACATCAGCGAAGACATCATCCGCTATATTGCAATTCGTGAAGAAGCTTAATCAGATAAATGAACGTAAACGTAAAAAAGGGGAGGCTGTTTTCTGATGATTAACCGTGTAGTATTAGTAGGCCGTCTAACAAAAGATCCAGAGCTGAAATATACACCGAATGGCATTGCGGTAGCCCGCTTTACACTTGCTGTGAACCGCACGTTTTCAAATCAGCAAGGAGAGCGCGAAGCTGACTTCATCAACTGTGTTGTTTGGCGTAAACAGGCGGAAAATACAGCAAACTTCCTTCGTAAAGGAAGTCTTGCAGGTGTTGAAGGCCGTATTCAGACGAGCAGCTTTGATGGACAGGATGGCAAACGTGTCTTCATGACTGAAGTCGTGGCAGACAGTGTTCAATTCCTTGAACCGAAGAGTTCCTCTTCTTCCCAACAACGCCCGCAACAACAGCCGTATGGTGGGGAACAAGGCCAATCCTATTATCAGAACCAGCCAAACCAACAGAATTATACTCGTGTAGATGAGGATCCATTTGCGAGCAACAGTGGTCCGATTGAAGTATCGGATGACGATCTGCCGTTCTAATCCCTGCACGTATCGCTAACAAAAGAAGGAGGGAACACATATGGCACCACGTCGTGGAGGTCGCAAACGCCGTAAAGTTTGTTATTTCACTTCTAACAACATCACACGCATCGACTATAAAGATGTAGATTTGTTGAAGAAATTCGTCTCTGAACGCGGTAAAATTTTGCCTCGTCGTGTAACTGGCACAAGCGCAAAATACCAACGTAAATTGACTGTAGCTATTAAGAGAGCACGTATCATGGCTCTTCTTCCATTCTCTGCAGATGAAAGATAAGATTTAAACTAAGGACCGGGAAACCGGTCCTTTTTGTTTTCTTTATAGGAGAAAGAAGAACACAATCCAAATGTACTATCACCAAACCTATAAATACCGCATACACATAAGGAAAATCTGAAGTCATCCTTACCTTACAGTCATGTTCGTTTTTTGGTCACCCTCTACCAATCATGATACAATAAATAGATGAACATATTGAACGAACAGAAGGATGGTTAAATGAATAACGACCTGACAAGAAGACTGACACACGGGGCCATGATGATCGCTTTGTTCACAATATTACTAGCGATTTCGATCTATGTTCCCTTATTAAACCTGATTACAGCCCTATTTGTTCCACTGCCGCTTGTTTGGTACAGTGCGAAATATAATCGTTCGTCCTCTATATCCGTTGCAGCGGTCAGTATTGTGGTATCTTTTTTAATCGGCGGTCTTGCCGCATTGCCGTTCGCCCTCATTCAGGCTCCTGCAGGGTTAGTGATGGGAGAGGCTATCCGTACGAAGAAAAGTAAATTATACATGCTGATGTCAACAGGATTGACACTGCTGATTACAACCGTCCTTCAATACTTAGCATTGGTTAAGTTATTTGACGTTAATATAGTAGCAGAAGTCATGTCATCAGTAAGAAGTTCCATTCAAAGCTCTTTAGATATGATGGATCGGTTTGGACAGTTGGACCGACAAACGGAACAAGCAGCGATGGATATGATGGCCTTATTTGAGGCTTCAGTACCAGCAATGGTCATTCTAACTGCATTCTTCAGTGCTTTCCTCTACATTCTTCTGTACACACCGATATTGAAAAGATTAGGGGTAAAAGTTCCAAAATTTGAGAGTTTCAAGGAAATGAAACTTCCAAAAAGTGTTTTGTGGTATTATTTACTCGTATTACTTGCAAGTTTTATCGATACAGAACCAGGGACTTTCTTGTTCATGGTCATTATAAATGCTCACATTATTTTAAGAATGCTGCTATTCCTTCAAGGGATTGCGTTTATCCATTTCGTGGTCCATGAACAGAAATGGCCAAAGTGGGTTACGATCATATCGACAATATTGGCATTCCCGCTTCAGACATTCGTTGTCATGCTGGGGATTTTCGATTTAGGCTTTAACATTAGAAATTTTGTAAGCAACTCAACTAGAAAATAAGGAGCGACGCGAATGGCGGCTTTAAAAAATAGACCGATACGTATTCCGCTCATCCTTCTCTCCATTTTAGGGATGGCCGGGACTATATTAATTATTTGGTGGTCTTGGTCAATTGGCGTTGTTTTCGGCGTTGTCATGATAGCCGCCCTCTATTTAGCATGGGCTTTAGAAAAGCGATCTTTTGAAGAAACGGAAAAATATATAGAAACACTTTCGTACCGCATGAAAAAAGTGGGGGAAGAGGCATTACTCGAAATGCCGATCGGGATTCTGCTTGTGAACGATGATTACACCATTGAGTGGGCAAATCCTTATATGACACAGACGCTTGAATACGACACACTGATTGGCGAGGAGTTATTCTCCCTTTCGGATGATTTCCATACCCTCATTAAAACAGAAGCTTTAAATGAGATGACAATCTCATTAGGTGAACGGAAGTATAAAGTCTTCTTAAAGATGGAAGAGAAGCTGCTCTATTTCTTCGACATTACCGAGCAGATTGAAATGGAAAAACTGTATTATGCTGACCGTACTGTCATCGGTATTCTTCTTTTGGATAATTACGATGAATTGGGACAAGGAATGGATGACCAAACGAAGAGTTCATTAAACAGCCTAGTAACTTCTTTGATCAACAATTGGGCAGCCCAATATGGCATCTACGTTAAACGAATTTCATCCGATCGGTTTCTTGCTATTTTGAATGAATCCATTCTAAAGGAACTGGAAAAAAACAAGTTTTCCATTCTTGACGCTATTCGGGAAGTAACGGCGAAGCAAAATACGCTTCTTACACTTAGTATCGGAATTGGTGCAGAATCGGAATCACTCATAGAGCTTGGTGAACTTGCCCAATCCGGTTTGGATTTAGTACTTGGCAGGGGCGGCGACCAAGTGGCGATTAAACAGCCGAATGGAAAGGTGAAGTTTTACGGTGGTAAAACGAACCCGGTTGAGAAACGCACACGTGTCCGCGCAAGAGTCATTTCCCATGCGTTGCGTGATCTTATTAAGGAAAGCGACGCAGTGTTTGTTATGGGACACAAGCGGCCGGATATGGACGCCATAGGAGCAGCAATCGGTGTAAGAAGGATGGCACAGACAAACGGGATCAATGGCTACATTGTCGTTGACTTCGATGAGTTGGATAATAGTGTCCTAAGGCTGATGGATGAGGTAAGACAAAAACCGGATTTATATGACCGGTTTATATCTCCCGATGCTGCTATGGCTCTCATGACTGAGAAGTCTCTATTAGTAATTGTGGATACCCACAAACCGAGCCTCGTGATTGAGGAGCGGTTATTGGGTAAAGCAGAAAAGGTGGTAGTCATCGATCACCACCGAAGAGGAGAAGAATTCATTAATAATACGCTGCTTGTTTATATGGAGCCGTATGCATCCTCAACTTCTGAGCTTGTCACAGAATTACTCGAATATCAGCCGAAAAGCGAAAAGATCACCATGCTTGAGGCTACGACCATGCTTGCAGGAATTATCGTTGATACAAAGAGCTTTACCTTACGAACAGGTGCCCGCACTTTCGAGGCTGCTTCTTACTTAAGAACAAATGGAGCAGACACAGTCCTTGTTCAGCGCTTGCTGAAAGAAGACATCGATACTTATATCGAGCGTTCCAAAATAGTACAGAGCGTCGAATTTTTCAGGGAAGGCATTGCAATTGCAAGGGGAAGCGATGATACTATTTACAACCCGGTTCTTATTGCACAAACTGCTGATATCCTTCTTACTATGAAAGGCGTTTCAGCATCATTTGTAGTTGGCCTTAGGGATGATGGAACAGTCGGGATCAGCGCACGCTCTTTAGGAGATATTAACGTTCAAATCATTACAGAAAAGCTTGGCGGAGGCGGACATCTGACAAATGCAGCATGTCAGCTTCCTTTAGAAACAGTAGATGAGGCTGTAGAACAGTTAAAAGAAGCGATCGTAGAAACAATTGAGGGAGGAACTGAACAATGAGAGTCATTTTCTTAAAAGATGTAAAAGGAAAAGGGAAAAAAGGCGAAATAAAAGAAGTGGCGGTAGGTTACGCACAAAATTTTCTACTAAAGAATAATCTTGCCGTTGAAGCAACTTCAGCAAATATCAGTGCTCTTGAAGGACAAAAGAAAAAACAACAGAAAGAGGCTGCAGAAGAGCTTTCAGATGCAAAAAAACTAAAAGAGCAGCTTGAAAAAATCACAGTTGAATTGAAAGCCAAGTCCGGAGAAGGCGGCAGATTATTCGGTTCAATTACAACAAAACAAATTTCAGAAGAGCTTCAAAAGGCTCATGGCATCAAAATAGACAAACGGAAGATGGAATTGCCGGATGCAATCCGTGCATTGGGCTATACGAATGTACCTGTAAAACTCCATTCTGAAGTAAGTGCTGTATTGAAGGTCCATGTTTCAGAAGAAGCTTAAAGGGCAGGCGAGAAGACATGAGCGATCCAATGCTTGATAGAGTCCCTCCCCATAACTACGAAGCCGAACAGTCCGTACTTGGTGCAGTATTTTTAGAATCCCAAGCATTGATTACAGCATCGGAAATATTACAGCCCGAGGATTTTTATCGTCAGGCACACCAAAAAATATTTCAGACGATGGTTCAGCTTAGTGAACTGGGAAGTCCTATTGACGTCGTCACTGTCACTGAAGAGCTCTCGGCTAAAAAAGAGCTGGAGGACGTTGGCGGCATTTCTTATTTGACTGAACTGGCCAATGCCGTCCCTACGGCAGCCAATGTTACACATTACGCTAAAATCGTTGAAGAGAAAGCCCTTCTTCGTAGACTGATCCGTGTGGCTACTTCGATTGTAGAAGACGGCTATACGAGGGAAGATGAAGTAGAAGCCCTCTTATCAGAAGCGGAACGCAAAATGATGGAAGTTGCCAACCGTAAAGGTTCGGGAGACTTTAGACATATTAAAGATGTATTAGTGGAAACCTATGATAATATCGAATTGCTTCATAGTAACAAGGGTGAAGTGACAGGTGTCCCAACAGGATTTAAAGATTTGGATAAGATGACTGCCGGTTTTCAGCGCAATGACCTGATTATTGTAGCTGCTCGTCCATCAGTAGGGAAGACGGCATTTGCTCTAAACATTGCACAAAATGTAGCGACCAAAACGGAAGAAAACGTGGCCATTTTCAGTTTGGAGATGGGTGCTGAGCAGCTTGTCATGCGTTTGCTATGTGCGGAAGGCAATATCGATGCTCAAGTATTGCGGACAGGTAGTCTTGAAGCAGAAGACTGGCGTAAGCTGACAATGGCGATGGGTAGCTTATCCAACGCCGGTATATTCATAGACGATACACCAGGGATCCGTATTAATGAAATCCGGGCGAAATGCCGGCGGTTGAAGCAAGAACACGGACTTGGCATGATTTTAATCGACTACCTTCAATTAATCCAAGGTAGCGGTAGTTCAAAAGACAATAGACAGCAGGAAGTTTCTGAAATTTCGAGGTCATTAAAAGCCCTTGCACGTGAGCTGCAAGTACCGGTTATTGCCCTTTCCCAGCTTTCCCGTGGCGTTGAACAGCGTCAGGATAAACGGCCGATGATGTCAGATATTCGGGAATCCGGAAGTATCGAGCAAGATGCCGATATTGTTGCCTTCCTTTACCGGGAAGATTATTATGACAAAGAAACTGAAAATCAGAATATGATCGAAATCATCATAGCTAAGCAACGGAATGGTCCAACAGGAACTGTAACGTTAGCATTTGTCAAAGAGTTTAATAAATTCGTAAATATTGATTGGAGTCAGCGGGGAATTCCCGTTCCAAGCTAAACAAACACGAACGATAAATGTTTTAATACATTTTTTCGTTCGTGTTTTTTCTTTGAATCAATTGACGATACTAAGGGTAATTGTTACAATGAGACTGTTTGAAAAAGGACACGATCGTGTCTACGGAGGTGCAATGATGCCATCAGTAGTTGTTGTAGGAACACAATGGGGCGATGAAGGTAAAGGAAAAATAACGGACTTCTTATCCGAACACTCGGAAGTGATTGCTCGTTATCAAGGCGGAAATAACGCTGGACATACTATTATTTTTGGTGGGGAAACATATAAGCTTCATTTGATTCCTTCAGGCATTTTTTATAAAGATAAGATTTCAGTCATTGGTAATGGGATGGTCGTCGATCCGAAGGCGCTTGTTTCAGAGTTGAAAGGTCTTCATGAACGTGGAGTCGAAACGGACAACCTCCGAATTTCTAACCGTGCACATGTCATTCTTCCTTATCATATTAAGCAAGATGAAGTGGAAGAAGCACGCCGGGGAAATAATAAAATTGGTACGACTTTAAAAGGGATTGGTCCGGCTTATATGGACAAGGCTGCACGTGTAGGAATCCGGATTGCCGATTTGTTGGATCGTGAAGTATTTGAAGAAAAACTGCGTAGGAATTTAGATGAGAAAAACAGGTTATTTGAGAAATTTTATGAAACAGCTGGTCTATATGCTGATGCAATTTTAGAAGAGTATTATGGCTATGGCCAGGAGATTGCAAAGTATGTGACGGATACTTCAAAAGTACTTAATGATGCCCTTGATGAAGGAAGACGAGTTTTGTTTGAAGGTGCTCAAGGAGTCATGCTTGATATAGACCAAGGAACGTATCCATTTGTCACTTCTTCCAATCCAGTAGCGGGAGGTGTGACGATCGGAGCGGGTGTTGGTCCCACAAAAATAAGTCATGTTGTAGGAGTCTGTAAAGCTTACACATCTCGAGTAGGCGATGGTCCGTTTCCTACAGAATTGTTTGATGAGGTGGGCCAACAAATTCGTGAAGTTGGTAAGGAATATGGTACAACTACAGGTCGCCCAAGACGAATCGGCTGGTTCGATAGTGTAGTTGTCAGACATGCACGTCGGGTAAGTGGATTAACCGATTTAACAGTGAACTCCATTGACGTTTTGACAGGGTTGAAAACGGTTAAGATCTGCACGGCTTATCGTTACAATGACGAACTCATTACTGAATATCCGGCAAACTTGCGAATACTGGCTGATTGCGAACCCGTATACGAAGAATTGCCAGGCTGGGATGAAGACATCACGAGCTGCAGATCGTTAGATGAGCTTCCAGAAAATGCTCGGCATTATCTCGAGCGTATTTCACAGCTGACTGGTGTGCCGATTTCTATTTTCTCTGTGGGTCCAGATCGGAACCAAACGAATATTATCACGAGTGTTTGGCGTTCTTAAATACGAAAGAACCTGCATTTAGCAGGTTCTTTTTTCTTTTTTTACAATGATGAATCTAATGATTTGCCATTAGTAATAGTCACGTATTCTCTTGTCATAAACTGTTTAAGAAAATTACAACGTCTTGAGAAATATTGCAAATGTAACAAGAAAAATAGCGAAAGATGTAAAAAGAGTGATATACGGACAATCTATATGGATATATTTCCCTATGTTTAGTATAATAGACCTATCAAATAGATAGTATTTGGTAGTTAATTGTATATAATGGAATGAATACTACAGTTTCTTTACATTTCCTGACCAATAGCCCAAGGAGAAAAAGCTTTATGGTACATTAGAGGAGCGTAAAAATTCTCCTTTGCTAATGTAGTGCAAAGGATAAAAGTCTGGAAGGAGCTTTGATCATGAATTTGAAAGAGAAAATTGGAACTTTGTCTGGTATTCAAAGTAAAACTCCAATACACCACTCAAACATGATGAAAAAAGCCGCAGTGACAGGCTTGCTACTCTCAAGTCTTACATTCAACATCGGTTTTGCAAAAGAGACGAATAGCAACGGTCTTCAAAAGGTCTTTCACATATATAACAATGGTGTTTACATAGGAACAGTAGCAAATTCAGAATCTGTTAATGAACTCATTAACGATAAAATTGAAAAAGCAGATTCCAAATATGATGAATTAGCTTTAAGTGTAGGATCTGGCTTATCACTTGTCCCTGAACAAGTTTTTCAATCTGAAACAAACGATTCAGCTACACTAAAAAAACTTGAAGATGTTTTGACGGTCCAAGCAAAAGCGTTTGCCTTAAATGTAAATGGTGAGGCCGCAGTATACGTCGAAGACATGGCGGCTTTTGATGAAGTACTTCGCCAATTGAAGCTTCGCTATGTATCTGAAGAAGAATTGAACGAATACGAAGCTCGAAAGAACTCCGTAGATTCTTTACCACCTTTAGCTGAAGGTGAAACACGAATCGTGGGAATAGATTTAATAGAAAATGTTACAGGAATCACGAAAGAAATAGCTCCAGAAAATGTGTTATCTGTTGAAGAAGCTGTTCAGTATTTGGTTAAAGGAACTCTTACAGAACAAAAGTATGTTGTTCAATCCGGGGATGTATTAAGTAAGATTGCTGCAGCGCATGATCTTTCTACAAGTGAACTTCTTAATCTAAATACTGACGTGACAGAAGAAACACTACTTCAGCCAGGAATGGAACTGAATGTTACGTTGCTTAAACCGCTGGTCCAGGTTTCAGTGCTAAAGGAACAGAGAGAGACGTTAGCAGTGAAACATGGTAACATCGTCGAGGAAAATGACTCTATGTATAAAGGCGATACCAAAGTTAAGCAAGAAGGAAAAGATGGAAAGAAGGAAGTTACTTACCTTTTAAGGGAAAGCAATGGTGTTCAAGCAGGGAAATCGGTGCAGGATGAGAAAATCATCGTTGAGCCAGTTGAACAAATTATTGTCAAAGGTACAAAGGTCGTACCTTCCCGTGGTTCAGGAAGTTTTGTATGGCCTGCAGAAGGCGGCTATATTTCAAGTAAGATGGGTTATCGCTGGGGTTCGTACCATCGCGGGATTGATATCGCACGCCCAAGCGGATACAGTATCAAATCAGCGGATAATGGAGTCGTAACATTTTCTGGCAGGGATGGCACATATGGCAATAAGGTTGTTATCAATCATAATAATGGATTGGAAACGACTTATGCTCACTTATCTTCGATTGACGTTTCCGTCGGAGAAACTGTACCTCAAGGAACAAAGATCGGAAAAATGGGGTCAACTGGACGTTCTACCGGAATTCACCTTCATTTTGAAGTTCGTAAGAATGGTAATCTCGTAAATCCTTTAGATTATTTAAGATAACATGAAAGACGATCCATTCCGGATCGTCTTTTTAAATAGATTGAAGCAGCATTCGATACTTTATTCCTAAATACTCAGGAAATATAGGGAATAATGTCGAATTATTGCCCAGGAAATAATACGGTAATACTTGAAAACTAAATAGCAAATTATGAAAGATGCGAAGTTACGGAAACCATGGTAGAGTAAAGAAATAAGGTTCATAAACAAAAAGAAGGGACGAGTGAACCCAATGAATAAAACCATTTTAGTCGTAGATGATGAAAAGCCAATTGCAGATATCCTGCAATTCAACTTAAAAAAAGAAGGCTATAATGTCATTTGTGCATATGACGGGGAACAAGCCCTTCAAAAAGTTGAAGAAACAAAACCGGACTTAATGCTGTTGGATATTATGCTTCCAAATCGTGACGGGATGGAAGTATGCAGAGAGGTCCGTAAAAAATATGATTTCCCCATTATTATGCTGACAGCAAAAGACTCGGAAATTGACAAAGTACTGGGACTTGAATTGGGAGCTGATGATTATGTCACGAAACCATTCAGTACCCGAGAATTGGTTGCACGAGTGAAAGCAAATATGAGACGCCACCAGGCTTCACCTTCAGAAGATGATGAAAGCAATTCCAATGATATTACAGTCGGTTCTTTAATCATTCAACCTGATGCATATATTGTCATGAAGCGTGATGAAACAATTGAATTGACTCATCGGGAATTTGAGCTTCTCCACTATTTGGCGAAGCATATTGGACAAGTGATGACACGTGAACATTTACTGCAGACGGTTTGGGGATATGATTACTTCGGCGATGTCCGGACTGTCGACGTAACAATCCGGAGACTCCGCGAAAAAATTGAAGATAATCCAAGCCATCCAGCATGGATTGTCACACGAAGAGGCGTAGGTTATTACTTGCGGAATCCTGAACAGGAGTCGTAAAACATGCAGAAAGTCGGGTTTTTTAAATCCATACATGTAAAAATCGTTTTAGTTTATGTTTTACTGATTTTGACTGCGCTACAGATTATCGGTCTGTATTTTGCACAAGAGCTTGAAGATACATTGAGCTATAACTTTAAGGAATCTATTAAAGATCGGGTGAAACTTGTTGAATTTAGTGTCAGAGAGGAAATGTTAAGGGAACGGAGTGCGGATGACCCGCCAACCGAGACAAGTTTACGCGGCATTTTATCCAGCAGTTTCTCTGATGATATTAATGACATCCAGGTTATTGATAATCGGTTCCGTATCTTAGCCACGTCTGAAAGTGACAACCAGCTGATTGTTGGCCAAAGAGCACCGACAGGAAGCTTGGCCAGAACAGCTATTTCCACGGAAATACAAGCAGAACGGATCTATCTGGACCCGAATTCAAATAATCGGATTTGGGTGCTGGCGACTCCGATTGTATCTCCGAAAGGTGAAGTAATCGGAGCGATTTATTTAGAAGCTAATATGGAGACTGTCTTCACTCAAATAAGTGAAATTAACCAAATCCTCGCAGGAGGAATTGCTGTTTCCCTCGCTATTACCGTTGTCCTCGGTATTCTGATTGCCACAACGATTACTCGTCCAATTTCCGACATGAGAAAACAGGCCCAAGCCATGGCGAAGGGGAATTTTTCCCGAAAAGTACATGTTTACGGAAACGATGAAATTGGTCAATTGGCAGTTTCATTCAACCATATGACGAACAGGCTGCAGGAGTCCCAATCGACAATGGAAGGGGAGCGGAGGAAGCTTTCATCTGTCCTTACCAATATGACGGATGGGGTAATTGCCACTGATCGGAAAGGAAGAATCATACTTATTAATGATCCGGCGGTCAGAATGCTTCGAACACCTCGGGATTTGGTGTTGAATCGGCCGATTGCTTCCGTATTAGGTGTCGATCCGGAATATACTTTTGAAGATTTGGTCCAAACACAAGATCCAATCATTTTAGATTTCAGTACAAGAGATCTGCCGTATATTTTACGGGCGAACTTATCAGTGATCCAAAAAGAGACAGGATTTGTAAATGGACTTATTACAGTGTTGCATGACATTACCGAACAGGAAAAGATTGATATGGAACGGCGGGAGTTCGTATCTAATGTTTCCCATGAATTGAGGACCCCTCTAACAACTATGAGAAGTTACCTGGAAGCTTTGGCGGAGGGGGCTTGGAAGGACCAGGAGATTGCACCACATTTCCTGGAAGTTACACAAACTGAGACAGAGCGAATGATTCGACTTGTAAATGACTTGCTTCAATTATCCAGGATGGATGCACGTGAATATGAACTTAATAATGAAATTGTTGACTTCAACAAATTTTTCAATAAGATCATCGATCGTTTTGAAATGAGTAAACCGGAACATATCAATTTCCAGCGTCTTATGCCGGATACAGACATGTTTGTCGAAATAGATACAGATAAGATGACCCAAGTAATAGATAACATCATTTCTAATGCCATGAAATATTCACCAAACGGAGGAAATGTCCGATTTGGGGTCATTCTGAAAGATGATATGTTGAAAGTAATGGTTTCTGATGATGGAATGGGTATTCCACAAGACAATTTAGAACGTATTTTTGACCGTTTTTACCGGGTGGATCGTGCAAGAGCAAGAGCAATGGGAGGAACAGGTTTAGGCCTTGCCATTGCGAAGGAAATGATTGAAGCCCATGGCGGAGAGATTTGGGCCGAAAGTGAGGAAGGCAAAGGAACGACGATATTCTTTACATTGCCTATCCAATTGGAAGGGGAAGGTGAGTGGGAATGAAATATTTAGAGTCAATCAAATCCTTGATTTTACTCCTACTTGTCTTATTGAGTGTACTCCTATCCTTCTCCATTTGGAACTTCATGCCCGGTTATGAAACTATTGATAAGCAACCAACCGTAGACATAACGATCGGTGCTCAAAAAAGGGTAGAAGAAGTGGTGAAACCTTATAAACTCCTGTTCAATTTCGAAGACGGTAAGAGAGGCACTGAAAATTCTTTAGTGATAGATCGAATTTTTGAGAAGATGAAACAGTTGTCTATTCAGGAATTGACATTAAATCAGAAAATAAGTGTCGAGGGCATTAATGAAACGTTGAGAAAACCTAATCAATTCACATTCTTCTATCCAGCAGGGGTTCCTTTTAAAGTATTGGATACGATTTTGACCATTGAAGATTCAAATATTCCGGAAGAATCATTTACACAAATGATCGTGAAATGGAACGGGAATGACGAAAACCGTCTCCAGATTTCGTTTATCAATAACCAAGAAAATTTGGAGTATATTGCTTATGCCAGTGGAATCGACCGAAGCAGGCTTTCGGATCAAATCCTCACAGATGCAGCGAATTATAACACCTACACTGAAGTTCAAAGGGAAGGGCATCTTTCTCTATATTTATCATCTCAAGCTCCGGATGACATGTATGAATACACGTACTTATTGACTGATACAAATCTCGATCAATTCAAGAAGGCTTTGTTCCCCGATCCGAATGTAGTGAGAAGCAATACAGTTGCATTATCTACGCAAGAGTTTCTGGATGACTCTTCAAAATTGACAGTGGACACGACGAATAAATGGATTAACTATGTAAATCCCGGAGAAGAAAGTAAAGGGATTGCCATTCCATCTGAACTCATTTTCAACAGCATCGACTTTGTAAATGAACATGGTGGATGGACAGACGACTATAGGTTCTTCGATATTGATCCAATCAACAAGGAAATATCATTCGGTTTGCACATTGCAGGCTTTCCTGCATTTAGCGATACGAAGATGACAACTGCCATCCATGAAACATGGGGTGAAAACGATATTTTCAGATATCATCGTCCGTTTTATGATTTAGGTAACCCGTTCCCAGCGGAAAATAATAATGTGCCGATGATATCAGGAAAAGCAGCTGCAGATGTTCTCGCCAGCATTCGAGAAATTGACTTCAACTTAATAGACGAAGTTAAGGCTGGTTATAATATTTCTACGATTCAAAGCCAAGACCAACCATTGATTGTTGCTGAGCCTTCATATTTCTATTCATTAAATGGAAATTGGCTAAGACTCACACAGGATATGCTGGGGGGTGGACCACTTGGATTGGAATAGGACAAAAACGATTTTCATCATCGTATTTTCCATTTTGAATGTGTTTCTCTACACCCTTTATGTTGACCGTTTGACTGGTGCAAAAGATTTGGAAACATTGATTGCGCCAGATGTGAATATTGAGGAGAAGCTGGAGCAAGATCGGATTTTCATTGAAAGTCTGCCGCCAAAAGTTGAGGAATTGGGTTATGTATCTGGAAAGTTGAAGGTGTTCACCAAAAAGGAAATCGATTCTCTTGCTAACCAAACGGCTGTCGTAACGGATGGAACAAGAATCCTTTCAACATTAAAGAAACCATTGAAACTAAGTGAGGAAAATGAAGAAGAAAGCTATAAGGAATTCTTAGACTCGTACGTCCTCTCGGGTAACCAATATGTACTGTGGGAAGTTGATGAAGAACAAGGAGAAGCCATGTTCCTTCAAAAAGTGGAAGATAGACCGATCTATTACACGCAATCTTTACTGACTGTTCACTTCAATCAGGCCAATGAGATCATTCGTTATGAACAAAGAATGTTTGAGGACTTCGAGGAATTTAATACAACGAAGAATATTGTCCAACCGACAACGGCATTAAATACTTTGTATACTCGTGAAATGCTGAAGCAAGACTCTGAAATTTCATCGATCGATCTTGGTTATTCGACATTAGTCCAATTGACAGAGACACAGGTATTTGCACCGACATGGCATATTCAAGTAAAATTAGCTGATGGACAATTTGATCACTTCTTTATCAATGCTGTTGAAGGAAAAGTGATAGAATTACAGGAAGATGAACAACAGGACGGGGAAGAGTAAGGAGTTTTTAACATGCGTTTCAGCGTATTGGCCAGTGGAAGCACCGGCAATGCCATTTATATAGAAAATGACCAACATGCATTTTTGGTTGACGTAGGATTGAGTGCCCGAAAAATGGAACAGCAATTTACCATGATCGGGAGAGATTTAAAGAAGCTGAACGGGATTTTCATTACTCACGAACATAGTGACCATATTAAAGGGCTCGGAGCTGTTGCCAGAAAATATGGGGTACCTATCTATGCGAATCGTAAAACATGGGAAGCGATGGATGGACATGTTGGTGAGATTCCAGTAGATCAGCGTTTTCAGTTTGATATGGAGACGGTAAGATCCTTTGGCTCTATGGACGTGCAAAGTTTTGCAGTGTCCCACGATGCAGTCGATCCGATGTTTTATATCTTTCATGAGAATGGAAGAAAGCTTGTCCTGATTACTGATACAGGCTATGTGAGCGACCGTATGAAAGGCTGGATCAAAGGAGCCGATTCGTTCGTGTTCGAGAGCAACCATGATGTGAGTATGCTACAAATGGGCCGGTATCCATGGTCGGTCAAGCGGCGTATCTTAAGTGACGTCGGCCATGTATCCAATGAGGATGCGGCAGTAGCAATGAGCGAAGTGGTTGAACAGAAAGAAACACGGATTTTCTTGTCTCATTTAAGTAAAGACAATAATATGAAAGACCTTGCAAGGCTTAGTGTCAGCCAGACATTACAGTCCTGCGGGATCATGCCGGGAGAATTTGTACATCTCTTTGATACGGATGCACAAAAGCCGACAGAACTTGTAACGGTATAATTGAACTTTTAACCTGCCATTTGGCAGGTTATTTATTTTGCTTTTTTGGGAACATTTCATTTCTGTCATTCGTCGAAAAATATGTCAGTTACTTTAAGATATCTTTTTTAAGATTAAACATTATGGGTAAAGTAAGAAATGAAAGCGAGGCTGATATAATATGGGATATTACGATCAAACGCCAAATAATCCAAATCACGAAAACCGGTCTAATCGGAAAGGCAGCAAGGCTGGGTATTTTTTTAGCGGTTTAGCAGGAACGATCATCGGCGCATTATTAGTTTGGTTCATCATTTCTCCTTTGGCGGATAACCAATCCTCTGGAGTGGCCGGAACCTCTGTCAAAGAAAATGATTCTGCACCGAGAAGTGAACAAGTATCGCTAGATATATCAACCGATGTTACCAAGGCTGTAGGTGTTGTAGCTGATGCAGTAGTAGGGATTACCAATATTCAGACGTCAAAGGATTTCTGGTCTCAGTCGGAACGTACGATGGAAGCAGGTACTGGATCCGGTGTCATTTATAAAAAAGCGGGTGACAAAGCATATGTTGTGACGAATCACCACGTAGTGGAAGGAGCACAACAACTCGAGGTCACTCTTGCAGATGGCACGAAGGAACCAGCTAAGTTAATCGGCAGCGATGTTTGGACAGACTTAGCTGTAGTGGAGATTAGTGCAGGAAAGGTAGAGACTATTGCAGAATTTGGCGATTCTGATGCATTGAAAGTTGGAGAACCGGTAATAGCTATCGGTAACCCATTGGGCCTTAGTTTTGCAGGATCCGTTACATCTGGTGTCGTGTCTGGATTGGAACGTACAGTACCAGTAGATATCGATGGAAACGGAACAGAAGATTGGCAATCTGAAGTACTTCAAACAGATGCTGCGATCAACCCTGGTAACAGCGGCGGAGCCTTAATCAATGTTGCAGGCCAACTTGTAGGGATCAACTCCATGAAAATTGCCGAATCGGCAGTAGAGGGAATTGGCTTTGCTATTCCAATTAATACAGCGATTCCAGTCATTGAAAGTTTAGAACAAACGGGTGAAGTCAAACGTCCACAAATGGGTATTACTTTATTGGACTTAACAGCTGTTCCACAATACCATCAGAAGGAAACATTGAAATTGCCGGATGATGTGACAACTGGAGTAATCATTGATGAAGTCTATCCGAATACGCCGGCTGCTAAAGCAGGTCTAGAGAGATATGATGTAATTGTCGAGATGGATGGAGAGAAAATCAATAATGTACTCGAATTGCGTAAACACCTATATAGTGAAAAGAAAATTGGTGATGAAATGACGATCGTTATATATCGTCAAGGAGAGCGAAAAGAAATCACAATGACGTTAGTTGCAGACAAAGCTCTGTAATAAAACTTACAATTTCATAACAAACTTATCCACAAGCAGATAGAGAAAGAAAAGCCCTTCTTTCCTATCTGCTTTTCATTTGATATGATGAGCTGTGGAAAAGGTAAAGTTGAGTGTTGATAACTTTGTGAATAAGTGAATAGTTTGAAAGGAGTGATAAAAGTGGAGATTAAAAGCTGTGAAACCCATATAAATCATGCGTTAGACATTTTTGTAGCTGAGCAAAAAACGTTTCCGATGATGAACGAAATTGAAGAGGAAAAAAAGTTATCCACAAAGTGTGATTACTGTGAAGAGGCTGCAACATATCTTGTGGCGAACGAATAATCGCATACAAGATGTAGATAACTTTTGTGGATATGTGCATAACTCTTGTTAATAACTTGTTTGTAAAGGTGGACAACCTGTGAATATTACAATTATTACAGTCGGAAAACTGAAAGAGAAATATTTAAAAATGGGCATCGAGGAATTTGCAAAACGTCTGGGAGCCTATGCGAAGATTGACTTGGTCGAAGTGCCCGATGAAAAAGCGCCGGAGCAGCTGAGCGAGGCAGAAATGGAAATCGTGAAGAAGAAAGAAGGCGAACGCATCCTGTCGAAAGTCGGAGCGGATGCATATGTCATTGCGTTGGCTATCGAAGGAAAGATGAAAACATCGGAGCAGCTGGCAGCGGATATGGAATCGTTAATGACATATGGACGAAGTAAGATTGTATTTGTCATTGGCGGATCATTGGGATTGTATGAGGATGTCATGAAGCGTTCGGATGAAAAGCTGAGCTTTTCGAAGATGACGTTTCCTCATCAGATGATGAAACTGATTTTGCTGGAGCAGGTGTATCGGGCTTTTCGGATTATGAAGGGGGAACCGTACCACAAATAGTGGTAAAGCAGAAAGTTGAAGTGGTAATTTGTTCTAACAAAATCGATTTTTCAGTCAAGGGATAGTCTGCTTGAAAAATGAATTTAATATAGTAAAAAATACGTTAGGCTGATAAACTACTTCTTTTTACTAAAAGGTTTGAAATGTGAGTTATTCTTCATTGAACTTAACTAACTTTGTGAACTATGAATATTTCAGGTGTATAATATTGAACAGTGTAAAGCGTAAGCCACCCCAGTCAAGGTCGCTTGCGCTTTTCTTAAAAGAGAGTGGGTGAGAACTTGAATAAAACCATCGGGATCTTAGCGCATGTAGATGCGGGTAAAACAACCTTTTCTGAACAGCTTTTATATCATACAAATAGTGTCAAACATCGAGGGCGAGTCGATCACCAAGATGCTTTCCTTGATAGTCACGGAATTGAGCGAGCACGTGGAATTACAGTCTTTGCTGATCAAGGAATGTTTACATTCGGAAACTCTCACTACACAATTATCGATACACCCGGTCACGTCGACTTTTCCCCTGAAATGGAACGTGGAGTCCAAGCAATGGATTATGCCATTATCATTATTAGCGCGGTAGAAGGAATAGAAGGGCATACGGAAACGGTATGGGAACTATTAAGAAAACATCATATTCCTACATTTTTCTTTATAAATAAAACGGATCGAGTCGGAGCAAATGTTGAGCAGGTTATCGAAGATATTCGGTTACAATTTACAAAAGATGTACTTGATTTAACAAAGGGCAACTATGAGGAAGTAGCGGAATTTATCGCAGAACGAGATGAAGAGTTATTAAACGACTACCTTGACCATGGGTATGAGGAAAAGACTTGGTTAGCCACTATGCGGAGATTAATTAACGAAAATCAATTATTTCCATGTACAAGTGGTTCAGCCCTACAAGACATTGGAATTGAAAGCTTCTTACAGCTGCTCGAGCAATTAACGGAGACGAACTATACAAACGACGCCCCATTTTCTGGAAGGGT
The DNA here is from genome assembly GCF_042651785.1 of Chungangia koreensis. Lineage (NCBI taxonomy): Bacteria > Bacillati > Bacillota > Bacilli > Lactobacillales > Chungangia > Chungangia koreensis. The sequence continues at coordinate 44,387 of NZ_JBHSEC010000022.1, forward strand.
TTATAAAATTCGATACGATGAAAAGGGGACGAGATTGACGTTCATCAAAGCATTAAGTGGGCAGTTAAAAGTGCGTGATGAATTGCCATATGGAGACTTGGTAGAAAAAGTAACACAAATTCGAAAATATAACGGAAATCAATATAAGCCGGTCACAGAAGTATGTGCAGGAGAGTTATTTGCCGTCGCTGGATTAACGAATGCGCAAGTAGGCGATGGTATTGGTCAATTAATTGAAAAAGCAACATATGAAATGCAACCAACATTGAAATCTAAAGTGACGTTCGAAGAGAAGGTCCATGTAAAAGAGGCACTTAACTATTTCAACATATTAGACGCAGAAGATCCTTCTTTGAATGTTACATGGGAAGAAGCATTGCAAGAAATTCATCTTCATGTAATGGGGAAAATACAATTAGAAGTGTTGCAAATTGTTGTGGAAGACCGTTTTGGCTTAACTGTAACATTTGAGGAACCGGAAATTCTTTATAAAGAAACAATTGTATCTCCGGTTATTGGTTATGGTCATTTTGAGCCGTTAAAACATTATGCGGAAGTTCATTTAAAGATAGAGCCAAATGAGCGAAATAGGGGCATCACCTTTAAAAGTGCTTGCCATGCCGATGATTTAACTGTTGGTAATCAAAATTTAATTCGTCATCATTTATTCGAGCGAGAACATCATGGTTTATTAACCGGTTCACCATTAACGGATGTCAATATTACGTTAATTACTGGTAGAGCTCATGAAAAACATACACATGGTGGTGATTTTCGTGAAGCTACTTTCCGTGCATTGCGTCAAGGACTCGAAAAAGCGACCAATATTTTATTGGAACCTATCTATCAATTTAAAATAAAAGTAGATGTCGATCAAATGGGGCATGTCTTGTCAGATATTCAAAAAGCCCACGGTACTTTCGATACGCCTCAAACAGAAGGAGAGAAAGTATTTATTACAGGTATAGCGCCAGTTGCAACCTTTATGGATTATAGTAGTCAACTTGCTTCCTTCACTGGTGGAAGAGGGACGATGACGTTATCCATCGCAGGGTACGAGAGATGTCACAATGAAGTCGAAGTGATTGAAAGATTAAGTTATAACAAAAATGCGGATCCATTGTATACATCATCGTCCGTTTTCTGTGCAAAAGGAGCGGGGTACACGGTACAATGGGACGAAGCAGAAGCAAAAATGCATTGTTTAAAATAAATGAAATGACAAAAGAGTTAGAACAATCCGATGTACTTGAAAAATATATGAATCTGGAAAAAAGTGATATCGGCGTGTTAGTAATGGGAGAGAATGTGAACCCTGTTTCGAAAAGACCACTTATTCGCCTTTATTTAGTTGAGAAACAAGATGAAAAATTTAACGTCCAAAAGGAACTCGAAGCATTTGCATTCGAAAGCTATGGTACTGCGCACGATTTTCTGAAAAAACTACCGAAAATGACTGGTGTTGAAATGCTCGTCATGTTGAGTGGTAAAGCGGAATAAGGAAAGAATGTTTTATACTTAGGTTAGGAGTGGTGTGCCCAATGCTATCAGACGGTCGAAATAGTCAGGATTGATGGGCATTTAGAGCGTGTTGTCCCAACTTTCCTTGTAAAAGATCCGGATGATGCCTCTTCCATGAGGATTGAAAAGCGGGAGCGGGAAGTTCACCGACTGGTAATGCTCAAGGATTGAGATTTTGCCAACTCCCCCGGTGCCAAACTCGAACGGAAAAATCCGTTTAAGCCAATTGCGATTGAACCACTTTTTCTCCACGTGTCGTCCGATGAACGGAATGCCTGCAACTTCCTCTATTTAAAGTATATAGGATCCTCCATTTTGTGTTCGCCCTTGTATTAAATACTCTGTCTTAATCAAATTATCAATATTTCGTATTAATATAAAGAATTCTTAATGTTCGCTGTTTGATTGATAGTAGAAACTGCACCAATTGAAACGGTATTGAGTATCGTTCATTGTAGACTTGTCTAAGATATGATTATATAAGATGAAGTAAGTTAACTACTATATATTGTTGAATTGGAAACATATAAAAAATGTTTTTTAAAATGGATGGTGTATATGCAGACAGAAAGTATAGTAAAAGTGAAGTCGAAATTTGTGAAATCCTATCAAGCCGGGTTCCCACTTATTCTTAAAGATGCAATTCTTAACATTGAGAGCTTAACAAAAGAAGGAATGATCGTTCAGCTTGTAGATGAAAAGAGTCAATTTATCGGAAAAGGTTACTATGGGAAGCAAAATAAAGGCTATGGCTGGATTCTTACTCAAAACAAAAAGGAAAAGATCGATCAGTCATTTTTCGAAGGAAAAATAAAAAAGGCTTTAGCAAAAAGAAAAGATTTATTTAATAGTACACAAACTACTGCCTTTCGGGTTTTTAACGCTGAAGGAGACGGAATTGGCGGATTAACGATCGATTATTTTAATGGGTATTATTTAATCAATTGGTATAGTGAAGGAATCTTTGCATTTTATGATTATGTCATAGATTCTCTAAGAAATTTAGTAGAGTATGAAGGCATTTACCAGAAAAAGCGCTATGATACTGGTGGAAAATATATCGAGGAAGATGGATTCGTAGATGGAAAAAGAGGCCAGTTCCCGTTAATCGTAAAAGAAAATGATGTTAACATAGCCGTATACTTAAATGAGGGAGCGATGGTTGGCGTATTTCTTGACCAGCGCGATGTGAGAAAAACCATTCGGGATCAGTATGCAAAAGGTAAAACAGTATTAAACACTTTCTCATATACTGGCGTATTTTCGGTTTTCGCTGCATTAGGTGGAGCGACTAAGACAACCAGTGTAGATCTCGCGAATCGTAGTCTTGACAAGACAAAGGAACAGTTTAGTATCAATGGAATTGATACTGAGACACAAGATATTATCGTAGAGGATGTATTTCAATATTTTAAATATGCTGTAAGGAAAAAGAAAATGTTTGATATGGTCATTCTTGATCCCCCTAGTTTTGCCAGATCAAAAAAACGCACCTTTAGTGCTGCTAAAGACTATAAAGACTTATTAAAAGAAGCAATTCTTATCACTGAAAAAGAGGGAATAATTGTCGCTTCTACAAATGGTGCGAATTTCGATATGAAAAAATTTAAAGGATTTATTGACCAGGCATTTAAGGAATCAAACGTAAAGTATAGTATTAAAGAGGAATTCTCACTTCCTTCAGACTTTGCAACAATAAAACAATATAAAGAAGGAAACTATTTAAAAGTAGTATTTATCCAAAAACACTAATTCATCTATGTTGCATATGTTGAACAAAAACTCCCTTCCTCTATAACGGAAGGGAGTTCTTATTTGCATATTGGTTAAAAAGCTATTAGTTTCAATCAAACCTTACACGTTATATAAACCACCATCAACAGTATAGGAAGATGAACTTACGTAGGAAGCTTCGTCTGAAAGTAAGAAGGCAATGACGTTTGCTACTTCCTCTGGTTCACCATAGCGTTTCATTGGTACTGCATCGTTGTATGCTGTTCTTGCAGCTTCTGCAGCATCTGGGGCAACGTTGGCTTCAATTTTACGCATCATTTGTGTATTGATGACGCCCGGGTTTACAGTGTTTACGCGTACGTTATATGCTGCTGCTTCTGCAGCGGCAACTTTGTTAATGCCCATTACTGCATGTTTTGAAGAGTTGTACAATACCATGCTTGGCGAGCCGATTAAACCTGCTACAGATGAAGTATTAACAATTGATCCTGATTTTTGTTCTTTCATTACTGGCAGTACGTATTTAAGGCCGAATAATACGCCTTTTACGTTAATGCCATAAACGAAATCAAATTCTTTTTCTGTTATTTCTTCAAGTGGTTTAGCTGGTCCTTCTACACCTGCGTTATTTACAAAACCGTCAATACGGCCGAATTTAGAAATTGTTTGGTCTACATAGTTTTTAACATTTTCTTCATTAGACACATCCGCTTTAACGACCAAGCTGTTTGCTTCTGTTAAGCCGAGTTCACTTTGTACGGATTTAATTGCATCCTCATTTAAGTCAACTAACACTACTTTTGCATTTCCATTCGCTAATTTTCTTACGACTTCTTTCCCGATCCCGCCAGCCGCACCTGTAACGATGACTACCTTGTTTTCAAAATTCATTTAAAATCTCTCCTTTTCTTTATTAATAAAGGTAAATTTTAAAACAATGAAAGTTATTTCGAAATCAAGATAACTTTCATACTACAAGCATAAAGCGTGAGTGAAAGCGCTTCAACATGCAATAATGTAGTAAATGTATGTTACCCAACATTTTGACTGCATCTGTTCGTTAAAAAGTGTAAGAAGGAGCTTTACTATGTCTATACAGCACCCTGACAAACGTGTAAGGAGAACGAAAGAGAAGTTTAGGGAAGTACTATTATCGTTAATGGAAGAGAAAGGCTTTGATGAAATTACGATTACAGAAATCGTAAAAGCAGCGGATTTTAATCGTGGAACCTTTTACGCACATTATGAACAGAAGAAAGATCTATTAGAAGAGATCATTGAAGAGATGTTTGAAAAAATGATGGAAGCCTACCGGAAACCATATCGAAATCTAACCATGATTGATTTCGATAAAATCTCGTCAAGTTCCATTATTCTATTTGATCATTTCTTGGAAAACAAAAGATTCTATAAGCTAATGTTGAACCCTAATACAAATTTCAATTTTCATGAAAAGCTGATAAGAAAATTAAATGAGTTATTCCGTGAAGACTTTGAATTCATAGTAACGGATAACGATTATATTGATGTTCAACTTTTTAGCACGTATCGTATTCATGGAATTATAGGATTGATCCTTGAATGGGTTGAAAATGATTTTACAAAATCATCTACTTATATGTCTGAACAACTAATCCAAATACTTAAGTTTTCTACTTCGAAAGTATATATCAAAAAGAAAAAGGGAAAACGAAATCAACTAACGGACTGATGGAAAGATTATTCTTCCCATCAGTCTTCTTTATTTTCTTTATTTAGTTCAATAAATTACTAATTATTATTAAAAAAATACCTTTTAATGAATAGAAGTTCTTTCTTTCCCTTCCAATAATTATAGAAAAATGTTTGTTTCTCAAACTTTTGTTAACATCTAAAACGCAGATATACCAATGGATTGCTCGATATAAGGACTTTGGAATCACTACTTATATCGTATTTCCTGTTATATTTCTGTAATTAAGTGGTCATACCACTGTAATAGTTCTTCTTTATACTAAGACACTTAGTAGAGTGACTTCACTATACTAATATAATTATTAAGTTAGAAAAGGAGTGACCATTAGTTGAAGAAACGTATTAATCTAATCTTAATGACAGCAATCATGTTACTGTCTACATTAATTCCAGCAAATGCGATGGCAGTTGGAACAGAAGGGGCTAAACCCTGGATGAACACTAAGCTATCTGCTGAGGAGCGTGCCGAGCTTCTTCTCGATGCGATGACGATGGAACAGAAAATCCAACAAATCGCTATCTCGCGCTTCAATGAGAATGACAAAGGTGCGACCGTTGTCATCAATAGAGGCGGAAAAAATAGTAAATATATGAACGGCGAATTCGCACCACAAGGTACCTTGCCTGGGTGTGAATGGCAAGACACTGGCCGACAAATCCGTGGTATCGAAGAGTTGGGTATCCCTACAATCCGGATGACCAACGGTGGTACAGGCGTTAAAGGCGGTTCATGCGGTAATGACCCGGTAGCGACTGGATTGCCGTCCACCCCAGCTTTGGCTGCGACATTCGACCGCGAGTTGAACTATGAGGCTGGTCGTATCCTCGGTGAGGAAACACGAGCTTTTGCGCATCACGTATTGCTTGGACCAGGTCTAAACCTTATCCGTCACCCATACGGTGGTCGGAATTATGAGTATTTCAGTGAGGATCCATATTTAACAGGTATTCTGGCAACTGAACAATCAAAGGGCATTCAGGACCAAGGGGTCCAAGTACAACTTAAACACATGGCAGGCAACGAACAGGAAACCGAGCGTTGGACGATGGGCGTACAAGTACCATCAAAGGCAATGAACGAGTTGTACATGTTGCCATTCGAGATGACCGTTAGGGATGCAGATCCTGCTTCCGTAATGTGTTCATTCCCGGATGTTAACGGTACTTATGCATGTGATAGTTCTGAACTGCTTCAAGATGCCCTTAGGAGAAACTGGGGCTTTGACGGATACGTTATGAGCGACCGTCGTGCGATTCACGACACAGTGAAAGCTATCAAAGCTGGTACGAATGTCGAGTTAGACTGGACACCACAGTACTACACTCAAGAGAAGATTCAAGAAGTTCTTGACGCAGGTTTGGTAACAGAGGACGACATCGACAATCTACTTCGTCCGCGTTACATCAAGATGATCGAGTTCGGCCACATGGACGAGCCTTTCGATAAATTCATGCCTGAAATCGTTGATCCAATGCTTAACGGTGCTAGCGCACGGAAGATGGCCGAGGAAGGATCCGTGCTCTTGAAGAACGACAACGACTTCCTGCCACTAGATGGCGAGCCAAAGTCGATCGCGTTGATCGGCATTGAGACATTCGCTGGTGATGCAAGGATGTCCCCACGTTCTGTTCGTGACGATAATGACTATGTAAACACTCCATATACGGTTACACCACAAGAAGGCTTAGAGAAGGTTATCAAAGAGTTGGGCTACGACACTAAAGTGACGTATAACAATGGCAGTGACCCGGAAGCTGCTGCTAAGTTAGCTGCTGAGTCCGATGTCGTGCTTCTTATGGTCGGCGACAACCCACATGAGACAGTGGACCGTGATACTCTCGGATTCCCAGCCTTGAACCTCAAATCGGGTGTGGCTGAGCAGGAGCCGGTAATCGACGCAGTTATGGAAGCCAACCCGGAGAATACTGTTGTAGTACTGAAGACTTCCGGTACGGTGCTTATGCCGTGGTTGGATAAGGTACCTGCAGTACTTCAAGCGTGGTACCCAGGTATGGAGGATGGCAATGCCGTTGCTAACATTCTCTATGGTAAGGTAAATCCTTCTGGTAAGCTTCCTACGACGTTCGGTGCCACTGAACGTGAAGCAGCTTTTGCGACTGAAGAACAATACCCTGGAACTCGTCAAGACACTGGTAAGATTGGTGGCCCAGGCCCTTACGGTGATGGTAAGTCTGATCAGCTAATCGCTCAATACACAGAAGGTCTTGAGATGGGTTACCGCTGGTACGAAGCAAACAAAGTGAAGCCACTATTCCCATTCGGATACGGCTTGTCATACACGACTTTCGAATATGACGATCTTAAAGTCAAGAAAGTCCGCAATACAGGAAAAGAAGGCAAAGGAGCGTTAGCTGGAATTGACGTATCCTTCACAATCACTAACACTGGCGATGTTGCCGGTAAAGAAGCGGCACAAGTCTATCTAACTCTTCCGGATGAGGCAGGACAACCTACAAAACGTCTTGTCAACTTCGAGAAGGTTGACCTTGAACCTGGTGAGAGTGAACGTGTGACTGTTCGTATTAACCATGACGACTCTAACCATCCGTTCTCCTATTTCGTTCCGGAAGAACCGGACAACTTGGCGAACTGGGCTGATGGCGAGTGGGCAACTGCTGACGGAAAATACCGCGTTCATATCGGTGGATCCTCTGCAGACACTCCTTTGGAAAAAGATGTCTCAATGAACTTCAAAAAAGGTAAGGACAACAATAAAGGTAAGGGCAAAGGGAAATCCAGTAAGTAAGCCCCTACCTAAGGGATAACCTTTGCGCTCCGGTAGTGGGCGTCAATTATTCCGAATATAGTGAGCCCGCGGGCTTCGGCATGAATTGTCGAGCTCCGCGGGCTTACCTTTTTCTCGAGCTTTTCAGGATTAGAGGGACAAAGACAAGGAAGGACGTGAGAAGTCTGATGAAGGAATCTGTTCGAAAGAAACGACGAAATCTGATGTATTCAGGGTTGGTGGCCCTTGGCCTGTTGCTCGTCTTAATCATATGCACCGACGAGAAATCCAAGGAGCCGGTTGAGAAGGATCATACAATCGAGGAGGAAGCCGATGGACCGAATGGGAAAGAGGACACCGTGCAACCAGCTCCATCCGAGTCTCGGGACTGGGAGGTACCTGGCTTGGTAGACCGGTCAGGGGAACCGATCGAGGTGCCGACGCCGGGTCCGGCCACTGGAAAGACCTTGGACGTAACGGATTTCGGGGCAGATCCGGATCCGGATTCACACGACGATGCTGTGGCCATCCGGGCGGCACTGAACGCGGCAGAGCCCGGTGATGAGGTTTTGCTGCCGGCAGGCACGTATGACCTGCGGACCACTGACCCAGACGACGAATCGGCGAACATTGTGTTGCATAGCGGCGTGGACCTGCGAGGCGAGGGTCAGGAGAGGACCGTGCTGCTGACTTCACTTGATCGAGAGGATAACAGCCGGGTAATCCGTGGCTCTGGTGTACACGATATTATCGTTGCTGATTTCACCATTACCTCCCGTTATGATGGCCCACTTGGTGACGACCCCGACATCGGTGAAGCTGGTGGCGGCCCGATGTACGGAATCTACATCGGGGCACACAAAGGGAAAGCCAGTTCTCAAGTCCTTGTAGAAAATCTGAGTATCCGTAGGTTCGAGCGCCACGGCATCTCCGTCAAGGCCAGCCGTGAAGTGACCCTCATTAGAAACCACGTTAGTGAGGCAACGGCTGTCGGTCCTGGTGGACAGGGATACGGCATCGCGATAGAGGGCTTAGCGGACCAGCACAATCCGGATGCTTCGAACGATTCTCGACATAACATTGTCATCGGCAACACTTTCGATGGTAGAAATCTGCGGCACGCCATTCTACTGCAGTTTCCCACCCACAACAATCTCGTGGCGGAAAATACTATCGTCGGCAGCCATCTCGACGCAATTGACTTGCACGGCGAGGGAGAATATTTGAACGAAATACGAAACAATACGGTCATCGGAGGAAAGAAGGCTGGTATCGCGCTGGGCAATTCTGGCGGATCCAAGAACAAGCATGATGCCTCGGGTCATGGAAACTGGGTGCATTCGAACAATCTGATTGGAAACCGTCAAGGAATCCTGGTCATTCTGGGAACTCCCGACACCCTCATCGAGGACAACAGGATTACCGGCGACGAAGATTCGAAGACCGGCATTGAGGTCCGTAATGCGCCAGGTACGGAGCTGCATCGTAACCATATCACTGGTGGGACAGATGGATTCTGGGCGATACGGCTCAGCGAAGATCAAGGTACTGAAGGACGGGGTAAAGGAATTCCCTCAGGCATCAACTTAGAGCATAACGTCATTCGACTTGCCTCCAATGGTATCAGGGTCGATGCAGGAAAGGACATTGGTATAGTAGAAAATATCATTGAAGATATTAACGGGGCTGAGTTGAAGGTGACCGAAGACGTTGAAATAGCGAGAAAGCATCCGAAGTAGAGTGAATTAGCATAAATAAAACGCAAGGAACCATGCCACATACTTTAATATTTTCTGTATGTGGTATGTATATTTCTCAGGATCGAAGATCTCAAAGACTTTTTAACGTTAAATTATTCGCCTAATGTGAATTTCTAAATTGAACCGTTTTCCGTCCAGAACCCTTGAAAAGTTCCCCAATTTTCCTGTCTTGCAAACTGAGGGTAAGAGGACATAAAGTTAACAATAATCGGAGCTTGATCTAAATAAGGAAGGGTATTGAAGAGAATTCGATCACCGTATCTTATTGCAGTTAGAGCAAGTGGCAATTCACGTCTAAAAATTTCATAGCGTTTTGCTGATACAGCTTGGGTAAAATCACCTTGGTCTATATAGAGATAAATGCAAAAACAGAGAGAGTTTCCACACTCCTTCCATTCCCCTAAAACTTCATCACGTAAGGCATTGATTTTTCCCCAAGCATAATTGATTCCTACATTTAAAAATAGTTCTCCTGTAGAATCAGAGTGAGTAAGGGTGTAACGCCGTGGAATAACGGGGCTGGATGAAGTAATCCCTTCCGTGTATGTTACGGATAGTTTTTCTGGATTAAATGTACTCAAGTAATCACGTTCCTTTCTTAATTTTTTCTTCATACGAAAATGTCCTTGTTTTTATCAATATGCATCCATCTGTTATAAGTTCACGATTAAAGGGCTGCACCAAAAAAGTCATTGAAAAATGATTTTGGGTGTCAGCCCCTTTAGTGCATTCTTTTAACCGCAATTAAGGCATTTCATTTCTTTCAGAGTAAGGTTTGTTTTGCTGAAGGAGTTTTAGGGCAAAAGCATAATAAAGTGATAAAGAAAGGGAGAGGGTATGTTTAAACAATTCTTCTTGAAAATTAAGGAGGGTACATGGTTCATTCCTGCAGTCTACACAACAGTGGCGTTAATTTTAGCCATCACTGTCGTATACGTAGATTATTCTTTGAACGCATTTTACCCTGAGATATTTCTTGTAGATCTGGACTTAAGCAAAACTATTCTTGGAACAATTGCTGGTTCGTTACTGACCATGACTACCATTACATTTTCTACCACAATGGTTGTTTTAACTACATACTCCTCTCAATTTTCACCAAGGACCCTGCAGAATTTTATTCAGGACCCGGTGACGATGAGGGTGCTTGGTGTCTTCATTGGGGGATTCGTTTATTGCATTTTCACGTTGCTATTTATAAGGGAATCTTTCGGAAATACGGTTGCATCGGCTACAATTGGCGTTTTGATTGCATTTGTGTGTCTTGCCTTCTTCGCCTTCTTCATCTATCATGTCGCCACATCCATTCAGGTCGGAAAGCTAATCGAGAGGCTTACGGATGATGTACTGGGTCTGATAAGGAAAGAAAAAGAAATGATTGAGGAAAATGAAAGTGTATCTCTGATGGAAGTCCGGCCGTCGATTTTATTTGAAGAAAAGACTGTAAAGGCCAAACAGTTTGGATATATTCAGGATATTAATGAAGAAAAGCTGATACAGCTTGCTGCTGAACAGGGCAGTACCATTGAGGTCCTAAAGCCAATCGGACATTTTGTGACAGAAAAGCAAAATCTGCTTTGTATCGTCAATCAGGAAAAAGTTCCAGAAGGCATTGAGGATGCTGTAATTATTGGAGTAGAGAGGACCACCTATAAAGATGTGGAATTTGGTCTACAAAAAATTGCTGAAGTTGCATTAAGAGCGGTATCCCCGGGGATCAATGACCCTAATACCGCCATCCAGTGCATAAAGTCCTTAAGTGTATGCCTGTCTGCAGCTGCACATTTAAATGGGAAGGTTAAAACTATTTCAGATAACGATGGAAAGATTCAAGTTCTCATACCGCAACGTCCATTCGAGGACCTTTTGTATACTTCCTTCAGACAGATTAGCCATTATGGAAAAGATGATTTTTCAGTCATGAAGGCAATTTTTAAGGCGCTGGAGGAAATAGATTCAGGCAGTGGGCCGGCAGTACGGAATGCCCTTAATAAGTTCGCAGATTATCTGAAAGAAAAAGTGGAAACTGCTGCGCTCAACCAATCTGAGAAGGATGAATTATACAATTCACCAGTGATTGCAGACAGTACAGATTCCGGCTTATAAGGCAGTATAAGGTGCTTGTTACTTACCGGATCATAGCCATAGCTATCGTTGCTCTCATAAGTTAATTGTTTATGTTTAATCCAATAGCCTTTTATAATCTCAAAACCATACGAGACGACTGCTCTTTAAGAGAGTAGTCCATGTCCTTCGGGAAGAACTTAACGAACTGGTGGAGGATATATAAAAGAAATCTTTCAGTAAGTAATTATAAGAATTATTGCGGGAATACGTTAATCTTCCATACAGCTTTTCTCTGAAACTTATAATGATACACAATCGTATACATTTAAATAAGGATAGCAGAGAGGGAGGCAGTGTTATGAAAGAGCTTTATATCAAACAAAAGGTGTTTAGTCTAAGTGGTAAGTTCACAGTTAAGGATCAGCAGGAAAACGATGTGTATGTCGTAGAAGGTAGTTTCATGCAGATTCCTAAGACGTTTTCGATTATGAATACAGCGAGAGAAGAGGTCGCCCTGATTACGAAAAAAGTGTTAAGTTTTTTGCCTACTTTTTTTGTTGAAGTCAATGGGCGGGAAGTCTTGACGATTAAGAAGGAGTTTTCCTTCTTTAAACCAAAATACACAATTGATGCGGTAGGCATTGAAGTTCACGGCAACTGGTGGGATATGGATTTTAACCTACTGCAAGATGGTGAAGTCGTCGGTCGCGTTAGTAAAGAGTGGTTCACTTGGGGCGATAGCTACAAGGTGCAGGTCTTAGACGATGCCATGGAGACTATTGTAATTGCCCTGGTTGTCGCCATTGACTGCGTAAAAGCAGATCAAGCTGCTTCGTCAGCAGCGACTATGTAAAAATCAACTAATAAGAAAGCAGGGAGAACTCAAATGGTTGTCCCTGCTAGTTTTTATTAGGTTCCTAATCTTGGATTTGTGTCAGTCCAAGATGGTTACCTTCAATTGTTTTCTACCAAAATTGATAGCATCTTGTCTGTTGGGAATAAATACGTCAATTCTATTTCCTTTAATAGCTCCACCCGTATCACCGGCAATTGCTTCTCCGTAGCCTTCTACATGAACTTTACTGCCAAGAGGTATAACTGATGGGTCAACTGAGATCACCCTTGCATTTGGGTTTTCTTTTAGGTTAATTCCCGTTGCTGTAATACCTGAGCATCCTTCACATGAAGCTGTGTAAGCTGTAGCTTCTACTGTAATTTCTTTTGCGCCAGCAACATTTGTTGTTTTTGCTTGTTGCTCTGAAGAATTCTTTTTCTCTTTCGTTTCTGAAACAGCTGGTACAGCAGATGTATTATCTGTTGGTGCTTTAGCAGCTGGTACTGCACTTTCTTTTGACGCAACTGGAACAGAAGGCACAGTTTTATCACCAGGAGTACCTTCAAAGATTACCAGATTTAAATTAGGATGAATGAGATCAGACTGTAACTGATTCCATTCTTTTATTTGCGAAACCGTCACGGCATGATCACGTGCAATGTTCCATAACGTGTCACCTTGTTTAACAGTATAGTTTTTTTCTTCGGAAACGGTTAATACATCCCCAGGATGAATTAAATCTGAAGTAAGCTGATTCAGCGATTGGATATTCTCAACGGTTGTGTTATTTTCACGTGACAGGTTCCATAGTGTATCGCCCTGTTGAACGGTAATCGTTGCAGCTTGTACATTAGCACCTACAGTTACAGAGAGTACGGCAACTGGAATGATTGAGATCATTTTTTTAAACATTTCTTTCCCCTCCATTTTCTTCGTTTGCTAATTCCACAAGTGTAATCCTAACATAGATCGCACTGAGAAAAAGAACAGGGAGATGTTAATTCAATTACGTATGTCGCAGATATATTGCAATAATATTTCAGTCGAAAATTAGGTTGAAATATTTGAAGGAGCGGTCAATAACATTTGAAAGATTGTTGAACAGAAACTTGTCCTTCCTTATTCAAAGAATAAAAAGGACTGTTGGGGAAATTTATTTCCATCCAACAGTCCAATCATAATCTTCACGTATTTTTCTCCTTTAATATTCTCCTTTAATAACAAAGAATGAGCCTCGAATCGTTCCAGCTAATTTAGATTTCTGCCTTGCGAACTTAAATTTCCCTTCTAATTCCTTTGGAATATCCATTCCTTCAGCAAGTTTAAATCCAACAGCACGCTTCTTAGGATCATCAATAGTATACAAGACGTTAACTTCAAGACCATCTTCATAAAAGACATAGGCCCATCGGATATTTTCCACTAAAAAAAGAGAGGTTTCCAAAGGTTTGGCGGCAAATTCCAAATCACGTTCCTCTTTCAATACTCTGTTCACGTAGTCGATGGTTTCCTGACTTTCGTTAGCCGGCACAACCGTAAATTCATGCTTATATTTGTTCATAAAGTAACGGGCTTCGTTTGCTCTTAAACCGGCAAGCGCTTCAGCTACTGGTGAAGATTCTAAGCCAATTATGGAAACATTTTTAAAATCAACAATATAGGACATTTCTAGCTCCCCTTCATTATTTCCTTACGACAGGAATCCACATTTCACCAAAGACTAAGCCGTTTCGTTCACCCATTTCAACAGTTGCATTCGGTCCACCTACATAGGCAACTTCCTTCGCTTCTCCCAAGACTTGACCGAAAGCAATGCCGGTCAACATGTTACTTAACTCTTCTGACGTCTGGGCTTCCCCTCTGACCACTACGTATTCACCTTGAGGGAATTGGATCATTCGTGTTGCTTCCGGCATCGATTTCTCTGCCAAAACACCAGCATAATACATCATTTTGTTATTTACCGCTTCATTTACTGCAAATACATAATCATTTGAAGCAACGGACTTTAGCGTTTCAAATGTCCCATCTTCTTTGATGGCCTTCCAAAAATCCATCTTTTCTTTGTTGATTCCTGCAAAGTCTGTGTAATGACTTTTAAGCTCTGTGCCAATTCCTAAAACCGAAAAGCTGTCTTTTTCTTCAATAGAATAATTTGTCATGGTCAAAACCTTCCTTTTCAACTAATTTTGTTCTTCGCTTGTTATGTTTATAATAGCCTTAAATGATGTCAAAAAATGATACTGTTTAGAGGTCCTAATGAAAAAAGTTGAACGAATCAATACGATTATGCGGTACATCAATAATCGCAGTCACTTTACCATTTCTGAAATCATGGAGGAATTTAACATTTCTCGTTCCACAGCAATCCGAGACATTCGAGAAATCGAAGCAATGGGGATGCCGCTTGTCGCAGAAGTAGGGAGGGACGGAGGTTATTTTGTCATGAATAACTCAGTTCTGCCCACTGTACGTTTTACCGATCATGAGATCAAGGCTCTTTTCATCGCCTTTATGGCAACAAGAAATCAACAACTTCCCTATTTAAAAAGTCGGCAGTCCATAGCTGAAAAATTACTTGGTCTGATCTCGGAAAATCAGCAAGATAATCTTGTTATTTTGAATCAAATTTTGTTATTTGAAGGGACGAATCCTTTTAATCCGGACCTGCTTGAAATGTCAGACCTTCCTCATCCGATGTTGGAAAAACTTATACAAACCCTTCTGGTAGATCGCACTTTGCTAATTACACTTGAAGAAGGAGCGGAAACAAAGTCTTATCACATTTTTCTTTTACATCTTCATCATGAAAATGGCCAGTGGCTAATCGAAGGATTTGATTTAAAGGAAGAAAAGAGACGTTTTTTCTCGGTCGACAATCTGATCGATGTCAAAACAAATTCTACGAAACAAAGGGTAAAAGAGAAAAGGATTTTAGAAAAACTGAGTGAACGGGAAGAAGTGATTAACCTTGTCATTGAGCTTGGTCCAAAGGCAATCGCCCAGTTCAAAAAATACCAACCTTTGAAAGTTTCAATTTCCTATACGAATCCTTACCAGACGACAGCGATTCTTAAGACTTTCGTGAATGTTCATCATTCAGATGAATGGAATGAAATCACGAATTGGATCCTCTTTCTTGGTGAGGATATTACGGTAAGGGAAGTGCCTCAGGAAGTCTTGAAAGTTTTACAAGAAAGGTACAGATTATTCTGTCCATAGGCAGTGTCAGTTAAAACCCAATCGCTCTGCATTGACAGCCGATCAGAGCACGAAATTGAAAAAGACTGTTGGGAGTTAAATTACTCTCCAACAGTCTTGATGTAAGTTCGTATTCTAATTGTAAGGATGTCTAATTAATTTCGGATGAGATAGTCAAATGCACTTAAGGATGCAGTTGCGCCTGAACCCATCGAAATAATTATTTGTTTATATGGGCTGTTTGTGCAATCACCTGCTGCAAACACGCCTGGGGTGTTCGTTGAGCCGCGTTGATCGATGATAATTTCACCGAACTTCGACCGCTCGACTGTTTCGCCTAACCAGTCTGTATTCGGAACAAGACCGATTTGGACAAATACTCCTGCAAGTTCAATATGCTTAACGTCTCCTGATTCACGGTCAACATAAGAAATTCCATTTACCTTATCAGTCCCGGTAATTTCTTTTGTTTGGGCATTCGTCAGTACTGTTACATTCGGAAGACTTTGTAGGCGATCTTGAAGAACGGAATCCGCTTTGAGCTCTGAGTTATATTCAAGAACAGTTACGTGATTTACGATCCCTGCAAGGTCGATTGCCGCTTCGACGCCGGAGTTTCCTCCACCGATTACAGCTACGTCTTTGCCTGCAAACAAAGGACCATCACAGTGAGGGCAGTAAGCCACACCTTTATTCTTAAATTCTGCTTCACCAGGTACGCCTATGTTGCGCCAGCGTGCACCTGTAGAAAGGATGACGGTTTTACTCTTCAGAACCGCGCCGTTTTCAAGTTCA
The DNA here is from genome assembly GCF_042651785.1 of Chungangia koreensis. NCBI lineage: Bacteria > Bacillati > Bacillota > Bacilli > Lactobacillales > Chungangia > Chungangia koreensis. Next base: position 60,781 of record NZ_JBHSEC010000022.1, read on the forward strand.
ATCTCGATGAGATCTTTCTTTTCCAAACGCTTGGCGCGTTGTAAATTCATGATATCGATGTTGTACTCTTTCACGTGTTCTTCAAGACTTGCCGCAAACTTCGGTCCTTCAGTGTGCTTGACACTGATGAAGTTTTCAATGCTCAGCGTGTCCAATACTTGACCCCCAAAGCGCTCTGCAACGATACCAGTACGAATGCCTTTACGTGCTGCATATATTGCCGCACTTGCACCTGCTGGTCCGCCTCCGACGACAAGTACGTCGTATGGGTCTTTATCCGCAAACTCGGACGCATCTGGAGTACTACCCATTTTAGAAAGTAATTCTTCCAGTGACATACGTCCGCTGGAGAAAGGTTCTCCATTTAGGAACACAGTCGGTACCGCCATGATGTCCTTGCTTTCAACCTCTTCTTTAAATGCCGCACCGTCAATCATCGTATGCGTAATATTAGGATTGAGGATACTCATCAAGTTTAATCCTTGTACGACTTCAGGACAGTTTTGGCAAGTTAAGCTAATGTAAGAGTCAAAATGGTAGTTGCCTTCAATGTTTCTAATTTGATCGATCACTTTTTGATCGACTTTCGGAGCTCTTCCGCTCACTTGCAAGAGAGCCAACACTAAAGAAGTAAATTCATGACCAAGAGGAATACCGGCAAAAGATACTCCGGTATCTTCACCGACACGGTTTACACTAAAGCTTGGTGTTTTTTCTAATTGAGTTTTCTCAACTTTAATGCGGGATGACATGGAGGCTAGTTCATTAACCAGCGCCTCCATGTCCTGTGAAACTTTGTCAGATCCAACACTGACTTTGAGCACTACATCGTTTTCTAACAGTTCTAGATATTGGCCTAATTGTGCTTTTATATCTGCTTCTAACATTATGGTCAAACTCCTTAAATTTTGCCTACAAGGTCAAGGCTTGGCTTAAGAGTATCGCCGCCTTCTTCCCATTTTGCAGGGCAAACTTCTCCTGGATTGTTTCGTACATATTGTGCTGCTTTAATCTTGCTAACAAGTGTGCTTGCGTCACGGCCAATACCGTCAGCATTGATTTCCGCTGCTTGAACAATACCGTCTGGATCGATGATGAACGTACCACGTTGTGCTAAGCCAAGCTCTTCGTCCAACACATCAAATCCACGGGAAATTCTTTGAGAAGGGTCACCAATCATTACATATTCAATTTTACCAATCGCTTCTGAATGATCGTGCCAAGCTTTATGGGTGAAATGAGTGTCTGTAGAAACGGAATATACTTCAACGCCTAAACTTTTAAGCGTAGCGTATTGGTTTTGAAGATCCTCTAATTCAGTCGGGCAAACGAATGTAAAGTCAGCAGGGTAGAAGCAAACAACACTCCATTTGCCTTTCAGGTTTTCTTCAGTAACTTCAATAAAATCACCATTTCCTGCATCATACGCAGAAGCATTGAATGGTTGGATTTCTTTTCCGATAAGTGACATAAGTAATTTCCTCCTAAGATGTTTTTTAGAATCACCATAGTATGTGAAATTGTCTTGGACAAATAGCCAAAACAAATAAAAAACAATATTAATTAAAGTTTCTGTAGCAACCTAAATTAATATTGTTATTTAACTATAATGATTCTAATCCTATCTCTATTGTGATATGAAAGAAAAAATTTGTCAAAGAAAACACCCCTGTGAATCGAGGTATTCATTAAACTCATGAAATGTGGGGTTACTCAACAATTATTTTGTTACATGTAAATATGTTTATATTTTCAGAATAATATTAACTATCAGTTACATGGAATAGTTCTCATTTAAATAGAAAGTAAGAAGAAACGTTTAGACGCTCAACATCGTAAGTGAATTTTTATAAAACAAGCTCAAAATCATAATAAAACAACTCACCTATCGCAGATGAGTTGTTTTTTGAAATATATAGTTTTTCCTATATGACGTGTTCTAACTAACTACTTATTGTCTGCCTTTCGTTAAAGGAATCGACTCGTATTCCTCTGGATCGATTTCATATACCGAACCATCCGTTACGCCAGTGACGATCCCCAATAACCCTCTTTCAACTGCTTTTACAAGTTGGCCTTTTTTCTTTTGGCCAAAGCTTTGAGTCTGTCCTCTCACTTCAAATAATACGGTTCCACTTCCGTTAAGAGCGAAGGTTCCCAGTGCTGTTCCGGGCAGATCTAATGATTGTGGATACAATGTAATGTTTTTGAATGGTGAATTTCCGGTTTGTAAAGCGTCAAAAACTGCAACGTTCAATTGTCGCGAGAAATCATAATTATAGTTGTCCGCGTACTCAGCATATTTACTGCCGGCTTCCGTTGTTGGGTTTGGAACGAATTGCCCGGAAATAGAGAAGGTAACTAAATCGTCTGTACCGTCTACTTCATAATATGGTGCCTGGTGGTGTAAATCGACAAACACTTCTACCTTTCCATACTCTTCAACGAGTGATTTGTAGACATCGCGAACGGTCTGGGATTCTGGAGTAATGTACCATCCGGCAGTTGAAGAGTTTCCGGGGAAGTCTTCCGCTTTCGGAACATAATTTAGATCCGGATTAAAATCACGATTTACGTCAAAACCAGGTTGTGACTCATAATCGAAAAATGAGTTCTTGTATGTATAGTAGTTCCAAGGTGCAGAAGCATTTCCTAACTGAGGGAAATCCTCGACAACCTCTTGCCAGCTCATTACATTCCCACGGCGGCTTAACTCAGATGCATCTGGGTTCATTTTAGGCAATGCGACCACCGTTACTTCTTCCCGAATTTTCTCAGCCTCCGGAGAGTTTCCACCTAAGAATTGAAGAAGGCTTAATAACGATTCTGTTCCGACCGGTTCATTTCCGTGAATTTCACTATTAATCAGGATTACCTTCTCACCAGAGCCAACAGTGGCCTTCCAAATTTCTCTTCCCTGATTGGAATAACCTGCTGCCTCAACTGCAACTTTGCCTTGGCTGTTTTGGACAAGTTGTTGAAGCTTCTTACTTAGTTGAGCATGGTTTGTAAAACCTTCAACAGATAGAACCTGCTGCTCGGGTGTTGCTGGCGAAGGTTGACCTTCGGCTAATACAGGTGTTGCAAGACTTGCAGCTAAAGCGATTGCACCCATCGTTGAAACGAATTTTCTTTTCCTCATTAATTAACCACTCCTATCGAAATTTAATTAATAGTGTGAATTTTCACTATTGTTATATCAGTATAGGAGAAGTGATCGTTTAAGTTAATAGGCGTAAGTGTTTATTCTTTCGATAGGCTAAATGTCTTCCGTGTTAGAGGGAGTAATAGAGGGGAAATCCAGTCTCTCCAACGTATTGTTTGATTATGAATAGTTTTTGGCTTGGGTTTTACTATGAAAAAGGTCGCAGGACATTTGATTAAATGATGTTTTGTACTATTTTTTGGACAGATCGGAATGCAACTAAAGGATTGGATGACCTTACAATTACTTAGTAAAGAATAATGTTTTTGTACGGGTAGGGTAAGGGGGAAAATCAGTTATTTGCTTATAAATACTCTTTTATCATCGATTCCTTCATCATTTTCGTCATTACTATAATTGGAAGGGTTTTTGTGCGACAATAAAATAAGCTTCAAGGGAATACTGAAATTTAAAGGAGGTAACTTAAATCTTATGAAATATACACAAACACAAATGCAAAAACTTGTTAAAAACAATAAAGAACTGCAAAAACGCTTAAAAGAGCTAATGAAAGAACATCAGTTGGAGAAAAACTTCGCACTTAAGGCCTTATATCATTCAGAAGTGGCGGAAGGCGGAAAGTATCAATCGGATTACCAAGCACTGGACTCACACAAGGAGTAGTGGTTGACTAAATTAACCGATGTAGATAGAAGTTAATTAACAGTAAAATGTTAACAGGGAATCATAAATGATTTCCCTGTTTTTCGTTCAAGTGACGCTTTTCCAGCACATTTTACTGAATCGGTATTGTACTTACAGAATAAGCGATTAAAGTAAAAATCACGTTAGACAAAAAGAAACGCAAAGCACGTTTTCAATAAGTGCAGTTAATCCGCATCTTCCTCTTCGCGAGCTTTTTTTATTTCTTCGATCTCCTTCATATGTTCTTGGTACTCCTCGTCCACTTCCGAAGTAGTTGGAATAAATGATTCCTTATTATAATCGACTCGTTTTCCATATCTGATCATTTCATAGATAATCATGCCGTTATTAGGCTTTTCGTTGACAGTTATCATTGGAATTACATCAAACAATACATAATAAAACGCATAAAAAACGAAACGGTTCCAAAATGTTTTGTAATCCTCAGCCCACCCATTGGCAACTAAAAAATTGATAACAAGGGCAAGGGAAAGGTTCATTAAAATGGGTCCTGAATAAATACAAATATAAGCAAACTTACTTTTTCGTTTTAATCCGTCATACGAAAACCAACTATACAAATGATAATATTTGCGAATATCAATCATGCCAAGTTTAAAAAGTCGAGGACCGGAACCGATTGTAAGCCTGGGATTTTCGACGCCAAACAACCAGCTGACAACCAAATAACCTGTTTCCCGTATAAACACAACAACGGGCAAGATGATAAATGCCGAAATAATTAGAGATACGAGTTCAGAAAGTCCAATCATTTATACACATCCCCACTATAATCTCCCTTTGCTTGATACCCTGGTTTCTAAATTTAAATCATCGGTGAATTCATAGTTAAGACCTTTTTGATGAATTTCAAGGAAGAAGTACTTTAACGAAAATAGATTCACCGACAAGCATTTCATTGAAATTATCGAACCTTTCTGTGTATGGTTTAGTATTCAAGAAGAGTTCTTGGTTATCCACTTCCATATATAGTATGATAATATAGTTATTTTTTTTATAATTTGATACACTATATAGTGGACTATAATTCTACAGGGAAGTATGTAAGCGCTTCGGTTTAGAGTGGGAGGCAGCTTGTATAAATTCCTGCAAATCTATATATAAGGATGTTGTTAAACGATGAGCAACAGCGGAAGCAAAACTCAAACAGAAGTCATTCTGATTGGCGCGGGTATTATGAGTGCAACGTTGGGGACATTTCTGAAAGAACTCGCTCCGGACTGGAAAATTACTGTGTTTGAAAAATTAGACAAACCAGGTGAAGAAAGCTCGAATGAATGGAACAACGCCGGAACGGGCCACGCTGCACTTTGTGAGCTCAATTATACCCCGGAAAAGCAGGACGGTACCGTTGATATTAAGAAAGCCATCAAAGTAAATGAGCAGTTCCAACTCTCCAGACAGTTTTGGTCTTTCTTGATCAATAATGGACTCATTAAAAATCCACATGATTTCATCATGCCAATTCCACATATGAGTTTAGTGGAAGGGGAGCAAAATGTTGCATTCCTTAAAAAACGTTTTGAGGCATTAACAGCTAATCCATTATTTGAAGGAATGCAGTTTTCAGATGATCCTGAACAACTGAAAGAGTGGATTCCAGTTATTATGAATGGCCGGAAACCAGAGGAACGAATTGCAGCTACAAAAATTGATTCCGGGACTGATGTGAACTTTGGTGCCTTGACTCGTTTACTTTTTGATCATCTCAAAAACAAAGGCGTTGAGGTTAACTATAAGCATAGTGTCAAAGACATTAAGCGTAAAGATGGTTCTTGGGAATTGAGAGTACAGGACATGGATCGTGGAGCGGTCAATACACATTCAGCAAATTTCGTCTTCATTGGTGCAGGAGGCGGAAGCTTACCATTGCTTCAAAAAACGGGCATTCCTGAATCGAAGCATATTGGCGGATTCCCGGTAAGCGGTCTCTTCTTAGTATGCAAGAATCCGGAAGTTATTGAAAAGCATCATGCGAAAGTGTATGGAAAAGCGAAGGTCGGCGCACCGCCGATGTCAGTACCACATTTGGATACTCGTTACATCGATGGCAAAAAGTCGTTGCTGTTCGGTCCATTTGCAGGTTTCACTCCTAAATTTCTGAAACAGGGTTCGAATCTTGATCTATTCGGTTCGATTAAACCGAGTAATGTCTTTACCATGCTTGCTGCAGGTGCAAAAGAAATGAAGCTGACAAAATATTTGATTCAACAGCTTATGTTGTCAAATGAAAAGCGGATTGAAGAGTTACGAGAATTCATTCCCGACGCGAAGCTTGAAGATTGGGATGTAGTCGTTGCTGGTCAACGTGTCCAGGTTATTAAAGATACAGATGCAGGTAAAGGAACGCTTCAATTTGGTACGGAAGTCGTTAGTGCTGCCGATGGTTCAGTTGCAGCGTTACTAGGCGCTTCTCCAGGAGCATCGACTGCTGTCCATGTCATGCTTGAAGTGATGAATCGTTGTTTCCCGCAACAATTCAAAGAGTGGGAACCGAAAATTAAAGAAATGATCCCATCTTATGGACTGTCTTTATCTGAACATCCGGAACTTTTCCGTGAACTTAATGATTCCACAGCTGTCACACTGGGATTGGTTGAGAAAAATGAGTTGGCAGACCAGCCGTTAGATGAAGAGGATGTTGCTCAACCTGAAGACGAACAGGTTGTTGCACCTTTGGATGAAGTGTCAGATGACGATCATATTTCAGAAACTATTGAAGAAGCAGATCCTGAAGTGACAGATGAGATGCTAACCGATAAGTCCAAAGGCGAATAGAGATACAAAAAAAGAAACCATCGATGGTTTCTTTTTTTTGTGAGAATAGAGTTCTACTTTTCCCCGAAAATTGCTTTGCTGAATTTTCCCTAAAATGATAACATATAATTGAATATTTAGAATAAATCAAAAAGGGGTGGAGAAATGGTTACGTTTTTGGTGTGTATTGCTATTTTAATCGTTGGTTATTTCACGTACGGGAAGTTTGTAGAGAAAGTTTTTGTACCAAAGAATGAACGGCCGACACCAGCATATGTCAATGCGGATGGGGTAGACTATGTACCGATGTCGACGCCGAAGAACTCACTAATTCAGCTTCTTAACATTGCGGGTACAGGTCCTGTATTTGGACCCATTGCCGGGGCTTTGTATGGACCGGTCGCATTTATCTGGATTGTTGTAGGTTGTATTTTTGCCGGAGCGGTACATGATTATTTAACTGGAATGATTTCAATCCGAAACAAAGGGGCTCATTTACCTGAGCTTGCATCTAAGTTTTTAGGAAATATTATGAAACATGTTGTAAACGTTTTCGCACTTTTACTATTACTATTAGTAGGTACGGTATTTGTCACTTCTCCAGCGATGCTGATCAGTAATATGATGGATGGAAAAGTAGCATTGGCTTTAATTGTAGGGGTTATTTTCGTTTATTATATTTTGGCTACTTTGCTGCCAGTAGATAAGATTATCGGTCGCCTCTATCCGTATTTCGGAGCATTATTGGTCCTTTCGGCGGTAGGAGTGGGTATTGGACTGATTGTTACCGGTGCACCGATTCCTGAGCTTTCGTTTAGCAACATGCATCCAAGCGCGCTACCGATTTTCCCAATGCTGTTCTTTACCATCACTTGTGGAGCATTATCAGGATTCCATGCCACACAAACACCTATTATTTCCAGAACAACTCAGAAAGAGAACCAAGGACGTAAAATTTTCTATGGTATGATGATCGCTGAAGGAATTATCGCTATGATTTGGGCCGCAGCAGCTATGAGCCTGTTTAACGGGTATGGCGGATTAAATGAATTGCTTGCAGCAGGCGGACCTGCCGCTGTTGTTAGCGAAGTCTCATTACTAATGTTGGGTTCAATTGGAGGAACACTTGCAGTATTAGGCGTAATCGTATTGCCGATCACATCAGGGGATACAGCATTCCGTGCCGCACGTATGATCATTGCGGATTACTTCAAGTGGGGCCAAGCAAAAATCGTAAGCCGTTTATGGATCGCGATCCCGCTATTCGTCATTTCATATGGTTTAACAAAAATAGATTTTAATCTTTTATGGCGTTATTTCTCCTGGGCCAATGGTGTAACCGCTGTCATTGCTTTATGGGTTGGTGCTATGTACCTCTTCCTACAGTTTAAGAACCACTGGATTGCCACAGTGCCAGCTGTATTCATGACTTCTATGGTATTCGTATATATTCTATACGAACCAACTATGGGCTTCGGTATTCCATTAGAGGCTTCCTATATCGGAGGAGTTTTGGCAACTGTCGCTATCACAGCCATGTTCTTTATCTCTGGATTGAAGAAGCGTGGAACCGGATTCCTGTACGACGAAGACGTATCGAGTTTCAATAAGGCAGTTGCTTAATCTGAATTATATATGAGAGCCTGGATTCCAGGGTCTATTACATTCCTTGAGGAATAGTGGAAATATATACTAACAGAGAAACTGAACGATTTATTAGTTATATTAAATCATGATAAATAATTCCTTCCAGTCTGGAAAAACTATGTGTGATTCGTGAATGGAAGGAGTCCGGTGTCATGAAAGATCGAAAGCCGCCTCATCAGCAGTTGACGGTGAAAGATAACGGCTTAACCTCGTCACAAGAAGTGCTGTACCAGCAGGAATTTAAGCGTGCAGACAAAGCAACTGAAAAAAGCAGAAAAAAATGAAAACAAGCCCTCGATTGCTATTTGCAATGGGGGGCTTGTTTTTACTAGTTCTTCTTCACAATGAAGCTTAAATGGCGTCCACTTTTCTTATCTTGCCTGTAAGAAAATCCTTCGGGACTGATATACGTGCATGTACGGTCAATCACTATGTGATCAGATGGGATTCCGGCAATTTCACATTGTTTTTTTACAGTTAGCTGATTGTCGATATGGTATTTGCCTGTCTCTTCCTTAAAATACATAAACTCTTCCGCATAACCTAACTTGTTGAATTTTACATAGACATCTTCATCGACTTCGAATTTCTCTTGGCTAAGTGCAGGCCCTAAATGCACATGGAGATTTTCTGGCCTACAACCCTCTGTATCAATTATTTGCTTCATCACCGCAGAAGTTATCTCTTTTACAGTACCTTGCCATCCGGAATGAATGACACCGATCAATCCCTTTACATCGTCATAGAAAATTACTGGAACACAGTCCGCTGTGAAGGAGCATAATACGATATTCGGTTCAAAGGTGTATAGTGCATCTGTATCGGCGATAGCGGTATCTTGGAAAGTGGCACCACGTCCCTTGTCTGCCGCTGTTACTTTATAAAAATTGTGACTATGTGTTTGATTGGCGCATACGAATGAATTTAGTTCGGTGTCTAATAATAATGCTAATTCTTGCCGATTCTCCAATATAGTATCAGGATCTACACATGCATGGAGTGCCATGTTGCCCATCTCCGGAGCATCTGAATCCTTCAGTGTGATACCAGCTATAATATTGTTATTTCTGTACAGTTTTGTTTTCATTTCATCACCCTCCTTCAATATATACAAAGGAATGTATGGTGTATAGGATTGGAGAGAAATCGGTCAGGAAGTCCTACTCATTTAAACTCTATTGCATTAGATTCAATTTTTCATTGAGGGAGATAGAATTTCAGAGAAAATGGGTATAGGTGGCTTCCGGTGTAAAGGGAGCTGCTTTTTTTCCACGGATTAAAGCACTATCTTATTTCCTCCTAAAATTAGGCGTATAATGAAGATAAAAGAAGATTCCACGTAGAAAGGTCGATCGATATGACACAAATGGATACGGTTAAATTGACATCCTTAACGACGAAAGGGGGATGTGGCTGTAAGATTGGACCATCGGATCTCTCGGAAGTGATGAAGATGCTTCCCCCTCAACCAAAGAACCCAAACTTGCTTGTCGGATTGGAGACGAGCGATGACTCGGGTGTCTATCAACTGACAGAGGATTTGGCTATTGTGCAAACAGTAGATTTCTTTACTCCAATTGTTGATGATCCATATGATTTCGGACAGGTAGCAGCGACAAATGCCATTAGTGATATTTATGCGATGGGTGGAAAACCCTTAACGGCTTTGAATATAGTGGCGTTTCCGATCAGCAAATTAGATAAGAGTATCTTAGCTGATATATTACGAGGAGCATCGGATAAGCTAAAAGAGGCGGGAGTTACTCTAGTAGGCGGTCATTCCATTGATGATGCTGAACCGAAATTCGGATTGGCTGTGACAGGAGTTGTAAATCCTAAAAACGTGAAAACGAATGCTGCTGCGCAATCGGGAGATAAACTCATTTTGACAAAGCCGATCGGTGTCGGTATTATGACGACTGCATTGAAGCGGGGATTATTGGATGAAAGTCAAATTGCACGTGTAACGAAAGTAATGACAACATTGAATAAGTCTGCGGCAGAAGCAATGGAGCCGTTCGACGTTCATGCGTGTACGGATGTGACGGGCTTTGGACTCTTAGGTCACGCTACTGAAATGGCAGTAGGTGCAAATGCTGGCCTTCGGATTTATCGGGACCAGGTTCCAGTATTAGAAGGTTCACGTGAGCTTGCAGACCAGGGAGTCCTTCCAGGAGGCTCGAAAAATAATTATTTGCATGTCCGAGATATGGTGACATTCCCGGAGGATATGGAATTGACCGATCAATACTTATTATGTGATGCTGTCACCTCCGGAGGACTTCTTATAAGTGTTGGTGAAGGAGATGCAAAACACCTATTAGAAAAGCTTAAAGAATCCGGTTTAGAAGCTGCAATTATTGGTGAAGTTATAATCAACGGAAAAGGTCATGTTTTTGTAGAATAGAAGAATCGTCCTTTTGGAGGCGGCATTATGTTCAGCACTATTACAGTAGAAGAATTGGTTCCCGTTATGGAAGAGCGGAAGATGACATTGATTGACGTACGTTCCCCGTCAGAGTATGAAGAATTTACAATCCCAGGGAGTGTGAATATCCCTTTTTTTAGCGATGAAGAACGGGCAGAAATCGGCACGATTTATAAACAAGTGAGTGTGGAAGCGGCAAAAGAGAGAGGGTTGGAAATCGTTTCTTCTAAGCTGCCTTCATTCATCAAGGAATTTAAGAATATTGAAGGGGATAAGACGGTGTTTTGCTGGCGCGGTGGCATGCGCAGCAGAACAACGGCTACCTTGCTAAGCTTAATGGGAATCCATGTGAATCGCTTGGATGGCGGCATACGGTCCTATCGCCAATGGGTAGTCAGCCAGCTTGAGGAGTTTCCAGTTAAAAAGGCTTTCGTTTTAAACGGAATGACCGGAACAGGAAAAACGAAAATATTGAGGGCGCTTCAGGATGAAGGGTATCCGGTGATCGATCTTGAAGGGATGGCAAATCATCGTGGGTCCATATTTGGCCATATCGGTTCAAATCCGAACACTCAAAAGAAATTCGATTCGTTACTTATTCAAAGACTTCGTGAACTTCAAGAAGCACCGTATGTTCTCTTTGAAGCTGAAAGCCGCAGGATCGGGAAGGTTTACATCGCTCCCTTTTTAACAGTAATGAAGCAGGAAAGTACTCAAATTATTATCGAAATGCCGATGGAGGCCCGAGTAGCTGAAATTTTGGAAGATTATCGGCCATGGGAATTTCATGAACAATGCAAGGAAGCATTTTCGCTTATCAAATCCCGAATTCATACCCCGATCGCCAAAGAGATTGAAGATCAGCTCAACACAGGAGAGTACTCATCCGCAATTCAAAACCTACTTCAACACTATTATGATGCTCGATATACGCATTCCTCTCTGCAATATCCGGAGGAAAATAAGATCGTAGTAAAAGCTAACTCGATTGAGGAAGCGATTGAAGCCATTAAACGACATATACACAGAGTTGCAAACTCTGACCAAGTCCGTTTCTCCATTTAGGAGAAGCGGTTTTTTTGAGTAACTAATACTATTTAACAAATCGGAAAATTGGTTCTTTCCTCATTTGACTCGAAAAGCTCATAGTACATGCCGATAAAACAGGAGGAATATACGTGTAGTCAGGAGGAAATTAGGATTGAAAAAGTTTACTTTTAAGAAAATCCAATACAAGATTTTATTTGGGTTCATTTTATTATTTGTACTGGTGTTACTATTAAATTCCGTTACAAGTTTCACTTTGTTGAAATCCAATGAACAAACAGAAAAACTGATCAATCAGGAACTTGAACACTTTACAGTAAGCAAGGAGCTTGAAAAAGACCACTCCATGCGAACGAACTTCCTACAGTCCTATCTTCTTTACGGCGATCAAACGTCTAAAGACTTGTTCTATAGTTTGGAAGAAAAGACTCTCCAATTGGAGGCAAAACTTCTACAACTAAATAACGGTGACGAAGCAACAACAAAACTAATCAGTTTGAAAAAAGATTGGTCGGAAATGTCTGAGCTCATGTTCGAATATTACGATTCTGGAAATGTAGATCAAGCGAACGATGTCATGGTGTCCGGGATTACACCAATATCCCAACAGATTGTAATGGACCTACAAGATCGTGCACTTAAACAAGAATCTCTTATGAAAGAAATGGGTGCGGATACAGTAAAAGCGGGTTCCTCTACCTTTATGACAAGCGTCATTCTTACTATTGTTATGATCATTGTCGGAGTGGTTATTGCCATTTTAACCTCACAATCCATTACAAGACCTATTAAACTGGTTATGGACAGAATGAAAGCAATTGCTTCCGGTGATATCAGTAAGGAACCACTTCCGGTAAAAACAAAGGATGAAACGGGTCAGTTAATCGCATCTACGAATGTCATGGCAAGTAATATGCAGCAAATGCTACGTAAAATCGGAGAAGTTTCCGTTACCGTTGCAAAGCAGGGTGAAGAACTGGCTGCAGCTGCTTTAGAGACAAAAACTGGTGCAACACAGATTACCGCTACCATGCAGGAAATGGCCGGCGGATCTGAAGTTCAAGCGAACAGTGCAGCCGAGCTTGCTTCAGTCATGGGAATCTTTAGTGAGCGTGTTTCAGAGGCCAATGAAAAAGGCGACCGCGTTCATGACTACTCCACTTCTGTCTTATCGATGACATCAACAGGCAGCCAAATGATGGATGAGTCGAAAGAACAAATGGAAACGATAAATGAACTAGTGAAAGATGCTGTTCTAAAAATGGAAGGATTGGACGCTGAAACCCAAGAAATTACGCAGTTAGTTTCCGTCATCCAAGATGTAGCAGCCCAAACGAATTTATTGGCATTGAATGCAGCTATTGAAGCTGCCCGTGCAGGGGAACAAGGAAAAGGATTTGCAGTTGTAGCAGATGAGGTCCGTAAGCTGGCCGAACAAGTATCCAGTTCCGTCACGGATATTACCGAAATTGTTACCAAGATTCAAACTGAATCTAACATGGTCGCCAAGTCCTTAAAGGGCGGCTACGCGGAAGTGGAAAAAGGTACTGAACAAATTGCTGAGACAGGAAATACGCTTAACGAAATTACCTCTTCCGTGACAAGAATGGTAGCTGACATTACAGAGGTTTCCGAAAACCTGACAACACTTGCAGCCAATACACAACAGATGAACAACTCAATTGAAGAAATTGCTTCTGTTTCTGAAGAAGCTGCTGCAGGAATGCAACAAGTCGTAGCTACAACAGAACAGGCCGGAGCTTCGATGGATCAGATTGCCGCAAGTACAGATGAACTGACAAAACTTGCTGAAGAGCTAAACGGTTTAGTAAAACAATTTAAGATATGATTTAAATCCGCTCCCTACTTCTAAGGGAGCGGATTTTTTATCACGTAGCGCAAGTCTCTTAGAAGCGATAAAATGAAAATAGAGTCTATTTTCGGGGAGCAATGAGATGATGACAACGAGAGAACTGAAGATGCTGCAAAGGGAAGTAACGTTATTAAGGGCTGACGGCAAATATAAAGAGACTATTAACAAAGGGATGGACCTTCTCGAAATCGGAAAAGAACTAAAGGATCCTAAATCCCAACTAGTTGCATTGCTTAACATTGCAGCTTGCTACTACAGTATCGGTGCAATCGGCGAGGCTTTTGAGTCAATTGATAACTACCAGAAAATCTGCTATAAATTTGGCGATTCTGAAGATTACCTGCAGTTATATAACGTTCTTTTTTTGCTCTATGAATATCATAAGGACTATGAACGAGCGATTGAAACATTAGAAAAGAGCAAAGATCTTGCCCTGAAATTAAAGAAATACAATATCGCAAGTAATGCTTACAGTAATTTAAGTCATGTGTTCATGGAGAAAGGGAATTTTGCTGGAGCACTAAAAATGGCTAATGCAGGACTTGAAATGGCTAAATTTCATGAACCGGAAAGCCCTCTCTTAGAGTTCCGGGTTAAATTGAATATTGCAAAGGCTCTAATTGGAACTAAAGCCTTGGACAAATCAATTGAAATGATTGAACAGATGGTAAAAGAACCGGTATTAGAGGCTAATCCCAGAGAAATGGCCCAATGCTATATGCTTTACGGTGAATGGTATGCGGCAAATGGAAAAACGGCAGATTCACTCCATTTTTTCGAAAAAGCGAAAGACATTGTGGAAGGATACAGTGACCATTACCTTCTTAAATCCATTTTGGAAGAAATGATCAGACTTTCAGAAGTAAAGAGGGATTATGAAAGAGGATTCTATTTTCAAAAAGAATATATATCACTGTTAAAAGATATAAATGAACAGGAATTGTCCAAGAAAGCGTTGAAGCTGGATTTAAAATATAGGCTCTATGAGACAGAAAAAAGAGCGAATACAGATTCTTTAACGGGAATTTTTAATCGGGAATACATTGAGAATAAAGTGGATGACTGGCTCAAATCAGGGAGTTCCGTAGTATGTATAGTCTTTGACATCGATGATTTCAAAAAAATCAATGACAATTACGGACATCTATTTGGTGATGAAGTCATACGGAATACAGCTAAAGCATGTAATTCTTTGATTGAAAAAGAAGAGTTATTCGGAAGGTATGGCGGAGATGAATTTGTAATTTTGATGAAAGAGTCCACGTTGGAAAAAGGACGAGAAAAGGCTAAATATATTCAGCAAACGTTGGAGCATTTGCTCGAAGAAAAAGCTGGCACAGCGTTGACTTTACGTACTAGCTTCGGTGTTTCAAGCAGCAGACAAGGGTCAGCAAAAACGTTCAAAGAACTCTTCCATCTTGCAGATCAGGCACTTTATAAGGCAAAAATGAACGGGAAAAACCAGATCATGTATGAGTCTCAATAATCCTTTTATCGCTGTTTTGTCATCGCTTCTTGAGGGTATGATTAAACTTGAACACAATTGTAAAGATTGGGTACATAGAGATCTAATCGTAGGAGGAGTTTCACCATGGCCCTTACACCTCAGCAGCGTATTGAATTGCATGAGTTTAATAACTTGACGAAGACACTTAGTTTTAATATGTATGACGTTTGCTATACGGAGACAAAAGAAGAGCGGGAAGCCTATATCGAATATATCGATGACCAATATAATGCAGATCGTCTGACGACCATTCTGAATCATGTCGCTGAAATTATCGGTGCACATGTATTAAATGTGGCAAAACAAGACTATGTGCCGCAAGGGGCAAGTGTGACCATGCTGGTATCGGAAGGCCCGGTCGTTGAAGTCCCAAAGGAACATTTTGAAGAATCCCCCGGCCCACTGCCGGATAATGTCGTACTGCAATTGGACAAAAGCCACATTACGGTCCATACGTATCCTGAGTATCATCCGAATGAAGGAATCAGTACATTCCGGGCAGATATTGATGTTTCAACATGCGGGGAGATTTCACCGCTAAAAGCTTTGAATTATTTAATCCATTCCTTTGATACAGACATTATGACGGTCGATTACCGAGTAAGAGGATTTACCCGGGATATAACAGGCCACAAACTATTCATCGACCATGAGATCAATTCCATACAAAACTTCATTCCTGACGAAGTGAAAGCGGAATTCGATTTGATTGATGTGAATATTTATCAAGAAAATATCTTCCATACGAAATGTAAGTTAAAGGACTTTGATCTGAATAATTATTTGTTCGGGAAGAAGAAAGAAGATCTTTCACCCGACCAACAAGAAGAGATTGCTCAAAAATTGAAAATGGAAATGGATGAAATTTTTTACGGGAAGAACATAATCGATTAAACGAGGAGATTCCTAAATAACCATTCCTCTTCAGAAGTCCATAAAAAGGAAGGAGCCTGCTTTCAATACTAAGCAGGCTCCCTCTTTTGCATTTTTAATTGATATTTATTTTTCAGAAGCGGTTATTCCACTTGGTTCGTTTTCTTTATGTGTCAACAATTCCATAGGAATAATATCTCCATAAGTCAAATCTTCCTCGTAAAAGGCACTGAAATCCGTTTCAAAGAAAGTTGGTGACTTTTCCCATTCTTCCTTCGGCAATGTTACAACAAATGTACCGTCCTTTTTGGGGATTGTTACTGAGTACTCTACATCCTTATCGACATCTAAGCCGATCAATGTACCTTTATATACTGCTCCAGGAGCCGTCTTTGCAACCAATGTAGGAGGCGAATCCTGAATGATTGTACCTTCTTTAGGGAGGGTGATTTGGATATCAACCCCTATATCCTCAGGGAATAAAAATGCCTTATTGTTAGGGAGTGTATACTTGAGTCCATTATAGTGTACGTAGAAGTAATGATTTTCATCATCTTCAGGCAAGTAATACATTGCATATTCACCGTTTTCATTACTTGGATCTGACATTGAAAATCCTTCAACGCCATCTCTCCGAAGGTTTACAGTAGCTCCTTCAACGGGATTGCCGTCAGCGTCTTTGACATTCCCGGCAACTCGGTATTTAGAAGGTCCGAATGATGGATATTCCTGATTTTCTTCCATAATAGCACGTGCATGTACTTCAACAAGATCAGTATTTTCTTCAGAAGCTACCACTTTGTCTATAGCAAGGGGAAATTGCACGCTTAATTGTTCTTTTGTGCCTACAAGTGATTTTGCGGTTTCTTCATCAATTGATTCCCCGTTAATCGTTGCTTCATTAACAGATACTACCTCAATGTTTTTTACATCTAAAACACTTCGGTCTACATTGAAATGAAACTCACCGTTTTCATCGGTTTCAATTGTTCGTTTGTTTGATATTTGTACATTGGCACCGACTACTGGGTTCTCGCCTACTAACAATTTTCCTTTTACTTCTTCGTAATGTGAATGATCCATTTCCCAGTTGGCTATTGTTAGAGCGTCATTGCTTAATTCTAAGGAAGGTTCTCCAATTTCGTCGTTACAAGCAGTTAAGACAATTGCCAAAACCAAGGCTACCAATAGTAAAGATATTTTTTTCATCATTTAACTCCTTATCAGTAAAAAAGGGCAGCAGAAGTAAATCCTGCCGCCCCATTTTATTTTAAATGTTCAACACATTATTTGTGTGGATTAGAATCGACCTTTTCGCCAGAAGCTTCACCTTGAGTTTTATCTCCGCCTAAAGCGAAAACAAAGATTTGTGGATTTCTTCCTGCGGAAGTGATCATGATGTATGATTTGCCATCCACTTCAAAGATTGAAGGTGCTGCAGAAATTGTATCACCAGTTGTTTGGAATGCCCAAAGTTCTTCACCTGTTGCAGTGTCAAGAGCTTTTACTTTACCATCCAATTCACCGTAGAATGAAAGGCCAGTAGCAGTACTTGTCAAACCACCACGTTGCATATCAGGTGTGTCGATTTGCCATTTAACTTCACCAGTAGTAGTGTCGATTGCTGTAATTCTTCCGAAGGCTGGAACGTCAGCAGCTGGTGCATAAGATGTACCGAATGCCGCCGCACCTGCAGGACCTTCTTGTTGTGCTTCTTCTTCATTTTTAGCAGTTTTATAGATAACTGGTTGTTCAATTGAACCAATCAAAGCCAAGTTCAATTCTGGGTCAAATGTATCCGGTGCATAGTTTTGGCCACCTAATACCCCTGGGTAAGCAAGAACGCCTTCAGGTGTTGGTTCTGGGTGATCAATTTTACCGAATGCTACGTTTTCAAAAACAGGTTCTCCAGTTTCAGCATCGTATGCAAACCATTCTGCACCTTTTGTACCTACAATGACAAGTTTACGTTCTTCGCCGTCAACTGTTGTATTGATGATTGTCGGGCTGTCTGCTGTATCATAATCCCAAAGGTCATGAGCCAATTGTTGTTGTGCCCAAACCATTTTACCAGTATCAGCTTCTAAAGCGATAACTGAATTTGTATGCGGGTTAGCTCCAGGACGGCTTGCGCCAAAGAAGTCAGGAGCTGGGTTACCAGCTGAAATGTACATTAAACCAGTTTCTTCGTCAACGGAAGGTGGCATCCAAACTGCTCCGCCTCCTCCAAATAGACCTTCTGCTAACCAGTCTTCACCTTTTGGTGGAACTGTCCAGAAAGGTTCGTCCCAAGCAGGTGTTAAATCACTTGCATTGAACGCCATTTCGAATCCACGGACACCATTATCGCCGCCTGAACTACCGATGAAGATTTTTCCATCATAGTAAACAGGTGCAGTTGTTTCGTAGTAACCATTGTCGATTGTAATGTCAGGGAAGTAATCACTTACTTGGATATAGTCAACTGTTTCACCAGTTTCTTGGTCGATCGATACGACACCTACATCATTTGTAAGCATGAATACTTTTCCTTCAGCTACAGCAACACCGCGGTTAACGGAAGGCATGCCAGTACGTTCAATTGTATCCAAAAGTTCTTGGGAAGGTTTCCATTCCCATTTAACTTCTCCTGTTAAAGCATCAAATGCAAAAACGTAGTTATGAGAAGTAGATACATACGCTACTCCATCAATAACGATCGGATAGTTTTGGTTACCTGCAGGAATGTTTTCATCTAAATCTTTGAATTTAGCACTCCAAACAATACCTAAATCATTCACGTTATCCTTCGTAATTTCTTCAAAAGGAACGTGTCTGTTTAGGCCAAGGTCATAACCGAAAGTAGTCCAGTTACTGTAAGTTACCTCTTCAGATTTCTTGTCGCCTGTATTATCAGGTGCTTTGCCAGCATCTTGGTCGGTCGTACTTGTATCGGAGCAAGCCGAGAGAGCAAGAGAAGCAGCTAAGATCAATGCTGACCCAGATACTATTTTCTTATTCAAAATAATATCCTCCTCTTTTTTGTTATTTTTTTGAAGCAAACAAATGGTATCATAGCAAAATATATTATTCAAATAGATTGTTTGGATTTTGTAACAAACTCTTAACAAAGTCTTAATATTAAAGGGTTTTCAAAATTAAAATAATTCTTTTCTAAAAATTATCTTTATTGCAATAAAAGTATTATCTCTTGATAAACTCATATTTTAGTATTATAGTGGTCACGATAAATAGTAACGATAAATAAAGGAGGAAACAATTTATGAAGAAAAAATTATTAAGCGCTATATTCTTATCATTTTCTCTTGTTGCTTTAGCAGCATGTGGTTCGGATGATACGGCAAAAGAACCTGCAACTGAAGATACAGATACAGTTCATCCCGAAACTGAAAAAGTACAAAAAGAGGAAACAGTTGAACCAACAGGTAATGTAGTAGAAGTAACAATCCACGCTACAAACTTTGAGTTCGATAAAAAAGAAATTAAAGCAAATGTGGGCGATACGATTAAATTGACAGTAGTCAATGATTCAGGCGCTCATGGCGTTGGTATAGACGGATACGATGTTGAAGTTACCGGCGGCGAAACAGTTGAATTCGTAGCAGATAAAGCTGGAGAATTCGAATATTATTGTTCAGTAATGTGTGGTACTGGTCATGATAGCATGACTGGAACATTAATCGTTTCCTAATAAGAACAAACAGTTCCAATAAAAGCTGTCCCTCAGGAAGATATCTACCTGAGGGACAGCTTTTTCTTTTTATCAGGTGGTTCTTCCGAAAAGTGTGTCTCGAAAAACGTTTCAATTTTGTCTATCTTGGTTTATCGGCGGGTATAACACGAATACATAGACAGCAATTTTGGGAGGAACTCGCGCATGAAGTGGAGAGGCAGAAGGGCAAGTACAAATGTAGAAGACAGACGTGGGATGGGCGGTAAGACTTTGATCGGCGGTGGTATAGGCGGCATTGTACTTTTGCTCATTGTCACCTTTTTAGGCGGAGACCCAACAGAAATGATGAATAACTTCCAAATGGGAGCGAATGAACCTTACGTGGAAACAAAAGAGGATCAGGAGCTCGCCGAGTTCGTGTCAGTCGTCTTGGCGGACACGGAAACAGTATGGAACGATCAGTTTCAGGAGCAAGGGATGGACTATCGGGAACCTACTTTGGTCTTGTTTTCAGGGAGTGTTCAAACAGCTTGTGGGGGTGCCTCATCAGCAGTCGGACCTTTCTATTGCCCAGGTGATGAAAAGCTATATATTGACCTAAGCTTCTAAAAGGAGCTTCAGAACCGTTTCAATGCACCGGGTGACTTTGCGATGGCTTATGTCGTTGCCCATGAGGTTGGACATCATATTCAAACACAGTTGGGCATATCCCAGCAGATGGCAGAGCTGCGTCAGAAGTTGAGTGAGAAAGAATATAACAAATATCAAGTGCGTATGGAATTGCAGGCTGACTATTTGGCGGGTGTTTGGGCTCATCATGCCCAAGGAATGGGGCTTTTAGAAGAAGGAGACTTAGAAGAAGCGTTGAATGCTGCCTTTGCAATTGGTGATGATACGTTACAAAAACAGGCACAAGGGTATATAGTACCTGACAGCTTTACTCATGGAACGTCCGAACAACGGAAGAAATGGTTCTATCGAGGCTTCCAGTATGGGGACTTGGACCATGGGGATACATTCAACACAAATGATTTATAAGGAGTGATAGGAAATGGAAGGACAAGTACGTTCATTTTTCTTGGAGGACCGTGGAGACATTCCGAATAATCAGCATTTGCCGGTTATTTTCTATCAAGGTGTATTTGACGACGGTTTAAATATGGAGGCTGCGTTCGCCCGCCATAATTGGACGAATAGTTGGACAGGGGATATTTACGACTATCATCATTACCATAGCAATACGCATGAAGTATTAGGAGTGAAATCAGGAAAGGCCACGTTGCTTTTAGGTGGCGATGATGGAGAACGCCTTGAATTGGATGCAGGGGATGTTATTGTTTTGCCTGCTGGAACAGGTCATAAGAAATTGGAAAGCAATTTCGACTTCGAAGTGATCGGCGCTTATCCGAATGGTATGTCACATAACTTGCGTGAGCGGGATCCGCACGGCAGAGCCGAGTCACTCGATGAAATCCAGAATGTCCCGGTTCCGGATATGGATCCGGTCTATGGAGAGGATGGACCTTTACGCCATAAGTGGGTGAAGTAACGGAAGATATGACTAATTGCCTAAGAAGGGTTGACATGTCCCATTTGTTATTCTAAAATAGGGCACAATGAATTGAATACGTAACCTCATCTTTCACAGGTGAGGTAGAGGCGCGGTATTTAACAGTCCTTGGTAGAGCTCAGAGAAGCGATGAAGCCATGGAGAAGGAAATATCGCCGAAGTGTGCATGATTTCTCGAATTATGC
Organism: Chungangia koreensis; assembly: GCF_042651785.1. Lineage (NCBI taxonomy): Bacteria > Bacillati > Bacillota > Bacilli > Lactobacillales > Chungangia > Chungangia koreensis. Next base: position 82,212 of record NZ_JBHSEC010000022.1, read on the forward strand.
ATGCTGGGTCTGCAGTTAAGAGCTGCAGGACTGTCTCGATTAATTCCCAAGTTGATCGAGTTGTGCTATCTCATTTATGGGAAAGAAGAGGAATTTTGGGTAACCGTCAAAGGCCTGAGTTCGTCTCAGGCCTTTTTATTATACGGTTGCCTTTTTGTATTCACCAAAACTATGACAACAAGGAGAGAATCATAATGAAAAAGAAATTAGCAGTTTTAGCAACAATTTCACTATCAGCAATGATGATGTTGGCAGGGTGTGGAAGCGGCTCTGAAACACCTGAAGCGTCCGCAGACGAAAATACATTTAGAGTTGGACTTGAAGCAGGTTATGCTCCGTTTAACTGGACACAGATGGATGACTCTAATGGCGGAGTGAAAATTGACGGGAATGCAGAATATGCTGGCGGTTATGATGTTGAAATCGCAAAGAAAATTGCGGATGGTTTAGGAAGAGAATTAGTTATTGTGAAATCGGAATGGGACGGGCTTGTACCTTCTTTGACTTCTAATAAGATTGACGCAATCATTGCAGGAATGTCTCCGACGGAAGAACGGAAGAAGACGATCGACTTTACGGATAACTACTATACTTCTGATTTAGTAATGGTTGTAAAAAAAGGATCCGCGTTTGAAAATGCAAAGTCTATCCAAGATTTCAGCGGTGCAAAAGTGACTGCTCAGTTAAATACATTCCACTACTCTGTAATTGATCAGATCAAAGATGTTAAAAAGCAGACTGCAATGGACAACTTTCCTGCAATGCGTGTAGCACTTGAGTCCGGCATGATCGATGGATATGTATCTGAACGTCCTGAAGGGATTAGCGCATCTTCGGCAAATGACAATTTCGTGATGGTTGAATTCGAAGAAGGGTTCGAGACATCCGCTGATGACACGGCGATTGCAGTGGGCGTTAAGAAAGACAGCGAATTGACAGCAAAGATTAATGAAATCCTTTCTACCATTTCAGAAGAAGAACGCCAGGAAATTATGGATAATGCAATCTTGAACCAGCCAGCAGCACAATAATAAGCCGGCAAAGCCGGTTCCACTTAGAAAAGGGGGAGAAGCATGAGCTATGAATGGATCGTGACTATCATCTCAGATAACTGGCCGATGTTTCTCCGCGGAGCGGGGATGACCTTACTCATTTCCATCATCGGTACATTAATCGGGGCTATGATTGGATTAGCGATTGGAGTCATTCGGACGGCTCCGGTTTCAGAAAGTAAATTGAAAAGAGTTCTTCTTAAGATAGTCGATGTCATTTTATCGGCATATATCGAATTTTTCCGAGGCACTCCGATGATTGTCCAAGCGATGGTCATTTTTTACGGCTCCGCTTTGGCCTTCGGCATTGATATGGATCGGCTGATAGCTGCAATCATCATCGTCTCTATCAACACCGGGGCATATATGGCTGAAATTGTGCGGGGAGGTATTTTATCAGTCGATAAAGGCCAATTTGAGGCGGCACATGCAATTGGAATGAGTCATTTCCAGACGATGCGCCATGTCGTCATGCCACAGGTAATACGGAACATTCTCCCCGCAACTGGGAACCAATTCATTATCAACATTAAAGATACATCCGTATTAAACGTAATCGGCGTGACAGAGCTATTTTTCCAAACAAAGTCAGTCGCAGGAAACAACTTCAGGTATTTTGAATCGTTTTTCGTTGCTTGTGTTCTATACTTCGTTATGACTTATGCAGTTACGTTGATCCTTCGCTATGTTGAAAGAAAAATGGATGGACCCGAAAATTACGTGATCGTCGGTCAGCCAAATGTAATCGGCACTGGACAGATTAAAGAAAAATAGAAGGAGGGAAGATAATGGAAGCGGTTATAGATATTCAGCACATAAGCAAATCTTTCGGTCAACATGAAGTGTTAAAGGATATCGACTTTACAGTCCATAAAGGGGAAGTCGTCTCCATCATCGGCTCTTCAGGTTCGGGGAAATCCACCCTCCTTCGATGCATCAATTTGTTGGAGAAACCAAGTGGTGGGATGATCATCTATAAAGGTGAGAATATATTGGACGGCAAGCATAATGTCAACTCGTACCGGACTAAGTTGGGCATGGTTTTCCAGCAGTTCAATTTATTCAACAATCATAATGTATTGGAAAATTGTACGGTCGGGCAAATGAAAGTGTTGAAACGTTCGAGGGAAGAAGCAGAAAAAGTGTCGATGCGGTACTTGAAGGTTGTCGGCATGGACCAATATGTCAATGCGAAACCGAAGCAGCTATCTGGCGGCCAGAAACAGCGTGTGGCGATTGCACGTGCATTGTCGATGGAACCGGATGTCATGCTGTTTGACGAACCGACGTCCGCCCTTGACCCGGAAATGGTCGGCGAAGTTTTAAAGGTAATGAAAGAATTGGCCGAATCAGGGTTAACGATGCTAATCGTCACGCATGAAATGGAATTTGCAAGGGAAGTATCTGATCGGGTCGTCTTTATGGACAAAGGGGTCATTGCAGAAGAAGGGAAACCGGAACAGTTATTCAATCACCCGAACCAAGAACGGACGCGAGAATTCTTGAAAAGAACGTTAGGGTCAAATGTGTGATCACTAACATAACTAAAAACTAATGATAGAACAAGAAGACTCCAGCATTTCATTTGCTGGAGTCTTTTCTACAGTTTTATGACTGTGGGTATGTTTCCTGAAGGAATTTAACAGATGCCAAAATCAGCTCTTTCAGGATCTCTTCATCGATATCAGCCAATTTGTTGATGTAGACACAAGCGGCTCCGGTAGTATGCTTGCCGAATCGCTTTAGTAACTCTTCACGCTCTGATTCACCTGGCGTAAAGTATAAGCTAATCTTCGCTTTCCTTGGAGAAAAGCCAACCAATGGGGCTTCCCCCTCGTGACCGGATTGGTATTTGTAATGATACGAACCGAATCCGATAATGCTTGGCCCCCACATTTTCGCTTCCAAACCTGTTGCTTCAGTGAAAATATCCAGTAACCGGTACGCATCCGCCTTTTTCTTCGGACTATCCACCCGTTCAATAAATTCAATGACGCTATGGTCAGTCTCTTTCGTTTTTAACTTATACATTTATAATCCTCCTTGGCCGTGACATTCTTTCATTTCATCGCTGGTCGTGTAGAATCCTTCCATCAGGCAGTATTTTGTACGTGAATCAGACTATCTGTTAAAATAGTTGTAAGAGCATATGGAACTTTTTAATCAAAAGGGCATCTGAATCTTTGTTTCTAAAACGAAATCGTCAAGACGTGGCATTGGCCATCACCTTCATTGAAAGTCATTGTTTATCGCGACCTTTGCCAAGAAGCAGGGTCCTTTTTTATACAGTAAGGAGGAATTTCGATTGAATTTCATCTCATCTGATCTACCTGTTTTCATACAACGAGAATTGGAAAAAATCCATGAAAAGCTGGTTCCAATCATGAAAAGGGCAGCTAAGTATACATTATGGTCATTTCCACTAATTGGTATGTCGATTTTTAATGTAGCATTCCAGTTATTATTTGTACCAGCAGATATGAGATCCCTTTTTGTCCTAATACTTTTCTCGGTCGCTGGCGCAATCGGTTTTGCCTTGTCTAAAGAGGCCAAATTCCAGAAACGGCAAATTCGTAAATTGAGCAGCGAGTTCATGGTAGAACGAATTATTAGCAGTGAAAATGCTACAGAAGAGTCAAAAAGTAGATATGTGGCATTGGTTAAAAACCAACCCGTTCATGCAGTCCAGCACTTTGTGGATTTTTTGAAAAAGGAAAACCAGCAATTGCTGACGAACAATGAATTTACATCGTATTAAATTCTATTAAATCTTTGTTAGGTATCTATTAGTAAAAAGGCACAGGTGAACCTTCCTTTCTAACATAAACTATCACTGTAAGGGCCCTTACATTTTAGTTTAATTAGGAAAGGAGGAAGAGCTATGGGTTACGCATACGGCGGAGGATACAACAATAGCTTTGCTTTGATTGTTGTATTGTTCATTCTTTTGATCATCGTTGGCGCAACATTCTACGGTGGCTACTAATAACCACAACCAAACCACATTACCGATACTCTCTCCGTAAATGCTCTCGGTGTCGAAAAATTTTTGGACGAAGAACCCCACTCTTCGTCCTTTTTTCATTTAAAATCGTTCATGCAAATTGATTTTAAAGCCATATTAAATGAGAAAAGAAAGTTGCAATATCCTTTTAATATACAGATATAGGTTGTTTCAACAGTAAATTTTTAGTATGATTAGATGTCAACTCTATTGCAAAGAGAGGAAACGTATAAATGAAGAAATCAATCTACGGATTAACAATAGATCAATTAACAAGCTGGCTTATTGAAAATGGTCAGCAAAAATTTAGAGCTGCCCAAGTTTGGGACTGGCTATATAAGAAACGCGTCATAAGTTTTGAAGAGATGAATAACGTCAACAAGGAATGCCGCCAGCTCTTGGCAGAGCATTTTGTTATAGAGCCTCTGGAAGAAGCGGTTAAGCAGGAATCTGAGGATGGAACGATCAAGTTCCTGTTCAGGTTGTCAGACGGTAACCTGATTGAAACAGTATTAATGCACTTCCCATACGGCTTATCTGTCTGCGTTACTACACAGGTAGGATGTAATATTGGTTGTAGTTTCTGTGCGAGTGGACTTCTGCGTAAGAGCAGAGACTTGGACGCTGGTGAAATCGTCGGACAAATCATGAAGGTGCAGAAACATCTTGACTCTAAAGGAAAAGGCGAGCGTGTCAGTCATATCGTTGTCATGGGAATCGGTGAACCGTTTGACAATTATTCAAATTTGATGGACTTCCTTCGCGTGATCAACGACCAAAAAGGATTGTCGATTGGTGCTCGTCATGTAACGGTTTCAACAAGTGGATTAGCTCCGAAGATCAAGGATTTTGCGAATGAAAATATCCAAATTAACTTGGCGATTTCTCTTCACGCACCCAATGACGAGCTTCGCACACGAATTATGAAGATCAACCGTGCGTTCCCGCTCGAAAAAGTGATGGATTCAGTCGATTACTACCTGAAGGAAACAAATCGACGGATCACGTTTGAATATATCCTTTTGGATGATGTCAATGACCACGTGCAAGAAGCGGAAGAATTGGCAAAGCTTCTTTATAATAAACGACATCTGTCATACGTAAACTTGATTCCTTATAATCCGGTTGATGAACATGCCGACTACAGCCGGAGTAAACCGGAAAATATTAAAGCTTTCTATGAGACGCTTAAAGGCCGGGGCATCAATTGTGGCGTACGTCTTGAACATGGAACGGATATTGACGCAGCGTGCGGACAACTACGAAGCAAACAAATAAAAAAAGAAAAAGCATTATAATTGGTTTTCAAGTGAATAATAGGATTGCTGCCTATCCTCTTGGGTAGGCTTTTTCTATGAGTTAACTCACTGATGTCAGGGTATGTTAATACTGTTTTAACATAACTGCCCTCAAAGCAATAATTAAAATACAAGCAACTTAGACATTTATTTGAGGTGAAAAATGTGAATATTTTATGGGGACTTCTCGGAATCATTGTAATTTTGGGTATTGCATTTCTTTTATCGGACGGAAAAAAATCGATTAATGCGCGAACCATTTTAATCGGTTTAGGTCTGCAGATCCTATTTGGGTTTATTGTATTGAAATGGGAGGCAGGCAGAAAGGGTATTGAGTGGTTATCAGGTATTGTACAATCCGTAATCAATTATGCCGGGGAAGGGATTGCTTTTCTTTTCGGACCAGCAGCAGATGCAGAGAATTTTGGATTCGTATTCGCCTTCCAAGTATTGACTGTCATCATCTTTTTCTCTTCTCTAATTTCGGTATTGTATTACTTGGGCATCATGCAATGGCTCATTAAGTTAATCGGCGGTTTCTTGTCGAAGTTGTTAGGTACAAGTAAACCGGAATCGATATCCGCCGCAGCTAATATTTTTGTTGGACAAACTGAGGCACCGTTAGTCATCCGTCCATTCATCGCCAAGCTTTCCCGGTCGGAACTGTTCGCAGTCATGACAGGTGGACTAGCATCCATCGCAGGTTCTACGTTAGCTGGTTATGCCCTATTAGGAGTCCCGTTAGAATATTTGTTGGCAGCAAGCTTCATGGCTGCTCCGGCTGGTTTAATCGTGGCCAAAATGATGGTGCCTGAAACTGAAAAGGTGCATGACGAGGAATTTGAAATGGAACGGGATGAAGATGCAGTAAACGTCATCGACGCCGCGGCCAAGGGGGCGGGCGAAGGACTTAAACTCGCATTGAATGTTGGAGCGATGTTACTTGCTTTCATTGCACTGATCGCCCTTCTAAATGGTGTGATTGGTGGAATTGCTGGCTGGTTTGGTGCAGAAGGTGTAAGCATTCAAGGTATTTTAGGTTTCATCTTTGCTCCATTGGCATTCGTTATTGGAGTTCCTTGGGAAGAAGCGGTACAAGCAGGAAGTTATATCGGACAAAAATTAGTGTTGAACGAATTTGTGGCTTACACGGACTTTGCACCGGATATTCCGGAACTTTCAGCTAAAACGGTATTAGTCATCAGCTTTGCACTATGTGGATTTGCCAACTTGAGCTCACTTGCCATCCTGATTGGCGGGCTCGGAGGAATGGCTCCAAGCAGACGACCTGACATTGCTCGTTTAGGTTTGAAAGCAGTAGCGGCAGGGATGCTTGCATCCTTGTTAAGTGCGGCAGTAGCCGGTATGTTCTTCTAAGAAACGGGGGCCAAATCGGCTCCTTTTTTTGTATAACAGCTTGCATCAGTAAATTGATAGGACATCGGGTAAAATAAAGAAAACGTTACGAAATAAGGTGTTTGCATGAAAGTAGTGATTATCGGGGCGGGAATTGTTGGTGCTTCTACAGCGTATCATCTATCAAAAAAAGGAGTAGATGTGATCATCGTAGATCGGATGGAGCCGGGAAGAGCAACGGATGCTGCAGCTGGTATCATTTGTCCGTGGCTGTCACAGAGAAGGAACAAGGCGTGGTATGCACTTGCTAAGGGTGGCGCCGCGTACTATCCGGATTTAATCAAGCAATTGGAGGCTGATGGAGAAACTGAGACGGGTTATAAACGTGTCGGTGCGATCAGTCTACATACTGACGAATTCAAATTAGAAAAGATGATGGAGCGAGCTCGCAAGAGGAGAGAGGATGCGCCGGAAATCGGTGAAATCAGGCTACTGGACAACGAGGAGACAAAATCTCTTTTTCCAATGCTATCGGATTCCTTTCGCTCGGTGTATGTGGAAGGGGCTGCTCGTGTAAATGGGAAGGCATTGCGAGAGGCACTTTTGAAGTCAGCCCGAAAAAGTGGAACAGAATTCATAAATGGATCTGCAGAGCTTTACAAAGAGCATGACATTGTTCGGGTAGTTGTAAATGGAAAGCAATTAGATGCCGATCAAATCATCGTGACAGCGGGGGCATGGGCTGGTGAGTTGCTCACGCCGCTTGTGAAATTCAAGGTGAAAGGACAAAAGGCGCAAATTATCCATTTGCAAACGGAGAATCTGAATACCGGAGAATGGCCGGTTGTCATGCCCCCCAATGACCAATACATATTGGGGTTTGAAGATGGCCGCATTATTGCCGGAGCAACACATGAGGATGATTGCGAGTTTGATCTTCGGGTAACAGCAGGTGGAATGAATGAAGTACTTCAAAAAGCGTTAGGAACGGCTCCAGGTCTGGAAAAGGCTGAATTCATAGAAATGCGGGTAGGATATCGACCATTTACTCCTGACTTTCTCCCTGTAGTTGGTCATCTCCCAGCCTATCGGAATGTTTATGTAGCTAATGGATTAGGAGCTTCCGGTCTGACGGTAGGTCCATATTTAGGCAGGCAGCTGTCCAAGCTTGTCTTAGGTGAGGCACCGGATCTCGACTTAAGGCCATACGATGTAAAAGGTGCGATTGACTAATGGAATTGGAAAAGGGATATCCCAAATGTGGGATATCCCTTTCATATACAAGGTTAATTCTAAGATTCGATTTTAATGTTCATCCCTAAAAAGGGGAATACTAACCTGAAAAGGAGCTTGTCCTTTTCATAACCGCGGTAATCTTCCACTAACTTAAGCAACGGAAACCCTACCTACTTTTCCGTCCTTGCGGCCCTGTAGCCGCGCCAGTGTGAATAAGCGTTCTAAAATACGTAGAATGCCAGAAATCAACTCTATCATTGACCTCGCATATAATTATGTTTATTATCCCAAAAAGCCAGCGTTTTGTCAAGAGGTTCCACTTTACAACCCAACTAATCAAATCGCTCCCACATTTCTTCTTCCGCGATCAGTTGTAAATCGAAAGCATTTACAGTGAAAATTTCATAGTCCGTTGTTTCTGCATATTTTCTCGCCAGTTCCATCATGTATTTTGGTGAGCCGCCAGTTTCTTCATCGAAAACAATGAGAAGTCCATCCGTATTGCGTAAAAGAAACTTATCCTTTTCGATAAATTGCCAAGGAGCCTCATAAGGTTTCTTCGTTAGACTTATATGATAATCAGCCATCGCAACCATAGAATGATACTTTTCCTTCTTCGTATCATTCCAATTCTTCTCTTGCTCTAAAAATGGTGTAATGACAGCATATTTCAAATCAGGGAATTCCGGCTGTAATTCTAATACCGTATCGATTGCCCAGGTTTCTACTCCGAGCTGTCCGCTCACAATCACCCATTCCAAACCATCCTCAAGCAATGTAAGTAATTGACGTTTGATCGCCTTCTTGATGAATGGAATACCTGGATGCTTTTCGTCAAAGACCCCGAGCTCATGTGGCTTATATCCGGTGACCAGTATATTTTTGAGCATGCTTCCACCCCAAATTCCATTTCTGTCTCCTCAGCATATCATGTTTCTGTATAATTTTCCTAAGGGGGGCAAATGCTGCTCACCCAGCAGTAGAAACACAGAATTTCTATTGAAAATGGGTTGTACAGATGCTTTAGAAATCAATGAAGAGATATTTATAAGAGAACGATTGGATATCCCAATGGAGTTATCCCAATAGAGAGAAGGCGTAATAGATGACAATAACTATCCGTTTAGTAAGTGAAGAAGATCATTCGCGCTTGGAAGATTATGATTTAACGGAGGAACAACTGCGTTTTACCGCAACTCCGATAGATTCCATTGAGAAGGCGAAGATAGAACCAAACCGCTACCCGATGGTGATCTTACATAATGAAGAAATAGCAGGTTTCTTTACATTGCATACTGTAGAGGGCCCCAAGCCTTATACAGGAAACCCTCAAGCTGTTCTATTAAGGTCTTATTCCATTCGTAACTCGTTTCAAGGCCAGGGGATCGCCCAGAAGTCAATGCAACTTCTTCCTGCTTTTGTAAGAGAACATTTTCCACAGCTCAATGAAATCTTATTGGCTGTTAACTATCAAAATCGAGCTGCCCAGCATATTTATCAGAAAGTCGGCTTCGAAGACACAGGGAAACGGGTGATGGGACGGAGGGGAGAACAGTATGTTTATAGCCTTCTTCTTTAAATTATGTAAATTAGTTAGCCTGCATCTTTGAATAGATTAAGCCGTCTTTTATCCCTTTTGTGCAGCATATAAGCTTCTCTGAATCAGTCCATTTAAGGAGTTCGCTTAAAACAGTGAGGGCGGGCATCGTTAGGTCAGCATTATCCTTTGCCCATTTAATAAGTTCTTCAGAACTCATATCAGTCATTAGTTTGACGATATGGTTCATCTCGGATTCTGATATCGAGTAGCCGTTTAAGTCGCATTTTATTTGTTTTGTAGCCAAGCTGTAATTCCCTATCAGCCGGACGCTCCCACCGATTCCAATAATCGGTAGACCAACATCTTTAATCCAAACGATTGAGCTCAATTCCTGTTTTACATAAGTGGTCAGCTGATATAATGCTTCATCGGATATCGGGAGACCGTCTGAGAAACTCTTTGCTAAAGTAACAACACCGAACGGGATACTCACGGTCTTGATCAATTTCCGATTTCGGAAAAGGGTAACTTCTGTACTTCCTCCTCCAAGGTCAATGGCAACGCCATCAGTAATTTTGATAGACTGTGTAATCGCCAGTAATCCATATTCTGCCTCTTCTTCGCCGGACAATAATCGGATGGTAAAAGGGGTATGCTCATCTACAGCCAAAAGGATTTCTTTTTGATTGTTCGCATTCCGAATCGCTGCAGTTGCGATACACTCAATCTCTTCCACCTCATGATCATGGATGATTTTTTCAAAATCGTTTAGAACAAAGATCAGTTGTTCAACTCCATATTTAGTAAGGGAGCCATTCACCACATGTTGGCTTAAACGTAAAGATACTTTATCCCTTTTAATTTCATCCATATGACCGGAATCCTTTTCTTCATAGATCGAAAGCCTGACCGTTTTTGATCCGATGTCGATAATCGCTAATTTTTTTGATGTCATATCACTGCCTACTTTCTATCCAAAGTACCAAAAAGGTTCTAACAACTTATTCTTAAATGGTTTATTATCTAAATAGTATAAAAGATTGGGGGAGGAGAGGAAAGAATGATTCCTTTTACAGAGCGGATTATAAACTGGGCAATACGTCCACTGGTGTTTGGTCTACTTTGGATTCTTGTACTTTTGCCAATCGAGAGGGATTTTCTGCCTTCTGGTCTTTTATTATGTGCTCTTGCTTTCATCTTCTATTTTTTCATTCCCGTAACTACTAAGCCGATTGTTCTATACATAGCAGTTTCATTTACATTCTTACCAATTATTTTAGAGGCTGGAAGTGAACCGATTTTTCTTCAGCTTGCGTTTTTGTTGATAGACGCGTGTTTCCGATTGGACAGTCGGAATTTTAAGTTGTATTTATTGCCGATTTTCGGTATCGCGGTACTTTTAAGTGTATTCACTTCAGACGTTCACACCGTCTCGATGCTGTTATTAGCGGGAGCCGGTATTTTGGCATGGTCGGTTAATCGTGATCGGAATGAACGAGTGGAGTATCGTCGATTATACGACGGGTTATTGGACGAATACCGCAAACTGAAAAGGGAACATAGCGAAAGTGATCGTGTTGCCCGCTTAGAAGAACGGGCACGAATTGCCCATGATATCCATGACTCTGTCGGTCATCAATTGACAGCTTTACTTATGCAGCTTGAAATGATGAGTATAGAAAAACAATCAGAGGAATACGAGGGACTGAAGGTCATGGCCAAGGAGAGTCTGGAGGAAACGAGGAAGGCAGTCAAGACGTTGAAATATGAATTAGCAACCGGAATTGAATCGGTCATTCAACTGATCCGAAAGTTAGAATCGGATCATTCCTTGTCTGTTAAGTTTACAACGAGACAAGGGGTATTACGCACAACGCTTTCAAATGAGCAGAGCGTGACCCTTTACCGATCGATTCAAGAAGCATTAACGAATGCTATGAAGCATGGTGATACTCGGGAGGTTTCGGTGACTATCGGTCGGACAGCCCTTGGTGAGTTGGAATGGATTGTCACGAATGGTTTATCTCGACAAACGCATTTTACAGAAGGTTTTGGATTGACGGCTATGAGGGAGAGAGTGGCCTCTGTCGGCGGCGAATTACGAGTGCTTCAAACAGAAAAGGCATTTACTGTTGAAGGAATGATGCCGATTGGGGGAGTGAAAGTTGGCAGCTAAAATCTTGATAGTGGAAGATCAACTGATCGTCCGGAAAGGGATTCGGATGATTGTAGAACAGAACCCGGAACTGGTAGTAATCGGTGAAGCGATGAATGGCGTCGAGGCAATTAAGTTAGTGGAGCAGGAACTGCCGGATTTAATCTTGCTCGATATCCGTATGCCTGAAATGGACGGGGTGGCGACTGTAAAGGTGGTCAAGGAAAGATGGCCGGAAGTAAAGATTTTAGTTCTCACTACGTTCAATGACGACGGGGCAGCTTTAGAGACGCTGAAAGACGGCGTAAATGGATTCATGCTGAAAACAGCTGAACCTGAAAAGCTCATCCAGTCCATCCATAGCTGCCTTTCGGGTGTGCTCGTGCTTCATGAGGAAGTGGCAGCAAGGATGGTTCCCATGCTTTCTGAACGAAAGGTAGAGAAGCAAACTAACGAAGGAACCCTGACGGAACGGGAAATGGATATCGTACGATTGGTAGGTACCGGTAAGACAAACAAAGAAATCGCTCAGCAATTGTATCTTTCCGTCGGTACAGTTAAAAATCATATTACGAATATCCTGCAACAATTAGACTTACGTGACCGCACACAACTGGCCATTTACGCAGTGAAAAATGATTTGATTGATTGAACGTCTCTATTGAGGCGTTTTTTGTTGTGCTCAAAAAAGTGACGGAGGTCATAGCAGAAGTGATGACTTAGGGTAGTTGGATAAGACACTTTCTGGCTATACGATAGAGATATGAAGGAGGGGGACGGAATGTTGGACGCTATCAATTTAACGAAGCATTACAAACAACAAAAAGCAGTACAAGGAATATCACTGCATCTCGATCGGGGAGAAATCGTCGGGTTGCTCGGGCCGAACGGAGCTGGTAAATCCACTGCTATCGCGATGATTTCATCTCTGATTCAACCTACAAGCGGGGAGGTTCGCTTTGAAGGCGAGAATTCGGTGATGGAGCCGAATAACCTGCGCAAAAAATTGGGTGTAGTCCCACAGGAGATTGCGCTCTATGAGGATTTGACCGCTAAGGAAAATCTCTATTTTTTTGGTCGCATCCAGAAGCTCCGGGGCGTTGTGTTGAAAGAACGGGTGGAAAAAGTGCTGCAACAGATCGGACTGGCGGATCAAGGGAAAAAGCTTGTAAAGAATTTTTCCGGCGGGATGAAACGGCGACTTAATATTGGGGCGGCACTCCTTCATGAACCGGAAATCCTCATTATGGATGAGCCAACGGTCGGAATCGATCCCCAATCACGAAATTATATTTTGGAGACTGTCAAAAGGCTGAATCATGAAAAGGGAATGACCATTTTATATACAAGTCACTACATGGAAGAAGTCGAATATCTTTGTGACCGTATTTATATTATGGACCGCGGTAATATTATCGCCTCCGGCACGAAGGAAGAGATTAAAAATATCCTTTCATCTGAAAAGACGATTGTTGTCAAAACGGAAAGAAGAAACGAAACATTCATCCAACAGTTGAAACAACTGCCGGTTATTTCTAAATTGGATGAGAGCGATCAGGTCATAACGATGGTGGTTCCCAAAGAGGTCCAATTGTTTTCTCAAATATTCAAGTTTGCAGATGAGACAGGTGCCATTGTACATGGAATTGAAGTTCAAACACCGACTCTTGAAGATGTGTTCCTCCATCTGACGGGAAGGGCGTTGAGGAATTGATGATTTGGTCATTGATTTGGAAGGAGTTTAAATTATTTATTCGAAATCCTCAAGAACTCCTTGTTCTTTTACTGATGCCGTTAATACTTATAACAATTTTAGGATTTGCATTAAACTCTTTTTTTACTGAGGAAGCCTCACCCGTTACTGGAAAAGTAGCATTGGTCCAAAATGGAGACGAAGAAAAAGAATTCGAGCGGTTTATGCAATCACTGTCTGATTCACCGATTCCAGAGCCGGCAATCAGGCAAATTGAAGGGCAAGTGAAGGGGATTTTACCGATACAGATGCTTCGGGAAAGAATCTTTGGGAATGAAGAACTCTCGAAGGTAATAGCTTTAGAGGAAATAACACCTGCTCAAATTAGCGACGCGAAGGACGATGGGGAATACTCCGCCATTATTGAAGTGCCGGAGGGTTTTACAGAGAACTTGCTTCATTCATTATTCATAGAAGAACGGGAAGTTCCAGGGCTGATCGTTTATGAAAATGAGGAAAAGGATTATTCCTCTGCTTTTGTATCGGATGTAGTCGAGCAGTTTAAGGAGCAATATTCATTAATGGCCTCGCTTGGAAGAGAAGGGTTGGTCGTTGAAGAGGAACCCCTTGGAGGAATGGGAGTGGCAGGAGCAATTGAAACAGTGACAAAACAAGAACCTATTGGTGCATTCTCCTATTATGCAGTCGGGATGAGTGTCATGTTCGTGTTGTTCCTGGCAGGAAATATTAGCACGAATAGTTATATGGAAAAACAACAGCATGTCTATGACCGGATCCGGTTGGCGAATGTGCCAAGCACCTTTTATCTTTTAGGAGTATTTCTCTCTGGCTTTGCGCTTGCTGTGATTCAACTCTGTATCTTATATGGCGGTGCAGCGTTCATGTACGATGTGCACTGGACGAATATAGGGGAATTCCTTGTTATCACACTCTCCCTAAGTTCGGTTGTCGCAAGTATCGGTGTCTTATTGACTGTTATTAACCAACGAATAGGGAGTGATTCCGCTTCCAAGTTATATGGCAATGCCGGGGTAGCCATTCTCGCCTTTTTAGGAGGTAGTTTTACGCAAGTGGGCAATATTTCGGAGACGATCCAGGTCATTGGAAATCTTACACCGAATGGAGCGGCCATGACGGCCTATTTAAATGTCCTGCAAGGAGCGGTATTGCCGGATATTTTAGTTTACGTCTGGACACTTCTTATTGAAACGATTGTCATTTTGACCATTGCTTCTCTTTTTTCTAAGCGGAAGGCGGTGAGGGCATGATTGGAATTTTACTGACTAAATTTCGTTTAACTGCTCGTAAACCATGGTCCCTAATCATTTTGACGGTTCTCTGTATCGGTTTCGCTTTTTTTATGGGAGGCGGCGAATATACAAAAGTTCCCGTCCCTGTTGTGAGTACTCTTTCAAAAGAAGAGACTGGTGAATTTTTGAAAGAACTGAATAGATCAGACCTCTTTATGTTCATCGAAACTGACGAAGGAACTTTAAGAAACGATATTAAAAATGGGAATAATGAAGCGGGGCTCTTATTACATGAGACGGATTTTACGGTGATTGCCTCTGTGAAGAGTTCTGATGTTTCTCTTCTTCAACGGTTTGTGGTCGAACACTATAACAAAAGACTTCAGAAGGATGCGTTACTAAATTCTTTGCCGGATGAAAAGAAGGAAAGCGCAGAGATGGTTTGGGAGAAAGCGTTGACAGAACCTTTATTCGCAGTAGAAAAAGCCAGTTTTTCATCTGACAAGGCAAGAGTAATTGATATGCATTTACAAAGTCTTTTTGGATTTTCCCTATTCTTTGTTATTTATACTGTTTCATTTAGTATCGCTGCAGTGTTAGAAGAGAAAAGGAATCTCATTTGGAATCGAATGGTTGTATCACCTGTCCGAAAGTGGGAAATGTATGCCGGGAACTTAGTGTATAGCTTTCTGATCGGATACGGGCAAATCGTGATCATCTTCCTGACATTTCGGTATGGAGCGGGAGTCGAATTCCACGGTGGCTTCGGTAGAACGCTTATTGTGCTCATTCCTTATGTTTTGACCATCGTTGCACTTTGTATGCTACTGGCAGGGCTTACTCAATCGATACGACAGTATAATGCATTCATTCCGATTTTGAGTGTAGTTATGGCGATGCTTGGAGGGGCTTATTGGCCGATCGAGATTGTGACATCCGATGTAATGATTTTCCTTTCAAACTTTTCTCCGATTTTATATGGGATGGAAGCATTGAAGGGGGCAACGTTATATGGAAAGTCAATGCAGCAACTATTAGAGCCTCTTAGTATCTTGCTGCTAATGGCAGTTTTGATGATGGGGTTAGGCATCAATGCGATGGAAAACAGAAAAAGATAAGAACAAGCTTTAGCCATCAGGTACTCCTGATGGCTATTTTTATGACATATGTCAGGTGACTTTCATGACAAGTTCTACTAATCGTTGATGATGACCGAACGTAAAATGAGAGTATCAAAGAAGAGGTGATTCTATTGGCATTAGCAGTGGAGATCAACGGATTAACTAAGAAATTCAAGGAAAAGACAGCAGTCGATGATGTGACGTTTTCCATTCAGCGAGGTGAGATTGTCGCTATTTTGGGACCAAATGGAGCGGGTAAGAGTACGACAATGCTTATGATGCTTGGACTCCTAAATCCGACAAAAGGGGAGGCAAAGCTTTTCGGATCCTCTACAAAAGAAACGAAAATAAGGGAGCGGCTCGGTGTCATGCTACAGGACGTGAGCCTGATGGATGGGTTGAAAGTTAAAGAGCTTCTACAAATGGTTCGGGGTTACTATCCAGATCCTTTTTCCCTTGAGCAGCTTTGCAGACTAACCGGTTTGAAGGAAGAGGATTTGAACAAACGGACTGAAAAGCTATCGGGCGGACAGAAGCGTAGGGTCGGCTTTGCTATGGCGGTTGCCGGTAATCCGGATTTGCTATTCTTCGATGAGCCGACAGTCGGAATGGATATTTCCTCACGAAGAGTATTCTGGGATACGGTGAAGGAATTGGCGGATGATGGTAAAACGATTATTTTTTCCACTCACTATCTTCAAGAAGCGGATGACGTGGCACAGCGGATCATTTTATTCAACAAAGGAAAGATTGTCGCGGACGGGACGCCAGGGGAAATTAAGAATCAGTTATTGAAGCGTTCCGTATCATTTACGACAAATGCCCAATTACCAAAAGAACTGTTCCTTCAATATCCGTCAGTGTCTGATGTGGTGTTTAAAGATGGACGAATGGTGATTGTTACGGATGATACCGATTTAATTCTTTCGAAAATATTTGAGAAAAAGATCGATGCCCGTGACATCTTCGTAGACAGAGGTCGTTTGGAAGAAGCGTTTGAGCAGCTGACAGCAGAGCAAAAGGAGGCCATATAAGATGAAATTGTTCATTAATCAATGCAAGATAGAGTTTTTGAGGATATTCCGAAATCCTTATTTCCTATTTTGGTCTTTGGCTATGCCCATCGTCTTTTATATCTTCTTTACGAAAGTTCTAAATACAGGGGTAGAAGACAAAGCAGTATGGGATGCGCATTTTCTCATGTCTATCACTGTTTTTAGTGTCATGGGGAGTGCCATTATGACACTTGGCATCAGGCTTGTTCAGGAGCAGCGGGAAGGATGGACGAAATATATCCGAGTTACACCACTTCCGGATATGACATATTTCTTTGCGAAAATGACTGGGCAAACGGCGGTCCATATCTTTTCTATTATCATTATTTTCACGGTAGGTTTTTTGATCAACGATATTTCATTAACGGCATCTGAATGGACTCTAAGCGGATTATGGATATTGGTAGGTTCCCTGCCATTTTTGGCTTTAGGTGTGTTGATCGGATTCATGAAACGCGTTGATACGGCTTCCGGCGTGAGCAACGCCATCTATATGATTTTGGCCATCACCGGCGGACTCTGGATGCCGATGGAGATTTTGCCTGAATTCATACAAACGGTAGGCAAAGCACTTCCGGCTTATCATTATGGTAACGGCGCATGGAGTATAATCCGCGGGGACATTCCGAATGTTCAAGATATTCTAATATTGTCAAGTTACCTAATTCTCTTTATGGTAGTATCAAACTATATTAGAAGGAAACAGGAAGCGGTGTAAGAACGTGAAGAAATTTCAACTATTCCCGAAACGCCATGGTCTGATGCCATATATTTCGCTACTCTATTTATCATTTCCGATCATCTATCTAACTCTTGAGACTGGCTTTAAGTTGGTTTTAGGCATTGTCATGATGGGCGCATTTCTATTCACTTATTACAAATTGTATTGGGTTCAATCTGACAGGGTGTATGCGGTTTGGTGGATTATTCAGCTAAGTATCATCTTAGCTTTTTCAATAATTTTTACTCCTTGGAATTTATTCATGGCATTCTACTCTGCTAATTTTGTCGCTTATTTTGAAAAACAGCGGACTTTTTTCATTGCCATGGGTGTATTGGGGGTCAGTGTTTTAGCAGTTGCCGTTTGGTGTGAAATGAGGGGGGCCACATTAGAATACTTTTTAGTAATTCCCATGTATTTCGTCATGATGTCCACACCTTTTGCTGTCCGGTCTATTGCCCGTCAAGCCCAATTAGAACAGCAATTGAACAAAGCGAATGAGCAAATTCAGGAGCTGATAAAGCGCGAGGAACGTACCCGTATTGCCCGAGACCTTCACGACACACTCGGACATACGTTATCGTTAATTACCCTTCAAAGCCAGCTCGTGCAACGGCTGGTATCCAAAGATCCAGATTATGCAATTAAAGAGGCGAAGGAAATCGAGGCAACCTCCCGAGCGGCGTTGAAGCAAGTGCGGGAACTCGTAGCTGATATGCGCTCACTTTCAATTGACAGTGAAATCGAAAGACTATCACAACTCTTCAAAAAAGCTGAAATTGAATTACAGGTCGATAGGGAAGAAGAACCTCACAAGCTTCCGCATCTTCAGCAAAACATCATCTCGATGTGCTTGCGGGAGGCAGGTACAAATATCGTTAAACACAGCAAGGCAAACATGTGCCGAATCTCCTTCCGTAACCAACATGGAAATATGCTGATTACAGTCAAAGATGATGGGGTCGGTTTTAATGCAAGCGCTGGAAAAGGAAGTGGATTGGATGGCATGCGGGAGCGGCTGGCACTTGTTGAAGGGAATATGAACATCGACGGACAACATGGAACTGAACTGACTTTAACCATTCCGATTATTGTAAAAGCTGAGGAGGCCTACGTATGATTCGAATTGTCATGGCTGAAGATCAAAAGATTTTACGTGGGGCGCTTGGTGCCTTATTGAACTTTGAAGAAGATATGGAAGTGATAGGCGAAGCAGGTGATGGTGAGGAGGCAGTACATCTCATTTCTCAGTTACAGCCAGATATTTGCTTATTGGATGTCGAGATGCCACTCAAAAATGGACTCGAAGTAGCGGAAGAAGTAAAAACGGTCAGCCCAAATAGTAAGATTATCGTCCTCACAACGTTTGCACGACCTGGATATTTTGAACGAGCCATGAAAGCAGGTGTCCACGGATACTTACTAAAAGACGGATCCATTGAGGACTTGACCGGTTCAATTCGTCGGGTCATGGCAGGGAAAAGGGATTTTGCTGCCGAACTGGTCATGAATTCTTACCGGGAGGATAATCCTTTGACCGAGAGGGAGCAGGAGGTGCTAAGCCTTGCTGCTGAAGGGAATACATATAAGGAAATTTCTCGTGCGCTTTACTTATCATCAGGAACCGTTCGAAATTATATGTCCGAAATTCTCCAGAAAATGAATGCCAAAAACAAAGTCGAAGCCATTTCCATGGCGAAGGATAAAGGTTGGATTTAATATCAAGCATCAGAGGGGACTCTGATGCTTTTTTGATTAGCCAACTGGGTCTTGCCTTTTTGTTCTTAAAAGTAGGCCACAAAAACAGAATCGGTAATATATCCTGATTATCGGTAATAACTGGCTAATAATCGGTAAAATAAAGAAACAATCGGTAAGATCGCGAAATATTAGACAGCCTGTTCTTTCAAATCTCCCTGTTCAGCTGCCAGCTTATTCAAGGTATTCATTATCTCTTCATTCACGTAAGAGAGTTCTTCTTTAAATTCTTTGCCGTCCCGGAACTGAATGGCTTCTCCTGCAGTAATCGTCTTTCTTTCTTTACTGACGTATAGAGGGACGAATCGTATATGCTCTCCTGTCGCCTTATAATAGTACCTTTCAATATAGAGATACCCATTATACAAGTCCTTCGTTCCCGATGAATCATCTGCGTAGTCGATATCCGGGAAGATTAGGAGACGTTCACCCTGTTGCATGGCTTGTACGCTTTCTCTGAATGTATGTATGACCTTCTTCGATTGCCGATAAACAGGAATAGCCCTTGCAGATTGGTAGAAGGCAGAGAATGCAGCTGCTAAAGGATAAGATAGGTACTTTGCTAACCAAGGCATCAAGTTGAAACGCTTCGTAAACGTATAGTTATACAACTGTTCAAAACCAGTTTCCTTATGAAAGAAAACGTGGAATACCCAGAGCCGAACAGGAATTGGTAGCCATAACATTAATATGAAAGGACCGAAAAAGTTTTGGTGATGGGATACATAGACAATCGGTCCTTCTTCATGCAATGGGGAAGGTAATCGATATGTTGGATAAACGAGACGAACGGTTCCGCGAACTAACAAAAAAGTTTTTCCATATTTCATAGCCCGGCTTCACGCTGCTTTCTGTTCTTCGATTCAAAGAACTCCCGTACCATCCGTCTGAAGATTTTGGCAGAATCACGAATCGATTTGTAATGGGAGCCTTCATTATTATTAAAGTAGATTGTTTCAATGGGTATTTCATGAAAAGGGAGTTGATTTCGCCGTGCGTAAATGAGCATATTGATTTCGTATTCATACCGTTCACCCTTCAGTTGAGTGAGAGTATGGATTTCCGATGTTGGAATCCCTCTTAAACCCGTTTGCGTATCTTCCAATCTGTACCCGAATAGCCAATAGAAAAATTGGGTGGTCAACCGATTTCCGAGTGTACTCCGGAAAGGGACGTGCTCTGCATTCAAGTCCCGGACACCTAAAATCAGGCTGCGCTCTCCTGTTTCTAACGCTTCTGCCACTTTGGCGATATCTTGTACGGAATGCTGACCATCAGAGTCTGCCGTTACAACGCCTTTTAAATTGGTTTCGTTTGTTAAAAAGTGTTCAAATGCTGTTTTCAATGCCCGTCCTTTACCACGATTTACGTCGTGTGTCAGTACATGACAACGTTCCATGCTACTAAGATGCTCAAAAATGTGGTTTAGCTCCTGGGTGCTGCCGTCATTCACAACCAAGACAAGCGGTGCACCTTTTTGGAGCAATTCCTCTACGTAGTCAATTAATATTTCAGAGGGGTTAAGGGCGGGAATGACAATCGCGCTATTTCTCATACGATAGCCTCCATACTCTAATTTGAATTGACATTATATAATATAAATCCTAACATTTAGCAGAATTACTTTGTCATAAAAAGCTTATGATATTTTTTGATTATCCTATTCTATGAAAAGAATAATGGAATTATGGGTGAGCAATCTCTTTATTTAGGTTCTTTACCACAAGTTTATTCAATTTAAATGAAATTAGTAAGATTTCTTTATTAAAATTGACAAAACCTTAACATCCGTATCGAATTGATTGCTTTCACTGTTTTTCTTAGTACAATTGAAAGATAGTATGGAATGGAGAAGGAGATCTACATGGATATATTCACGGAGAAGGAATTGCTGGATGTAATCGGCGAGTTATTTTCGGACGAAGTGTCGATTGCTGTATCGAACACAACCGAATATGTATACTACCGGCCAAGCAAACGTATCGATTTAAAAATCTCACCGGGCGATCCGGTCCGTGAAGGATCTTTAGCCTACAAGGCCATCCATTCCAAGCAAAAGCTATCCGAGTTTGTCAACCGTTCCGTATTGGGAGTTCCTTATCATGGGATGGCGGTTCCATTTCATCGTGATGGGAAACTGGCGGGTTGTGTAACAGCTATATACCCTTCTTATACTGAAGGTCAATCCGTTATAACAATGAAAACTGAAGACGGTTGGATTCCTATTCCTTTTAATGAAGTGATATACGTAGAAGTGAAGGACCGTAAGACAACAGTCGTATCGGATCGAATTTCCGGTACGCACAAAAACTCTCTTCAAGAATTCGAATATCTTCTTCCAAGGGATTCTTTCATCAGATGTCATCGTTCGTTCATCGTCAATGTCCATCAGATTAAAGAAATACATCCCGACACTCATTCAACTTTCGTTTTATCGATGATTGGTGGCCATCAGATTCCCGTAAGCCAATCCTATTCAAGTTATTTCCGAAAATTATTAGGTTTTTGAACCACAAAATATTCTGGCTCGCGCAATAGCATTTCTGCTTCGCGGGCTTTTTTACTGTTCACTCCCCGTTTTTCCGAAAATGAAAGCGCTTCAGCTACAATAAGATTGGATAAATAGTATATAAATGAAAGAGGCATCAGGGATATGGACAAACTAAACCGAATTGAAAATGCAAAACTTCAGGAACGTGTCGTAACACCTGAAGAAGCTGCATCTTGGATTACTGACGGCATGACACTGGGCCTAAGTGGGTTTACTCGTGCGGGTGACGTTAAGGCGGTCCCGATGGCACTCGTCAATCGTGCTGAAAACGAACAATTTAAAGTGAATGTATTTACAGGAGCTTCATTAGGTTCCGATGTTGATAAATTATTTGCAGCTGCGGGAATCGTCAACAAACGTCTTCCTTTCCAGGCAGATGCGACGATGAGAAGCAAGATCAACAGTGGAGAAATGTACTTTGTTGATCAGCATCTTTCACATACGGCTGAATTACTTCGGGCAAATGTGCTTGAGCAAATAGACTTTGCGATAATTGAGGCCATTTCAATAAAAGAAGATGGGACGATCATTCCGACTACTTCTACCGGCAACTCGTTAACGTTTGCTACAAACGCAAAAAATATTATTGTAGAAATTAATCTTGCACAATCGCCACTATTAGAAGGTGTTCATGATCTATTTGAACCCGGGAAACAAGGCGAGCGAGACCCGATTCCATTGACGAAGGTCGATGATCGCATTGGAGACATAGGGATTAAAGTAAATCCTGAGAAAATTAAAGGGATTGTTTTCACAGATCAGCTCGACTCTCCTTCAACCATCGTGCCGCCGGATGAAGAAACGGAAATTATGGCACAGCATCTGCTCTCCTTCCTTCGTAAGGAAATTGAAGCTGGCCGGTTGACGGAAAAACTTGCACCTCTTCAATCGGGAATCGGTTCTGTGGCAAATGCTGTTCTACATGGTATGGTAAACTCCGAATTTGAGGGGCTCACGGTCTACTCGGAAGTGTTGCAGGATGCAGTGTTTGACTTGATGGATGCAGGGAAAGTGGACTTCGCTTCTTGCTGTTCTATCACATTGTCAGAAGAAAAGATGGCTCATGTGTTCAATAACTTTGAGCAATATCGTGATAAGATTGTCCTGCGTCCACAGGAAATCTCGAATCATCCTGAAATTATCCGTCGTCTCGGCTTGATTTCCATTAATACTGCTTTGGAGTTTGATATATACGGAAACGTTAACTCTACACATGTATCCGGAACGAAAATGATGAATGGTATCGGTGGATCCGGGGACTTTGCCCGTAACGCCCGACTCGCTATTTTCGTTACAAAGTCGATTGCGAAGGACGGGAAGATTTCTTCCATCGTGCCATTTGTTTCTCACGTGGACCACACGGAACATGACGTTGATATCGTTGTAACGGAACAAGGATATGCGGATCTACGCGGTTTGGCACCAAGACAGCGTGTTGAGTTAATCATTGAAAACTGCGCACATCCCATGTACAAAGAACAATTGCGTGATTACTATGAAGAAGCACTTACTCGTGGTGGACAAACTCCACATGTATTAGAAAAAGCATTTTCCTGGCATACAAACTATGCTCAAAACGGGACGATGCTACAAAAAGATTGAGCAAAAATTCATCAGAGAAACTGCCTGTCCGAATTTGAGGACAGGCAGTTTTTTTGGTCTAAACAATATTAATATAGTAAATAAACTAAATATAAAAATTATATAGACTAAAATAACTATTTGAATTATAATCTATTTACTCATAAGAGGAAACATTCTGATAACTTTTTCAGAAACAAAGGGGGAAACTTAACCATGAAGAGAAAATTATTCAACACATTAGCCGCTACAGCACTTTTCGCAGGCGTTTTAGCAGGCTGTGGAACTGATGGAGGATCAGGTGCAAGCGGCGACACGATTAAAATTGGAGCTAACCTGGAATTATCAGGTAACGTAGCATCCTATGGTACATCCATCTATGATGGGGTCAAGTTAGCAATCAAAGAGATTAATGCAAATGGTGGAGTAAATGGCAAAAAACTTGAACCAATTGCCGTAGATAATAAGTCTGAAGCTTCTGAAGCAACAAATGGAGCACTTAAACTTACTGATCAAGATAATGTACTGGCAATTATCGGAGCTGCAACAAGTGGTAACACAGTTGCTCAAGTTGAAGTGGCCAATAACGCAGAGACAATTTTAATCTCTCCGTCAGGAACTGCATTGAATGTAACTGTGAATGATAAAGGGGAGTTAAACCCATATGCATTCCGTACAACATTCATTGACCCGTTCCAGGGGACAGTAGCTGCAAACTTTGCTATCAATGAATTAGGGATCAAAAAAGCAGCGGTTTACCAAGACAATGCAAGTGATTATGCAAAGGGCCTTGCTGACGCATTCATCGAAACATTTGAAGCTGCCGGCGGTGAAATTGTAGCCGATGAAGCGTATGTAGCAAAAGATACTGACTTCCGTTCTACGTTGACACGTTTGAAGTCTGCAAGTCCTGAGTTCATCTTCATCCCTGGATATTATGAAGAGGTTGGATTGATCGTTAAACAAGCACGTGAAATGGGAATCGATGTACCACTTATGGGTGGTGATGGTTGGGATTCTCCTACTTTGGTTGAACTTGCTGGAGCAGAAGCTTTGAATAATACATTCACAACAAACGCTTACTCGGCTAATGACCCAGATGAAAAAATCCAACAGTTCGTTAAAGCATTTGAAAAAGAGTATGACAAATCTCCAGACGGATTTAACGCTCTTGGATATGACACGGTATACCTATTGGCAGATGCAATTGAGCGTGCCGGAGAAGCGGATGCTGAGAAAGTAAGGGACGCCCTGGAACAAACGAAAGACTTTAAATTAGTGACAGGAACAGTAACAATCGACGAAAACCACAACCCAGTCAAGTCTGCTACAATTCTTGAATACAAGGACGGTAAACAAGAGTTTAACTCGAAAGTAAATCCTTAATGCACAAATGGATTGGGAGGAGACATCCTCCCATTTCTATTTCTTAAACTATCTTTAGCAAATGAAAAGATTCCGCTTAATGCAATAAGTTAACTAAAGTTTCGTAAAGGGGGAAGCGGACATGGAGTGGTTCCAGCAGTTGGTGAACGGGATTTCCCTTGGCAGTATTTACGCGTTGATCGCACTCGGGTACACAATGGTGTACGGAATTATTAAATTGATCAACTTCGCACATGGGGAAGTATTTATGGTAGGTTCATTCATCGGCTTTTATTCAATTGTGGGGTTCGGACTCGATTTCTTCACAGCCCTTATACTGGCAATGGCGTTGTGTGCCATATTCGGTGTATTGATAGAACGGGTTGCGTATAGACGGCTCAGAAGTGCTACACGTATTGCGGCACTAATCACTGCGATCGGTGTGTCTTTCCTCATCCAATATACGTTTATACGAATTCGGGGAGCCGGTCCTGAAGCCTATCCGGAAGTATTTACAAACCGTACATTTGAGCTTTTTGGCGCTCAAATTAGCATGAAATCTGTTTTAATCTTGTCTGTTTCAATCGGTTTGATGGTCATCCTTCAATTTATCGTACATAAAACGAAAATCGGGAAGGCCATGCGTGCAGTATCCCAAGATACCGAAACAGCGCGTCTGATGGGCATCAACGTGGATAATACCATTTCCGCAACGTTTGCGATCGGTTCCTCATTGGCAGGAGCAGCTGGGGTAATCTTTGGTTTGTACTATACAAAAATTGACCCGTTAATGGGCGTTATTCCCGGTATTAAGGCATTTATAGCGGCGGTATTGGGAGGAATCGGCATTATCCCTGGAGCGATGGTCGGTGGACTCTTACTGGGTGTGGTCGAGACAGCAGTAAGTGCTTCAGGCTACTCATTATGGAGGGATGCGGCGGCATTCGTCATCCTGATTTTAATTTTAATCTTCAGACCTAACGGGCTATTTGGCAAGAATGCCCGAGAGAAAGTGTAGGTGGGCGGACTATGAAAAACAAATTAAACAAGTTTTGGGTCTTCATTGTCGTTGCAGCTGTTGTTTATGGTGTTGTGCAAGCCCTCATCTCCACAGGCATTCTAAATAACTACAACACAAATACACTGATCTTAATGGCCATCAATATCATGCTGGCAGTAAGTTTGCATCTTGTCATCGGAATCACCGGCCAATTCTCGATCGGGCACGCTGGGTTCATGGCTGTCGGAGCATATGTTTCTGCTATTATTACAGTAAAATTAGGGCTTCCGTTCATCGTTGCCATTGGTATTGGTGGGGTTGTGGCTATGCTTGCGGGTCTGTTAGTCGGCATACCGACACTTCGTCTACGCGGAGACTACTTAGCCATAGCGACACTCGGTTTTGCAGAAATTATCCGGATTATTTTCTTGAATATCGATTATGTCGGCGGAGCAGCAGGGATGCAAGTATCAAAGTTGACAACTTGGACTTTTGCCTTCATCTGTATGGTCATTACTATTGCGGTTGTGTCTAACTTTACAAATTCGCGTCATGGCCGTGCGTGTCTATCGGTCCGTGAAAACGAAGTAGCAGCAGACGCTATGGGAATCAATACAACGTATTACAAGGTGGCCGCATTTGCAATCGGGTCATTATTTGCAGGAGTAGCGGGAGCAATATACTCCCACAACTTCTATATCATCCAACCGGCTAACTTTGGGTTCTTGAAGTCTTTTGATATCCTGATCTTCGTCGTACTAGGTGGTTTAGGTAGCTTATCAGGTGCAGTCATTTCCGCTATTTTGCTGACGATTGTTTCTACATATCTACAGGCATTCCCGGAAATGCGTATGATATTCTACAGTTTAGTCCTGATTGTAGTCATGCTTTACCGTCCACAGGGATTAATGGGAACACGCGAAATTACAGATCTATTGCCGACAGGAAAGTTCCGGAAGGGGGCTGCCCAAGGTGTCAAATAACCACATATTAAAAGTTGATAACGTAGGTATCCGCTTCGGGGGTTTGAAGGCAGTATCAGGATTTAATATGGAATTGCATCAAGGTGAACTTGTGGGTCTAATTGGTCCGAATGGTGCGGGAAAGACTACGAGTTTCAATATGCTGACAGGCGTTTATACGCCGTCAGAAGGAGAAATCATATTCGAAGGAAAAAAAGTGAACGGTCTTCCGCCATTCAAAGTAACACGGTTAGGAATCAGCCGGACGTTCCAGAATATTCGCCTGTTCAGTGAAATGTCAGTTTTGGATAACGTAAAGGTTGCTTATCATTCACAGGCAAAACACACGATGATCAGTTCGATTCTCAGGTTACCATCTCACTTTATAGGTGAAAAGGAGATGGAGGAAAAGTCCATCGAGTTCCTGAAGATCTTCAATTTGGACGGAGATATGCACGAAAAGGCAAAGAATCTCCCGTACGGGAAACAGCGCCGCCTTGAAATAGCACGAGCTCTTGCGGCTGGTCCAAAGCTTTTGCTATTGGATGAACCGGCAGCAGGTATGAATCCGAAGGAAACTGCGGAACTAATGTCGCTCATCGCGTTCATTCGTGAGAAATTTGACTTGACGATTCTATTGATTGAACATGATATGAATTTAGTCATGGGGATTTGTGAGCGGATTTATGTCCTCGACCACGGACAATTGATCGCTGAAGGAACGCCGGAAGAAATCCGCAATAATCCGAAAGTTATTGAGGCGTATTTGGGAGAGGAGGTTCCTGCACATGCTTAGTGTCAAAGACATCGATGTCTATTACGGGAACATCCATGCACTGAAAGGACTTTCCCTCGATGTAAATGAAGGAGAGATTGTAACATTGATCGGTGCAAATGGCGCGGGAAAAACAACCCTGTTAAAAACATTATCTGGCCTATTGAAGCCGAAGAACGGAACGATTCACTATATGAATGAATCGATTGTCGGCAAACAAGCTCAAACAATCGTAAAAGCGGGTATTTCACACGTACCGGAGGGGCGCCGAGTCTTTGCTACGATGTCTGTTGAAGAAAATTTAGAGTTAGGTGCTTATTCACGTAAAGATAAGAATGGTATAGAAAAGGACATGGCGAAAGTGTATGAAACTTTCCCGAGACTTCATGAACGCCGCAAGCAACTTTCGGGCACTCTCTCTGGCGGGGAGCAGCAAATGCTGGCAATGGGCCGTGCCATTATGGCGAAGCCAAAGCTATTGTTGCTGGATGAACCTTCGATGGGTCTGGCACCTTTAATGGTTCAGACTATTTTCCGAATTGTTGAGGAGATCAATAAAGAAGGCACGACCATTCTTCTTGTTGAGCAAAATGCAAATATGGCATTATCTGTAGCGAATCGCGCATATGTCATTGAGACGGGCCGCGTAACGCTGTCAGGTACAGCAAAAGAGCTTCAAGCAAGTGACGATATTAAAATGGCTTATTTAGGTGGGCACGTCTAAAACAAGAAACGGCTTTTCCGATAAAACGGAAGAAGCCGTTTTTTCTCTCTGGAATTCTAATATTGGGAATAGAGACGTACACTGTTTACATAGTTATAGTACAATCGGCACTAAAACTACCATGTAAATAGTTTCATTTTCTATTATTTCTGAAAATTAAATATAATTATTGATTTTTGTATGATACTCTATTTCCAATTACGAGAAAAGGGGAGAAATTCACGTGAATTTCAAAAAGCGATGGAAGAGATGGTTGGTGATTATGATGTTAACAACAGGTGCATTCATTCCATATGTACAAGCGCCGGAACCTATGACAGTAACTGCTTCAGAGGGATATGCTGATCTAAGTGCACAACTCCGTGATATTTTAAAGGACGAACGGATTAAGGGGGCAATCGCAGGCGTAAGTGTACGAAAAGCTTCTGACGGGGAATTGCTATTTTCGCACTTCGGTGATATCCGCCTTCATCCTGCTTCTAATATGAAGCTACTTACAGGTGCTGCGGCTTTGGAAATCTTAGGCCCTGAACACCGATTTACAACGGAAGTATTTACAGAAGGAAAAGTTAACGAAGGTACACTGAATGGAGACCTTTACTTAAAAGGAAAAGGGGATCCGACCTTACTGAAGGCGGACTTCGACCAATTGGCAGCAGATGTGAAGAAAGCTGGAATCCGTGTAATTAACGGAGACTTGATCGCAGACGATAGCTGGTACGATAACGTTCGCCTTTCTCAAGACTTGAACTGGTCTGACGAATCGTTCTATACCGGTTCTCAAGTTTCGGCGCTGACAGCTTCTCCTAATGAAGATTACGATTCAGGAACAGTCATAGTGGCAGTAAATCCTGGTTCAGAAGGCGAGCCTGCTAAAGTGACGCTTGATCCTTTTACAGACTATGTAACAATCGTGAATAAGGCTAAGACCGTTGCTAAAGGCGGTAAAAAGGATATCAGCATTGAGAGGGAACACGGAACGAATACTATTATCGTTGAAGGAACAATTCCTGTAGATGGTTCTCAATCACGTTCATGGGTAGCGGTATGGGAGCCAACTGGCTATGCACTTGATCTATTTAAGAAATCACTACAGGAAGCGGGAGTCCAATTTACCGGCCATTCCAAAACAGGCTTTGCCGTAACACCTAAAGAGTCCAAATTAGTGGCTTCCAAGGATTCCATGCCATTGAAAGAGTTAATGATTCCATTTATGAAACTCAGCAACAACGGTCACGCAGAAGTGTTAGTAAAGGAACTGGGCAGAAAAGTATACGGTGAGGGTTCTTGGGATAAAGGGTTGGAAGTATTGGAAGAAGCAGCAGACGGATGGGGAATGGATACGTCTACAATGATGCTTCGGGATGGTTCTGGTATGTCCCATAAGAATATGATTCCTGCAGATGAAATCTCAAAAATGCTTGTTGCGGTTCAGGAAAAGCCTTATTTTGCTGAATACTTGAAATCTCTTCCGGTGTCAGGAGCGGCTGATCGTATGGTCGGCGGAACACTTCGGGGCAGAATGAAAGGAACAGCCGCTGAAAATAATGTAAAAGCTAAAACAGGCTCCCTAACAGCGGTTTCCTCATTATCCGGTTACGTGACGACACAGGCAGGGGAAGAACTCGTCTTCTCAATTATGATCAATAATGACCTGACGACGGTCACACCGATTGAGGATGCGCTCGTCACCGCAATTGCGAATTATAACGGGAGATAAAACCAAAAAGGATCTCATCCAACTAAAATGGAGAGATCCTTTCTTAATTATCGTTTTGGTTGATAATCGAGCTCTAAAAATAGTTCTTTCAGTTCCTGCTCTGTCAGGTCACGCCATTTCCCAACAGGCAAATGACCAAGCTCGATGTTCATAATCCGAATCCGTTGCAGGCTTCGAACATTATAACCGAGTGCTGAGCACATACGCCGGATTTGGCGATTTAGTCCTTGCATCAAAATGATCTTGAATACATTTTTTGATAGTTTCTCAACTCGGGCAGGAAGTGTTACAGTATCCAAAATTTCAACGCCAGAGGACATCTTCTCTAAGAACTCATGGGTGATTGGTTTGTCTACAGTCACGATATATTCTTTTTCGTGGCGGCCTTCTACCCGAAGAATTTCATTGACGATATCTCCATCGTTTGTGAGTAATATCAGGCCTTCTGAATCCTTATCAAGTCGGCCGATGTGGAAGATTCGTAACGGATGATTAACAAAGTCGACAATGTTTCCCTTCACATGCCGTTCTGTTGTACTTGTAATACCTACTGGTTTGTTTAGGGCAATGTAGACAAGCTGGTGTTCTGCCTTAACCGGCTTTCCGTCAACTCGAACATCATCGCCTTGTTCAACTTGACTTCCGAGTTCCGCTGGCTTGCCATTAATGGTTACTCGCCCGTCCGAAATCCATTGATCGGCACCGCGTCTTGAGACGATTCCTGTTTCACTTAAGTATTTATTGATCCGCATACTCTCACCTGCTTTTTTCGTTGAGAACAGTATAGCGTAAAATGTGAGATTCTACATCGATTTTCATTTTGCTATGATGAGGAAAAGGGAGATGGAAGCATGTTAGTTCAAAGGAAAACAGATAGAATTTGGCTTGTACGATTATGAGTTTTTTACCGGATTTAGAACGTTTAACAGGTGCAACTATAATCACCACCATTTCGGACGGTTTTCAAAACAAGGTTTTTGAAGCTCGATGGAATGGAAGAAAAATCATTATTAGGCTATCAGAAAAATCACGCCGTCCACTTGAACAGCTCTTGGCTGAAATGGAGTGGCTTGATTATTTAGCAGGGCAGGGCATCCGTGTTGCGAAGGTTATTCACCACCCAATTGAGATCACGGACGATGATATTCCATATTTTGCTGTGTTTTTTGAGCATACCGATGGAAGACCTGTAAATGTGCAAAACTTAAGTGAGTGGAACGAGGAATTTTTCGAGCGGTGGGGAAAAGGGATAGCTCTCCTTCACAATGCCGGAGCTCCGAAGTTATCACGGCCGACATGGCTCTGGGAAAATGATTTAGAAGAAAAAACAGAACGGACGCCATGGCTAAAAATTGCTTATGATAAAATCATAAACAACATGGAGGAGTTCAACCATGATCAGCATTGTTTTGGATTAATCCATAATGACCTACATACAGGCAATTTTCATATAGTGAAAAAAGAAGTAGTTCTATTCGATTTTGACGACTGTACCTACCATTTTTATGCCCAGGACTTAGCGGTTTCCATCTACCATGCGCTTTGGACAGGTATGTCTTACTACCCGGAATGGAATGAGTTTCCTGATTGTTTCCTGGCGAGTTTCTTAAAAGGATACTCTTCTGAAAGGGCATTGCAGCCTGACATGTTTGAACAGCTACTTGAGTGTTTGAAAATGCGCGAAGTATTCCTTTTTACACTATTTCGTGAAAAATGGAATTTGGAAAGTATAGAAGAATGGCAACGGTTGAAACTAATTGATTTGGAAGAGTCAATACAAAAAGGAAAAGTTCCATTTGAGAAAGAGCTCTTAACTTATAAAGGATTATTTTATGCAAAGTAGAAACTATTAAGTGTCTTCACCCGTATATAGGGTAAGGAGTGAACGGAATTGGAAATAGAAAAAACTGAAGAGCATTTGGAATCCACTTACCGAAAAGTTGAGAATGCCGTAAGTTGGGGAGTGGATAAGCGAGTATTACTGACGATTGCCAGTTCTTACGTATCGTCGGGCAGGACGTTTGATGGCAAACGTTTTTTGGAAATTTCGGATAGTATTAAGAAGAGTACGAAATGGTATTCGCCGCTACGGGGTAATATCATGTATGTAATAGCTTCCCTGCTCGATCAGGATGACTCTGAAATCGAAGAAAAACTGAACGTATTGTTCAATAAGGCTGAGGCGTTAAAGGCTGCAGGTTTCAAAGAATCGGTACATCTCTATTTGGCGGCATCTTTGTTGCCTGACGAAAGCGATCTTTACGCAGAAGCAGTTAAAGCAAAAGATTTTTACGATGAGATTAAAAAACGGCATCGTTACTTAACGTATCACGATGATTATACGTACGCTGTCCTTTTGCGGAATAACGGTGATCCATCCGAGCAGGCAGATGTAATGCGTTCCTATTATGATGATTTACGTGCTGAAGGGTTTATGTTAGGGAATGAACTCCAATGGATGTCCCAAGTTCTGGCGTATGGGAATTCGTCACTCGATCGCTCTCTTCCTGCACGTGCCGCAGAAATTAGGGATAGCTTTAAGGTGTTGGGAACCAAAATACGGACTTCCCATTTCCCTCAATTAGGATTTGTCACTGGTTTCAGATTGAATGGCCAGCAGCTTCAACAGCTTTCAGAAATTGTAAAAAATCTTGAATCAATGAAGCTATTCCGCTGGTACAAGGATATGGCTTTCCCGATTGCTGTACAGCTGATGATCCGGGAACTGATGAATGAGGATCAGGCAATAGATATCAGTATGGCTGCTACGGTGGAAATGCTGATGCAAGCACAACAAACTGCCATGTTAGCGGTAGTCAGTACCTCCGTTGCCGCATCATCAACAGGCGGCGAATAAGAAAACGATACTCTCACATGTTAAAATAGGCTTAACACTATGTGAGCAGGCAATAATTATAGATTTTTTAAAGAATCTGCTCGCTTCCACTTGATGGGCGCTCAGATTCTTATTTTTTTCTCTTAAAACACTTCAGCCAAAGGAGGAACTTACATTGAAAGAAACGAAGCTTTGGATTGACGGAGAATGGATCGAACCAAGAAATACGTATGATTTAACATCGCCGTATAACGGAGAACTAATTGCTAAAATCGCAAAAGGTTCACCTGAGGATGTAAAGAAGGCAATTGAAGGAGCAGATCGTGCTTTCCATTCTTTCAAAAAATGGACGGCATATGAACGGGCTGAGTTATTGTATCGAGTAGTTGAAATCATGCGTAAAAAGAAAGAAGAGCTTGCACAAATTTTAGTAATGGAAGCTGGGAAACCGATCAAAGCTGCAAGGGGCGAAATCGATCGAACAATCGCCACTTACCAATTTGCCGCGGAAGAAGCAAAGCAAGTAAGAGGGGAAACAGTTCCTTTAGATGCAGCTCCTGGGGTCACAAATCGAATTGGTTGGACAAAAAGAGTTCCATTGGGTGTCGTATCTGCAATCACGCCTTTCAACTTTCCTTTTAACTTAGTAGCGCATAAATTAGGACCGGCGTTTGCCGTTGGAAATACAGTTGTATTAAAGCCTGCTAACCAAACACCATTAAGTTCCATTGTGATGGCGGATATATTTAAAGAAGCAGGTTTACCAGAAGGGGCACTGCAGATTGTAACAGGGAGCGGAAGCGAACTGAGTGATGCTCTTGTCACACACCATCTCGTGAAAAAAGTGACATTCACAGGGAGTGTTCCGGTTGGTCTTGAGATTAAAAAGAAAGCAGGACTCCGTAAGATAACTCTGGAACTTGGATCGAATTCTGCGCTCATTGTTGAGCCGGATGTCCCTCTCGAACATATGATTAAGCGAGCTGTGGAAGGAGCCTTCAGCTTCTCTGGCCAGGTATGCATTTCCCTACAGCGCCTTTATGTCAATGAGTCCATAGTTGATGAGTTTACTGAGAAATTTATTGAGGAAACGAAGAAATTGAAAGTTGGTGACCCTTCAGATGAATCTACGGATCTAAGTGCCATGATTCATCCGAAAGAAGTAATCCGGATCCGGGAATGGATCGAGGAAGCGAAAAACGCAGGTGCACATGTTGCAACCGGAGGTAATTTCTCTGAGTATCATTTAGAGCCAACTGTTATGACAAATGTAAAACCGGATATGAATATCGTTTGCAAGGAAGTTTTTGCGCCGATTGTCTCCATTGTTCCTTATAAAACCTTGGATGAAGCGATCGGATATGTAAATGATTCTGATTTCGGTTTGAATGCCGGAATTTTCACGATGAATATTGAGAATGCCATGAAAGCGGCAGATGAGATTGAAACGGGAACTGTAAATATTAATGATATTCCTACATTCCGCGTGGACAATATGCCGTATGGTGGTGTTAAAAATAGCGGATATGGACGGGAAGGCATTAAATATGCAGTTCAGGAAATGACCGATTTAAAGCTTATTACAATGAAAACGAAACTTTAAAAAAGAGACGATAAGATTTTAGGCAGCTTGCATAAAATCTTATCGTTTTTTTATCTATAGCAACTTTTCCTCCGATTGCCATCCACTATCTACTTTCCCTCTACAACAAACGCTGTATTATTACGATTGTCTATCTTTTTCGACAGCTTTCTCCCTCACTCTCTAAGAAATTTGTCCTATATTAGACTATTATTTCTTCCCTGAAAATATATATCACTATATTGTAATTTTCTTAAAATTTTGTTAAAGTAGATTCTAATTAAAAGATAGAATATTTTAACAAAACGGAACATACAGAGAGGTAGGGGGGAACAGCATGAAAATTTTTGTATCCGTAGACATGGAAGGAATTACAGGGTTACCGGATTACACTTTCGTAGATTCTTCAAAGCATAATTACGAACGGTCGAGACGCATTATGACGCAAGAGACCAATGCAATCATCGAAGGAGCATTGGCAAAAGGAGCCACAGAAATCCTCATTAACGACAGCCACTCCAAGATGAATAATATTTTAGTAGAAGAACTTCATCCGGAAGCGTCACTGATTACTGGAGATGTCAAACCATATTCGATGGTACAGTCCTTGGATCATACATATGATGGAGCAATTTTTTCAGGATATCATGCAAGAGCAGGAATGCCTGGAGTAATGAGCCACTCCATGATTTTCGGCGTACGTACAATGTATATCAATGATGTTGAAATTGGTGAGCTTGGATTGAATGCCTATGTTGCTGGCTATTATGGGGTTCCAGTTATTTTGGTAGCGGGGGATGATGGAGCAGCACGTGATGCAAAAGAGCTTATTCCGAACATCACGACCGCGGTAGTAAAAGAATCTATTTCTCGTTCTGCTGTGAAAACGCTTACTCCGGCGAAAGCTCATGCTTTATTGAAACAAAAAGTGGCAGAAGCCCTTGATAACCGTCACCAAGTCGCGCCGTTAGTTCCACCAAAGAACCCAGTGTTACGAATTGAGTTCACGAACTACGGGCAAGCGGAATGGGCAGCACTCATGCCGGGAACAGAAATCGAACCTGGAACTACGATTGTGAAATTTGAGGCAAAAGATATATTGGAAGCTTACCGTGCAATGCTGGTCATGGTTGAGTTGGCGATGCAGACGAAGTTCTGTTAAGGGGGAAACAACATGTTTAGTTATATCGTTAAGCGATTCCTCATGATGATCATAACGATACTGATTATCGCGTCATTGACATTTGTTCTGATGCATTCTGTACCGGGATCACCGTTCAACGAGGAGCGGACCACAAACGAAACCATCCAGAAAAACCTGGAGTCATATTACAAACTCGATCAGCCACTGCCAGTACAATATTTGAACTACTTAAAATCCATTGTGACGTTCGACTTCGGACCATCCATTAAAAAACCGAATGAGTCTGTAAATGAATTGCTGGGACGCGGTTTCCCGATTTCATTTGAACTTGGTATGGTAACAATCCTTGTGGCAGTATTGTCAGGCATTACATTGGGGACATTGGCCGCATTGAAGCATAACGGGATCATCGATTATGCCGCCATGACCTTTGCCGTCGTGGGAATATCTGTCCCGAACTTCGTCTTGGCAACACTTCTAATCCAGAAGTTAGCGGTTGACTGGAACCTGCTTCCGCCTGCTACTTGGAGCAGTCCGCTGCATATGATTTTGCCGACCCTGGCACTTGCTACCGGGCCAATGGCGATCATTGCCCGGTTAACTCGTTCCAGCATGTTGGAAGTGTTGACACAGGATTATATTAAAATGGCCAGAGCAAAAGGGTTAACCCCTTTCCGGATCATTGCAAGACATGCTTTACGAAATGCGTTGATGCCGGTTGTTACCATCATGGGTACGATGTTAGCCGGTATTTTGACTGGAACTTTTGTTATTGAGCGGATCTTTGCTATTCCAGGCATGGGGAAATACTTCGTTGAAAGTATTAATAATCGTGATTACCCGGTCATTATGGGTTCCACCGTTTTCTATAGTGCATTTTTAGTATTCATGTTATTTGTAGTTGATATTGTTTACGGCTTATTGGATCCCCGGATCAAGTTGCATAGAAAAGAAGGTGATGAGTAATGACAACGGTACGCAACGAGACGAACTTAACCCCGCAGAATGTACCGGATGAGTGGTTCCGACCGAAAGGAAAGGATCTTGAGGAAGCGGAATCGGTCGTACGTCCATCACTTTCCTATTGGAAGGATGCTTGGCGGAGGTTAAAGAAAAACAAACTCGCCATGACCGGATTGGGCTTTTTAATCTTATTGGCGCTCTTTGCCATATTTGGTCCGATCTTATCTCCTTATGAAGTAAATGTGACCGATTATAAAAATCAGAACTTGGCACCATCAGCTGAACATTGGTTTGGAACAGATGACGCAGGGCGGGATGTATTTACCCGGACCTGGTACGGTGCACGGGTTTCCTTATTTGTAGGTGTCATGGCTGCACTGATTGATTTCTTCATCGGTATCCTTTACGGCGGTTTCAGCGGTTATAAAGGCGGACGGACTGACGCAGCCATGATGCGGGTCATTGAAGTACTTTACGGACTGCCGCATTTGCTTGTAGTCATCCTATTAATGGTCGTTATGGGGCCAAGCTTGACGACGATCATCGTCGCACTTACCGTAACTGGTTGGGTCGGCATGGCACGGATTGTCCGAGGACAAGTTTTACAGATTAAAAACTACGAATTCGTAACGGCATCCAAGTCATTTGGTGCCAAATCGATGCGGATCATAAGACGGAATCTATTACCGAATACAATGGGTCCTATTATCGTACAAATGACATTAACAGTACCGAGCGCGATTTTTGCGGAAGCGTTTTTGAGTTTCTTAGGTCTTGGAATCCAAGCGCCATTCGCGAGCTGGGGCGTTATGGCAAACGATGCACTTCCGGTCATCTTATCCGGCCATTGGTGGCGACTATTCTTCCCGGCATTCTTCATTTCACTTACGATGTTTGCGTTTAACGTACTCGGAGATGGATTGCAGGATGCGCTGGATCCGAAATTGAGGGGGTGAGCAATCATGAATGAACAACAGTTAGACCACGCCCGAGAGCTGGCCAATCAGAAACTGGAGGATGCAGAAGTTGCATCAACTGAAGAAAAGCAAGCTGTTTCCACTTCACCTAAAACGAGAAAGAAGAAGCGTATTACTACGAACAAAATGCTTCAAGTAAATGATTTGCACGTTGCCTTTTCGACCTATGGGGGAGAAGTGCAAGCAGTGCGAGGAGTTACCTTTGATTTGTACGAAGGGGAGACTCTTGCCATCGTAGGTGAGTCAGGTTGTGGAAAAAGTGTAACCGTGAATGCCATCATGGGTCTGATTCCTCAACCACCTGGCCGAATTTCTAATGGTCGGGTGGAGTTCAAGGGTAAGAATTTAACAAAGCTCAATAAAAAAGAGCTGCGCAAAATCCAAGGCGTTGATATTTCGATGATTTTCCAAGATCCGATGACTGCGCTAAACCCGACCCTAACAATCGGGGAGCAGCTGATGGAAGGACTTAGGACACATAAAAAAATCAGTAAATCAGGGGCAAAGGAAAAAGCGATTGAGATGCTGAATCTCGTTGGGATTCCTAATCCGGAAGAGCGGCTAAAGCAATACCCTCACCAGTTTTCAGGCGGGATGCGCCAGCGGATTGTCATCGCGATTGCATTGATTTGTGAGCCTGAACTGCTCATTGCGGATGAACCTACTACTGCACTCGATGTAACAATCCAAGCACAAATACTGGAACTGTTTGATGAAATCCAAGAAAAAACTGGGGTTTCTATCATCTTAATCACTCATGACTTAGGTGTTGTCGCAAAGATTGCCGACCGGATTGCCGTTATGTATGCAGGAAAGCTTATTGAAATCGGTACGAAACGTGAAATCTTCTATTCACCACAGCATCCTTACACGCGTGGATTGTTGAACTCAGTACCAAGGCTTGACTTGAAGGAAGAGGAACTCTTGCCGATTGAAGGCACTCCACCGGACCTATTCGCACCACCGGTTGCTTGTCCATTTACTGCTCGTTGCCCATTCGCAATGGACGTTTGCGAGAGAGTATATCCGGGCACGACCAATCTTTCGGAGAACCATGCAGTAGACTGCTGGCTCCAGGATGAGCGCGCGAAAGCAGCATTCGCATAAGTGGGATGGACGCACATCAGTGCTTTCACATAGAAGTATTCAGTTAAAAACAAAGGGGGCAATAACATGAAGAAGTGGTTATCATTCATTGTCATCGCCATGTTGGCTATTTTCATGGCAGCTTGTACGGCAAATGAAGATGCAGGACAGGAAAAGCCTGATGACGAAAAGGATAACGGTCAAACGACTGATACGCCTGAAGCAACTGAAAAGGTCTTGTTACTGAACAACGGAAATGAGCCGACGTCCTTCGATCCATCAATCGGATTTGACTCGGTGTCTTGGAACGCGTTGAACAACTTGATGGAAGGTTTGACACGTTTGAACGAAGACCATCAGCCAGTTGAAGCAACTGCGGAGAAGATTGATGTGTCTGAAGATGGCCTTACGTACACGTTCACAATCCGCGAAGGAGCGAAATGGTCAAATGGAGATGCTGTAACGGCAAATGATTTCGTATTCGGCTGGCTTCATATGCTTGATCCGAACACAGCTTCACCTGCGGCTTTCCTTGCATACTTCATCGAAGGGGCAGAAGCGTATAATAACGGAGAGGGCGCTGCAGAAGATGTAGCGATTAAAGCGGTAGACGACAAAACATTTGAAGTCAAATTGACTGCACCAACAGAAGCGTTCTTGAACATTATCACGAACCCAAGCTTCTTCCCGATTAACGAAAAAGTGGCAACTGATAACCCAGAGTGGTTTACAGAAGCAGATTCATTCGTAGGGAATGGTCCATTTAAATTGGTTCAGTGGGATCATGACGTGAAATTCGTATTCGAAAAGAACGAACATTATTGGGATGCAGACACAGTTAAATTGGATAAAGTTGAGTGGGCAATGGTCAATGACACTAATACAGAGTATCAAATGTACCAAGCGAACGAACTTGATGTTTCCGATATTCCATCCGAACTTGCTGATTCTTTAATGGATAGCGATGAAGTTAGCATCATGGACCAAGCAGGTATTTACTTCTACCGATTCAACACAACGAAAGAGCCATTTACAAATCAAAAGGTCCGTCAAGCATTTGCTAAAGCGGTGGATCAACAAGAAATTGTTGAATTCGTAACGAAGAACGGTGAAAAACCTGCCCATGGTTTCGTTTCTTACGGATTCACTGGTCCGGACGGCAATGAGTTCCGTGATACAAACGGCAACCTTGTTGAATTCAACGCTGAAGAAGCGAAAAAGCTTTTAGAAGAAGGTATGGCTGAAGAAGGCTGGGATACATTGCCGGAAGTCACATTGTCATATTCCACTTCAGATACTCATAAGAGAATTGCCGAAGCGCTTCAAAGTAAATTCAAAGAGGCACTTGGCATTGATGTGAAGCTTCAAAACGTAGAAGCAAGTGTATTCTCGTCTGAACAGAAAGAGCTTAAGCACCAACTATCCCGCTCTTCCTTCCTTCATGACTACGCTGACCCGGTCAACGCACTTGAAAGCTTCATCACAGGTTCGTCCATGAACCGTACGGGCTGGTCAAATGCTGAATATGACAAGCTGATTGCTGATATTAAAAATGAAACAGATGCAGAAAAACGTTGGCAGATGCTATTGGATGCGGAGAAACTCCTAATGGAAGAAGCACCGATCTTCCCAGTCCACTACTATAACCAAGTAACATTGGAAAAGCCGAATGTTTCCGGAATTGTCCGCCATCCGGTTGGATACCTTGACTTGAAGTGGGCAGATAAGAACTAAGGATAGACTGAATAGCTATACTCAGTCGGATGCGGCGCTAACCATGGCGCCGCTCCCCTTTTTCTATATGAACATGAAGGAATGGATTTACTATTCCCTGATGTATGTATAGAAGAGAGGAGCATTTCAAATGCGAATACGGCCTAAACGTTTAAGTAAAGGGGACACGATTGGAATCATTGCACCGTCGAGTCCGCCAAATTTAGATAGCTTAGAGAAATCATTCAAGTTTTTAGATGATTTAGGATTGAAATATAAGCTTGGCAAACACGTCAAAGACCAATATGGCTATCTTGCCGGTAAAGATGATGAACGGATGGATGACTTACATGAGATGTTCGCTGATCCAAATATAGCCGGCATCATCTGTGCCTGCGGTGGGTATGGCGCAGCCCGCTATACAGACCGCATCGACTTTCAGCTGATGAACGAACACCCTAAAATCCTTTGGGGCTACAGTGACATAACATTCTTGCATACTACAATTGGCCAGTTTTCTGAACTTGTCACATTCCACGGACCCATGCTTGCGTCAGACGTAGGAAAGAAAACGTTCCAGGAACTATCGGGCAAGATGTTCCTTCAATTGTTCCAGCCGATGGAGCTTCAATATACGGAAGACATTTCACCGTTAGATACGCTCCATGGCGGTAAGGAGGAAGGAACCATTGTCGGTGGTAACCTTTCCTTGCTTTCAAGTGGCATTGGATCCAAATACGAAATTGATACAAGAGGAAAGCTGCTGTTCATAGAAGACATCGATGAAGAGCCATATCAAGTAGACAGCATGTTAAATCAGCTGAGACTTGCTGGAAAGTTGAACGATCAGCAGGATTTGTAATTGGAGACTTTGCTCATGCAGAGCCGAAGAAGCGGAAGGATTCGCTCACATTACAAGAAGTGTTCATGCATTACGTAGGGAATTTAGGGAAGCCGGTTTTAAGTGGATTTAAGATCGGTCATTGCCAACCGCACTTCGCTATTCCGTTAGGCGTGGAAGCAAGACTCGATGCGGACAACAAAACATTAACACTCTTGCCGGGCGTGGAGTAACAGGGGGGAAGCTTACATGATCATCCAACACATCGAAACAACAACTGTAGCCGTCCCGTTGACGAAGCCGTTTAAAACGGCTCTCCGGACTGTTCACACAGCAGAATCCGTATTTGTGAGAGTAATTTGTGATAACGGCCTTGTTGGTTTTGGGGAAGCCCCGCCTACACATGTCATTACAGGGGATTCAATTGGCAGCATTCGTTATGCGATTGAAAAAGTGATTGCACCACAACTCATTGGAATGGATTTACGTAACAGGGAATCAGTGTTTAAGAAGTTAAATGCAGCGATGATCGGAAACAGCAGTGTGAAAGCGGCAGTCGATATGGCGATTTTTGATCTCGTATCACAGGCTGCCGGCATGCCACTTGCAGAGTTCTTAGGAGGCTATCGTACAGATATTGAAACGAACTTTACCGTTAGTGTCAACAGTCCTTTAGAAATGGCAGACGATGCTGAACGATACATATCAGATGGTTTCAACGTTTTAAAGATCAAAGTTGGAATAGATGATATCGAAAATGATATCAATCGGATTTCGGGAATCCGGGACAGGATTGGGTACGACATTAAGTTGCGTTTGGATGCCAATCAAGGATGGGAGCCTAAAGCAGCAGTTCGTGCCATTGGAAAAATGGAAGACGCAGGACTCGACATCGAGCTGATTGAACAACCGGTAAAAGCCCATGATATTGAAGGACTCAAATATGTGACGGATCATTCCATGACGCCGATTATGGCAGACGAAAGTGTCTTCTCGCCGTCAGATGCATGTCGGCTCTTACAAATTAGGGCGGCTGATTTGATTAATATTAAGCTAATGAAAGCGGGGGGCATTTACAATGCCTTGAAAATTAATACACTGGCAGAAGCGAATGGGATCCAGTGTATGACAGGAAGTATGATTGAAACTAAACTTGGCATTACAGCTGCAGCTCATTTTGCTGCCAGCCAACCGAATATTACACGTTATGACTTTGATGCGCCTCTCATGTTATCCGAGGACGTCGTAGCTGGCGGGGTTGTTTATACCGGTCGTCATGTTTCTTTGAATACAGCTCCTGGTCTTGGTTTAGAAAGCGCTAAATTAGATGGATTGTTTTAGAAGGGGGAACGTACATCATGGTATATCAATCATCAACGGCCTGGGTTTGCGCAGTGTCGGTCGCAACGGTGTGGACTTCACCAGATTCGCCGAGGGAAATCGATGCACCGGGTCTTGAGAACCCAGTGAAACTAAATAAATGGTTGGAGCAGCTTCCGTTTGAACCGCGCCTGGATCTTTGTGACGGGAACCGTGTTCAAACTCAATTACTATATGGTGAGCAAGTACATGTAGAGGAAATCAACGGTGAGTGGGCTAAAATCATTGCCCTATGGCAGCCATCTAAAAAAGATGAAAGAGGCTATCCAGGATGGGTGCCAATAGCTCAGCTGAAAGAGGTAGTTCGACCATCGAACTTCGGCTATGCAAAAGTAGTTTCATCACGTGCCCAGTTATTTTCTCAGGACCGTACACCACTCATGGTGCTTCCATTGAATACGATTTTGCCAATCTTAAGTGAAGACGATCCGTTTACAGTTGTTCAAACACCTGATGGAGAAGCCCTTCTTTATAATGACGATATAGAAAAGGCACCGTCTATAGAAGCTTTCCGAAAAGGGGATGGGCTTGACGTCATTGCTTCCGCTTCAAAGTTTTTGGATCTGCCATACTTTTGGGGGGGAATGTCCACGTATGGTTATGATTGCTCCGGCTTTAGTTACAACATGCTAAAGGCACATGGTCATTTCATTCCGAGAGATGCAGGTGACCAAGCAAAGAATGGAAAAGAAATTTCTGTTGAAGATTCAACTGCTTGGCAATTTGGTGATCTTTTATTCTTCGCTTACGAAGAAGGAAAAGGGAAGCTTCACCATGTCGGAATCTATTATGGAAATGGCCAAATGATCCATTCTCCACATACCGGAAAGTCAGTAGAAATCATCAACTTAAAAGGGACAGTATACGAGAAAGAGCTTTGCGCTGTCCGACGGTACGTGAACAATGAGGGGGCGATGATATGACGCAAGATGTTCTATTATCAGTAAAAGACTTAAAACGCCACTTTGAAATCGGGAATAGCCAAACGTTAAAGGCGGTTGACGGTATCAGCTTCGATATCTTTAAAGGAGAAGTGTTCGGTCTCGTAGGGGAGTCAGGCTGCGGGAAGTCCACGGCCGGCAGGACAATTTTAGGCTTGTATAACCGGACAGAGGGTGAAGTCACCTTTGAAGGTGAAGATGTTCACGGCATGAATGAAAAGGATCGAAAGAATTTCTTAAAGAAAATGCAAATGATTTTCCAAGATCCGTATGCTTCGTTGAATCCAAGATCGACAGTATTTGAAATCATCGCTGAACCGATGGAAGTTCATGGACTTTATAAAAATAAAGAAGATATGAGAAAACGAGTTTATGAGTTGTTAGAGGATGTAGGTCTCAACCGTGATCATGCAAACCGTTATCCACATGAATTCTCAGGCGGTCAGCGACAACGGATCGGAATTGCCCGTGCTTTGGCGTTGGATCCTGATTTCATCATTGCGGACGAACCGATCTCTGCTTTGGATGTGTCAGTTCAAGCGCAGGTCGTCATGCTTCTACAGAAACTCCAACGTGAGAAAGGGTTGACGTATCTCTTCATCGCCCATGACCTTGCAATGGTTAAATATATTTCCGATCGTATCGGTGTCATGTACTTAGGTCATATGGTTGAACAGACAACGAGTGACAAATTGTATGAAAACCCGCTACATCCGTATACACAAGCATTGCTTTCAGCCATTCCGATTCCTGATCCGGATATCGAAGAAGAACGAGAACGGGTCATCCTACAAGGTGAATTGCCAAGCCCGATCAATCCGCCATCAGGTTGTGTATTCCGGACACGTTGTCCTTTTGCGATGGACGTATGCGCTGAAAAGAAACCTGTTTTTGCAGAGCAAGAACCAGGACATTACGTCGCGTGCCATTTATATCCTGGGTCTTAATTGATCATCAATAGCGAGCATTGCTGAAAATGGCAATGCTTTTTTAGTTTGGCTAGCGAGCAATTGCATTTACAAAGGAGTGAACTTATTGAGATATTTCTTTGTTCTTTTTCTTACTCTACTCATCACACGCTATATTTCTGAAGGCGTTTATTCGTGGATCGGTCTGGACTATAGATGGTTTGAAAGCGAGTTCGATTTATTATTACTTTTGGCGGACTTCGGTATATTCGTTGCCATCTATATGGTGGTCTATAACATGTTAAGAAGGCTAATGATCAAAAAAGAAGAATAAAAAAGAGTTGGTCCAGGACCAACTCTTTTTATTCTTCTACG
Organism: Chungangia koreensis; assembly: GCF_042651785.1. NCBI lineage: Bacteria > Bacillati > Bacillota > Bacilli > Lactobacillales > Chungangia > Chungangia koreensis. The sequence goes on from NZ_JBHSEC010000022.1 coordinate 126,896, forward strand.
ACCGGATGTTCATTTAACCAAGTCGTCCCATATTCCACAAGTGGTTTCATCTGAATGAGTTTCACATCAGCTTGACCTATTTTTCCTGTATGGAAAGCTTCTGGATGTGCTGTTTCGAAGGCTTCGCCAATCTCAGGGAAGCGGTCGGAGTCCACATCTGCCATCTCATACGTCTTCCATTCTCGTTTACCGTTGATCATCATTGCTGCGCCTTGTGGGGAAAATGTGATTTTCTCCTGTCGATACTCGGATAGATGAAGTGCTGTACATGAGTCGTAGCCTACACCGATCAGAAGCAGTTTTACATCTTCTTCAATCATTTTTCCAAGGGGAGATTTTTCACTGAACGATTCTTCCAGCGGATGTTCCTTCATCCATTCCTCAGCATGTTTACCCCACGCCATAAAAGAGTGAGCTGGATGAGGGCTGCGGATAGTTTCAGGGTGACGATGAAAGCATTCCGCGATTTTACCCATTCCACGGAGTGGTGTCAGATGAGGATCGTATGCAGGCCAAGTGTCACGGATTGGCTGGTGCCAATCTTCTGGTACAGGAGGAAGCATCCAATACATCGGGTCTGAATTCTCGGCAGACTGTGCAGGCATGACAATCGTTCCTTCTTTTGTGATAGTTTCCATCAATGCTTCTATCACTGCCTGTGCACCACCAGCCAACCATCCGATAGATTTCATTGATGAATGCACTATCAAGGAATCGCCTGGACGAATATTAAGTTCTGTTAAATCATTTTTAATGGTTTCTTTCGATTGAAAATTCTTTGTCTCTAAAATCAGGTCAAACTCTGCCATATTATTTCCCCCTCTTATCTTATTTAATTGTAACAAAAGGTTTCGAAAAGTGAATAAACGTCAATTTTTAAACAAAACAGTGTATCCTAATAGGAGAGGAAGTTTGTAAAAGGAGAGACCAGAAATGAACATGACGATTCCGATGAAACAATCGAGGACGATCTCTACACGGCTAGTTTTGCCGCCGGATACAAATAATCACGAAACGATTTTCGGAGGACGTGTAATGGCGTATATTGATGAAATTGCAGCCATCTCTTCCATGAAGCATTCAAACAAATCCGTAGTGACTGCATCCATAGACTCTGTTGACTTCATTTCTGCTGCAAGGGTAGGAGATATTCTCGAGTTAGAAGCTGTAGTCAGTTCCACGGGCCGAACTTCGATGGAAGTCTATGTACGTGTGCGTTCCATTAATGTACTGACAGGTAAGTCTAAAATGACTACAGAATCCTTTGTGACCATGGTTGCTGTTGATGAAGATGGCAAGCCTATTCCGGTCCCGAGCGTAGTGCCTGAAACGGAAGAAGAGAAACGGCTTTTCGATACGGGTCAAGCCCGTCGTGAATATAGAAAACAGCGAAAAACATTAAAATGATGAAACTTCACCCCTGTCTACACGTAAAAGTAGACAGGGGTGATTTTATGCGTGAACAATTTTTAGAAAGACAAAATGAGTTCTTAACTTTGGTGAATGAACGAAATAAACTAAAGCGTAAATTGGCGTCATACAAAGAACAATGGTTAGAAACGGATATGAAAATACAACAATTGCAAAAACAACTGACAAAAGAGCAACAGGATGTCCGTAAGCTCGATCAGTTTTCCATGTCCAATTTAGTAAACAAGTGGAAAGGCACGATGAATGAAATCCGCCGGAAGGAAGTCGAGGAAGCAGCAGCAGTGGAGCTAAAGCTGAATGAAGAGGAAAAGACACTGATTGACGTGCAAGCTGAAATAGACAAGTTGGACTCCGAGTTGGATCAAGATGTGTTTGCTCAATTGGATGATAAGTGGCAGGAGTTCTTAAAGGAAAAAGAGAGTTGGCTCATGGAAAATACGGTGAACGAGCGTCAACAATTGGCTGAGTTATATGAACGTGAAGCGAATCTTGAATCTCTTCATAAAGAGATTGAGGAGGCGATCGCGGCAGGTAGAAGTGCTATAGCTTCGCTTAAGCGGGCCGAGGAAGAATTGAGCTCAGCTAAGAGCATGTCCACATGGGACACGTTCCTTGGCGGTGGCATATTCGTCACCGCGATGAAGCATAGCAGTCTTAATAATTCGCAGGATTATATTCATAGAGCTCAAATGGCATTGCGTAGATTCCAGACGGAATTGAAGGACGTAGAGCATGTTGCTGATGAGGTCATAAACGTCGACCAATCCACATTTACAACCTTTACGGATTATTTCTTTGATAACATCTTTACAGACTGGATGATCCATTCACAAATTACAGAATCCCAAGACCGCCTGGACTCGGCTATTCGACAAGTTGAGCGAGCCTTGCACAACCTTCAGAAGAAACAGGAAGAGACGAAGACTGAGTTGGATGGTATTAAACGCAGGATTCATCAAATCGTATTGAATTAAGCTGTATAGACCGAATTCCAGCTAAACAGATTGAGGGACTCCTTGGTTGAATGTACCATATACAAAGGAAAACTCCTATCAAGCATTTCAACAAAATTTTTTAAGTGGTAGAAGTCGGTAAAATAAGCAAAAAGGACCTTCCGATGAAGGTCCAGCTTTACTTTAATATGGTACAGCATCTTCTTTTGTCGGTCCCATTACACCTGGAACTTTCAAACCGGCTTGCCGCAGAAGAACCGTCATTTGGCCGCGGTGATGCGTTTGGTGATCGATCATCATTCGGAGCAATGCGCCACGTGGTACGGACTGTCCATGGCTGTCAACTTCTTCAACCATCTGTTCATCCGTTAGCTTTTCCACTGCGTTTTTCAGATCAGCCGAAATCTTTTTATACGCGTTGCTAATTTCTTCTGCGGATGTCGGCACTGTTTTAAGATCACCATCTAAGTTCACTTCAAGTCCGACCTGCCCCGCGAAATAGACAATTGCACCTGATAAATGCCAGCCAAGCCAGCCGAGTGTATTATGTCCTTCGACGATTGCTTGGTTCAATTTCTCATCTGTTAAGGCGTCCAATACATTGATAGTACCTTCCGAAGCATTCGACCAATCTGTCAAAAAGTCATTTACTTTACGATACATCTCCAATCACTCCTACCAGTTTCTATATATGCGAAGAATCGCTCTTGGTATAAATAATAATAGATTTATTGTTAATTCAAAAATAATGGAACTCGCAATTTCATCTCTAATATCTCTCCAAGACCAAACTCGTTCATCCTTCTTCTTTCTTTGTACAGTATTCTTACTTTGTTCTTCCATCATCTTTTCCAAACTCCAAAAATTCAATTCGGTTGCCAAATGGATCTTCCGTGAAAAACCGGTTCCTTCCTGCAATCGGAGCATCTTCCTTTACTAAATAACCCGCTGAGTGAAGTTTGTTACGTAGTTCTTCTAAATTGTCGGCTATAAATCCAGGATGAGCCTTTTTGGAAGGATTGAATGGTTCTTCAATGCCTACATGAACTTCTTGCTGACCGCATATAAACCAACAACCGCCTCTGCCCTTTAGGAGATCAGGCTTCTCCAATTCTTCCATGCCCAGCACTTCGCTGTAAAACCTTCTTGCCTCATTCTCCGAACCTTTTGGAGCGGCAACTTGTATATGGTCTATTCCTTTAAGGAAACTCATTTACGACCTACCTCCCATTCATGCGCTAAGAGCCCATACAAATGCATATCGTATCTTTGGCCATCACGTTGTAGGAAATCCCGGAATGTCCCTTCATGCTTGAAACCTAATTTTTCGTACAGCTTAATGGCCGGATCGTTATAACTGAACACAGTAAGTTGAAGACGGTGCAAATTCAACTCATTGAAACCGTAATGAATGAGCAATTCCATTGCTTCACGTCCGTATCCTCTCCCGTGAAAGTCCGGTCCAAGTGCAATCGATAGCCAGCCCACCCGATGTGGCCAGACAATATCTTCAATTGCGCAGACACCGATGAACTCCTCTGATTTAAGTGACCGGATTGCAAAGCGGAAGTTGTTATCGGAGTGCTCATTGAACCATTCTTCCGTTTTCTTCTCTGATAATTCTCGAATTGGGAAGGAATTATAGTTCCTTCCGAAAGCTGGATCACTATTCCACGTTCTATAGTGTTCCAAATCTTCTTTTCTCATGGCTGTCAATCGAATAGATGTACCTGTAAACATATCATTTCTCCTCATTACTTTTTCTTATGGATTTCCTTCATAACTATCTATTATCCTTATCACATTATCCGCCTTATAATGATAGTAACAATAAGGGGGGTGTGGAGCATGGATTACATTTTGCTCTTCTTCATTGGAATCATCGCCACAACCATCGGGACATTAGCCGGCGGTGGAGGGCTCATCAGTCTTCCAGCGATGCTGGTTTTAGGAGTGCCGATTCATTCAGCGATCGGAGCGAATAAAGTCTCCAATACAGTCAGTTCTTTTTCAAGTTTTTATATCTTACTTAAGAAAAAACAAATCTCATTAAAAGAATCATTCTGGATCATCCCGGTTAGCCTGCTCGGAGGGGCGAGTGGCGGATTCATCGCTTCCCAGTTGACTTCGGACAAAATGTATATTGTTGCAATCATTCTGTTGGTTTTTGCTTTCTTCACCTCGTTTTTAGGGAAAGGGAACTTCACGGGACAGGAACCGCTTAAGATGAATAAAATCAGTGTACCAGGCCTATATGGAATTGGGATCTACGATGGATTGTTCGGACCGGGGCAAGGAACATTAATGCTCTATTTATTCAATCACTTGAATGTTGCCTACATCCGAGCGGTTGCACTTGTCCGGTTGGCGACTTTCGCCAGTTGCTTCGGAGCAGCAGTCACGTATATCGCCTCAGGTAGTATCATCTGGCCAATTACATTATGTTTGATGGCCGGTTCCATCACCGGAGCACAGATTGGTGTCCGGATCGCCCAGAAGTTGAAACCTGAACTCGTAAAACCAATTCTCCGTTTAGTGACAATAGCTTTAATCATCCAAATTGTTGTTGAAAACGTCCTTTAACCAGGGCGTTTTTTATTTTCCCAGAGTAATGTATTCGACATTTGTTAGAAAAATCCTTTACAACGTAAAAAGTCATAGTGTACTATGTAACTAATACACTAATACTAAAAGGAGAATGACCTGATGAAACAATGGAAAGGCCTTATGAAGAAGGAATGGAAGACGATGAAAGTTAGCTTGTATTTAGTGCTTATCCTAAATGTGACGGCTGTTTTTCTGATTCCATTTTTACTTGATGAATGGGCAGGAATACCGAGGATTGAAGTTTCAATAGTCATTGGATTTGTCTGGCTGATGTTCCAAACAATATTAGCTGCAATTCTTTTACTGACCAGTCTTGAGAAGGATATGAAACAACCGGAACTCTGGTTACATTCGACAGCTTCCATCTTTAAGTTGACAGGAGCAAAATACACATTATCTTTTCTGATTACAGTCATCTCAATCACTTGGAATGGATTGCTTTTAATCATTTCAGTGTCTGTGGGTTCTCATCAGTTAGGGGTCAGTCTTGGTGAGCTAATTCAGATTGGCATATATTTCGCTGGATTGAGCGCGCTATCGACAATTCCTTATATGGTGATTGCGTTTTTCTTCTGGACTATTTATCAATTGTTAAAACCTTATTTGAAGACTTTCGCATCGGCCGTTTCGTTCCTATTATTCCTGCTGTTGCCGGCCTTCTTGGGCTTATTGCAAAAGTTCGTCAACCAGCTCCCGAGGTTTGGAGAACTCCCTTTCCCGATGCCCAATAATTTGGCGTGGGCAATGGAGAGTGGTGGAGAAGCATCCTTCTATTTTGAAAGCGGAGATATCTATGCAAGTGATATCCTGCTGATTATTGTACTCATTGCATTGGTATATGTCGGATCGACGAAGTGGTTTGAGAAGAAAGTGAGGTTGTAATATGTCAATCGATTTTTCAGCGGATAAGCCGATTTACCAACAGCTGATTGACCGTATTACAGGAGAAATCATTAAAGGCCATGTAAAGCCGGGTGATAAGCTCCCTTCAGTCCGGGAGTATGCAGTGGAAGTCGGAGTTAACGCAAATACGATGCAGCGTGTATATAAGGAGTTGGAAACGATGGGAATCACCGAGACGAAGCGTGGGCAAGGAACGTTTGTAACGGAGGATAGCATCCGTCTGGAACAGCTACGGGATGAAGTGAAAAAAGACTTAGTGCAATCCTTTCTGACAAATATTGAATCTCTTGGTTTTTCAAAAAAGGAGATCATCGAACACATTCAAAATGGGGAATGGGGGGAAAAGGGATGATTCGATTAGAAGGTATTGAGAAGACTTATGGAAGAAAAAAGGCACTGGCAGGCGTGGATTTAACACTGGAAAAAGGAAAAATCATCGGATTGGTCGGAGAGAACGGAAGTGGAAAGACGACATTGATCAAAATTATAGCCGGCCTGGTGACCCCGTCAAGCGGTTCAGCAGAAGTGGACAGCATAAAGGTTACGAGAAAAATCGCAAGCAAAATTGCATACATGCCTGACACAGATTTGTTTTATCCATATTTCACAGTAGATGAGTTATTCCGATTCTATGAATCACAGTATGATGATTTCAATTACGACAAAGCGAATATCGTGGCGCAGTTCTTAAATGTGGACCGGAATGCTCAATTGAAAAAGCTGTCAAAAGGGAATCGAGGTCGTGCTAAAATGGCCGCCACGTTTGGGCGGGAAGCGGATTATTATTTGCTGGATGAGCCCTTTTCCGGATTCGACCCAATGGTAAGGACGGACATTATCAAAGGGATGATCCAGTTTACGGACTCTTCACAAACAATCTTCTTGTCTACACATGAAATTCGAGAAGCGGAGCCTTTAATGGATGAAATTGTGTTGTTGAATAGTGGAAAGATTATGGCACATGAAGAACTGGAAGCAATCCGAGATGAATACGGGATGGACGCAGTCACTTGGATGACAAAGAAAATCAGAGAGGGTGAATCCATTGCGAACTGAGCCAGTAGTTGAGTTGAAAAGATTATCTAAAACTATTAAAAAGAAGAAAATTATCGATGATTTGAATTTGTCCCTTTATCCAGGACAGATTACCGGATTTTTAGGTCCGAACGGGGCAGGTAAAACAACAACAATTCGGATGATGGTAGGTCTCATGAAACCGACATCGGGTGAGGTCATCATTGACGGTCAATCACTTTTAACGAATTTCGAGGAAAGTATCAGTAAAGTCGGGGCGATAGTAGAAAACCCGGAAATGTATAAATTTATGTCCGGATACAAAAACCTTGTCCATTTCGCACGGATGCATAAGGACGTGACGAAAGAACGGATTGATGAAGTCATCCGTCAAGTTGGCATGGAAAACCGGATCCATGAAAAGGTATCGACGTATTCACTTGGGATGCGACAGCGATTAGGGCTGGCACAAGCTCTTTTGAATAAACCAAAATTCTTAATCTTGGATGAACCGACCAATGGCTTAGATCCGGCGGGAATCCGAGAATTCCGTCATTATCTCCGTAAAATTGCTGCGGAAGAGAATGTAGCAGTCTTCGTTTCGAGTCATTTGCTGTCCGAAATCGAGCTGATGTGTGATCGGATTGCCGTCATACAAAATGGAAAATTAGTCGCGCTTCGTGAGGTGAACTCTACAGAGGAGTCGCATTTCTTCTTGAAAGTGGAACCTGTTGAACAAGCGCGCACAATCCTTTCTGCAAAAGGATTCCAGGTAGAGAATCACGAGAACGGTCTCCTGATCAATGCACAAGAAGAAGTGATTCCATCTGTCATTCAGGAGCTGGTGGAACGCAATATTCTTATTTACGCTGTTCAGCATCACCGCAAGACATTGGAAGATCAATTCTTAGAAATGACAGGAGGCGGGCAAATTGTTGAATCTATTTCGAAATGAGTGGATGAAGCTCATCAATAAAAAATCGACTTGGATTATGGTAGCGATATCAGTTGCTATTATCTTTGCAATTGCAGCGATAGATAGCTTCGTCAGCAATAGGGGGGAGCAGCCGCCTGCATGGGAAAAGACAGTGTCAGAGCAGTTGAAAATGACAGAGCAACAGCTGGCAGTTCCGGGTTTGAGTGCAGATGAAAAGAAGGATTTAGAAGAACAGAAACAGATTTTTCAATATCGATTAGATGAAAAGGTTGCACCTCTTTCAGGAACCGAAGAGTTCATTTATGATACGTATGGCTTTACGAGTTTTGTCACCTTAATGACAGTTATTGTAGCCGCAGGGATCGTGGCGTCAGAGTTTTCACAGGGGACTATTAAGATGCTATTGAGCCGTCCCGTGAAACGCTGGAAAATCTTAACGTCCAAATTTTTAGCGGTTGGAGCATTTGGATTTATGCTGACCTTTATTGCTTTTGTTGCAGGATCCATAGCGGCTGTGTTGTTTTATGATGCATCAGGCGGAGCATTACTCGCACTAAAGGATGGCCAAGTGACAGAAGTATCCCTATGGGGAAAAACTATTTGGTTGAACTTGCTTGGATATTTGGATGTATTGATCCTTGCGAGCTTCGCTTTTGCTATCGGGACAGTCTTTAGGTCCAGTTCATTGGCAATCGGGATTTCCATCTTCCTTATGTTCACAGGAAGCAATATCTCCTTCTTCCTGGCGAAATATGATATCGTAAAATACATCTTGTTTACGCATACGTTTACGCAGGTTGGAACAGGGGAAGCTTTCATTCCCGGAATTTCCACCAGTTTAGCGGTAACTGTCATGACAGCTTACTTTATTGTATTCATGGCAATCAGTTACCTTACTTTTACAAAACGTGATGTAACAGCTTAGTTTGTACCCGGAGGCGATCGTTTTGAAGAAGTTCCTCACATGGCTGAATATCCTCTTTTTGATTGTTTTAGGGGGTTTTATATTCATCTATATTCAAAACGAGTGGGAATTCCGGGAAGAGTTAAAATCCCGTCCGTTACCAAAAGGTTTGCATCCAATCGTAGCGGAAAAAAGCGGGGAACTGGTCCGGTTGAGTAAGGAACAAGGAATCGAAATAACGATAACAGATGGTTTTCGCTCAATTGAAGAACAAAACCAAATTTATAGACAAGGCCGGAGCAATGAAGGGAATGTCGTCACCTATGCAAAGGGAGGACAGTCCTATCATAACTTTGGTCTTGCCATTGACTTCGCACTCTCCTTTCCGGACGGTTCCGTTAGCTGGGATATGTCTTACGATGGCAACGGTAACGGAAAATCCGATTGGCACGAGGTGGCCGCCATCGGAAAAGAACTTGGCTTTGAGTGGGGAGGAGATTGGCGGAGTTTCAAGGACTACCCTCATTTACAAATGACGTTCGGCTTATCCTTGGGAGAACTCCAAGAAGGCTGGAGACCGGAAGATACCATGGAGAAAAGAGAAATCTTTAACTTTAGCGACTGAAACGACAGGGTTTCGGTCTTTTTTATTTCAACAGTTTCACAATTAACCATCTGATAGTCGCTAAAAAGGTTGGAGCCCGAATAAAGAAATGTTCACCTGCAAAAGATCACAGAATCTACTAAAAAATATCCCAAAATAAAGGGAAGCTGTATTTCACTATGTATAATCTCTCAAATCGTATCCCAGTCACGATCATCCTCAAGCTCTCTACCCCTTAACTGATACACCGTCAAATCCACCTTATGTTCAGATGATACGACTATACCTTCTGATTCCAGCAACACTCGCTGTTCATGGCCTCCTTCTCCGTCTTTCAATGCAATTTCCCCTTTTGCATTAATGACCCGGTGCCAAGGGAGTTTGTATTTCCCGCTCATGGAATGGAGAATACGTACGACTTGTCTGGCACTGCGCGGGCTTCCCGCACTCTGCGCTACCTGACCATATGTCATGACCTTACCGGCCGGAATGGCTTGTATGATTTCAATCACTTTCAACGTAAACGGCTGCATAATGCCCCTCCTTGTCTTTATTCAAACAAATCCGTCATTCCCTGTCAAAATAGCATGACGTTTAGAAAAGGTAATCTTTTCATATTCTAAGGGATGGATACGAAAGGGGAGGAACTGCATGACAACTGGTCGAAGGATGAATAAAAACAATGTGTATTTGAAGAAACGCCAATGGATTCCTCTTCTATTGCTTGCGATAATTGTTGGATTAGTTGCTTATATTGTTGAAAAAGTGACAGCTTATGAATCAGTAGACTTGACCCTGTCAGACGAGGAACTCGGAATTACAGAAGATCATCCTTCTGCAGTTAACACGAAAAGTGATGAGATTTTTCACATGGCACTCTTCGGCTTGGATCGGCGGAATTCAAATGACCAGCATAGCCGTTCTGATGCGATGATTATCGCTACCCTCGACTTCAAACATGACAAGGTGAAACTGACATCGCTCATGCGGGATCAGCTCGTTGATATCGAGGGGTATGGGCTGGACAAGCTAAATCATGCTTACGCCTATGGTGGAGCGCCGCTCGCTATAAAAACGATTAATCAGAATTTCGGTACCAACATCCGAAACTATGCCACTGTGGATTTTTTCATGTTAGAGGATATTATAAACGCAATCGGAGGAGTCACAGTTCCTATAAATGAAGAAGAACGGGTGGAATTAAATAAGCAGTTAAGAAGTGAAAAGAAGCCATTGATAAAAAAGGAGGGAGAAGTTCATATGGATGGAGAGACCGCGGTCGCTTATTCAAGAATCCGCTACGTGGGAGATGGTGATTTTGAGCGGACTGAACGACAACGACGTGTCCTCCAGGCGATGGTTGTAAAAGCGAAAGAGGCTGGGCCCTATGGGATGGCGAAGTTATGGATGACCATTGCACCTTATGTTGAGACTTCGTTATCCTCAGATGAAATACTAACTCTTGGTAGAGATTATTATTCAAATGAAAAAATGGAGTGGGAACAGGCAAGATTTCCCCTTGATGGAACTTGGCGGGACGGCAGGCATCACGGTTCCTGGGTAATGGAAGTGGATTTAGAGGCCCAGAAGAGAGTAATCCAAGATTACTTATACCGTGACGTCCCACCACAAGGGATGGAAACGGTTTTCAAGGAACCTCTCCTTCTGGGGGAAAGGCTCGAATCTCATTAATTTCCTTTCATGAAATATGCCGTGGCGATAATTCCTAAGAAAATGACAACAACGACAGCTCCAATCAGAATAGTTGTTAACCCCATGGTAAGGTTCTCCTTTCAAACACATAATTATTATAAAATTGGTTTTCTATGTTAAAGTTATTTGTATATTAGTGAATCGCTTCGGGGCAAGGTGAAAATCCTTACCGGCGGTGATCGGGCAATGCCCGTAAGTCCGTGACCCGGCTCGGCCGGTGGAGCTGGTGAAAATCCAGCACCGACAGTGAAAGTCTGGATGGGAGAAGCGTTTAGTTTAAGTTTATCATAACCTGCATTCCCTATGTGATAGGGTTATTTGTGCTACCCATTCTTCTTTACCTAACCTTTCCTTACCACCCGTTTGCCCCTTGGTGGAAATCACAATACATTTTACAACTCAATTACATACAGAAAGGAAGGCTGCGTTTGTTTACAGGCATTATCGAAGAACTCGGCACCGTCCGGGAAATTCGGAATCACGCCTCTTCTTTGCGTTTGACAATTTCATGCAAAAAAGTGCTGAGTGATGTGAATATTGGAGACAGTATAGCCGTAAACGGAGTGTGTCTAACAGTTAATGCCTATACGTCTGCGGATTTTTCTGCCGATGTTATTCCGGAAACATTCCATTCGACAGGTCTGCGTTATTTAGATAAAGGTTCGTCTGTCAATTTGGAACGCGCGATGGCTGCCAATGGTCGATTTGGCGGTCATTTTGTAAGTGGCCATGTGGATGGCACTGGTACCATCGTCGGCGAAAAGAGGTTATCTAATGCCATATATAAGGTGATTGAAGTGGATCCGTCTCTTTTGAAATACATGATGTATAAAGGCTCAATCACGGTAGATGGCACATCACTGACCATATTCGAGATCACGGATCGAACCTTTACCATTTCATTGATTCCGACGACGGTGAACGATTCAGTCATCGGCATGAAAGGTCGAGGAGAAACGGTGAATATTGAATGCGATATGTTAGCAAAGTATATGGAACGTCTCATGGAGCATAAAACACCGAAGCAAGGTTTAACGATGGAAACCCTTGCTTCTAATGGATTCTTGGACAGCTGATGAGAGGAGGGGCAACAGTGTTTATAAAGGTAGAAAAAGCGATTGAAGATTTAAAAGAAGGAAAAGCGATAATTGTAGTCGATGACGAAGACCGTGAAAATGAAGGGGATTTTGTTGTCCTTGCGGAATATGCTACGCCTGAAATGATTAATTTCATGGCAAAAGAGGGAAGAGGGCTTATTTGCGTTCCCATTACCGAGGAGAAGGCGAAGCAGCTTGACCTCGGATTAATGACTGCCCATAACAGTGATGTACATGGAACTGCCTTTACTGTAAGTATCGATCATGCAGAGAGTCATACCGGAATTAGTGCATTTGAGCGTTCTGAAACCATTCTAAAAATGATAGAGGATACAGCGACGCCAGAAGATTTCCGCCGACCAGGACATATTTTTCCTTTAATAGCGAAAAAGGGTGGCGTCTTAAAAAGAGCAGGTCATACAGAAGCAGCTGTAGATCTGGCTATGTTAGCAGGGGTAAAACCGGCTGGTGTCATTGTTGAGATTATGAATGAAGACGGAACGATGGCACGGATTGCAGAGCTTCAGAATATCGCAGAGCGCCTGGAACTCGGCATCTTGACTATTCAAGAACTAATAGCGTATCGCAGAGAAAATGAAAAACTTGTAACAAAAGAAATTGAACTGCCATTTTCAACAATGTATGGTGAATTCCAGGCCGTCATTTATAAGGAAGTACTGACTGGACAAGAGCATATAGCACTTGTTAAAGGGGATGTAACGTCTGTAAACGCTCTTGTAAGAGTTCAAGCGGGCAACATCTTCGGCGATATATTTGGCGCTTCCGGATTGGATGGCAACAAAATGATCCAATGTGCTATGCGGCAAATTGAGCAAGCAGGAGCCGGAGTCCTCCTTTACGTAAGGCAAGAGGAAGGTTTGTCAGACAAACTAAAGGCATTGTCAGAAGGAATGCCTCCTGAGCGGCAATTGCGGGACTATGGCATTGGTGCTCAGATTTTGCGAGACTTAGGCATGAATAAAATCAGGCTATTGTCGAACCATCCAAAACGAGTTGCAGCAATCGCCGGTTTCGGATTGGAAATTATTGAAACTGTACCGATTGAAGAGGGAGGAAACTGAAGATGAATCTATTTGAAGGTAATGTTATTGGAACGGGTCTTAAAATAGGGATTGTCGCTGGACGATTCAATGAGTTCATTACAGGAAAATTAGTGAGTGGAGCGGAAGATGCACTTAGACGGCATGGTGTTGAAGAGTCGGATATTTCCATCGCTTGGGTACCGGGTGCATTTGAAATACCGATTGCTGCAAAGAGAATGGCTGCATCTGGCAAATATGATGCAGTAATCACTTTGGGTGCAGTGATCCGTGGGTCTACGCCACACTTCGATTTTGTCTCCAGTGAAGTTGCGAAAGGCGTAGCGGCAGTCGGTTTACAGCAGGAAATGCCAGTTATTTTCGGTGTCTTAACAGTGGACTCGATTGAGCAGGCGATCGAACGTGCTGGAACAAAAGCTGGGAACAAAGGCTATGAAGCTGCAGTCAGTGCAATTGAAATGGCCAATTTGTTGAAGAATTTAGAGTAATTGTGAACACCCTCCTGAAAATCACTTCAGGAGGGTGTTTTTAACATTACTATTTTGTGTCCACTGATGTAAATGCGCCGAATAGGGAGCCTAATAAAACAAAAGCCATAAGTGTGAAGAGAATTACGAAAATATACAATGGTTTCACCCCTTGCAGAGCTATTATTAATAGTCTTAATCTCTCCAACATTGTAACATGGCATTATAGACGATTCAATGTTTCAAGCATCCATTGTAAAGCTTAGGAGGAGGCAACTATGAAGAATCATTTAAGTGATGAATTGCATCAATTATTAAATGAGTCCTTGATCTACACTGCAGATGGAAAGGTTGCAGATTACATACCCGGCCTTGCACAGGCGGACCCGCATCATTTATCGATTGCTGTATCTTACCCAGACGGAACTTGTCACACAGCCGGAGAGGTCGAAGATAAGAAACTAACGCTACAGAGTATTTCAAAAGTGCTGACCTTGGCACTCGTTTTAATGGATCGGGGAGAAGGCTTTGTATTTCAGCGTGTTGGAAAGGAACCGACAGGCGATCCGTTCAATTCCATTATTAAGTTGGAAACAATCAGTCCGTCGAAACCGTTAAACCCGATGATTAATGCCGGGGCGCTCGCCGTTACGCATATGCTGGTGGGGGCGAATGTAGAAGAACGGATTGAAAAACTGTTAGAGTTTTTAAGGTTGATCACGGGAAATCCTGAGTTGACTTATAATGAGGAGATCGCCCAATCGGAAATGGAGACGGCGGACTTGAACCGATCGCTTGCCTACTATTTGAAGGAGCATGATGTGATTAACGAAGATGTCGAGGATTTGATGGACCTCTATACGAAACAATGCTCGATTGAAGTAACCGTTCCAGAGTTGGCGAAGATTGGTCTCGTCTTTGCACTGAATGGACAAGATCCAGATAGTGGTAGACAGGTCATTCCTAAAAGGGTGGCGAGTATTTGCAAAACCTTTATGGTCACATGTGGCATGTATAATGCATCCGGTGAATTTGCAATCTGTGTGGGAGTACCTGCTAAGAGTGGAGTGTCCGGCGGTATTATGGCAGCAGTCCCTGGCAAATGTGGGATTGGTGTATTCGGACCGGCACTAGATGACAAGGGGAATTCCGTCGCAGGGTGGAAACTTCTTGAAAAGTTATCCTCTAAATACGATTTGAGTATGTTTTCGAAAGTGTAATGAAAACCCCGTTAAATTAAACCAGTAAAGTAATACAGAGGAACGGAAGAAGGCTTAACATATGATTAAGGAATTAAATTTAAAGGATCGAGATATCGTAAAACAAATCTTATGCATCCAAGTCCCTGCCTACCAAGTGGAAGCCGAGCTAATTGAATTTGACGGAATACCTCAACTAAAAGATACCATCGAAACGATTCAACAAAGTGGTGAGACGTTTTACGGACTGTTCGAGGATCATGCTTTGATGGGTTTTGTGGCAGTAGAGAATCTGGATGATACGTTGAATATATGCAGACTTGTGGTGGACCCTGCTCATTTTAGAAAAGGAGCAGCGACCAAACTTTTAACATTTATTTTATCCAAAGCAAAAAAACCCGTCACTGTTTCAACAGGCTCAAAGAACATTCCTGCGATTACTCTCTATAAAAAACACAAATTCAGGATCTGTTCTGAAGTTGAAGTTGCACCTGGAGTGTTCATTACGCAAATGTTTAATCCCTTTCCTTAAAGGAATACTAATAGTAAACCAAAAAGAAGGGAAGATTCGGATGAGTTCAGCAAAAGAAAAGGCACTTAAGATTTTGGATAAAAAACTGATTGGGACGTTGTCTACCGTCAGTAATAACAAACCCCATTCCCGTTATATGACATTTTACAATGATAACTTCACTTTATACTGCGCTACCAGCAAAGATACCCATAAGGTGGAAGAACTGCAGCTGAACCCGAATACCCATATACTCTTAGGACTTGAAGGGGTTGCGTTCGGAAACGAATATCTCGAGATTGAAGGAACTGTGGAAGTGACACAAGATGACAGCATGAGAGAAAAGGTTTGGAATAAATACATGGAGTTTTGGTTTGATGGGCCCGAAGATCCGGATCTCATTGTTTTAAAAATCACACCATCTTCAATTAGAATTATGAACAAAAAAGGAAATAGCCCGGAAGTTGTAGAAATGTAATGAAAATACCCGCTGAGCAAGCGGGTTTTTTCATTAGGAGGGAGATCATGGGGACAACAGCAAACGACCATGAAAAATTCATGGCACTCGCCTTAGTGGAAGCCGAGAAGGCAGGGAAAAGAGGGGACCTGCCTATTGGTGCTGTCATTGTACATAACGGTAAGGTCATTTCGAAGGGCTCAAATCGGAAACACACAAAACAAAGCCTAGTGGCGCATGCTGAAATTGACGCCATTCATAGCTGTGCCCCTTATCTGAAGGAACAGAATAATGAGTGTGTCATATATACAACATTGGAACCGTGTATTATGTGTTTGTCCACGATCATTACTGCAAACATTACTACTGTATATTTCGCATTAGAAGATCGGTATATGAGGATTCCTGATTATATCGAGTCAACACCCTACATAAAAGAAAGGCTAATCCATTACCAAGGCGGAATTCTCCGCAAACAATCGGAGAAATACTTGCAAAAATATGCTCCAAATATAGCGGAAATGGTACTTAAGGCTCCCTGATGAAGGGAGCTTTACTATTTTACATATAAATCCCTTAACATTTTCCTAAAATTTGTACGTTCCGTTTAAGTTGATTGTATTTGCGGAATACTTATATAAGCCAATTATTAACACATAAGGAGGTTTCATCATGGCTGAGGAAAAAAAGGGTGTTTCCCGTCGCGATTTTATGAAGACGACAGGTATTGCGACCGGTACATTAATCGGGGGCGGATTGATCGGTGGATTAATCGGTTATAACGCCAAGCAGGACACGGGAACTCAAGGAACAAGCCAAGGGAACGGACAAGGTGAGAACGATCATCCGATGAATGTCGGGTTAAAGTTCTTTACGAATGCTAATGCATTTAACGTATTATCTCAGGCAACGGAACGGATTTTCCCAGAAGACGACTTAGGACCAGGTGCAATTGGATTGGGTGCCCCATACTTCATCGACAATCAGTTGGCTGGTGGATATGGAATGAACGCTAAGGAATATATGCAAGGACCTTTTAAAGACGGTGAAAAAACACAAGGTTATCAGAGCAGATTAACACGTGCAGAGATTTTCAGCCAAGGAGTAGCAAAACTGGATGAAGAAGCAAATAAGCGTTTCCAAACTGGTTTTGCCGAGCTTGAACCGGAACAAATGGATGAGATTTTGACCGCGTTCCAAAAGGGAGAAGTAGAAATGTTAGCTGTTACATCCGACTTCTTCTTCAAACTCCTCCGCCAGGCAACAATAGAAGGGGTATATGCCGACCCGATCTACGGTGGAAACTGGAATATGGAGGCCTGGAAAATGAAAGGTTTCCCTGGTCACCAAATGGCTTATATCAAACAGATTGAAAAAGAAGATTTTGTAGAAATTGAACCCAATTCGATCAGCAGTATGAACCACTAATAAGCGAGGGATGAAAAAATGGCTACAACTTTAGATAAAGTGGATGTCGTCACAGTAGGTGTTGGCTGGTTAGGTGGCATTATCGCCGCCGAATGTGCAAAAGCAGGACTGAAAGTACGCGGGCTGGAACGTGGAAAAGAACGAGGAACCTCAGATTATTATGCAGTACACGATGAATTCCGATATGCAATCCGTTATGAATTAATGCAAGACTTATCAAGAGAAACGATTACATTCCGGAATAATGCTAAAATGTCTGCTCTTCCTATGCGTGTGATGGGGTCTTTCTTATTAGGAGAAGGTCTTGGTGGGGCAGGTACCCACTGGAATGGACACACTTGGAGATTTTTACCTTATGATTTTCAAATCAAAACTATGACGGATGAGAAATACGGTCCAAATAAATTGGGCAAAGATTACCTTATTCAAGACTGGGGCATTACATATGATGAGCTCGAGCCGTACTTCGATAAGTTTGAGAAGACAGCTGGAATCTCCGGTGAGGATAAGAACCCGTTTTGGGGCAAGCGATCTAATCCGTACCCTACACCGCCTATGAAAAAATCTCCAGAGCTCAATCGGTTCGAGAAGGCTACTCAGAATCTTGGGTATCACCCGTTTATGCTGCCTTCAGCCAATTTATCCGAAGCTTATACAAACCCGGATGGAGAGAAAATCAATGCATGCCAATACTGCGGCTTCTGTGAACGATTTGGCTGTGAATACGGAGCGAAAACATCACCAGAAATTACAGTAGTACCGACAGCAAAGAAAACTGGAAACTATGATATCCGATTCCATTCAAATGTTGTAGAAGTACTTAAACAGGGTAATAAAGTAACTGGCGTACGTTTTATCGATACAGTAACAGGTGAAGAATTTATCCAACCTGCTGAAGTTGTGGTTCTGACTTCATATGTAATGAACAATGCGAAGCTTTTGATGGTCTCGAATATTGGCGAACAATATGATCCTGCAACAGGTAGAGGTACTTTAGGGCGCAGCTATTGCTATCAGATTCTTCCGGGTGCCACTGGTTTCTTCGATGAACAATTCAATACGTTCATGGGTGCTGGTGCCTTAGGGATGACGATTGATGACTTTAATGGTGATTCATTCGATCATAGTGACCTTGATTTCATTCATGGTGCGAGCCTTTCGATTACCCAAACGGGTAACCGTCCCATCCAGTTCAATCCGGTTCCGCCGGATACACCTGCTTGGGGTGCTGAGTTCAAAAAAGCCTCAATTGAAAACTACACTCGTACACTGAGTATAGGTGGACAAGGTGCATCGATGCCGCATAAGAACAACTATATGACGCTGGATTCGAAGTATAAGGATGCATATGGTGTGCCATTGTTACAGTTAACTTATAACTTTACTGATCAGGATCGAAATTTACAGAAATATTTGACAGAAAAATGCGCGGAAATCATGAAGGAAATGGGTCCTAAAACAGTTGTTCCTTCCAACCCTTTAACAGACTATGACATTGTACCGTATCAAACAACGCACAACACAGGCGGAACAGTCATGGGCAATGACCCTTCAACAAGTGTCGTGAATAATTGGCTGCAACACTGGGATGCAGAAAACTTGTTTGTAGTTGGTGCAGGAAACTTTGCACATAATGGGGGTTATAACCCGACAGGGACGGTAGGTGCACTTGCGTATCGTGCAGCTGAAGGGATTATTAACTACAGTAAGAATGGTGGCAGTTTGGTTTGACTGAAAGGAGGAATGGATAATGGGTGGTTTTGGTTCTATCGGCGTCCCGGGGTTAATCATTATTTTGGTCATAGTCTTGATCGTTTTCGGACCTAAGAAGCTTCCCGAAATAGGAGGAGCCGTCGGAAAAACATTATCCGAATTCAAAAAGTCGACACGCGAAATTATGAACGATGACGAGGATGAGAAAAAGCCTGCCGTCAGGGAAATTAAGAAAACCGAAGACGCATAGTAGGTGATTCATATGGATCCATACGGAAATAACAACTTGAGTCCTTTAGATAAGAAAAAGATGGAGGAAGCCGTCCATAAGGTTGAAGAAGCTGTGGAAGAGGCGGAGGAAGTAGTGGAACAGGTAGAGGATAGACTTTCTACTGAAGCCGAAGCATCCAACGTACAGGAAACGTGGGTAGATCATTTATCCGATCTTCGGAAACAATTGATTAAAAGTGCTTTCATTTTCCTGTTCTTCCTCATTGTCGTTTTTTCAACCATTAATGTATGGTTCCCTTATGTAACGAGAGGTCACGAACTAATTATATTAGGACCGTTAGAAGTGATTAAGTTTTATACATCGATCTCTGTCACCTTATCTCTTGGATTATCCTTACCGTTCATTTGTCATTTTCTATGGCAATTTGCAAAGCCGGGCTTGCTCGAAAAGGAGCAGAAATTCATTGGTCTCTTTTCACCAGTGATGCTAATTCTATTTTTGGTAGGTTTGTCCTTTGGATATTTCGTGGTGAATCCAATGAGTTATCAGTTCCTTGTCGGACTCGGTGAGATGAATTTTGATGTGATGGTATCTGCGGGAGAGTACGTCCATTTCCTCATTATGACGACTGTGCCAATTGGATTGCTTTTTGAACTGCCGATTGTGGCACTCTTCTTATCGTCAATCGGTCTACTTACGGCCGAAACGATGAAAAAAGTAAGGAAGTGGTCGTATATTTCAATGGCAGTCGTTTCAGCAGTGATTACACCGCCTGATTTTATAAGTCAGTTGTTAGTCTTATTCCCGATGATCATTTTGTATGAGGCCAGTGTATTTATTGTCCGGAAGACAGAAGTCAGAAGGGAAGCGCTGGCACATCAGTAAACAAAGAATCCGCGTAGCAGCGGATTCTTTTGTTTTTATAAGAATAACACCATATGGTGCTCGTCAACATATAAATCGCCAATTTTGAGAGCGTGCTTTTCTGTACCAAATACGCTGAATCCTAATTTCCGATATAGGTTATTAGCAGAATCATTTGACGTTACTACCGATAAATTGAGTTGTTCCAAGCCTTCAAGAGAGCGAGCCTGTTGTATTGCCGCTTCCATCAGAGAAGTTCCGATTCCTTTACCGCCATACTGGTGTTGAACATACATCGCATAGATGTTTCCGCGGTGCTGCATCTTTTGGGCCGATTCCCTCAATAATGTCACCATGCCAATCAATGATTTCCCATCAAAGGCACCAAATGTGAAGTTATCTGGGTTGGCAAGATTTCGTTTAACACCTTCTACAGGTTTTTCCCTACGGATGGCTTCTTCATAACTCGAGCCAAAAGCCTCAGGATGATTTTTAAGTGCTTCTAATCTTAAATCCCAATAGGAAGCGGCATCACTTTCATGTAGTAACCTGATTTCCATAACTGCACCTTCTTTCATTCCCCCCATTTTACAAAAAAATAGAAGAGATATACATATGTTTTTTCAATTCTCTCATTTCGTTTATAATAGTGACTCAAAGGGGGGGGACATTATGGAAGGTACATTGATTAAACCTGAAGATACGTGGCTCTTATGGGCTTTTCTTGCAGGTTGGGCCGCTGTCAGTATTTACTTGGAGCAGAAATACGACTGGGCCAATAAGGTATCCGGTGCGATTATCGCATTAGTAGGGGCTTTAGTGTTAGCAAATTTGAACGTCATCCCAACGGCCGCTCCTGCTTACGATGTTGTGTGGGGGTACGTGATTCCACTTGCGATACCACTTCTTTTATTCCAAGCCAACCTAAGGAAGGTGTGGAATGAGAGCGGACGACTACTAATATTGTTTCTGATTAGTTCAGTAGGGACGGTTATAGGTGTCATGATCAGCTTTTTTGCACTTTATAAATTTGTCCCGGAATTGGACAAGATCAGTGCCTTAATGACGGGTTCTTATATCGGAGGAAGTGTCAATTTCGCAGCGATGGCGGGAAAATTTGAACCGTCGGAAGCGATGGTGTCTTCAGCAATCGTCGCAGATAATTTTATGATGGCCTTATACTTCTTTGTTCTTATCGCAATTCCAGGTATTCCGCTCATGCGAAGATTGTTTAAAGCACCGATTGTTGAACGGATTGAAAAGGAACCGGTTAGAAATGATGAGACGCTTGCTGCTTCATATTGGAAGCGGAAAGAAATATCGTTGAAGGACATAGCACTGTCTATCGGAAGTGCATTCGTCATCGTGGGCGTAGCATTTAAAGTTGCTGAACTGTTTGGTGCATATTTGCCAGAAGGCGGAGCTTTTTGGTCAATAATTAGGGGGATATTGGGAGATAAATACTTGATGCTAACTACGATTACTGTATTGGCGGTCACCTTATTCTCCAAATTCTTCGATCGGTTAAACGGGGCACAGGAGATCGGCACGTATTTGATTTACATCTTCTTTGTTGTTATCGGTACGCCGGCATCCATCCCGTTGTTAATTAAAAATGCTCCACTTCTACTAGTGTTCGTATTCATCATTGTTCTGGTCAACATGATTATTACGTTCGGCGTGGGTAAGCTATTTAAATTCACGATGGAAGAAATGATTGTAGCGAGTAACGCAAATGTCGGAGGGCCGACAACAGCTGCCGCAATGGCTATTGCAAAAGGCTGGAAGGAACTGATAGTTCCGGCAATGTTAGTCGGTACGATGGGCTATATCATTGGAAACTACATTGGAAGTGCAGTCGGGTATTATCTATCAAATCTTATGTAACAGGGAAACCGTGTCTCTTATGGGATACGGTTTTTTTATTGAAATGAAACTATTTGAAAAATTCAAACGTATACTTTTCTAAGGGGGGATGAAATATGTTAAGTAAATC
This sequence comes from Chungangia koreensis, assembly GCF_042651785.1. Lineage (NCBI taxonomy): Bacteria > Bacillati > Bacillota > Bacilli > Lactobacillales > Chungangia > Chungangia koreensis. The sequence continues at coordinate 148,987 of NZ_JBHSEC010000022.1, forward strand.
CTTAGTAGAAGAAGTCATCACCGCTGCCTTATCGACAGGCGGTGACTTTGCAGAAGTATTTGTAGAAGACAAAGTGAACAACACGATCGGAATGCAACGTGGAAAAGTGGAAAGCAGCATTTCAGGCAGGGATTTCGGAGTCGGAATCCGTGTGTTCAAGGGATTACAAAGTGTATATGCCTACACGACCGACTTTACGAAGGATGGCCTGATCAAGGCAGCGAAGAATGCAGCCCATGCCATCAACGGAAGCGAACGCTTCATGCCAGCAATTCTTGCAGAGCAAACAGTCAACCCACTACATAAGATTGCCATAGCGCCGAAGACTGTTGAGAATATGAGAAAGGTTGACGTGATGAAGAAAGCGCATGAAATTGCGCAAAACTATCACAAAAGCATTCAAGAAGTTGGGGTCCGGTATTACGACGAGGAACAGCATGTTCTAATTGCAAATTCCGAGGGGAAATTTGTGGAGGATACACGGGTTAGAAGCCGACTTATGATTCAAGCGATTGCAGGGGAAGGGAATCAGATGCAGACAGGATTCTACGGCCCTGGTGCGTATAGCGGCTTTGAATTCATGGAGAATATGAACTTGGAGCATTATGCAAGTGAAGCTGCTCGGATTGCCGTGACGATGCTCCATGCAGATGAATGCCCGAGCGGGAAATTCCCAGTTATTATAGATAACGAATTTGGTGGGGTTATTTTCCACGAAGCCTGCGGCCATGGATTAGAAGCTACATCAGTTGCAAAGAATGCATCCGTATTTGCAAACCGTATTGGAGAACGGGTGGCACCGGACATCGTTACGTATATCGATGATGGGACCATTCCGAATGAATGGGGTTCATTGAACATCGATGATGAGGGAGAAGAGACCCGTAAGAATGTCTTAATCGAAAATGGAATATTAAAAGGTTATTTAATCGATAAGTTCAATGCACGACGGATGGGAATGCCATCAACAGGTTCCGGCAGAAGACAGTCGTATAAATTCGATCCTACTTCCCGGATGACAAACACATACATTGCGCCAGGAAAGTCGACTCGTGAGGAAATCATCGCTTCAACAGAACATGGCATATTTGCGAGATACATGGGTGGGGGTCAGGTAAATCCTGCTACAGGTGACTATAATTTTGCCGTCATGGAAGCCTATTTAGTGAAGAACGGAAAGATCGATCGACCGGTCCGCGGAGCAACTTTAATCGGGAACGGTGCGAAGACACTTCAGCTTGTCGACATGGTTGGAGACAATCTGGGCCACGGAGCAGGTATGTGCGGTTCGGTCAGTGGCAGCATTCCGGTCAATGTCGGCCAGCCGACAATCCGTGTGAGTGAAATTACCGTTGGCGGAACGAAGGGGGAATAGGCGATGAGCATCCTAAACTATCAAGAAAAGTTATTGGCTCAAGGGAAAGAATATGGTTTTGAAGCGATGGAAGTGTATTACGAGAAAACGTCAAGCTTCGGATGTGGAGTCTTTAACGGAGAGTTAGAACATTACGAGACGGCAGAAGCTGGCGGCCTTTCATTCCGCGGGCTGATTGACGGAAAGATGGGTTATGCCTACACCGAGAAGATTGACGAGGATTCCATTCAATTCCTACTCGAACGTGCCAAAAATAATGCAGGTGTCCTCGAGTCAGATGAAATGGACGAAATCTTTGAAGGCAGTCCAGCCTATCAAAACGAAGATTGGTTTTCCGAATCGCTCAGCAAAGTGACGATTCCAGAGAAAATCTCCCTCATGCTTGAAATCGAAAAGAAAATCTCGGAATATAACCCGAAGATCAAACTCGTCAATGGAAGACTGAAAGATATGGCTGGGGAAAAGGCTATTGCGAATAGTAAGGGATTAGCGCTTCATGAACGTCAAAACTATATCTATTTATACTTTACGGTCGTAGTCGAGGATGGCAGTGAAAAGAAATCAGCTAACACTTTCAAGATTACACGGGACTTTTCAAAGTGGAATACGGATGAAATCGCGAAAGAAGCCGCTGAAGAAGTGTTGAAGAGTTTAAACGAGAAGTCAGTTGCTAATAAAAAATACCCGGTTCTATTCCGCCGTGATGCGGCTGCGGCTTTTATTGCGACGTTCAACTCCATCTTTTCGGCGGAAGAGGCTCAATTCGGACAGTCATTGCTTGCAGGAAAATCAGGAGAGAAAATTGCAGCGGATACAGTGACCTTCATCGATGATCCGTTTCATCCATTAGGTCTTTCGAATCGAAACTTTGACTCGGAAGGAGTCGCTTCACAAGAACTGACAGTAGTGGAAAACGGCGTTTTGAAAACATTGCTCCATAATCGTAAAACCGCGAAAAAAGACGGTGTTGAAACGACCGGTCATGCCTACAAATCGTACAAAGGCACACTGTCTGTTGCACCATCAAACTTCTATGTAAAACCGGGAGTTAAAGAATATGAACAGTTAATCTCCGGACTGCAGGAAGGAATCCTGATAACTGAATTATCCGGACTACATTCTGGTGCGAATCCTGTCAGTGGGGACTTTTCTGTTGCTGCGCGTGGCTATTACGTGAAAGATGGGAAAATAGAAGCACCAACAACACTCATGACGATTGCAGGCAACTTCTTCACAGTATTGAATGATGTCGTAGAGGCAGGTTCAGATTTGGAATTTGGTCCGAGTGGCGTCGGTTCACCTTCTTTACTGGTGAAAGGACTTTCCGTAACTATGGAATAGAAGTATTGTATGCGATGTTAAAAGGCCATCGATTTTTATTAAAAATTTGATGGCCTTTGATATTCAGCTAAGAGGTATTATTTGTGCACCAACACAGTGAAAGGGGGTCATGGAATGGTTAAATGGAATTCATATTTTATGCTACTACTCGTGACGGTACTTGGAACAATCCCCTTCACCCTTATAAGTATGACTGAATATTTCTGGTCAGCTCCCTCGACAATTAAAGAGGGGATCAATGCAATTGTTTACATGATGCTTTGGCTGTGTTGCAGTATCCTGATGGGATACAAACAAAATAAAAAGTTTTACATATTTTCATTTGTCTATTTTTCATTCGTAAAAGTGAGCAGCCTTATCGCGTACATTTCATTTTTTTATGTCCCCATCGTTGTGTTTCTGGCCGGACCATTTAATGGTTTAGAGTTCTTTATTAAGCGACTTGAATTTGTATATAGTAGGTCCGCTTATAAATCTACTACTGATTTCTTTAGGTTACTACATGGGCACCTATCTTAGAGCGAAGAAGAAATCGTTTAACCGGCATGGCCTATCAGGAAAGGAATAGAAATTTAAAGGGAGGAGAAATCAAATGATATTGATTTCAATTATTTTTTACATTGTCGGTTTATTTATTTTGTACTTGGTCATCTATTCCGCAGTGAAGGATGGGATTGATAAATCTGAAGTCGGTCAGTTATTAAGAATGAAGTACGGAGAGCACAAAAAAGTCACTCCCGTATCAGATGAAGAAATTGAAAAGGAATTAGAAGAGCAATTTAAGAACGATGAGAATTGACTCTGTTAGGTAAGAGCATGTTTCTCTTAGTGCCACTACAATTTCTGTCACCGCTCCAAATTGTAATAATGATTATTGAAAAAATATTTTACTTATTGAACAAAAACGGAGGTGAGACAATGCCATCTTTTAAAATTCCTAATCCATTTACTATGTATGAAACGTGCACTTTTTATTCAACCACATCCTGATGATAATGATATTTCAGCAGGAGGAACTGTTGCCAAGCTCGTAAACTCTGGTACAGAGGTTCATTATTTGACCATCACGGATGATTAGGACAGATCCCTTACTTTTTTCATTTACGTGGTAGTGCACAATTTAATGGATATTTCGTTTGCTGAAGTTTCCGCCTCGGACTTCTGAGACTTCATAAACAGTTACAAATGCTTTTGGATCGATTTCCAGAATGATTTCTTTCATTTTGCTATCTTCCAGACGGTTGATAATACATTTAATTTCCCTAAATTCTTCATTGGAATAAGCGCCTTGAACAACATTGAAAGTAGCACCGCGTCCTAAACGGTCACGGATTGTTTCGACCATATCTTCAGGCTGGCTCGTAATAATTCTATACTCTTTGGAACCGCTCAGACCCTCTTCAACAATGTGAATGACTTTAGTGGCAATGTAGTAAGCGATTGCGGATAAGAAAGCTCCTTGAAGGCCAAAAACGGTTGATACAATTGCAAATACAAAGACGTTTAAGAATAAGATTAAGTCACTTGTACCAAAAGGTATCTTTCGTGAAAGCAGAACAGCTAACATGTCAATTCCGTCAAGTGCACCCCCGTTACGTAGTGCCAAACCCATACCGAAACCAAGGATAATACCACCTACTACTGTCACTAGTAGAGTATCCCCATGGATAATCGTTGGTACGTGGTGCATCAGGCTTGTACTGACAGCAAGCGTTGCAATCCCTAATACTGAATAGAGGGCGAAGCTTTTACCAATTTGTTTATAACCTAAAAAGACAAAAGGTATATTTAAAATTGCGATGAGAAGACCTAATGGAAATCCGAATAATTGTGATCCGACGATACTTAGGCCAGTCACGCCTCCATCTGAAACTTGATTGGGAATCAGGATTGCTTCTAATCCGTAAGCGGCGATCACGGCACCAAGCATGATCAAGGCACCCCGTGCAAACCATTTCCATAATGGCGTTTTCTGTGGTGTTTTAGGCATATATTGTTCCTTTTTTTTATTTGTTTTTTATATTTATTTTACACTTATATTCTTCTCTCTGTCAGTTCATGCCCTTCAAACTCATTTTAATAATAGGACATTAATCGAAAAAGGAAGCGCCACCTGCTATAATGAGGCAATCATAAGAAGACGAAAAGGGGCAGCAAGATGAAAGCATTCACTTCCTACAACTTAAGCGAGGAAATTCAGCGGGCACTGGACGCTTTAGGATATGAGCAACCAACAGAAGTTCAAAGAGAGGTAATACCACCCGCACTCCAAAAGCGGGACATTACGGCCAAAGCCCGAACTGGCAGTGGGAAAACAGGAGCCTATGCCATACCAATCTGTGAAGTAGTGGACTGGGAAGAAAACAGACCTCAGGCGCTCGTGCTTACGCCCACACGTGAGCTTGCTGCTCAAGTAAAGGAAGACTTTACGAATATCGGACGGTTTAAACGTATAAAAGCGGCTGCAGTATATGGGAAACAACCATTTAAGCACCAAGCAACTGAACTGAAACAGAAAACGCATGTCGTCATCGGTACACCTGGTCGTGTACTCGATCATATTGAAAAGGGCACCCTTCATTTAGATAAACTCCATACTTTAGTCATTGACGAGGCTGATGAGATGCTGAATATGGGATTCATCGATCAGGTGGAAGCTATTATTACCCATTTGCCGAATGAGCGGACGACGATGCTCTTTTCTGCTACGATGCCGAAAGACGTGGAAAAGCTTTGCCATCGTTATATGAAAGACCCGGTTGATATTCAGATTGAAACGCCAGAAACGGATGAGCCGCACATTGAGCACGGTGCCATCGTAGTGAAGGATGAAGAGAAACTGAAATTATTGAAGGATTTTGCCACTGTAGAAAATCCGGATAGCTGTATTATTTTCTGCCGGACAAAGGAGCGGGTGGATACACTTGTGGATCAACTCGATTCGGAAGGCTGGTCATGCGATAAGCTCCATGGAGGCATGTATCAAGATGACCGTTTCGAAGTGATGGATGATTTCCGAAGAGGAGATTTCCGTTATTTGATTGCGACCGATGTAGCAGCCCGGGGAATTGATATCGAGAAAATTTCACTTGTCATAAATTATGACGTCCCGCTTGAAAAAGAAGCCTATGTGCACCGGACGGGCCGGACGGGCAGAGCAGGGGAAAAAGGGAAGGCCATTACATTTGTAACCCCGTATGAAGATAAATTCTTAAAAGAAATTGAAGAATTCGTCAGCTTTACCATTCCGGAAATCGCTTGGCCTTCAAAAGAAGACGTAGAAAAGAAGGAACCGGCTTTCATGGAGAAAATGATAGCAGAACCTGAACTGAAGAAAGATAAAGGTGCATCATTGAATAAAGACATCACCAAGTTATACTTCAATGGTGGTAAGAAGAAAAAAATCAGAGCTGTCGATTTCGTTGGCACGATCGCTAAAATAGAGGGAGTCTCTGCGGATGATATTGGAATCATCACGATTGAAGAAAATGTATCGTACGTAGAAATCCTAAACGGCAAAGGGCCTCTCGTTCTGAAAACAATGAAAAACACGACCATCAAAGGAAAACAACTGAAGGTCTATATAGCAAAGAAATAAAGGAAACCCCTCCAATCATGTAATTGGAGGGGTTCATACTTTATCGCTGATCATTTAGCTTCTTTCGTTGACGGTTTATTTGGAGAATGCCTATGACAACGACAATCCATAAGGCTGGATTATCTAAGCTAATGCCAACTTGTGATGATCCACCTATCAGTGTGAAAATACTCAGAAGCAGCAAAGAATAGACTAACACCACGACATGCCGAATAAGCAGTTGTTTCGCGCTTTCTTCATACCTCCGATTTACGAAGAAACTAATGATTAAAATGGCCGCTAATGCGAAAAACATCCAAGGCTTAGGTAGATAAAAAATAGAATATAAAGCAGGGAAATAGTCATAAGCCAGCAATATAGTTATGACTAATAGAGTAGCAATCTCGTAAAGTGCATTTATTTTCTTCATCTTCCACCTCTTCTTTTATAGATTTACGGATAATGGTCACATTTGGTTTCATCTACAATTTGACTCTATGAACAAAGAAAAGCACTGCCAATTAGCAGTGCTCAAGTTACAAATCAGTTATAAGGTACAAAATAGAACCGTCCTATTGCAACAAACAGTGCACATAGCAAGAGAATGATAGTCATCGGAATGCTTGAGTATTCCTTCCGCTGAAAATGGAAACCGGCGGCCAGCAACATAATGATTGCCAAGCCCAGTGCTGAAAGCGGCATGAGAATCTGTGGAATTCTTAATATTACTGGAAGGATGAGGCCAGCTGCACCAAAAACCTCAGCCCATCCGATAAATTTCACAAAGCCTTTCGGATATTCTTTAATCCACGGCATACTGAATTTCGCTTTTTCATATTGAAAAGCTTTTGTCCGTCCCGCCATATAGAATATTAGACACAAAATAATTTGTATTGCCCAAAGCGCAATATTCAATAACCTCTCCCCCTCAAAAACTTCTTAGTTGAAGATATTTGAACGAACGCTCAATTAGAAGTGGGAAGAGATTTTGAACAAGTCACTTATTTAGCTCACGTCGAATAACTGGAGCCACCTTGGTCGCTAACAATTCAATGCTTTTGGCGACCCGGTTGAATGGAATGCCGCCAATATCCACTTGAGCCATGAAACGATTATGTCCAAACAACTCATGTTGTCTTAAAATCTTTTCGATAATTTGTTCTGGGCTTCCTACGAATAGGGCCGTTTCCGGGCTTGCCATCAGTTCAAAATCTTCACGGGCCATTTGAGATTTCATGCCACGTTGGGCATTTACATAATGCCAGTAAGACGAATAATAAGGGAAGAATTCATCTTTCGCTTGTTCATACGTATCAGAAATGAATGTGTGACCATTGACTGATACGCGTTGGCTTTCTTCCGTAAAGCCATACTCTATTGACGTTTGTCGATAAAGATCCACTAACGGTTTAAAGCGTTCTGGTGGCCCTCCTAAAATGGCAAGAGCAAGACCGGCACCAAACTTTCCTGCACGTGCTGCACTTGAAGGTGTTCCACCGACACCGACCCAAACCGGTATCTCTTCCTGGATAGGGCGGGGAGCGATCATCGCATTCTGGAGAGGGCTTCTGAACTTACCATTCCATGTGACGATTTCATTTTTATTTAACTCCATTAATAATCCTAAATTCTCTTCGAACAGTTCATCGTAATCATCTAAGTCGTAACCGAATAATGGGAATGACTCGATAAATGCTCCACGACCAGCCATAATCTCTGCACGGCCATCAGATAGGATATCCAATGTGGAAAAGTCTTCGAATAACCTTACAGGATCAAGTGTACTGAGGACAGAGGTCGTACTAGCCAATCGGATATTTTTCGTTGCCGCAGCAACACCCGCTAACACGACAGCAGGGGAAGAGACGGAATAATCGAGTCGATGATGTTCACCTACTCCGAATACATCAAGCCCCACCTCTTCTGCTAACTTTGCGGTCTCTACGACTTCCTTAAGCCGCTGCTGTGGTGAAATGGATTTGCCGGTGACTGGATCAGGACCTACATCCCCTAATGTATAAATTCCAATTTCAAAATTATGTGAGTCCATGCTGTATTCCTCCAATAGTTACTTAACGTAACTAAATATATATTGATAACTTTAGTGAGTCAAGTGGAATTGTTTTCATCTTAAGAAATTCTTCAGAATCATCCTTACTATTCCTTAAGATTTGTCGGATAGACTGAAGATAATTAGAAAGGAGCATGTGTTCATGATTCAGATTCAAGACTTACATCATACGTTTTTAATCGGTAAAAGAGGAAAGGAACGGCCGATTCCTGTGCTGAAAGGTGTTTCTCTCGAAGTAGGAAAAGGGGAAATCGTTGCGATTGTCGGGAAAAGCGGTTCGGGAAAATCGACATTACTACATGTTATGGCAGGATTCATGTCCCCGGATTCGGGATCTGTCCGTGTAGCAGGGAAGGAAACGGCAGGGTTAAACGAAACTGAGCATGCCGAATTCCGCCTGGACCATTTCGGATTCATCTTTCAAAACTTTCAATTGATGCCGGGTCTTACTGCATTCGAAAATGTGGAGCTTCCTTTAAAACTGAAAGGCGTTCCATCTACACAACGATATTTAAAGGTAACGGAGCTATTAAAAAAAGTCGGGCTAATCGATTATTCTGACCACTATCCAAATGAATTATCCGGCGGCCAACAGCAACGTGTCAGTATTGCGCGTGCGCTGGTGACGGATCCTCCAGTCATATTGGCTGATGAACCGACAGGAAGCCTTGATTCAGAAACAGAACAAGATATTTTAATGTTAATCCAATCGCTTAATCAGTCACTTGGATTGACGTTCGTCATCATTACCCATGACGAGGAAGTAGCAAATATCGCCCATCGGAAATATCGGCTGCATGACGGTGAATTGGTGACAGGAGGTGTTGGACATGCCGTTTAAAGATCAAGTGGATTACATAAGACAACATATGAAGAAAAATAGATTACGTGTATTTATGACAATTCTTGCTGCTACGATGGGCTGTGCATTCCTTATTGTTTTAGCTTCTGTCGGTTTTGGTCTTCATAAAACGATTAAAGAAGAAATGTTATCTGGTCAAATCCTTACACAAATTGAAATGTGGGGGAAGGAAGATGGCAATATAACAGCCGAAGATGTAGAGGCAATAAAAAAGAAAGCGGATGTCAAGGCGGTCGTTACCCGGAAATATGTCGACGGAAACCCTATTTTCCATTTAGAGGATTACTCCGGATACGGTGAGATGCTTTTGACTGATACGGAACAGGAAGCAAGAGCAGGACTTGAATTGGCTGAAGGGAAAATGCCAGAAAAATCGAATGAAGTAGTTGTAGGCTATCATTTTGCAAAGAACCTCTTGAACAAGGAGGAACAGGCGAAAAGGGATAACGGCGAAGAAGTTGAGTTCAAGGGATATTCGGACGACATTATTGGAAAGAAGATTGAGGTCGAGCTCAGGCCATTTGAACCAGAGGATGCCCCATCGAAAACATGGGAGTTTGTTATAACTGGTATTATAAAAGAGCCTGCTAAGGATTGGATGACAGATACACGTATGCTCGTCAGTGATACTTGGCAATCCGAAATCAGTACTTTTTTATCCCCTGAGGGAGAAGAGGCGACAGGCTATTCTTCAGTAAACGTTTATGCAAATGACATCGAAAATGTAAAGGCGATTTCGGATCAATTAAAAGCAGAAGGTTTTTATGTTTATTCAATTACCGAAGAAATGGAAACTATGAACTTATTCTTTACCGTATTGAAAGCGGGGCTTTTATTCGTCGGGACAATTGCCGTTCTCATCGCCTCTATTGGCATTTTTAACACGATGACGATGGCGGTGACGGAGCGTACGAGGGAAATCGGCATTATGAAGGCGGTTGGAGCAAAACCGAAGTTGATCCAAAAACTGTTCCTGATGGAAAGTGCCTGGATCGGTGTCCTTGGAACCGTTTTGGCAATTGGTATATCATACGGATTAAGTTTTCTCGTCAACTGGCTCATCCCGGAAATCGTCATGGGAATACTCGCAGAGGAAGGGATGGAAGAGATCAACGTGACTATTTCACTGATCCCTTGGCAGCTTGTTCTCATCGCATCAGCTATCAGCATCGGTGTCGCGATGATTTCCGGCTGGCGCCCTGCAAGGAAAGCTACAAAAATTGATGTAATTCGTGCCTTAAGGCAAGAACTTTAAGAGAAAAAAAGCGATCCCGTTTAGGGGTCGTTCTTTTTATTTGCGGATAGCTGGAAAATTCCTTATGTTAATATAGTGAGGAAAGGATGAGGCCAATCGATGTACTTACTCAAATATGCGGTTCCCATCGCTATTATCGTATTCGTCATTTCTAATATGTACTTAGCCAATAGTCAGCCGGATGTATCAGCGGATAACAGACTATATCTATCCATTGGAGCGGCAATCCTTAGTGGTTCCATTTCATTAGTATTATTCCGCAAAGAACCGGATGAACAACCAGATCCACATAAGAAAGGTGATAACTAATATGAAAATTGCAGCAATCGTCGGAAGTATCCGAAAGGAATCCCTTAACAAACAGTTAGCATTGACTATTAAAGATCGTTATACAGAACAATTTGAACTCGAGATTTTAGATATTGCATCCTTGCCATTTTATAACCAAGATGAAGAGAACAATCCTCCGCAAGTAGTCGTTGACTTCAAGAAGAAGGTTAGTGAGGCTGATGCTGTCCTGATCTTCACCCCGGAATTCAACTGGTCATTCCCGGGCGTCTTAAAGAATGCACTTGACTGGCTATCTCGTGTCGACTTTGTCCTACGAGGAAAAGCCGTCCACATCGCTGGGGTATCTGGAGGTCCTTTGGGCACAATTCGTGCGCAGCTACAGCTCCGTCAAGTACTGACTGGGATGCGTGCTAACATGATGCACCCTGCGGGAAATGAAATCCTCATCGGTTCTGCCGGTCAAAAGTTCTCTGATGGCCGCCTTACAGATGAAGCAACGTTGACATTCTTGGATGGAGTTATGGAGAAATTCATCGCCCACGTGCAAACTTCAAAATAATGTCACAAAGTCCGAGTGATTAATCGATCACTCGGACTTTTTTTGTGAGATGAGGGTAATCCATCGGCTATAATGGTAAGAGACGAGGAGTGAAGAGAATGGGAATATTTACAACATATAAGTACAGCCTTTCATTGCCGAAACGGAAGTCTGTACTAGCGTTGAACAAGACTAAGCAAAAAGACTTTTTCCTATATATATTATTCCTGTTGCTTCTCTTCCTCATACCGAACGGAATTAGGCTATTACAGGAATTCATCAATGAGGATAGCCGGGGGGCGGCAGTAATGGCCGTGCTGTTCCTCTATCCTTTCATGTCGATCTTTGCGGGACTTGCGGGTATATCAGCAATTGCCGGCTTAGGGGTGCTCATTAACGACATTGCTAAACGTCACGTACGCTATATGTTGTTGTGGCGGATGGCTGTCTTTGCCATGACAATTCCGCTAACCGTCTTTACGTTACTCGATTTACTTGGGCTATCACATTGGGTAGTGACAGTTTTACTGTTCGGATATTTCTTTTTCATTTATACGAAAATGATTTTAGGATATCCAAGGAAACGGACATAGGAGAAATCCTTTGTCCGTTTTTTCATTTTCCAAGTACAGACAAAAAAATAGATAGTAAATTTTCCTCATGATATATTTATAAGTATTGGAAAATGAAATCAAACAGTAATCGTTATAGATAGGAGTTTTGACAATGAACGAAGACACGAAAGTATATGATGTTACCATTATCGGCGGTGGTCCAGCTGGAATGTTCACAGCTTTTTACGGAGGCATGCGTCAGCTTGAAGTGAAGCTAATCGAAAGTCTCTCCCAGTTAGGCGGACAATTGGCAGCGCTCTACCCTGAGAAGTACATCTATGATGTGGCAGGTTTTCCGAAAGTACGCGCACAGGAGCTTGTCAACAACCTGAAAGAGCAAATGTCAGCTTTTGACCAAGCAATCGTTACAGGTCAAAGCGTTGAATCCATCGAAAAGCTGGAAGACGGATCATTTAAATTAACGACAAATAAAGAAGTTCACTATTCTAAAACGATCATCATCACAGCGGGACTTGGGGCATTCCAACCGCGTCCATTGGAAGTGGAAGGCGCAGACCAATACGAAGGTAAGAACCTTCACTACTTCATCGGAAACTTGAATGAATTTGCTGACAAGAATGTTGTCGTATTCGGTGGAGGAGACTCCGCTGTTGACTGGTCGCTCATGTTAGAGCCGATAGCGAAGAAAGTGACGATCGTTCACCGCCGGGAACAATTCCGTGCGCATGAGCATAGTGTAGAGAACTTGTTCAACTCCAGTATCGAGGTTAAAACTCCGTATATGCCAGATGAACTGATCGGAGATGACAATGGTATTAAGCAAGTGGTCATCCGAAATGCGGAAGGTGAAAAAGAAACATTGGATGTAGATGACATCATCGTCAACTATGGTTTCAAGTCCTCATTAGGACCAATCAAAGAATGGGGCTTGGAAATCGAAAAGAACTCCATCATCGTCAACTCCAAAATGGAAACTAATATTGAAGGAATCTATGCTGTTGGTGACGTGACAACGTATGACGGCAAAGTGAAACTCATTGCTACAGGCTTCGGTGAAGCACCAGTTGCCATTAGCGCAGCCCGCTTGTACATTGACCCGACAGCGAAAAAACACGTACCGCACAGCACAGATCTATTCAACCGGAAATAAACTATCAGTAAACTGTTGAGTATTTTCGAAGTATAAAGAGTACTTCCGAAACAGTAAAAAAGAAGAGGAGGTACAAAATTTGAACCAGCCAGTTGATCATTCGATGAAATTCAAAGAACTAATGGGGAATTATCCGACGGGTGTCACAATTGTGACGGCTGTTGATGATGCCGGTTCACCGGTCGGATTAACTGTCAATTCCTTCGCTTCCGTTTCAATCGATCCGATGCTTGTCCTCTGGTCTATTGATGACCGTGCTTCCACGTTCCCAGTGTTCATGAATGCAGATAAATTTAACGTCAATATTCTTGCAGCGGATCAAGCTGATTTAGTCAAGGTGTTTACGACGAAAGGGATTAACCGTTTTGACCATTGCGAATGGGAAATGTCCGACCATGGTCTTCCAGTTTTGGCAAATACAGCCGGCTCATTCCAATGTAAAGTCCACCAGCGGGTAAAAGCCGGAGATCATGTTACGATGATCGGGGAAGTGTTAGAGATTCATAGTAACCAAAAACCGCCGTTACTTTACCATAAACGTAATGTCGGTCCGATTCCGGAAGAATTTTATAAGTGATATGAAGACCGCCCGATTCGCTCGGGCGGTTTTTTCTTATGGAAAAGCCGATATCAACGATTATCCGGTTTTATCAACGATTCTTAGTAGGATATCAACGATTCTAAGGATATATCAACGATTTTGTACAGGATATCAACGATTATTCAGATATATCAACGATTCTATGTTTTTTGAATTAAAAATTCCATTTCAATGAGGCAACGGTCTTTATCTATTGGTACAATTTTCATTAGATATTCAAAAAGGGTGGATAGATATGGAATACAAACTGTACACAGAAATTCCGGAGTCAAAAATCATGGATGGCATATTGAAAATCCATCAAGAAATTTTTGAAGATACTACACTTCCCGAAAAGGCAGAATCCAAAGAGAAAATCTTGTTTTTTGTTGCGGTAGAAGATGGAAGGGTTGCAGGTTATAAGATTGGTTATGAAGTAACTGACGACCATTTTTACAGCTGGTATGGTGCAGTGAATCCTGAAGATCGAGGAAAAGGAATTGCGACGGAGCTGATGAAGCGCCAACACACATATTTGAAAGACATTGGCTACAAAATAGTTTCAACGAAGACGAGAAATAAATGGCGGGAAATGCTCATTTTGAATATTAAGCATGGATTCGATGTGATGGAAACATTCGTGGATGGGGATGGAATCCACCGGATTGTGCTTGAAAAGCAGTTGTGAAGATTTATGTTTTGGGTTCGGTAGGAAGTGGGAAAACGACGCTTGCCCGTCAGCTGTCTGCTAAATTAGGAATCCCGCATTATGAAACAGATAACTTTGTCTGGTCACGCCATCCGGAAGGGGATATCCGTAATTCTATTGAAGTCCGGGACAGCCTTTTCCTGCAAGCTATACATTCCTCCAGCTGGATTATTGAAGGCGTACATATTGATTGGAATGAAGAAGGTTTCAAACAAGCAGATATTATTGTATTTCTGGATCTGCCACTACATATTCGGAGGAGGCAGTTCATACTCCGCTATTTCCGCCAAATCACTGGACGAGAACAGGCGAATTACCGGCCAAGCTTTGCAATGCTTAAGAAGATGTTTGTTTGGAATCGCTACTTTGAAGAAACGATGAGGCCGATGTTACTGGGGATGTTGACGCCATACAAGGAAAAAGTAATTAGAATCACGAATAAAGCGGACCTTCAATCGTATATAGGTGGAAAAGTAAACGATTGAAAAGGATGTTGAGGATGAAAAATTTTACGGGTCTATACATAACATTAGTTTTCGTTCAATTCATCACATAACTGAATATCATGGTTTTTGATAGTAAATGGAAGGCGTAGTGCGGAGCATTCAAAATATCCCCATTTGTCAAATGTCTTAAGCTGGCTATGATTTGGCCCGCTCATCATTGAAGGAACGAAATCCTGCTATACAAATAGAAACTGATGAAATGAGGAAAGCCGATGCTCATTAATCCTTCCACCTATACAGGCTGGATTGCGCCACATTCAATCGAATGGTACGCCCAGTTGGGAAAACAAGTAGGTCGTTACAGGTATCCATGGAAATCAACAGTGGATGAACCGAACGGTGAAACCGTTTTTACAGAAGAAGTGTCAAAAACGGTTCCCGGACTCAATGTATTGGATGTCGGCTGCGGAGATGGCGGTTTTGCACTAAGCTGGAGCTCTATCGTCAACCAAATTGTCGGCTTTGATATCACAGAGGACTTCTTGCCAAAAGAGGGAGTGCCGCCGAATGTGAAATTTGTATCCGGGAATTTGAAAGTTGGCATGCCGTTTGATGAGGACT
Organism: Chungangia koreensis; assembly: GCF_042651785.1. Classification (NCBI taxonomy): domain Bacteria; kingdom Bacillati; phylum Bacillota; class Bacilli; order Lactobacillales; genus Chungangia; species Chungangia koreensis. The sequence goes on from NZ_JBHSEC010000022.1 coordinate 164,378, forward strand.
CATTTGACTGTGCTTATAATCGCAAGGGGCCGACCTCCGCTTATCACGACCTTCTTAGGGTCGTCAGGGGAGGGGGGCAAGTAATCGGACTCCATCCGGGTGATGACATCAGCAAAGAATTGTCTGAATGGTATCCGGATTTTTTTGACCCAATTCCGACAGCCACACCAATTCTTCAAATCTTACAGGACCGATTAAGCTCTTACCGTCATGCTGACATCCGTCTAATCAGCTCGACAGAATATTTGCAGTCGCCAGTAGATGTAATCTTGATGAGGACGTTTGGCCAGAAGGCTGCGATTTTTGAAGAATGTCTAAAGTCTTTGAAAGAGATCACCCAAATCTTTGAGAGGCACGCTACAGACAAAGGATTGCCGATCACCTACTCTCGTTATTTAGTTAAGGCCATTGTTTAGTTAGTCGTTCAACAAAATTGAGTTCATATAATTCACATAACTGTTAAGAATCTTTCTTAAACAGAGCGTTATACTAAAGACAAAAAGAAATGGAGACAACATTGAAAACAATAAAACAACCACTTACAGACTTGGAAATTGCGAACCGTGCAGAACTGCGTCCTATTGTAGATATAGCCGAAAAAGCTGGAATTCCGGAAGAAGCAGTTGAGCAGTACGGAAGATATAAAGCAAAAATCGATGTAAAAAAATTACCTAAAACCACTAAAAACGGGAAGGTAGTTCTTGTGACCGCTATTAGTCCGACACCTGCCGGTGAAGGGAAATCCACTGTGACTGTCGGTCTTGCGGATGCCCTTTCCCAATTAGGAAATCAGACAATGGTCGCTTTGCGTGAACCGTCACTCGGTCCAGTCATGGGAATGAAAGGCGGAGCGGCGGGAGGCGGTTATTCACAAGTTGTCCCGATGGAAGAGATTAATCTTCATTTCACAGGCGATCTACATGCCATTACGACTGCAAATAATGCCCTGAGCGCTTTGATCGACAATCACATCCATAGAGGAAATAGCTTAAATATCGATCCGAGACGAATCACCTGGAAACGTGTTTTGGATATGAATGACCGTGCTCTTCGCCATATAACAGTCGGCCTTGGCGGTCCAGCGAACGGTGTACCTCGTGAAGATGGATTTGATATTACAGTAGCTTCCGAGATCATGGCGATTCTATGTTTGGCGAAAGACATCGACGACCTTCGGACCCGGCTTAGTAATATTGTCATCGGCTACACATATGACAAAGAACCCGTCTATGTAAAGGATTTAGACGTTCAAGGAGCCCTTACGTTATTACTAAAAGATGCCTTGAAACCGAATATAGTACAGACTATCGGAGGGACGCCCGCAATGATTCATGGCGGACCTTTCGCTAACATTGCCCACGGTTGTAATTCGTTAATGGCGACTCTGACAGCCAAAAAGCTATCCGATATTGTCGTCACCGAAGCTGGTTTTGGTTCGGATTTAGGAGCCGAGAAATTCATGAATATCAAATCGCGACAAGGCGGATTCCAACCGGATGCAGTCGTCATCGTTGCGACAGTACGTGCACTGAAAATGCACGGAGGTGTTCCGAAGGACAAGTTGAAGGCTGAAAACGTACAAGCAATAGTAGCCGGTCTTCCAAATATGAAAAAACATATCGAGACGATCCGTGAATTTGGAATTGAACCGGTGATCGCATTGAACCGTTTCACAGCTGACACTGAAAATGAATTAAATGCAGTAATGGGATGGTGCCATGACAACGGAGTGAAAGCCGCAATCACAGAAGTATGGGAACATGGCGGTACAGGCGGCCTTGAGCTTGGTAAAGCTGTAATGCAACAACTTGACCAGCATGTCGACTTCCAATTCCTTTATGACGTTGAAGATGCATTTGAAGACAAAGTGCGAAAAATTGTTCAAAAAGTCTATGGAGGACAGGATATTCATTTCACGGATCAGGCACTCAAACAACTGGTTGATATTAAAAGAAATGGCTGGGACGTTCTGCCGGTCTGTATGGCCAAAACCCAATATTCCTTCTCGGATGATCCAAAATTGCTGGGTCGGCCGGAAGGCTTTACGATTACAGTACGTGAACTGATTCCTAAATTAGGTGCTGGTTTCATCGTTTGTTTGACAGGTGACATCATGACGATGCCAGGATTGCCGAAAGTGCCTGCAGCTATGAATATGGATGTAGATCATGAAGGCAATGCGGTCGGACTCATGTAAATATAAAGGCCATTGGTGAATTAGAAAAGTAAAGGCTTGATTAGGATTGACACTTTTCAACCTAAAAGGCTATAATCCAATCAATAATGAATGAAACAAGGAAGAGGACTAGTAAAAATGGTTTGTGTTCGCAGAGAGGGAGCTGCTTGGTGAAAGGCTCCTGTCCACAATGTTTTGAACCTGCCTCTGAGTTCGGTATGGAAACATACTCGCGGCGACAGCCGTTAACATGTTCGAGTGTGAAGCTTTGCTTCAAATGAGGGTGGTACCGCCATGTCATGGTCCCTTATTTGGAGTAGGGCTTTTTGTGTTAAAAAGGCTGATTGTTTTGTATGGAATTTAGTGAGCAGAAGGCGGCGACTCCAGCGGGAACAGCAAGCAAACCGAGACCCTGCACGAGCGTTTTAGGAAGGCGTCCTAAGGTCGCCACGTCCTGTGGCAACGGACGCATGACCAACTTCGTGTTGGCCCGAAAGCGTCCGCCTGGAAGCGAACGGGAAAATTTATAAGAGAAAAAGGAGTGGCTAAAATGGCAAAGGAATTTGTTAAAGACGTAACATCCATGGATGAAGATTTTGCACAGTGGTATACCGACGTTGTATTGAAAGCTGAACTTGTCGACTACTCAAGCGTACGTGGATCGATGATCATCCGCCCGTACGGATATGCACTTTGGGAAAATATCCAAAAAGCATTAGATGGGGAAATCAAGAGAACAGGACACGAGAATGTCTATATGCCGCTCTTCATACCAGAATCGTTGCTCCAGAAAGAGAAGGATCATGTAGAAGGTTTTGCCCCTGAAGTGGCATGGGTTACGCAAGGAGGCGACGAGAAATTAGCAGAACGCCTTGTTGTCCGTCCGACTTCTGAGGTTTTATTTGCGGAGCATTACAAGAACATCATCCATTCATACCGAGACCTGCCGAAGCTGTATAACCAGTGGGCAAACGTCGTCCGGTGGGAAAAAACAACTCGTCCATTCTTGCGAACAACTGAATTCCTATGGCAGGAAGGCCATACAGCCCATGCTACGGACGAGGACGCAATGGAAGAAACGCTTCGCATGTTGAATGTGTATGCTTACATTTGCGAGGAGTTCCTTGCGATTCCAGTCGTAAAAGGCCAAAAGACGGAAAAAGAAAAGTTTTCAGGTGCGAAGGCGACATTTACAATTGAGACATTAATGCATGACGGAAAAGCACTTCAATCCGGTACATCTCATCACTTCGGAGATGGATTTGCTCGTGCATTCGGCATTCAATACTCTGACAAGAATGGTGAACTTCAATATGTGCACCAAACATCTTGGGGCTTCACAACTCGGATTATCGGCGCCATCATCATGGTTCACGGTGATGACCGCGGTTTGGTGATTCCGCCACGGATTGCACCAACTCAAGTCATGATGGTCCCGATCGCGCAGCATAAAGAAGGCGTATTAGATTATGCGTATGATCTGAAGGAACGCTTATCATCCGTTGCTCGTGTTGGAATCGACGCAAGCGACAAAAAACCGGGCTGGAAATTTAACGAGTATGAAATGAAGGGGGTTCCTCTTCGTCTTGAAGTAGGTCCAAAGGATATCGAGAATGGTCAAGTCATCTTGGCCCGACGAGATACCGGTGAAAAGGTAACGGTTCCAGTGGATGAGCTTGAAACACGGATCCCTGAACTACTTGAAGAAATCCAATCCAACTTGTTCAATAAAGCTCTTAACCACCGTGAGGAAAAGACTTCTGTTGCACGAAATTTAGAGGAATTCGGTGAGAAGTTAGAATCGAATCCAGGCTTCATTAAAGCGATGTGGTGTGAGGACCAAGCGTGTGAAGATAAGATTAAAGAAGAGTTCAGTGCCACTTCCCGGTGTATTCCATTTGAACAGGAAAAAGTGGGAGATACATGTATTTGCTGTGGAAAACCTGCAGAGAAAATGGTTTATTGGGCAAAAGCTTACTAAGAAACAGACCCGAGCCTTTAAAGGTTCGGGTTTTTTGCAGTTTCTACTTGAAATGAAATAAATTCGGAGTATAATACGGAATGAACGTTCATTCCGTTTTTGATGGAGGGTATTGAATGGCTGTAAATAATAAACAAGAAGACATTTTAAATGCAGCACTCAAGATGTTTGCACTTCGTGGCTATGATGGTACAACGATTCCGATGATTGCGGATGAAGCGAATGTTGGTGCCGGTACGATTTACCGGTATTTTGAGAATAAGCAAACGCTCGTCAATTCATTGTTTCAAAACAGTGTTCGAACTTTTTCCGATGCATTGCGATCGGATTTCCCGGTAGAAGGCGATATGCGCCAAAAATTCGCCCATATATTCCGAAGAATGGGGGAGTTCGCCGAACAGTATACTGAAACCCTTTTATTCATCGATGCAACAGCAGGTTCATATTATTTAGATGAAAAAAGCAATGAGATGTTCCAAGAGTTCATGAGCTTTATAGAACATCAATTAGATATCGGGAAAAAAGAAGGCAAGATTCGGAATATGCCTTCCAAAGCGATGATTTCAATTGTGTATGGGGCATTTGTCCAGCTGTTTAAGGTGAAATGTAATGGCATGCTGGAAGCAACACCTGAGCTCATGAAAGCTGTTGAAGAAAGTTGTTGGGATGCTATTCGGATGCATTAATCCGAATACTTTGGAACGAGCGGAATGAATATTCATTCCGCACGAGAAAAGAAAGGTGATTGTAGTATGAAATCGAAAAAATGGAGAATTACCTCCTTAGTTATTTGGATTGCCCTATTTGTTTTGGCGGTCGTGACCATGCCGAACTTAGATGAACTGGTCCGGGAAAAGGGGCAAATTGAAATTCCCGACACGTTCCAAAGTGTCAAGGCTGTGGAGATGGCTAAGGACCTGAATGAGGGCGGGGTTGAACGGTATCAGATCATCGTCGTATTTAATAGTGGGTCAGAGAAAGCATTGTCTGAACAACAAAAGTCAGAAATTGCAGATGTGATTTCTGAATTGAAGTCCCGCGACAAGGAATTGGGCATTCTTAGTATCCTGTCTCATTTGGACAGCGAAGAAACTGAAGAACAACTAGTTTCGGAAGATGGTACAACAATTCTTACACAAATTGAAGTGGATCAGAATAGTGGAATGATTACGGAAATACAAGAGAAGCTTGACGGAGTTATAAAGGTAGAAGGAGTTGACACCTATTTAACAGGTACTGACTTGGTGACGAATGACTTTTCCAACTCGACTCAAGACGGAGTGAAGAAGACAGAAATCATTGCAGTCATCTTTATTGTCACAGTATTAGTTCTTATATTCCGTTCTCCTGTTGTACCGTTAATTTCTTTGCTTAGTGTAGGTGTGTCTTATATCATCTCACTGAACATCGTTGCTCAGATGGTCGACCATCTGGACTTCCCATTTTCAAACTTCACGCAAGTGTTTATCGTTGTGATTCTGTTTGGAATCGGGACTGACTACAATATTTTACTCTTTACACGATTTAAAGAGGAGTTAAGCAAAACCGACAATATCGTGGAGGCAGTTTCAGCTACATATAAAGGGGCAGGTAAAACGATTCTTTATAGTGGCATTGCTGTCTTGATCGGTTTTGTATCGTTAGGACTTGCGAGTTTTAAACTGTATCAGGCAAGTGCAGCTGTTGCGGTAGGTGTGGCAGTATTATTAGCCGTAATCATTACACTCAATCCGTTCTTTATGGCAGTACTTGGACGACGGATGTTCTGGCCGGTGAAACGATTTGAAGGGCATGGCGACAGCAAGCTATGGCATTTCCTATCGAGACATTCTGTTCTTCGGCCATTAGTAGCACTACTTTTCGTAGCAGTCATTTGTATACCGTTCATTTGGATTCATTCCGGTAAACTGAACTACAACGACTTATACGAAGTGGCGGATAAGTATGAGTCGAAACAAGGCATCAACGTCATTGAAGACCATTTTGAACCGGGCTTCTCTTCTCCAGCAACCTTCATCATTCAATCCGATCAACGGATGGATGATCCAGAAGTACTGAAAACGTTGGATGAAATTGCTGAAAAAATCGAAAAGGTGGATGGCGTTTCCAAAGTGATGTCGCCAACACGCCCGACTGGTGGCAGAATCAAAGAACTATACATTAGTGATCAGTCTGAAACGCTTAACTCCGGGCTTGGCGATGCAAAATCAGGAATCGACGAGATTCACGATGGGCTCTCAACTGCAGAAGAACAAGTCGGAGGCAATAATAGTGATCTATCGAATGTTCAACAACTGATTGATGGAACAGCTCAACTTAAGAATGGTGTAACAGTATTGAGAGATGCTTTAGGCCAAGTTACCAATGGACTGAGTGATGGTGCAGCTGGCGCTGATGAAATTGAAAACGGATTGGCTTCAGTCAATCAAAACATTGCTACCCTACAAAATGGAGTTTCCCAGTTGCAAGATGGGTACACCTCAATTCAATCAGGACTCGGCTCATTTACCCAATACTTTGACGGAATCAAACAGGCGGTTGATGGCTCCAAATCCGCATTTGGCCAAATTGAAGCATCGATGAATACATTGGTTCAAGCAAAACCGGAAATGGCGGACGATCCAAAAGTTCAACAGACAATTGGAATAGCTAAAGCCGGACAGGAACAGTTAAACGAATTATCGACTCAGCTTGATCAAATGATCCCGCAATATGAGGGGGCAATTAATTCATTCCGAGAGGCGAATGAGTCCCTTCAATCGATTGAAGGAGGATTGGCAGCACTTCAAGAAGGGGTTGACCGACTTCAATCAGGAGCAGCTGAGCTTGAGTCCGGATTACAAAAAGGTGCAAAAGGTTCTGGGCAGATCGCAGCACGGACATCAGACTTATCTTCCGGATTATCTCAAGTGAATGATGGGCAACAACAACTGCTTGATGGACTTAGTGAACTTCAAGAAAAAATGGGCGAACTCCAATCTGGTCTTTTGGCAAGTACTGAAGGATTAGGCCAAGTAAGCGAAGGTCTCCAAGATGCCCAATCCTATTTAGGCGGTTTAAGTGAATCGAATGAAACGTTCTATATTCCGCAAGAAGTGCTTGAAGGGGAAGAGTTCCAAGAAGCGTTAGACCTTTATATGTCGGAAGACAGAGAAACAGTTCAGATGACCATCATTTTAGATGTGAACCCATTCTCTGCAGAAGCAATGGATATCGTACAAGACATTGATAGCCAAGTAAGGGCTGCAGTGAAAGGGACAAACTTGGACAAAGCAGATTTAGCACTCGGCGGTAAATCGTCCATGAATGCAGACTTGCAGGAAATGTCTAATGGCGACTTCAGCCGTACAGCGACAATCATGCTGATTGGGATTGCCATTGTTCTGATGATTATAACGCGTTCATTCTGGCAGCCGCTCTTCATCATCGGGGCGCTCGTACTGGCATACTTCACATCACTTGGAATCAGTGAGCTTTTAAGTGGCTGGTTCTTAGGAATCAATGAGCTTAGTTGGAACGCGCCGTTCTTTGGATTCATCATGATCGTTGCACTTGGTGTGGACTACAGTATATTCCTCATGATGCGATTTAAAGAGACAGATGCAAATCCACGGACAGCTATCGTTGAAGCTGCCCGCCATCTCGGTGGCGTAGTCATATCAGCAGCGATCATATTGGGCGGGACATTTGCAGCATTGATCCCATCCGGAATCATGACATTGATCCAAGTAGCTTTGGTCGTCATTGTCGGACTTGCGTTGTTAAGTTTCGTCATGATGCCGATTCTATTGCCCGCTCTAATCGCACTGTCAAATAAAAAAGAATCGAAATAACGGGAACCCTCTGGTCAAATCGATCAGAGGGTTTTTTGCTGTGAAAAAAGGATTGAGAGCATCAAATCTTGAATAAAAATAACAACTCTCTTACCAAAAAGGGGTGAAGAAATGGACAGATTCTTTAACAAAAAACTTTTTATAATCGTTCTCTTCTTATCACTTATTTTGCTAATCGCTTCATTAAAGATAACAATCATACTACCTAAGACCTCATATGTAGCAGACCGTCGTATAGTAAGCGAAATTATAGAAATGCGAAAGAAGCAAACAACTGTGATTGATAAATATCTGGATCTTCCATTGATCGATGTCCATAATCACGATGCAGATACATTAGAACTTCAGGAACGGAGGAGCAATGATAATTATGCTTCGCTATTGGATACATGGACCGAATATGGGATAGATCGTACAGTATTGTTCGGTGCGGTTTCTGACCCCGCTGCAGTCAAGTCCGATCGGTATAGCTGGAGTTTATATGAGAAATATCCGAATCGAATTTATCCGGCTTTTACCGGGGTCAAAATTGACAAGAATTCTAACAGTTTACAGGATGTAAAACAAAAGTTAGAGAAAGGGATTATGCAAATGGGGGAGTTATATGCTGCATCTCAGTACTCGCCGTATTCTTCTGTAAAATGGAAAGCAAAACATCCAAATGATGGCCTACTTCCGGAGATTTATGATTTGGCAGCAGAATATAAAGTTCCTGTCATGCTTCATATTGATCCACCTAATGGTTTCCCGATGCAACAATTTAAATTGACACTGAAAAACCACCCCAATACCTTATTCATTTTTGCTCATGGTAATGTGCATACAGCTCCGGATGAATTGGAGGAGCTTTTGGCAGAACATGATAATCTTTTAATAGATTTCTTTGCTGGATTTACTGCCTATAACCCTGGAAGCAAATATGAATTAGTGGATTTTGTTCCGCTTGTCGAAGAGTATCGTGGAAGGTTTGTATTAGGTTCAGATTCCGGTTATAGTATCGGTTTAGAAAATTCCTATACTGCCATGTATCAATTCATTGATCTACTTTCTCCAGAAACAGCTGGGAGAGTGGCCTTTCAAAATTACGAAGAAATAATAGAAAAACAACCTCCTACTAAAGAGCAGATTAAGAGAATCAAACAGTTAGCGGCGGATAAGAATTTGAAGAAAAAATGGTTTCGTCTAAATAAGCGGACAGCGAATGAACTAATTTTTTCTCTCGAAAAATCAGAATAAGTTGAACCCAAACTCTTATACCATTCAGTTAAACGAAGGGCTGTATTGGATATTGACTCCGGCAACCTTTCGTTTCATCTTAGTTGATTTGGCTAACTTGGAATATTGGACTTCTAACTGCTGATCATCTGTCCATTCGGCTGTAAACGGCTTGTCAGAAATAAAAGCATTCCCTGATTTGTTTTGTAGCTCTTCATCAGCATTTAAAATCGTAAGCTGATAGGAATAATCAGTCGTTGCACCACAGTCCCGTTTAAATACATACGCAATTCGTTCTTCATCGGGAGATAGGGTGGAATGAACAACTTCGTTTCCGCAAGCATCTTCGAATACTAAATTCAGAACATATTTACCGGTAACAATGAAAGAAATGATGAATAAACCGGCAATAAAGACAATTGAAATTAATAAGCGTTTAGTCAAAACTGTCACCTCTCATGAATATAGACGTCTACTTCCCTGAAAGGTTTTCGAATTTTTAGAAACACAGGGAGGGTCTAAATGATAAAAAGGTTTTTCATATTTGTGGCGTTTCTATTTCTGACTGGATGTAATCAGAGTGATGAACCATTAAGTGGTAAAACACCTTATGAACATGAGAAAGGGGAATACGAAGTTTCTGAAGAAGATATCGTTCTCCGGGGGAAAGGGAGCGTGAACCGAGAACGTTTAGAAGAATTCATCCAACATGTTAAAGAGGGTACCCAGGATGAAGTGCGGGTCATTCGTTATACAGAGGAAGGAGATCCGATCATCGATGATCTAACTTTTGACGGCAGTAAAATTACTGCCACTCATGACACACGTTGGGATCATTTTGGTGCTCCTGATATAACAGAGCAGACTTGTGAGTCCATTCAGTTAGATGAAAACGGGGATTGGGTAAGTTTTAGTCTCTCCGGATGTCACTAAACTCTGTGACAAAAATCGTTCCCATCCGTCTAACTAAAAAAGGGGGAACACCATGAAAATCATCCGATTATTAATCCTGTCAGTCTTAACCTTTACACTATTAGTTAATTTCTCTGCTCCTGTCACATATGCTTGCTCCTGTGCAATGCCTGGGCCTCCAACTGAAGAAATGGCAAGAAGCGGGGCAGTATTTACCGGTAAAGTCATTCAAATCGTGGATCGCAACAAAACTGGCTTAACTTTTTCCAGCGCAGATCCGATGGAAGTAGTCGTTGCAGTCGATGAAATCTGGAAGGGGATTGACGAGTCCCAAGTGGTAGTAGTCACCGAAAGAAGCTCGGCCAGCTGTGGATTCGAATTCGAGGTCAACAAAGAATATATCATATACGCATCCAAGGATGACGATCAACTGAGGGCCAGTCTTTGTTCACGGACTGCATTATTATCAGCAGCTACCGATGATCTAACAGAGTTAGGAGAAGGGGAAAAGCCGACAGTAGACGTCGTCATCGATACAAGCAAGGGGCCATTCTCAAATAGCAGCATATGGCTTCTCATCGGCGGAGCCTTAGTCATAGTAGTTGGAGTAGTGTACGTGTTAAGAAGACGGAAGTCATAAGAAACCGGAAAAACTCCGGTTTCTTTTTCTATAGTTGAAGGATTTTTATTCACCAATATTGAAGAAAGCATAAATCGTTTTAGGTGGTGACAAGGTGGAAACTCCATATTTCAAAGTAAAACAACTAACGGATGGTGTATATGCTGTCATAGCCAAACCTGGTGCCGGGGCAATGAGCAATTCCGGAATCATCGATTTAGGAAAAGAAGTGCTGATTGTTGATACATTTACGACTCCAGACGCGGCAAAGGCTCTAAAGCAGACTGCCGAGAAACTGACACAGAAGAAGGTCAAGTATGTTTTTAATACTCATTATCATGGTGACCACACATTTGGAAACCAACTATTTCAGGATGCTATCATCATTTCCACTCCTGAAACGAGAGACCTCCATATAGAAAAGAATCGAATTGGCGACCTCGAAACAGAGAAGATGGAAATGGAAGCTTATTTGAAGCAATTGGAAAATCGTCTGATTAACGAAAGAAATTCCATTGCCAAAAGCAGTGTCACCAATCAGTTGCATGAAATGACGAAGGTACTTGAAGCGATCGATGAACTAAAAATCATTCCTCCCAATCATCTCTTTGAGGAGAAGCTCGTATTAGAAGGAGAGAACCGCAGAGTAGAGTGCTATTGCTTCGGAGGAGGCCATACTGAAAGCGACGCGGTCCTTTACTTACCGGAAGAAAGAATCTTATTTGCGGGAGACCTCGTGTTAGAAAAACTACACCCACCTATATACAATTCGGAAATGTTTTTGGAGAACCTCCAAAAACTCTCTGAGCTTGAAATTGAACTGATTGTAACGGGGCATGGTGGTATTGTTCAGAAAGGGCAAATTAATTTGTTAATAGAGTATTTAAATCATCTCCGTAAAATAGTCTTAGAAAAGGAAAATGACCTTTCAACTATTCGCATTCCCACAAACTATGCCGATTGGCTTGGTGTGGATGGATTTAAAAGAAACGTACATGTCGTCTTTAATGAGTTGAAAACAAAGTAAAACCAGGCCTTCTTTGAAATTAATATACTTTTTCTGCAAAATATTGGTTATTCTATTGCTTAATTGGGTAGTAATAATTGTAACAATAACTATACACAAGGGAGTTGGCCATGAGAGACATCTACGAGTATCGGATCTTCACTGGCGAACTGGAATTGTTACTTGAAGAGTATGAGCGTTGTAACCACCCCCTCATTAAACGCAAAATCTCCGAAGATATCACATTGATACAAGAAGCGATTTCAGATATTAATCCAAATAGACAATCAGAGGAATATCATTAGAAAAGTGCTTTAACTCATAACAAGAGCTAAAGCACTTTTTTTTGTCTATTTCTTGGCCGTATACTTTTTAATGGCGGGTAGGATATCGTTGCCGATGTACTCGATGTTTTTCATTAGTTGATCAAATGGAACTCCACCAAAATCCATTTGTCCGATGTAACGTTGATGGCCGAAAACTTCATGCTGATATAGAATCTTTTCTATGATTTGTTGGGGGCTTCCTACATTCATCACGCTATCAGATTCTGCTCCATGCATGAACGAGTACCAAGGGAAACCTCGACCATTTGATAGTTTCATCCCCTCATTAATATACGGATAATAGGTTTCCAAAGCTTCTTGAGTTGTCTCAGCTGCGAAGAAGAAACCTGCAGTTGCTACAGGAAGTTGCTGCGAGTCGTGCCCGCTTAATTCTGCGGCTTCACGGTAGGCGTCAATCGACTGTTTAAAAGTTTCGGTTGGACCGCCCAATGTCGCAAGGAACATAGGGACACCTGCATGTCCAGCTTTGATGGCACTCGCAGGAGGCCCCCCGACTGCCCGCCATATTGGCATCGAGCCATTTAACGGTCGTGGAAGGATTTGTGCATCTTTTAGCGGTGCCCGGAACTTTCCGCTCCAGTTCACCACTTCTTCTTCATTTATTTTCAATAAAAGCTCGAATTTCTCCTCGAACAGTTCCTCATAGTTCCGGATATCATAGCCCAATAATTCAAAAAGCCCTACACGGGACGCCCGGCCACAAACAATTTCAGCTCTCCCATTGGAAATCAGGTCAATCGTCGCAAAGTCTTCATACACACGTACAGGATCTGACGTACTTACAATGGTAGAAGAACTTGCGATTTTTATGTTTTCCGTCGCTTGAGCGATGGCCGAAAGGACCACCGAATGGGCTTGGGTTGTAAAGTATTCCTGGTGACTCTCCCCGACACTAAAGAAATCGATTCCGGCTTGGTCAGCCAATTTCGCCAATTCGATGAGCTCATTAATACGCTGTTGAGAGGAAATCCGTTCTCCGCTCTGGGGATTTGGCATATGATCACCTAATGTATAGAGGCCGAACTCCATTCCTTTTGTCGGATCAATCCGGTATTTTTCCATAGATAGCACCTCTTTCATTGCAGTTAGTTTGAATTCAAACTATAGTATGACCGTTTTTTATTCCATATAAAAGAAAATGGACTTCTACAATGTATAATTCAATCTCTTTCTGTGAATGATAGAGTCATGAGTACCCAGAGTTAGAGGCCGGCATATTATTGCTGGCCTCTAACTCTTTTCATTTTGTGAAACAATATGAAGATTGTATCGTTTATAAATAGAGAGAACAGGGGGATTGAGATGAAAGCTTATATATTTGATATGGACGGAACATTATTCCGGACGAATACTATATTAGAAAAGGCGCTTGAAGAGACCTTTCAACATTTAAGAGAAAAAGATTCATGGTCAGGTGAAACCCCGATTGAGCAATACCGTGAAATTATGGGAGTCCCACTTCCGGTCGTGTGGAAAACGTTACTCCCCATGCATAGTGAGACTATGCATGAGGAAGTAGATCTATATTTCTTGTATCGGTTGATAGCGCTCATTAAATCGGGACAAGGTGCCCTCTATACCGGTGTTGAAGAGCTTTTTGAAGAATTACGGCAGTCAGGTTCTCTTTTCATCGCCAGTAATGGAAAAAAGGAATACTTGAAGGCAATTGTCGACTATTATCAGTTGGATCGCTGGGTGACCGAAACCTTTAGCATTGAGCAAATCCAGTCGTTAAACAAGTCAGACCTTGTAAGGACAATTATAGAGAAATACACGGTTACATCCGGTGCCATGGTAGGTGATCGATTATCTGATATTAAGGCTGGCAAGGAAAATGGGCTGTTCTCGGTTGGTTGCCATTTCGACTTTGCCCACGAAGATGAACTCGCTCAAGCAGATCTCGTCATTCGTGATTTTAAGGAACTAACGAGCACCTTGAAAGCTAACTAAGTTTAAACATTATTAGACCATTTTTCTTTGCCTCTCCAGCCATCTGAATACCGCGAGTGCGGAGATGACCCAGATTGCACTAACAAGGAAGCCGCCGAGAACATCACTAGGGAAGTGGACGCCTAAGTAAACTCGGCTTATTCCAATGGCTAAAATCATGAAACCGGAAACGAGTACAAGCATTTTTCTGCCGTTTCGACTATTGACATTTTTCCAAAGGATATACGCAAGTATGGAATAAAAGCTGAAGGCGATCATCGAATGACCGCTCGGAAAACTGTATCCATTTGCCTCCATTATGCGGTGAATCATCGGTCGTTCCCGTTGAAAATAAGCCTTTAAAACAATATTCAGGAGAGGAGTCGCTCCAACCACTATAAAAAATAGGAAAGCTTGTCGGCGATAGTTCAATATGAAAACTAAATGGACGATCACGCCGATCGAAAGGATGATGACCGGTAATCCCCATCCGAACATCGTGATGAATTGCATCATTTTCGTCAGCCATGGTGTCTCCAATCCTTGTATTGCACCAATGATGGCCGTATCGAATCGGTCGATGGAGCGATCACTGATCATCGAAGCCAAATATCCAAACAAAATTCCAAGTCCTATACAAACTACAAAAGCGGCAAGCAGACGGATGGAATATCTTTTCAATACAACTCCTCCAATTTTTCCTCTTTTTAAAACGTATGTATTTGAGTCGGAGGTTATTTGTCCAAGAAAATGATGAATACGCGATTCTACGATTTGAAGATACGCAGCCAGCCTTTATGCCGGAACCAAAGGAGCATTCCAACGAAAATAAGGAGCATCAGTCCCATTACGATGAAATAGCCATACTTCCACTGCAACTCTGGCATATTGGAGAAATTCATGCCGTAGACCCCCGCGATGAAAGTAAGTGGTATGAAAATGGACGAGATGATAGTCAAAATCATCATAATCCGATTCATCTGATTGGAATTAATGGAAAGTTGGCTGTCTCGGATGTCCGCTGTCAATTCTCGGCTGGAATCCACCATTTCACTTAACCTCAACAGATGATCGTATATGTCACCAAAATAGATCTGCTCATGCGTATTCAATCCAAGACGCTCCGAGTTTAAAATCCGGTAAAGCAGGTCACGCATCGGATAAATCGTTCTTCTCAAACGGAGCAAGTCGCTCCTCACATCAAATACATAATCCATCGACAAATGGACAGTCGATGGAGACAAAGATTCCTCAATCTCATTCAATTGGTCTTCAATTTTATAGAGAATGGGGAAGTATTCGTCGACAACCTGGTCCACAATTTGGTAAGCCACCAGCTTAGGGCCGTACTCGAATTTCTCTGGATTTCGCATGATGCGCTCACGGGCATCCTGCATCTCCCGAAGATGCTGAAGATGGAATGTCACAACGAAATTCGTCCCTAAAAACAAATCCAGCTCCTCTGCTTCCATATCGTCATTACAAATGGAATGAAAGACAAAGAAGGAAAAGTCATCATAATAATCCAACTTCGGTCTTTGCAACCGATTTAAACAGTCCTCCACTGCCAACGGATGGAAACGGAAGAACAAAGTCAACAATAGCTTTTCCTCTTCAGTCGGCTGATCAAAATCCACCCAAAACCATTTGAAATCCTGTGTATGTATCTCCTCTAATGGAAAGTCAGCGAGTAGCTCGCCTGTCGTCGTATAGCCTAATGTATGGAGCATTTAGTATCATCCTTTATTTCTTCTCTGTGAAAGTTATTCCCTTAAACGAGAAAAGATTAACTAAAAGTTAAATAACCAAGATGAAAATGAAACTTTTCAATCTTTTTTACTGTACAGATTTGAAAGAAGATTGAAGGAGGAAGAGGAATGAAGGTAGAACAAGTTTCTGAACATATTTGGAGTATCTCCTCGAAGTTGTTGCTTCCGATCCACGTATGGCTCGTAGTTGACGATCAAGGCGTAACGTTGGTGGATACGGGAATGAAATACATGACGAAAGGCATCATGAAAGCAATTGGGAAGTTGAATCTTGGGCCGCTCAATCGAATCCTCCTCACACATGGACATGGCGATCATACAGGAGCCGTCACCGGAATAATGGAACAATGTAACGTGCCGGTCTATGCACATGAAATTGAAATCCCATACTTGCAAGGGGACCTCGTGTATCCTCGAAGAAAGAAACTGGAAGCCAACCTACCAAAAGGGTTAGCTAAACCACTTCCGACAGATACTGAAGGAAATTTAGTCAAGATAGGCGGACTCACTCCATATTTCACACCTGGTCATTCACCAGGCCATGTAGCGTATTACCATGAGGAAGATCAGGTTCTATTAGCAGGAGACCTGTTTACTTCGAAGAAAGGCGAACTTCGGCCACCCATGAAAATCTTTACAGGCAACATGGAAGAAGCGCTGCAAAGTAGTACAATCATTACGAAATTGACCCCGGTCAGAATCGAAGTTTGCCATGGGAACGCAGTTTTAAACCCCGCTGAACAGATGAAGGAATATAGTGCGAAATATAGATAGGGAAAAAGAGTTGGCTCTTTAACAAAAGTATTGTTTATTACTCGGAACATTTTGTTAATGTAGATCTAATCGATGATGAATGGGAAGGAGGATGAAAATGAAAGAAGGAATTTACGAAGAAATAATTACACATCGACTGAAAAGAGAATTAGATGCCATTTCTTCAGAACAATTTGTCATTGAAAGGGATGCAATAGATGCGGATGACGCTCGAAAAATGCTTGCCTCCTATATTTCTACTGTAACGAGACGAGCATTGTCTTACATACGGGACAAGGCTGGCGAGGAAAAGCCGGAAGCATTACTTAACCAAATCCGGGTCTGCAATGAAATCATCAACACCCTTTCTGATCGTTTAGAGAATGATGAAATCAAAGATCTTCAAATAGAAGAACAAGGAGAAATACTAACTTCAATTTATAATAAGTTGAATACTACTTATTTCTTGCACAGTGAAAAACCAATACGCCCGGTTACGCCTTTAAGTGAAAGCTCATTATTTACCGGCTCCCATGCTGAGCCTAATATGCTGGAGGAATTGAAAAGGGAAATTGTCTCATCCAACTCAATTGACTGGATCGTTTCTTTCATTAAGTGGTCGGGATTACGATGTATTTTAGACGAGTTAAAATACTTCACGGAAGTAAAGAGTGGGAAATTACGTGTAATTACCACTTCTTATATGGAGGCAACCGACTATAAGGCGATTGAAGAGTTAAGTAAATTGCCTAATACAGAAATTCGTATTTCATTTGATAAGAAACGAACAAGATTGCATGCGAAGGCTTATCTATTTAAGAGAGACACAAAATTTAGTACAGCATATATCGGCTCTTCCAACTTATCGAATCCTGCTTTGACTTCGGGGCTTGAATGGAACTTAAAAGTAACCGAAAAAGATTCGTTTGATATTATTCGAAAGTTTGAGGCAACCTTTGAAAGCTACTGGAATGACCCTGAATTTAAGGAATTACGAGTAGGTAATCCTGATGACTGGATCACATTAGAGGAATCGTTGAAAAAGCCAATTGCTGCAGAAGAACAGGAGCAGTATTACTTAGATATTCAACCTTATCATTATCAAAAAGAGATATTAGAACAATTATCTTCCGAGAGGATTACATTCGGGAGAAATAAAAACTTAGTTGTTGCTGCTACTGGTGTTGGTAAAACCGTGATATCCGCATTTGACTTTAAAAGATTCCTACAAGCCAACCGAAATGCAAAGCTGTTGTTTGTCGCCCACCGGGAAGAGATTTTAAAACAAAGCTTAGGGACGTTCCGAGCAATCTTGAAAGACCCTAACTTTGGTGATTTGTTCGTAGGACGTAACCGGCCCGTTTCGATTGATCATTTGTTTATGAGTATCCAAAGCTGGAATAGTCAACGGATGGACATTCAAACGACAAAGGACTTTTATGATTTCATAATTGTGGATGAATTCCATCATGCAGAAGCGCCAAGTTATAAAAGACTGTTATCTTATTACGAACCACAGATTCTCTTAGGATTAACTGCAACACCGGAGCGGATGGATGGAAAGGATATCTTAGTCCACTTTGATGGACGAATAGCTGCAGAAATGAGACTAACGGAAGCAATTGACCGTAAGCTCTTAAGCCCCTTCCACTATTTTTGCGTAACCGATACGGTGGACTTGGAGGAGCTGAAATGGACGAGAAAGGGCTATGACATAGGAGAACTGTCTAATGTCTATACGAATAATCGCAGAAGAAGTGAGCATATCGTCAGTAGTTTGAGACGTTATGTAGCTTCCTTCAATGATGTAAAGGGACTTGGATTTTGTGTGTCGGTTGAGCACGCGATCTATATGGCTTCTTTCTTTACTCAATCGGGCCTCCCATCTATTGCCCTTCACGGAGACTCGCCTCAAGAGGAACGCAATCAGGCCAAGCGGAAGTTAGAGAGTGGGGAAATACGTTTCATATTTGTAGTGGATCTTTACAATGAAGGTGTCGATATTCCATCAGTGAATACGATATTGTTTTTACGACCTACAGAAAGCTTAACTGTTTTCCTGCAACAGTTGGGAAGGGGTCTTCGTCTGGCGGAAGAAAAGGAATGCCTGACTGTTTTGGACTTCGTTGGACAAGCACATAAAGAATATTCCTTTGAGGATAAATTTCGGGCGTTAATTGGAAATACCCGACATTCCGTTCGTTACTATGTAGAAAATGGTTTTTCATTCTTGCCGAAGGGATGCTTTATGAAAATAGAAAAACAGGCGAAGGAATATGTATTAAGGAGTCTTCAAGCAACCAAAAATACAAAAACCCGCCTATTGAACAAGATCAAGCATTTCGAGGAAGATACTAAAAAAGCATTAACGCTTTCGAATTTCATGAAGTATCATCATCTGACACTCCCTGAATTATACGGAAAGAATCGATTGTTCGAACGAATGAAAGTCGAGGCAGGAGTTGCTCAGGATTTCAGTTCTCCATTTGAAGAGGTTGTTACCAAGCGTATCCATTCACTCTTCCATTTGGATTCAGCGGAACTCATTCGATTCTATTTAAAGTATTTAGAGGATGGGCAAGTTCGAACTGAAGAAGAACGAAAGATGATTGCTATGCTTTATTATTCCTTCTTCCTTCAAGCACCTGAAAGAGAGGGTTTTCGATCGACTGAAGAGGGAATTCAAACGCTCTTACGGGATTCAATTTTGAAAGAAGAAATTAAAAGTGTACTAACTGTTCGCTATCAGAGTATCGATTTTGTGGAAAAGCCATCTCCGTTTGCAATCGTCAATCCACTTCGGGTTCATGCTCATTATACGACTGATCAAGTTATGGCAGCGTTCGGATACTTCGATGATGAACAGAAGCCGGCTTTCCGAGAAGGTGTTAAGCATTTCGAGGAACAAAAGATAGATGCGCTCTTCATTACACTTAACAAGTCAGATAAGGACTTTTCACCGTCAACAATGTATGAAGATTATGCAATCAGCGATTACCTATTCCATTGGCAATCACAAAGTCGTACTTCAGACACGAGCCAGACGGCTTTTCGATACTTCAATCATCGCAAAATGGGACATCAGATTGCCCTTTTTGTACGAGAATACCGAAAGGAAGATGGGTATACGGCTCCCTATGTCTTTTTAGGAACAGCTGACTATGTACAACATGAAGGAAGTCAACCAGTCAGTATTATTTGGAGACTTCACGTTCCAATGCCCCCTAAGTTAGTTCCGAAAGCGAATAAGAGTATTATTTGATTATTTGCGGTACTATCTTCTTCCGGAAATAATGGCTATTAAACAGAATAACGGGCCATGCACCTCCTTTTAATGAAATCGGTAGTAAACAAAGCATAATCGGTAGTAAACGGAGAAGAATCGGTAGTAAACACATCATAATCGGTAGTAAACAAAGCATAATCGGTAGTAAACGCATCACAATCGGTAGTAAACAAAAAAGGGGTTGCTCTCTAAGCACAAGCTTAGAAGGCAGCCCCTTCCTACTTTTAATCAAACGTGAATCCCTGTTCTTTTAAAAATTCTTTCATATGAAGCCGTCTCGGTTTTTCCAAGTAGTCCGCCATCTGTTCGGACCAATTCGTGTTTTTATTGTTTGACCCGCGCTCTAAATAATAATCATTCATCGTTTGATCATACTCTTTTAAGATTTCCGGATATTTGTCCTGTTCGTAACCATCTTCGTGAAGGATGGCATTTAACGGGAGACGAGGCTTCACTTCATTCCGCTCAGCGGGTACGCCAATCGTCATGCCGAAAGCAGGGAAAACTCCTTTAGGAAGTCCGAACAACTGACTAATTTCAGATGGAGCATTACGGACTCCGCCAATATAACAAATTCCATAACCTTTGGACTCTGCAGCGACCGCTACATTCTGGGCGAATAATGCTACATCTATTGAAGCTACCAACAGATTTTCAGCAGGTCCGACGGCAATATCTTTACCATGCAGTTTTGCCGCTTCTTTAAGCCTGCTAAAATCACCGCAAAACAATAAGACTGCCCCTGCTCCTAAAATCTGTTTTGGGTTTTTCGACAACTCGGCAAGTTGTTTGCGTTTTTCTGGATCTCTGACCCAAATGACAGAATACGCTTGTACAAAATGGGAACTTGCCGCATGCTGCCCTGCCTCGATCAACTCCGCTACATCTTCTTTTGTCAATTCATAATCCGTATAGCTTCGGACAGATGAATGAGACTTCAACGTATCAATGATCATATGGTTCACCTCGACTGTAAGGATATCATTTTATCTCAATAACAACCAAAGCTTTCATTCGGGAATGAAAATAGCAAATTTCTAATATTTCAAATTAAAGGTATTCCATCCTATAAACAATAGAATTATAATAGACTTTAGACCTACTTATAATTTTTAAGGAGAATACATATGGAATATACTTCAGCATTGCTAACCTCGATGTTCGAGAATGACCCGTTATTGGCGAAAACATTATTCATAAAAAAGAGTTTTTTTAACGAATTAACTCTTGTGGACGGTAGTGGAAACGTGGTTGTAAATATCGTACCAAGTGTTGCCGGAGGTGCTACTGTCTCATATGCAGATGGGGATACGGGCCATCTTTATGAAAATGTGTATGGAAGTACGACTTTGGACTTGCCGGGCATTGAGAATGACATCGTGGGTAGACCTTCTATTTTTGGAACCGAAAATTTTTCTCAAGGCGGGGATGTGATCGGGACTGTCAGCCCCAACTTTACAGGTGACGGCATTCACGGAATTGGGTCAGCAGGCAATTCTTTTACTACTTCACCAGACTTGTTCGGAAGCACTCAAGTAACTTTTTCTTCATCAATGGCTGATACATATACATACTCACAACCGTTTGATCTTCAAAATTCCTTTAGTGAAGTCGATGCCATTTCTTCGCAAATCTCGGCGGCTGATTTGGGTTCAGCTACTGATATGGTAGATGGTCTCGATGTATTGGATCTATTCTAATGGCTAAACAGATCCATCAATATTTTGAAAATCCGGTACGGGAATACAATGCCATTGATCGAGATTTGCAAAACAGACTCAATCAAGAGGTGTACAACGAAGTAAATGCTTATTCACAGTTGTTGACAGATCAGGCAATGGAGCAAGTGTGGAATCATCTTCGAAGACGGTATGAGGAATTGGATCGTTTGGAAAAATCAGTTCCGGATGAACCTTCCAAGGAAGATCGGGATTACTTTCTGAAACAGTTTTTTAAATTGACGGATCCCTCGCATGTATCAGCCGATTTGCAAAGGGCTCTTCAATTTAAGAAGATTGAAAAGGATTATGCTGAATTCATCAAAAAAATGTCATTAGGCGAGTACGGGGAACTGTTTAAGCGATATCGATATCCCGCTGAATTTTTCAATGGAATTCAACATGGCATTTTACATAGCGTGGACAACATCGTTCACGCGTTGAAGAGCTATGCAGAATCTGTGGGCAGGTATGCATTGACACTTGACTCTGTGGCGAAAAGTGCGAAGGATAAAGCATTCATTAAAGGAACAGCTTCCGTACTTGGTTTGCTTGTCGGTATTCCGTTCGCTGGTGCTGGAGTTGGCGCATTGATGGGCGGGAGTGATCAATCCAAAATCAGTGATTCTTTAGACAATGTGTTTGAAGACTGGGATGAGTATGTCGATCACTTCTACGGTTTTTTGCAAACGCTGGAGCAGACCTATCGTTTAGCTATGGCGGCTCTGTACGGTGGAACAATTCTTCGTGTAAACGACCAACTGAATCAGCTGAATATTGCTTTCAGTCAAATGGCCCTTTTAAGTAAAGATTATGCACTCGAATTAAATGGCCAAGAACGTAAAGAAACGGAAAAGTGGCTTCGTGAATCAGTCTCAGGTATAAAACAGTTGCTAACCAAGAAGTTGTGGAAGGACGCGATCCGAATTTCACAAGAGCTTTACCTTACGGTTAAGAGTCAACCTGTTGCAGCCCGTACAGAAATGTATGGTGGGAAATCAGCCATCTATGAAGCGCATTTATACTATTACCTTTCTTTCCAAGAAGCTTTGTTAGAGGAATATCAAAATGGGCATTATGATAGTTTTTATACTACAGTGAAAAAGCTGTATTCTGATATGCCGCTAACTGTTTTGGACAAAAATATTGATTCTAACTTTTCAAAAACAGGTGATTTACTGTTCCGGTTCATTAAAGAAGCCCTCAAACGAGACCGCACTGAAGATCTGCTTATAGCTCACAAGTACTTGGAAAGAGTGGGTAAGCGTTGGAAGCGGGATGGGTCTTATTTAGGGGAAACAACTAAAGATGCGGAAGCTTTTACGGATGAGTTAAAAGCGTTCTATTTATTAGAAAATTTTTTGTACATTCAATGTGGATATGAAATTGAGTTTCAATTTTTGGATGGAAGCTTGAAGAGACGACAAATCCGCGAGCTCATTAAAATCGATGAGGCGATCGGAAGGCCCGACTCCTTAACCGACTTCCTCAAGTTCCAATACCGTTCTGCTTTGTTCCATTCGTTTAAGACTTCTTTGACGAAAAATAAGAAATGGTTAGTAGCAGCAGTGTTGGCAATCGGAGTTGGAACAGGTGGATTTGTATACGGTAATGAAATCGTTGAAAAAGCAAAAGGGATTAGTCTATTTGCAGATAATTCCGAGGCAGAGACTGAAATAGTCGCAACTGCACCGATTTATTTAATGATTAATACAGAATATGCCAATGTACGCTCTGAACCGTCACTTAGCAGCTCAATTGTTGATTCCGTTGATCAGTCTATCCAGCTGGAATACTTGCATAAAGAAGCCACTGACAGCGAATATCGTACTTGGCTGTTGGTGAAGCTGCCAGATGGAAAAGACGGATGGATTAGCAGTAAAATTACAGAGAACATAGCGCAATAAGAGAAAGTCTACTTCTCCACGGGGAGGTAGACTTTTATATGTTTGTCCGTTGGCAGAGCAGATATAATTAGGAAAATCATTGTTTTTACCCCAAGGTTGACTGGCTTATTGCCCGCTATGGATTTGCTCTGTGATTCATGAATTATTCAAACATAACCATTCATGATGGTATTCAAGGGCATACTTTCGAACCTTCAAAAAACTACATTATAAGTTGGATAGAGACTATAAGCCCATTCCGTCAGTTCGGAATAGGGCTTTTTGCTTATGTTAAAATCCATTACCTTAGGCCTTTCTCTTCGACTTTCGAAGTTTCTTTGGAAATGAGTTTTGATCTTAAAGGTGAGGGGGAATACAGAAGTGCATTGCTATTTTAAGAAATTATTTTAGGAGGAGAATGAGTTGTACAAAAAGAGATGGCTGTTTTCGTTATTGTCTGTGTTGCTCATCCTTTCAGGCTGCGCAGGCTTCCAAACGGGGAAACAAGATGATGGGGCTGCAGAAGCAGAAGCTGATGGGAAAGTTGTTGTAGATTTTTGGACATTTTGGGGTTCTGAAATCAGAAGGCCGGTAATTGAAAAAATCGTTGAAGACTTTAACAATTCCCAAGATCAAATCGTTGTTAAACACACTTTTGTACCATGGGGCGATATATGGACGAAAGAACTTGCGGCAATTGCAGCAGGCGATCCACCTGATGTAGTCATTAACGACATCAATGCAACTGCACTCCGTGGACAGAAAAAGCAAGCAATGAACTTATCCCAGTTCTTAGAGAAGGACGATATTTCTGATCGTTTCTATCCTGAACTTTGGGAATCAACCTTATATGAAGGGGATTCTTATGGAATTCCATTTAATACAGATACACGTATTTTGTATTACAACAAAGATGCTTTCGAGGAAGTTGGTTTAGATCCAGAACAACCGCCGACAACATGGGCTGAACTTGAAGAGTATGCAGCTAAATTGGATAAGAAGAACGGCGAAAACTATGAACGTTTAGGTTTCTACCCTTTGTTCGGTGTCAACTATGATGTTTGGATGCTGAATGCGAGTGGTGAGAATTTTGTCAGCAAAGAAGGCGAAGTACAAATCGATACGGAGACTAACCTTGAGACACTCAATTGGTTAGTGGAGTGGAAGAACCATTATGGTGATAATGTCATCAATTCAGTTAAATCCCAAATTGATAGTCAGCAAGGGAATCCATTCTTCACTGGTAAGTTAGCGATGTTTGTGAATACGCCTACGTTCTATACACAAATCCGTGATTATGCTCCGGACCTCAATTTCGGTGTAGCAATGCTTCCTGAAAAAGAGGAAGGTAGTGGCCACACGAGCTGGGGAGGCGGGTTCGTAGCTGAAATTCCTGAAGGCTCCAGCCATCCGGAAGAAGCATGGGAGTTCATCAAATACTTGACGGATCAAGAAGCTCAGGAATATTGGGCTGTTAAAAACTATGACAATGTAGCCAATATCGAAGCAGCAGAAGCGGCAGCGAAAAGTTCGGAACTGCCTGAGAAAGACCAGGTCGTGTACCAATTGGCTGTGGATAACATGCCGAATACATTATTGACGCCGTATCCTCTTTCTGCACCGGATTTCCCGACTCTTATGAATCCGGAAATCGATAATGTCCTATTAGGCAAGAAGACGCCTGAACAGGCATTAAAGGATGCGCAGGCAGCGGTTGAAAACCTTGCAAAAGAAAACAAATAAATGGGTGAGAGAGCAGTGCTCTTCTAGTGATGACTGGAAGAGCGGGATGCTCTCTATCTTTCTCTTTATAGAAAATCAGTTCAAGCTATAACTGTAGGGGAGTTTGAGAAATGAAAAGGAAAAAATTCAACTATAAGCGGCAGGAAGGGCTTGTCGGCTATGTCTTCATCCTTCCGTGGATCATCGGCTTCCTTGTCTTCACAGCTGGACCGTTGTTATTTTCACTCGTTGCCAGCTTTACGAATTACAATATTACGTCCCAAATGGACTTTGTCGGGCTTCGAAACTACGAAAAATTGTTCGTCGACGACCAGCTCTTTTGGACCTCTCTCTGGAACACTCTTTACTATGTAGCTTTTTCTGTTCCTCTCACCACCATCGGTGCAATTTTACTTTCCGTCCTCCTCAACCAGGACGTTCCAGGCATGCGTTTCTTCCGAACGATTTATTACCTTCCGGCTGTCTTATCCGGTGTGGGTGTATATCTCTTGTGGATGCAACTATTAGACCCGAGTACAGGATTAGTCAATATGGCATTAGGCTGGTTCGGTATTGATGGGCCAAACTGGCTGTTCGATCCGGAATGGACAAAGCCCTCTTTGATTCTCATGAAGCTTTGGGGAGTAGGGGGCGGAATGCTTTTATATTTAGCAAGCCTCCAAGGCGTTTCGAAGTCGCTCTATGAAGCGGCTCAAATTGATGGAGCGAGCAGATGGCAGCAATTCCGTTATATTACTCTGCCGATGATTACACCGGTTATTTTCTTTGACGTTGTGACAAGTTTAATCGGTGGATTCCAAATTTTCCAGGAAGCATATGTCATGTCGAACGGCACTGGCGGACCTGCAAACTCCTTGCTGTTCTATAACTACTATATGTGGAATAAAGCATTCAAAGTGTTTGATATGGGATATGCCATGGCTATGTCTTGGATTTTAATCATCATCGTATTTATCCTAACAATGATTAATCTGAAGCTTGCTCCTCGGTGGGTGCATTACGAAGGGGAGTCGAAACGATGAAAGAATCTTATTTTGATAGTATGACGAACAGGAATAAGGTATTGAAGATTGCCAATTTCGTTTTGCTTTGTCTCGGAAGTCTTCTATTTCTTTCCCCTCTTTGGTGGATGATTTCAACGGCATTGAAGACGATGCAAGAAGTGATGAGCTTTCCTCCTACCTTTTTTCCGGAAGGATGGCATTGGGAGAACTTCATCAAAACTTGGGAAGCTGCGCCTTTTGATCTGTATACGATCAATACGTTGACAATCACCGTCTTGGTTGTCATCGGTCAAGTATTTGTGAACTCATTCGTGGCATACGGGTTTGCGAAGATCCCATTCAAAGGAAGGAATGTCCTATTTGCCATTGTCCTTTCAACGATGATGATACCGGGGTTCGTTACGCTAATCCCGCAGTATGTCCTATTTGCCAACTTAGGTTGGTTGAATACTTACTATCCATTAGTCGTGCCTGCCTTTTTCGGCAGCGCGTTCAATATCTTTTTGCTGCGGCAATTTTATATGACGATTCCCAATGAGATGATTGAAGCCGCTCGGATGGAAGGAGCCAGCCATTTCTATATTTGGAGAAAAATCGGCATACCACTGACTAAGCCGGCTCTGGCTACTGTAGCGATTTTCTCATTCAACGGTGCATGGAACGACTTTTTGGGTCCGCTCCTATATTTGAATGATGAGAAACTCTATACGCTCCAAATCGGACTCCAAGTATTCAAGGGAGAAATGAGTACACAGTGGAACTACTTGATGGCTGGGTCACTCTTAGTTTTATTGCCAGTGATCATCTTGTTCTTCTTCTTCCAGAAGTACTTTATTCAAGGTATCAATCTTCAATCAGGTGGAAAATGATCATAAGGAGGGTGCATGATGGCTGAGTTAGTCTTAACGAATATAAATAAGCGGTATGATAAGGCGGTTAATGCAAATGCAGTGACGGATTTTAACCTGCATGTCAAAGATGAGGAGTTCATTGTACTGGTCGGCCCTTCCGGTTGTGGGAAGTCTACAATGCTTCGGATGATTGCAGGACTTGAGGAAATTTCATCTGGCGAATTCTATTTGGATGGGAAACTGATGAACGACGTGCCTCCTTCCAATCGGAACATATCGATGGTGTTTCAGAACTATGCATTGTACCCGCATATGACGGTTTACGATAATATGGCATTCGGATTGAAAATCCGCAAAACGAATAAAAAAGAAATCGATCGCCGTGTTCGTGAAGCGGCTGAGATTTTAGGATTGCAGGATTTGCTGAAACGGAAACCGAAAGCATTGTCCGGGGGGCAGAGGCAACGTGTCGCATTAGGCCGAGCGATTGTCAGGGAAGCGAAACTATTTCTAATGGACGAGCCGTTATCGAACTTGGATGCCAAGTTGCGATTCCAAATGCGCGCAGAAATTGCCAAACTGCATCAGCGACTGAAAACGACATCTATTTATGTAACCCATGACCAAACAGAAGCGATGACGATGGCCACCCGGATTGTCATTATGAAAGAAGGAGTGATCCAGCAGGTCGGAACCCCGAAGGAAGTGTATGATTTCCCTGAGAATGTGTTTGTAGGAGGTTTCATCGGGTCGCCGTCCATGAACTTTTTCAATGGGACAATTGTGGATGGTCGCTTTGTTTCAGAGGGATTCGAGCTGAAGGTGCCGGATGAGAGAATGGCCATTTTAAATGCAATGGGTTACACCGGCAAGAAAGTTGTAATGGGTATCCGTCCAGAACATATCCAACTGCAAACAGGAAATGAAGGGTCTCGTTATGAGCCGCTCCGTGCCAAAATTGCTGTTTCTGAACTAACTGGTTCCGATATGTTATTATATTCGTCCATCGGTTCTCAAGAATTCATTGCCCAAGTAGAGTCGAGAACAATTGTTTCACCTGGCGAGGAAGTCATGCTCGGGTTTGAAATGGATAGCGCACACTTCTTCGATGTTGAAAGCGGAATGCGCATAAAAGCATCCGAACATGGCGTAGCTAAAGTTGCTAATGAACGTGAACTAAAATACACTACAAAACCTGTATTACGATATGTGTAATGGAAAAGCTGCCAGCCTAAGAAGGGGACTGGCAGCTTTAGTAGTTTAGTTGCTGAATTAGTCATGCAAGAACCGGTTGCGGATCGAAGGAGGTGGGATCATGCAACTGTCACGCTTGCCAAACCAACGATAGCGGTATTTTGCGATTAGACTATAAATTGAATCCCGGATTGGAAGCGGCAATATAGTCAAAACGGAACATATTGACCATGGCATAGTGAGATGCTTAGCAATGCGAAGGGCAGCTGTCGATTTTGTATACGCCTGGCCATCCTCTATATAGACCATGCTATCATTTCCCGTAATGCCGTGAGCGGCCATCAGATTTTCGCCAACCACGCTTTGCTGGGAGGCAAATTGAATTTTGCCCGCAGGGTCGCGATTAATGATAAACTGCACGCTGCTATTGCAAAAATTACATACTCCATCGAACAAGACGATTCGTTCCAAAGGCTCCCCTCCTATTTGGCGTCCCTTTATTCAATTATACTATGCACGAAAGAAAATGAAGCCTATTTACATAATAATTTAGGAGAATTAGGATATTGTCCGTTGCCGAATAATAGATGCTGGCATTTAATGTAGAAAACCCGAGGGGAGGTGAGATTGATATGTATCCGCACAATTTTTGTCCTACCCAGGTAGCGCCACTCCGTACAAACCCCGTCGTGTGCCCGCCGCAATACCGTTGTTTCGATTCGTTTATCCCGCGTGAAGTTCCCTTCATCCATCCGATAGTGAACGTAAACCGTCAGCATTTTGCAGACATCCCTCGTCATTACTTCACTCAATCAAATGTAACGGTTCCAGCTCGTCCAGTACCGGCGACAGGTCCGGGATTTGGCGTCCCGCCATTCGGCCGCCCGTTCTAATCACCCTTACCCCCACCTAAAGCAAAGATAGAAGGACTGTAGAACGGGTATGTCCCTCTTCCGCATATCCGTTAGTTCCCTTTGCTGCTCTGTGCTGTTTGGTACAGAGCAGTTTTATTTTTTCACCTTCCTGAAAATAGAAAATGTTGGTAGGATATATATGAGAAAGAGGTGTAAAAGTGGATTCAGCAAATGAAAAAACGAAAATCTTTCCATGGTTAGGAATTATGGTGAAGCCAAGAAGCACTTTCCGTTATGTTATTGAATATACACCGGTTAAATATGCTGGATGGTTGGCTGTTCTATTTGGATTTTTAAGTTTATTTGCTCCCTCAACAACTGACGGAGGGAAAATGTGGGGAGACCTGATTTCAGCATTAATCTTCGGAAGCATCATGGGACTCATCATCTGGTGGGTCAGCTATAAACTAAATTTCCACATCGGAAAATGGTTGGGCGGGACCGGTTCAAAAGAGGAGATGAAAATTGCAACAGGGTGGGCGTTTATCCCTTCCATTATTGGTTTAATACTCATAAATCTCCCGCTGAATATGATTTACGGAGATATTACCGGATTTTACGGAAATTCGGATTACCCGTTACAGATGATCCTGTTATACATAGGGGACCTGATTGGAATTTGGTCCATAATCATTAACATTTTGGCTATAGCCGAGGTACACAAGCTTTCAATTTGGAGATCAATCATCGTACATATTATTCCGGCTGTGCTCTTATTGATCATCCTCGTTCTCTTTAGTCTCATTTAAGGAGGTCCTGACTTAAGGGCCTCTTGTTTTAATTGAAGGGCTGAGCTATGGTGTGGATGAAGGAGGAGTGCTTTTGAACGTAATGAAAAGAGGAAAGCCTGTGAAATTGTCATTGCTCGAAGCCGTTTGGCGATACCTGCCGGTAGGTGACAGCTATGAAGAAACTAGCAGAGAGATGATCCGCCGAAGACAAGCGGGATTTGTTGGTGAACAGAGAGGAGACGCCGAATGGAAGCTGTTGGATAGTTTGGAGCCATTTGATCTGCTGCACGATCTTCATCTGCCAATCGAAGAAGTCACCTATCAGTTAGACACCATCTTTATTTCCCGAAAATTCATCTTGATCGTCGAAATGAAAAACATTGCCGGCGAAGTGAACTTTGACGAAGAGAAACATCAGTTTACCCGAAGAAAAGAGGACGAGCCGACAATCGGTCTCTCGAATCCTGCCGATCAGGTCGAACGACACCGCCGAAAGTTGAGTGCTGTATTACTACATGGACTGGGCATTCAATTGCCAATCATCGGAGCGGTTGTTTTCGCGAATTCATCCACCATTATCGGTAAAACTGTACCCGGCATCATCACAATTCACTTAAGCGGATTGCAACGTCTACTTGACAACCTCTATGAGTATTACACCCAAGATGTCCTTTCCCCGGGACAAGCTCGGCAACTTGCCGACTATTTACAAACCATCCACTCCCCTAAGATGGTCTACCCGACTTCCCTAATTCCAGAAGCAGTTTTTAAAAGGCTGCGTAACGGTGTCATGTGCACGCGATGTGATCGTGTACAAATGCACTATGAATGGAAAACCTGGACATGCCCTCGCTGCGGTCTGCGAGACAAGAATGGCCATATTCGTGCTTTACAGGATTATCGTCTCCTTTATGGGGAAACAATAACCAATAAGCAATTTCGCGAGTTTTGTAGGATTGAATCGATCTCAGCTTCTTCGAGATTATTACGAGAATTGAACCTTCCCTTTACTGGAAGCTATCGTAATCGGACGTATCGACTAAAATAAACGAACTTGCAAGTAATCGACAGTAATTTGCAAGTAAATTGGACAAACTTGCAAGTGTTCGACAAAAACTTGCAAGTAATCGACAAGAACTTGCAAGTAAACGAACGAATCCAGTACGCATTTCTTTTGCACATCCATCAACCCGCGTGTATAATTAAGTCAAAGATAGTCAAAGTCAGCCGGGCGAATACTTAGAATAATTGAGGTGAGATCATGCGGAATACATCGGATATCATTGAGAGTTATTTAAAGCAGATACTTGAAGATGAGCAAACCGGGTATATTGAGATTAAACGCAGTGAGATTGCAGAAAGATTTCAATGCGTCCCATCGCAAATCAATTACGTGATTAATACGCGATTCACTGCTGACCGCGGTTACTTGGTTGAGAGTAAGCGGGGCGGTGGAGGCTACATCCGTATTTTGCGTGTACGTCCGCATTCAAAGATCGATCTGTTAGATCATATTATGGACAGTTTACGGCAAGGTGCTTCCCAGAATGCGGCTGAAGATATTGTGTACCGTCTTATTAGTGAGGATGTTATTACGAAGCGTGAGGCGAAGCTCATGTTGAGTGCAGTGGATCGGTCTACCATTTTGACGAATTTGCCTCAGCGAGATCAAATCCGCGGACGTATTTTGCATGCGATGCTTTTGGCGTTGAAGTATCAGGAAATGTCATGACCATCAGCCATATGCAATCCATATAAAAGAGGTGTCGTCCATATGATTTGTGATAATTGCAAACAGCGGCCGGTATCGGTCGTCATTAAACAAATGCAGAACGGTGTAGCAACGGAGCGGCATTTGTGCGAAGTTTGTGCCTCGCATTCGACGTCGATCCAAGTGGATTACTCCAATGATCCGTTGTCACTTAACCAATTTCTATCCCATTTCTTTGGGACCGGTGCATTCCAGTCGACTGCACCGAAACAGCAACAAGCTGTTACATGCGAAAATTGCGGCATGACGTTCCGTGAGTTCTTGAATCGTGGGAAATTCGGTTGTTCCCATTGCTATGAAAGCTTTAGTGAACAACTACCCCAAGTATTTAAGCGTCTCCATAATGGAAATGTGAAACACGTAGGGAAAGTGCCGTCCAGTTTTAATGCAACGTATGCTTTGAAACGGAAAGTTGAGGATTTACGTCTTCAATTAAAGACAGCCATCGAGGAAGAACGTTTTGAAGATGCTGCCAAGCTCCGTGATGAAGTACGGGTATTAGAACATCAACTCCATAACGGAGGTGAAGGTAAAGATGTCGATTGAACGGTTTATTAAACAAGGTGTAACCGGGTGGATGACGAGCGAAGGTGAACATGCCGATATCGTAATGTCTACTCGGATCCGATTGGCACGTAACTTAGTGGGTTACCGGATGCCGCTGTCGTTTTCGGAAGACGAAGCCCATCAAGTCGATCAGCAAGTAACAGCTGTTTTGCTGGAAGCGGGTCCTGAGTTAAATACGAATTTCACAAGTTTGCAGATGGGCGATGTTCAGCCGCTCCAACGGCAGGTGCTCGTGGAAAAGCATTTAATCAGTCCGCAGTTGGCTAATCCTGATCGTCCAGGCTCGGTTATCCTTTCTGACGACGAAACGATTAGCGTCATGGTGAACGAAGAAGACCATATCCGCATTCAAGTGTTATCACCAGGCCTTCAACTGATGGAAGCTTATCAGAAAGCGAACCAGGTTGATAACATATTAGAAAAGGATTTGCCATATGCTTTTGATGAACGGTTCGGTTACGCGACAACTTGTCCGACAAACACAGGTACAGGTCTGCGGGCTTCCGTCATGATGCACTTGCCGGCCCTTACCATAACGAACCGCATGAACAGGATCATCCCGCAAATTGCCCGTCTTGGTATGGTTGTTCGGGGGATTTACGGGGAAGGTACGGAAGCGCTAGGAAATATCTATCAAGTGTCCAACCAAATTACTTTAGGGAAATCGGAAGAGGACATCCTGACCGACTTGCTTAGTATCGCGGAGCAAATCATTCAGGAAGAGCGCACAGCGCGGCATACACTCATGACGAATTCACCTACCGCGTTGGAAGACCGCTTATATCGTTCGCTTGGCGTGCTCTCGTACGCTCGGCTTTTATCGACGGATGAAGCGGCCAAATGCCTGTCTGATGTCCGTCTTGGGATAGACTTAAAGATGATTCAAGATATCGATATGTCAATTTTGAATGAGCTGATGATTTTCATGCAGCCTGCATTTTTGCAGGAATATGCAAGTACAGAACTAAAACCGCGTGAACGGGATGTGTTCCGAGCAAAATTGTTCCGTGAGCGACTTCAAATGGATCACCGTAAAAAAGGAGAACCTGGCGGGGAATGATGGGCGCTTCAGCCTATTATTCCCTGCAAGCAAATCGGTTGCACACGCTCCTATTTTTTATTATAATAAAGTCAAAGATAGTCAAAGTCAGACTATGAAAAAATAATCCGCTTTTAGGAAGGGGATTATTCACTTCACAGCGAATCAAAGAATTCTATATAGAAGGCTATGTTTTGTGTAGTTTCACTTCAGAAGCTTACGGGAATGCTTTAGCATAGAGGCCCGTTCGAATATGAACGATTAGAAGGAGAGGATCTACTTATGATGTTTAACCGTTTTACGCAACGTGCACAGAAAGTGCTTCAGCTTGCACAAGAAGAAGCAATTCGTATGAAGCACGAATCAATCGGCACTGAACATATACTACTTGGACTAATCCGTGAAGGCGGCGGAATTGCTGCGAAAGCTTTAGAAGCGATCGATGTAAATTTAGAAACGATTGAAGAAGGAATTGAAAAGCTTGTCGGTATCGGTTCTAAAGATGTCGGCCCCATTGTCCACTATACACCTCGGGCTAAAAAGGTCATCGAGCTTTCGGTGGACGAATCGCGTAAGCTTGGTCATTCCTACATTGGAACTGAACACTTGCTTCTTGCGCTAATCCGTGAAGGAGAAGGTGTGGCGGCTCGTGTATTGAATAATGCGGGTGTAAGTCTCAACAAGGCACGTCAACAAGTGTTGCAACTATTGGGCAGCAATGACCACACACAAACTGGTCATGGTGCTAACCCGGCAGCTAACACGCCTACACTTGATAGTCTGGCACGTGATTTGACTCAAATAGCGCGTGAAGGATCTCTTGACCCGGTCATTGGCCGCAGTAAAGAAATTACACGTGTTATTGAGGTGCTATCGCGCCGTACGAAGAACAACCCAGTTCTGATCGGTGAACCTGGGGTAGGTAAAACTGCAATCGCGGAAGGTCTTGCACAGCAAATCGTGAATAACGAAGTGCCGGAAATCCTTCGCGACAAACGTGTCATGACACTCGATATGGGTACAGTCGTTGCTGGTACAAAATATCGTGGTGAATTTGAAGACCGTCTTAAAAAGGTAATGGATGAAATCCGTCAAGCTGGTAACGTCATCTTGTTCATCGATGAATTGCACACATTGATCGGTGCAGGAGGAGCGGAAGGTGCAATTGATGCTTCCAACATCTTGAAACCATCCCTTGCGCGTGGTGAGTTGCAATGTATCGGGGCAACAACTCTTGACGAGTACCGCAAATACATTGAGAAAGATGCTGCGTTGGAACGCCGATTCCAGCCGATCCAAGTCGATGAACCGACAGTGGATGAATCCATTCAAATCATTCACGGTTTGCGTGACCGTTATGAAGCGCATCACCGAGTGAAGATTACAGATGAAGCAATCGAAGCGGCAACAAAACTTTCGGACCGCTACATCTCCGACCGGTTCTTGCCGGATAAAGCGATTGACGTAATTGATGAAGCAGGTTCAAAGGTACGTCTTCGCTCTTATACAACTCCTCCAAACTTGAAAGAACTTGAGTCCAAGTTGGAAGGAATACGTTCTGAAAAGAATGCAGCTGTCCAAAGCCAAGAATTCGAAAAAGCTGCGGCACTCCGTGATACAGAACAAAAATTAAAAGAAGAATTAGAAACAACGAAGAAACAATGGAAAGAAAAGCAAGGCAAAGAACAATCCGAAGTGACAGTGGAGGACGTAGCGGCAGTTGTTTCAATGTGGACTGGAATCCCGGTATCCAAGATTGCTCAAACGGAATCTGAAAAGCTCTTGAACTTGGAAGAACATCTTCATAAGCGTGTCATCGGCCAATCGGAGGCTGTTACGGCTATTTCCCGGGCAATCCGACGTGCACGTGCCGGATTGAAGGATCCGAAACGTCCAATTGGTTCATTCATTTTCCTTGGGCCTACAGGTGTCGGGAAGACCGAACTTGCTCGCGCACTGGCTGAAGTCATGTTCGGTGATGATGACGCGATGATCCGAATCGATATGTCCGAGTACATGGAAAAACACTCGACATCCCGTCTTGTCGGCTCACCTCCTGGATATGTCGGATATGATGAGGGCGGTCAGTTGACTGAAAAAGTTCGCCGTAAACCTTACTCCGTGGTCTTGCTCGATGAAATCGAAAAAGCACATCCGGATGTCTTCAATATCTTGCTCCAAGTATTGGAGGACGGCCGTTTGACTGACTCGAAGGGACGGACGGTTGACTTCCGGAATACGGTGGTAATCATGACATCCAACGTTGGTGCTTCCGAATTGAAGAAAAATAAATACGTAGGCTTCAGTATTCAAGACGGTGAAAAAGATTACAAGGACATGAAGGATAAAATGCTTGAAGAGTTGAAAAAAGCATTCCGTCCAGAATTCTTGAACCGTGTCGATGAAATGATCGTGTTCCACTCACTTGAGAAAGAACACTTGAAAGAGATTGTTACATTGATGACGGGCCAATTGAAAAACCGTTTGAAAGAGCAGGATATTGATCTTGAATTAACAGAAGCGGCAATGGACAAAATTGCCAAAGAGGGTTATGATCCGGATTATGGAGCACGTCCACTTCGCCGGGCACTTCAAAAGCACGTCGAGGACCGTCTATCCGAGGAATTGCTTAAAGGGCAAGTTCTAACAGGCGGAGCGGTTGTGTTCGATGTTGAAGATGACGATTTCGTTGTCCGTGTAAAAGAAAAAGTAGCTGAAGCTTAAGCAGACAAAGCGGGACATTCCGCCGGACGGACTTTCCGTCTGGAGTGGAATGCCCGCTTTATTACATATGAGTATGGATTGTATCGGCAGAAACCTTCAGTCAAGTCATACGTACTACTAATAGAACGATTAGAGGAGGAAAAAATGGCCAAGAAAAAAACGAAATTCATGTGCCAGTCATGTGGCTATGAATCTGCTAAATGGATGGGCCGCTGCCCGGGTTGTGGGCAATGGAATACGATGGTGGAAGAAGTGGAAATCGTATCTAAGGCGAAAGGCCCTCGTGGAGCTTTCCAGCACTCGAGTACCGTATCCCAGAAAGCTACCCCGATTATGACGGTTGAAACGGCTGAAGAACCCCGCATTGAAACCGAAATGGATGAGTTGAACCGGGTGTTAGGTGGAGGGATCGTCCCGGGTTCCTTAGTGCTCATAGGTGGCGATCCAGGAATCGGCAAGTCGACTTTACTTCTTCAAGTATCGGCGCTTCTATCGAACAGGGGATTGCGCGTATTATATATTTCCGGGGAGGAATCAATCCGCCAGACGAAATTGCGTGCAGAGCGTCTCGGCGTTCAATCACCGGAACTTTATATTTATTCTGAAACGAATTTAGAGCTGATCAACCAAACGATTGAAGATGTAAATCCGGCGTTCGTCATTGTCGACTCGATTCAAACCGTCCATCATCCTGAAGTGACATCTGCACCCGGAAGCGTTTCTCAAGTCCGTGAATGTACAGCTGAACTGATGCGGATTGCTAAAACTAAAAACATTGCAACGTTCCTTGTCGGCCACGTAACAAAGGAAGGGCAGATTGCGGGACCTCGTCTATTGGAGCATATGGTCGATACCGTTCTTTACTTTGAAGGGGAGCGGCATCATACGTATCGGATATTGCGAAGTGTTAAAAACCGTTTCGGCTCGACCAATGAAATTGCCATTTTCGAAATGGTCCAAAGCGGCTTAAGAGAAGTGTTGAACCCTTCTGAACTATTCCTGCAGGAAAGGGCACAAGGTGCAACCGGTTCGACCGTGGTGGCGTCAATGGAAGGGACGAGGCCGATTTTAGTGGAAATCCAGGCACTTGTGACACCATCCAGCTTCAACTATCCGAAGCGTATGGCTACAGGTGTTGACCAGAACAGGGTGTCATTGCTGATGGCTGTACTGGAAAAACGAATGGGCATGCTGCTACAGGCTCAAGATGCCTATATTAAAGTGGCAGGCGGTGTAAAACTTGATGAGCCGGCAATTGATCTCGCCGTGATGACGAGTATCGTCTCCAGTTACCGTGATGTACCGGTCAAAGCTTATGATTGTGTAATCGGCGAGGTTGGTCTATCAGGAGAAGTGCGCAGAGTCACCAGAATTGAACAACGTGTATCCGAAGCAGCAAAATTAGGATTTAAAAGAGCCATCGTACCATCATCCAATTTGGGTGGATGGGACTATCCGCCTGATATTCAAATCATCGGCGTAGAAAATGTAAACGATGCATTAAAGGTTGCGTTTGGGGAATAGGGGAACTATTCTTCCTCTTCCTTTTATTAACCGGGAAGACCAAGTTTCTCTTCCCTTTTTCTCATTTTTGGGTAAAACAACCCCTTCAGAACAGCGTCTTTTATAGGAAATGTGTATAATCTAGGAAAAGGAGGTGGACGAATTGTTAAAAATAAGCATTCAAGTTGTATTTGTGCTGATTGGCGGGACACTGGGAGTTCTATTCTTACCGTTTTTATACATGTTCTTAAATTTATCCGATAATTCCTGGGTGGCAAATGCCTACGTCTCGGCTATTGTGGGTGCAATCATTTTTTATCTGCTATCCCTATTATTTGCGGACTCTGTCGTCAACTTTATTAAATGGATTGAGGAAGGCCTTCTTAAAGCACCGATCGGGGACCTGTTATTCGGAACTATTGGGTTGATTGTGGGATTGATTCTGGCGTTTCTATTATCGTCCGCTGTCAATACTATCATGATTCCGGTCGTCCAAACGGTCGTCCCAATCTTGCTGACGGTGTTGTTAGGCTATTTAGGTTTTCAGGTGGGATTCAAAAAACGGGAAGAAATCCTTCAAATGTTTGCCGGTAACAAATCGGGACCCGCGAAGAAAAAGAATGCAGAAGTCGACAAAGATGAACAGGCACTCTCGGCCACGTACAAACTATTGGATACGAGTGTCATCATAGACGGACGAATTTCGGATATTTCGCAAACCGGCTTCATTGAAGGGGTAATGGTCATTCCACAGTTCGTCTTATCAGAGCTCCAGCATATTGCTGATTCGTCCGATACTTTGAAGCGTACGAAAGGACGAAGAGGACTGGATATTCTAAAGAAACTACAAGAAGAGCGTCACTCGTCAGTGCTTATCGTAGAAGAGGATTTCGAGGATGTGCCGGAAGTTGATATGAAATTGGTCCGGCTCGCTAAGAAGATGGGCGGCGTTGTCGTAACGAACGACTTCAATCTGAATAAAGTATGTGATCTTCATAAAGTTCCGGTATTGAATATCAACGACTTGGCGAATGCCGTCAAGCCGGTTGTCATTCCTGGCGAGGATATGCATGTTGTAGTTATTAAAGACGGTAAAGAGCACAACCAAGGTGTCGCATACTTGGATGATGGAACGATGATTGTCATCGAAGAAGGAAAGTCATTCATTGGCCAGGCAATCGACGTAGTCGTTACGAGCGTGCTCCAAACATCTGCAGGCCGTATGATTTTCGCCAAGCCAAAACAAAATGGCGGCAAAATGGCTGCTTCAAATTAATAGAACAAAAGGAGGAAGGAGCTAACCGGATGGCTTCTTCCTTTTCTCTGCCTTAAAGGGACGCATTCAAGAGTTGAATTCTGTATAATGGAATGGAGAATGAATCGACAGTAGAAGGATTGACGTACGAATGAAGTATGAAGTGATCTTGCCCGCAGCTGGAAGTGGAAAGCGGATGGGTGCCGGCGAGAATAAGCTGTTTTTGAAATTGAATGGCATTCCGATCTTAATACACACACTAAATGTGTTCCAAGAAGACCAGGATTGCAGTGGCATTTGGCTCGCTGCCAAGCCTGAAGAACAGGATGATATCCGTTCCCTTCTGGATGAGTATGGAATCACAAAGGTGAAATCTATAGAAACTGGTGGAGATGAACGGCAGCATAGTGTTCAGGCTTGTGTCAAAGTAGTGGAAGGAACGGACATTGTTCTTGTCCATGATGCGGCGAGACCATTTATCCATAAAGAGGTGATTTCCCGCCTTGCGGATGAGGCTGACCGGAGCGGTGCTGCTGTAGCAGGCGTTCGGGCAAAGGACACAATGAAGTTAGTAGAGGATGGTGTCATCCAAGAGACGGTCAATAGAGAAAACCTATGGATCATCCAAACTCCTCAAGCTTTTAAAAGCAGTGTGTTGAAGGAAGCGGAGGAGAGAGCTGAGGCTGATGGTTTCCTGGGGACGGATGAAGCTATGCTGGTTGAACGGCTCGGGCATCCCGTTACGATTGTGGAAAGCACTTATGACAACATAAAAATGACGACGGTGGATGATTTGATCTTCGGAGAAGCGATCATCAAGAGCCGACAGGAGGAAAATTGAAATGTTTCGGATTGGACAAGGATATGACGTACATGCATTTGCAGAGGAAAGACCGCTTATTATTGGGGGAGTGACAATCCCACACGATAAAGGTCTGATTGGCCACTCTGATGCAGACGTATTACTACATGCAATAACAGACGCTGCTTTAGGTGCTATTGGCGAAGGTGACATCGGCAGGCACTTCCCGGACACAGACGCTGCATTCAAGGATGCAGACTCAGCAAAGCTTTTAGAGGAAATCTGGAAGGTTGTTGAAGAGAGAGGCTATGAACTCGGAAATATTGACTGTACGATTATTGCACAGCGTCCGAAGATGGCGCCCCATATCGAAGAGATTCGCGGACGAGTAGCGCAATTACTAAAAGCGGATGTTTCACAAGTAAATGTAAAAGCGACAACGACCGAAAAACTCGGATTTACAGGACGTGAAGAGGGGATTGCATCGTTAGCTTCAATTTTATTGGTTAAAAAAGGTGCCGCTCTTTAAAAAGCGTATGTTGAGTGATAAAATAGCACAGAACTAAAATTGTACGATCTATTAGGAGGATGTCATATGACACAGCAAGTCCGTGTTCGTTATGCGCCGAGCCCGACAGGCCATTTACATATAGGCGGAGCCCGCACAGCGCTATTCAACTATTTATTCGCACGCCACCATGGCGGTAAATTTATCGTTCGTATTGAAGACACAGATATCGAACGAAATATCGAAGGCGGGGTTGAATCCCAGCTTGAAAACTTAAGATGGCTCGGAATCGATTATGACGAGTCTGTAGATATCGGTGGCCCATACGCTCCTTACAGCCAAATGGAGCGCCTTGACATTTATACGAAGCATGCCCACGAGATGCTTGAAAAAGGACATGCCTATAAATGCTTCTGTACCTCTGAAGAACTTGAGGAAGAGCGAGAACGCCAAAAATCTCAAGGGATTCCTGCACCGCAATACAGCGGGCGCTGCCGCAATTTGTCTGCAGAAGAAGTGAAAGCTAAAGAAGAATCCGGATTGGCGTATACAATTCGTATGCGTGTACCGGAGAACGTGACATATAAAGTGGATGATATGATCCGCGGAACCGTCGAGTTTGAATCGAAAGACGTAGGCGACTGGGTATTGGTAAAGGCGAACGGTATCCCAACTTACAACTATGCCGTCGTATTAGATGATCACTTCATGGACATGACGCATATCTTCCGTGGAGAAGAACATTTATCCAATACACCTAAGCAATTAATGGTCTATGACGTGTTCGGATGGGAGTATCCGAAATTCGGTCATATGACATTGATTATCAATGAAGATCGTAAGAAATTATCGAAACGTGATGAATCCATCATCCAATTCGTTTCACAATATAAAGAACTTGGCTATTTGCCGGAAGCAATGTTCAACTTCTTTGCATTGCTTGGCTGGTCACCAGAAGGAGAAGAGGAGATCTTCTCAAAAGACGAGCTCATCAAGATCTTTGACGAAAAACGTCTATCGAAATCCCCTTCCATGTTTGATAAGCAAAAATTAACTTGGATGAACAACCAATATATTAAGAAGCTCCCGCTTGAAAAAGTTGTCGAACTTTCCTTGCCGCATTTACAGAAGGCTGGACTCGTATCAGAAGAACTTTCAGCGGATGAGCAAAAATGGGTCTCAAATTTAGTGGCACTGTATCATGATCAGATGAGCTTCGGTGCGGAGATTGTCGAATTATCCGCCCAGTTTTTCAATGATGAACTTTCATATGATGAAGAAGCAAAAGAAGTCTTATCTGGTGAACAAGTGCCGGAAGTCATGACTGCCCTTAAAGCTCAGTTAGAACAATTGGATGTCTTAGAGCCTGATTCAGTGAAAGCTGCGATCAAGGCAGTCCAAAAAGAAACAGGTCATAAAGGAAAGAACTTGTTCATGCCGATTCGTGTAGTTACGACCGGACAAACGCATGGTCCGGAATTACCGAATTCAATTGCGCTTTTAGGCAAAGAAAAAGTTCTATCCCGCCTATCGCAATACACGAAACATTAAGATTGACTTTACAACCCGAAGGTGTTTTACTAAGGGCACATACAATGGAAAGTGTTGAAGAGGAGAAGTACATCAAGTACGTTCTAAAGAGAGGACCATCATCGGCTGAAAGTGGTCTGGACCCCTGCAAGATGGAAATGCACCTCTGAGCGTTTGGCTGAATCTTAAGTATGCCAAGCCGTATCACCTGCGTTAATGGTGTTGAGAGGGAAGTTGTGTACTCATCTTCCAATCAGAGTGGAACCGCGCAATCAGCGTCTCTGTCATTATTGACAGAGGCGTTTTTTTCATTGGCGTTTTTAGGAGGTCAACATGTTTAAACGAATGAAGGAAGACATAAGGGTCGTATTCGATCAGGATCCAGCTGCAAGAAGTTCTTTGGAAGTAGTCCTGACGTATTCCGGACTTCACGCTATATGGGCTTACCGAATTGCCCATGCGTTATACAAAAGAAAGCTTTCCTTCCTGGCACGGGCTGTTTCTCAAATGGCTCGCTTCTTTACAGGGATTGAAATTCATCCAGGTGCTCAAATTGGCCGACGCTTCTTTATCGATCACGGCATGGGTGTCGTGATCGGAGAGACGTGTATCATCGGCGATGATTGTACCCTCTTCCAAGGGGTCACACTTGGAGGGACCGGAAAGGAAAAAGGCAAGCGGCATCCGACATTGCAAAATAACGTGCTGGTAGCAAGCGGTGCAAAAGTCCTCGGTTCAATTACAATCGGCGAGAACAGCAAAATCGGAGCGGGCTCTGTCGTTCTGAAGGACGTACCTGCGAATGCGACAGTAGTCGGGATACCGGGGAAAGTCGTTATTCAAGACGGTATGAAGGTGAAGCAGAAGCTTGATCACCAAGACTTGCCGGATCCGGTACAGGATATTTGTGACTCGCTAAGCAGGCGAGTGTCGGCATTGGAGAAGGAGCTAGAAGAGTTGAAAGTGAACAAACGAAAGGGGCAAGAAGATGGGCATTCAAATCTATAACACATTAACCCGGCAAAAAGAGCCATTCATCCCGATGGAGGAAGGCAAAGTAAAGATGTACGTCTGTGGACCGACCGTCTATAACTATATTCATATCGGGAATGCCCGGCCAGTTATTGTGTACGATACGGTCCGCCGTTATTTAGAATATCGCGGATATGATGTGAAGTTCGTATCAAACTTCACCGACGTAGATGACAAAATCATCAAAGCGGCAAATGAATTAGGTGAAGAAGTATCCGAGTTGACGGAGCGCTTCATCAACGCGTATTTCGAGGATGTTACGGCACTCGGTTGCAAGCCGGCAGATGTCCATCCAA
Source organism: Chungangia koreensis (assembly GCF_042651785.1). NCBI lineage: Bacteria > Bacillati > Bacillota > Bacilli > Lactobacillales > Chungangia > Chungangia koreensis. The sequence continues at coordinate 207,272 of NZ_JBHSEC010000022.1, forward strand.
GAGTTACTCATCATATTGACGATATCATCAACTTTATCCAAGTGTTAGTCGATAAAGGATTTGCCTACGAATCTCAAGGGGATGTATACTACCGGACTCGGAAGTTCGATGGATATGGGAAGCTTTCACATCAGTCTATCGACGAGTTGAAAGTCGGAGCGCGAATCGAAGCGGGCGAAAAGAAGGAAGACAATTTGGACTTCGCTCTTTGGAAAGCGGCGAAGGAAGGAGAAATCTACTGGGAAAGTCCTTGGGGAAAAGGTCGTCCAGGTTGGCACATCGAGTGCTCGGTCATGGCGCGTGAGCATTTAGGTGACACGATGGATATCCATGCAGGCGGACAGGATTTGACGTTCCCTCACCATGAAAATGAAATTGCCCAATCTGAAGCAATGACAGGAAAACCGTTTGCACGCTACTGGATGCACAATGGCTATATTAATATTGACAATGAAAAGATGTCGAAGTCGTTAGGGAATTTCGTTCTTGTCCACGACATCATAAAACAATTGGATCCTTCCGTACTGCGTTTCTTCATGCTGTCGGTCCATTATCGTCATCCGATTAACTTCTCCCAAGAGTTGGTGGAGAATGCAGAGAACGGCTTGGAGCGGATCCGTACATCATACAACAACTTGAAACACCGTTTGGAAGCGACCGCTAATTTAGGGGATCACTCGGACACGTGGATGTTCAAGATTGAAGAAGTCCGAAAGCAATTTGAAGAAGCGATGGATGACGATTTCAATACCGCCAACGGTATTGCTGCGGTATTTGAACTAACTCGCTTGGCAAATGTCTACTTGCTTGAAAAGAATACAGAAGAACGTGTACTCCGTGCGTTTATGGACATGATGGCCGAGTTGATGAACGTTATAGGCATAAACGTAGAGGTAGAACAATTGTTGGATGAAGAAATCGAGAACCTTATCGCTGAGCGGAATCAAGCACGTAAAGACCGCAATTTCAAACGTTCCGACGAAATCCGCGATCAACTAAAAGAGATGAATATCATATTGGAAGATACAGCTCAAGGCACCCGCTGGAAAAGAGGGTGAATAGATGGCTATAAGTGATGCGGATGTTAAACAATTAAATGCTTTAGCATTGGCTTATATGGGGGATGCGGTGTTGGAACAGGCTGTTCGTGAACATCTCATCCGATCAGGCCGAGTGAAGCCGAATACATTGCATAATGAAGCGACGAGATACGTATCAGCAAAAGCGCAAGCGTACATCCTTAAAACGATGATGGAAAAAGAATGGCTGACAGAGGAAGAAGAGGCGGTCATGAGAAGGGGGCGCAATGCTAAATCAGGCAGTGTTCCTAAAAATACGGATGTTTTGACTTATCGCCATAGCACAGCATTCGAGGCTGTGCTTGGCTACCTCTACTTGCGAAGTGAACAAGCCCGATTATCCGAGCTGCTGAAGTTTTCAATTGATCTGATTGATGGAAAGGAGAGTGTATGAGTTGACACAGCAGGAATCAGAAATCATAGCAGGGAAAAATCCGGTGCTGGAGGCCCTTCGGTCTGGCCGTGACATGAACAAAGTTTGGATTGCTGAAGGCATCCAGAAAAATAGTGTTTCAGAAATTGTAAAGCTTGCAAAAGAAAATGGAATTATTGTTCAGTTCGTGCCGAAGAAGAAGCTGGATCAATTAACGGATGTTAATCACCAAGGTGTAGCAGCATCCATTGCGGCTTATCGTTACGCTGAGTTAGATGAGTTATTTGAACGTGCGTCTGAGCGGAAAGAGGATCCATTCTTCATCATCCTGGATGAACTCGAAGATCCGCATAACTTGGGTTCGATCATGCGAACTGCGGACGCAACGGGTGTCCATGGCATCATCATTCCGAAACGGCGTTCCGTCGGTCTAACGGGTGTAGTCGCGAAAGCTTCTACAGGAGCAATTGAACATATCCCGGTCGTTCGGGTCAATAACTTGGCACAGACAGTAGAAGACTTGAAAAAACGTGGAGTTTGGATCGCTGGAACCGATGCAAAAGGTTCTGCTGATTATCGTCATATGGACGCCACTTTACCTCTTGCAATTATCATCGGAAGCGAAGGGAAAGGTATGGCAAGGCTCTTAAAAGAAAAATGCGATTTTCTTTACAACTTGCCGATGCTTGGACATGTCACTTCTCTAAACGCATCGGTTGCGGCGGCACTTCTCATGTATGAAGTGGTCCGTAAACGGCGGCCGCTTTCACAATGAACATTCTGTTAGTCGATGGATACAACATCATCGGCGCTTGGAAGGAACTCCGTGTCCTTAAAGAACGAAAGCTGAAAGATGCCCGTGACCGTCTCATTGAAATGATGGCGGAATATCGGGCATACACCGGCTGGAGGGTGATTGTCGTTTTTGATGCCCATCAAGCGCCGGGAACGGAGAAGAAAAATAAGTCATACGATGTAGAAGTATTGTACACGAGAGAAAATGAGACAGCGGATGAACGAATAGAAAAACTGACAAATGAGCTTAGCAATCGCCGGACCCAAATTCATGTGGCAACGTCTGACATGACCGAGCAACGTCTGATCTTTGGTCAGGGAGCCTTACGAATTTCGGCAAGAGAATTAGAAATTCAAATGGAAGAAATTCAAAAGAATATAACAAAGAAAGTCAAGGCAATCCAAGAGCAGCGTCCATTCTCTAAGATTCCGCTCACTGACGAAGTGGCAGAAATTTTTGAAAAATGGCGTCGAGGAATGAAATGAGTGGTTGACGCTAAAATTTTACATCCTGTATACTGTCTGTAACAGTACAGAGATCCGGGGTGATGGATATGGGGAATGATCTTTTTCTAGTAAGCTATGAATCTATGACAGATGAGGAACTTGTAGAAATGGTCCATTCCGGTCATCCTGATGCATTGGATTTCTTAATAACGAAATATCGGCAATTTGTCAGAATGAAAGCAAGGTCATATTTTTTGATAGGTGCTGACAAGGAAGACATCGTGCAAGAAGGAATGATTGGCCTGTACAAGGCGATTCGAGACTTTAAGGAAGAGAAACTCAGTTCTTTCCGCGCATTCGCTGAACTGTGCATCACTCGTCAAATTATCACAGCGATCAAGACTGCAACGAGACAAAAGCATATTCCGCTGAATTCCTCTGTGTCATTGGACAAGCCGATCTATGATGAGGAATCGGACCGGACGTTGATGGATATATTACGTGGTGCAGTTATGGATGATCCGGAGGATTTGATGATCCATCGCGAGGAATTCTCGCATATGGAAGAAGAAATGTCGAAGATTCTAAGTGGGCTGGAACGTCAAGTTCTTGCACTCTATTTGGATGGACAAACCTATCACGAAATCTCAGAAGAGTTAAACCGACACGTAAAGTCGATAGATAATGCGCTTCAACGCATTAAACGGAAGCTTGAACGTCATCTCTTGACAGACAGTGTCACATGAAATTCGCCTGATTTGTCTGTTATTGACAGTATGTCACTAAGGTGATAGTCTTTTAAAAGACTGTAAACTATAATTAGGTGAAAATATGAGTAAGAAAATTGTCTTATGCTGTGTGCAATGCGGATCCCGAAATTACTCTGTTCCTTCCGGTAATAGAGCGGACGAACGTCTGGAAATTAAGAAATTCTGTTCACACTGCAACTCGCACACACTTCATAAACAGACATTATGACCGGTCTCGCCGGATCATTCGGAAATTCGGAGGTTCGAATAATAATGGGGAAAATCAAATCCTTTTTAGGTAACGTTGTATCTGAAATGAGAAAGGTCAGTTGGCCGAAACGTAAAGAATTGACACGCTATACTGTGATCGTTCTTTCAACTGTTTTGTTCATGACCGTGTTCTTCGCAATCGTTGACTTAGGTATTTCAAAAGTAGTACGATGGTTCTTGGAACTATAAGAGCAGTAAAATATATTTTTTGCAAAATAGCCCGTCTTCCAAACGAACGGGTTTTTTCATTTGGCGAATGAAAGGGAGGTACGGACGCAAGTCCTGCGAACTATGGAAAAGAACTGGTATGTAGTCCACACCTATTCAGGCTATGAGAACAAAGTGAAAGCAAACTTGGAGAAGCGTGTTGAGACAATGGGAATGCAAGACAAGATTTTCCGCGTCATCATTCCTGAGGAACAAGAGACCGATTTCAAGGATGGCAAAAAGCGTACAGTGATGCGGAAAACGTTCCCTGGATATGTTCTGGTTGAATTAGTAATGACCGATGATTCATGGTATGTAGTACGTAATACTCCAGGCGTCACTGGATTCATCGGTTCATCGGGCGGCGGGGCAAAACCGACTCCACTTCTTCCGGAAGAAGTCGATGCAATTCTTCGCTCAATGGGTATGACAGAACGCAAAATCGATGTCGACTTCGCTGAAAATGACCTTGTTGAAGTTATGGATGGACCATTCGCCGGCTTCCAAGGCAAGGTGGAAGAGATCGACCGTGCGAAAGGGAAAGTAAAAGTTTCTGTCGATATGTTCGGACGTGAAACGAAGATGGAAATGGACTTCGAACAAATTCGCAAAGCCGACTAAATTCCCGCTTGCAAGTGATTGGTAAAAGTGATATCATTTCAAAGGTCAGACTATCATAGGTCTGGTCTGAACATAATTTCTTTCAACGCCAGTTGACGGACAGATATTGAGTGGGAGGGGAAACCCTATTACCACATCACGGACTTAAGGAGGTGTGTCTCGTGGCTAAAAAAGTTATTAAAGTAGTTAAGTTGCAAATCCCGGCTGGTAAAGCAAACCCAGCACCACCGGTTGGTCCAGCATTGGGTCAAGCAGGTGTTAACATCATGGGATTCTGTAAAGAATTTAACGCTCGTACAGCTGATCAAGCAGGTCTTATCATTCCTGTTGAAATCTCTGTTTTCGAAGACCGTTCATTTACATTCATTACGAAAACTCCGCCAGCAGCAGTTCTATTGAAAGTGGCAGCAGGCCTTCAAAAAGGATCTGGTGAACCTAACAAGAAGAAAGTTGCTACGGTGAAACGTGATAAAGTTCGCGAAATCGCTGAACAAAAAATGCCTGACTTGAATGCGGCATCTGTAGAAGCTGCGATGGCTATGGTTGAAGGTACTGCACGTAGCATGGGTATCACAATCGTAGACTAATTAGGCTAATGATGTGTGTTGGAGGGTTGCGGCTGTTCGCCAGAACGCGCAACCCTTAGTCGTGGGAGGTCAATTCCGTTAAAACCACAAATAGGAGGACATTTATAATGGCTAACAAAGGTAAAAGATTAATCGAAGCTGCAAAGCTTGTCGATCGTTCTAAGCTTTATGATATCAATGAAGCAGTTGCGCTTGCAAAACAAACTAGCACTGTTAAATTTGATGCAACTGTAGAAGTTGCATTCAAACTTGGAATCGATGTTCGTAAAAATGACCAGCAAATCCGTGGAGCAGTTGTGCTTCCAAACGGAACTGGTAAAACTCAACGTGTTTTAGTATTCGCTAAAGGCGAAAAATTGAAAGAAGCAGAAGCTGCTGGCGCAGATTATGCTGGCGATGCAGACTACATCAACAAAATCCAACAAGGTTGGTTCGAGTTCGATGTAATCGTTGCAACTCCTGACATGATGGGCGAAGTTGGTAAACTTGGTCGTGTATTGGGACCTAAAGGCCTTATGCCGAACCCTAAGACTGGTACAGTAACATTCGACGTTGCAAAAGCTGTTGAAGAAATCAAAGCTGGTAAAGTCGAAATCCGTGCTGACAAAACTGGTATCATTCATGCGCCAATCGGTAAAGCTTCTTTCGAAGACGGAAAATTGGTTGAAAACTTCAATGCTGTATTCGAAGCGATCCAAAAAGCGAAACCTTCTGCAGCAAAAGGAACGTACATGAAGTCAGTAAACGTTACAACTACTATGGGACCTGCTGTAAAAGTTGACCCATCTTCTGTTGTAGTTAAAAACTAAGGTTGACAACTTATTTGCTATCTGATATGATTGCAAATGTTGAAAATCTCCATTTGTACCGTAGACAGCAGGGGCTTAATGCTTAATCATCCTGCCGAGGACAAGGCTGATTCTTATTTAAGATGACGACTTCAAACCTCTGTGTCTACAACTCTGTAGCACAGAGGTTTTTTTCGGTATAAATGACCCCATTCTTACAGGAGGTGTCAAAATGAGCAAAGCGGTTGAAGCTAAGAAAGTTTTAGTTGATGAGATCACGGACAAGTTCAAATCTGCTGCGTCTATCGTAGTAGTTGACTATCGTGGCCTTTCAGTAGCACAAGTTACTGAACTACGTAAACAGCTTCGTGAAGCTGGCGTTGAATTCAAAGTTTACAAAAACACGATGACACGCCGTGCGGTTGAAGCTGCTGGTCTTGGAGGCTTGAATGAAAGCTTGACTGGACCAAACGCAATTGCATTCTCTAACGAGGACGTAGTTGCTCCGGCGAAAGTGTTAAACGATTTCGCTAAGAAAAACGAAGCGCTTGAAATCAAAGCTGGTGTCATCGAGGGTGCGGTTGCATCTGCTGAAGACGTGAAAGCATTGGCAGAACTTCCATCTCGCGAAGGTTTGCTATCCATGCTTCTCAGCGTACTTCAAGCTCCAATGCGCAACTTCGCGCTTGCAACAAAAGCTGTTGCCGAGCAAAAAGAAGAGCAAGGCGCATAATCGACTTATTGCCTAAGTTTTCACTGACGGGCTAACGCCTACAAAAATAACCTATAATGGAGGAACATAAAATGAACAAAGATCAAATCCTTGAAGCGATCAAAGGTATGACAGTTCTTGAATTGAACGATTTAGTAAAAGCTATCGAAGACGAGTTTGGCGTAACTGCTGCTGCTCCAGTCGCAGTTGCTGCTGCAGGTGCTGCTGCTGCTGAAGAAAAAACTGAATTTGACGTGGTATTGGCTTCTGCTGGTGACCAAAAGATCAAAGTTATCAAAGTTGTACGCGAAATCACTGGTCTTGGCTTGAAAGAAGCAAAAGAAGTAGTTGACAACGCTCCAAAACCGCTTAAAGAAGGCGTTTCTAAAGAAGAAGCTGAAGAAATCAAAGCTAAACTTGAAGAAGTTGGCGCTGGCGTAGAAGTTAAGTAATTTAACATAGCAAAAAAGCTCGTCCGAAACGGCGGGCTTTTATGCATTCATCCCAAAAAGAGGCTGGTAGTTATCAGTCTCTTTTTTTACCATCATCACTTTTGGAGGAATGGCCGATGGCTGACCATTATTATTCGAAAAATCCTCATTCGAAAAGCGACCCGAGGAAATGGACATTTACACTTCGGGGGGAAAAGTTTTTCTTCAATACAGATGCTGGTGTGTTCAGTAAAGGGGAAGTTGATTTCGGATCAAGGCTGTTGATTGAATCGTTTGTTATGCCGCAGGTAGATGGGGACGTTCTGGATGTCGGATGTGGATATGGACCGATCGGCTTGTCGCTCGCTAAGTCTTATCCTGAACGAAAAGTCCACATGGTCGATGTAAACGGTAGAGCGATCGAACTATCTGGGAAAAACGCCAAGGAAAATGATGTGGAAAATGTGCACATCTATGAAAGTGATGGCCTATCCAATGTGGAAGGTCAGTTTGCTGCAATCCTGACAAACCCTCCGATTCGTGCAGGAAAAGAAACAGTCTTTAAATTTTACGATGAGGCTTTTGAGAAATTGAAAGCAGGAGGAGAACTCTGGGTAGTCATTCAGAAAAAGCAGGGAGCACCTTCGACGATCGAACATTTAAGGGAACTTTTCGGTCGAGTCGAAACGGTGGAGAAGAAGAAAGGGTATTATATTTTGAAGGCTGAAAAAGATTGACTTGACAAAACGGCTATGATAATATAATAAAATGCAAAATTATTATTTTGAAGACGTATGCCCATTTGTATAAAGCTGAAATTTATAAGGGTATACTTACTTCAGCATAATTTATTCAATCGAAAATGAGCTCTAATTTAGGACTCGTTTTCTTTTTGTCTTTTCGATATCATACACTATTTCGTTGATTTCGCAAAGACCCAATATCGCTTTTGAGGGGTGAAACAGTTGACAGGTCAACTAGTTCAGTATGGACAACACCGTCAGCGCAGAAGTTTCTCGCGCATCAAGGAAGTTCTCGAGTTACCGAATTTAATCGAGATCCAAACCTCTTCTTATGAGTGGTTCCTTGAAGAAGGTATGCGGGAAATGTTCCGCGACATATCTCCAATCGAAGATTTCACAGGAAATCTTTCGCTTGAGTTCGTCGACTATATATTAGGTGAACCTAAGTACTCCGTCGATGAATCGAAAGAACGTGATGTTACGTATGCTGCGCCACTTCGCGTGAAAGTGCGTCTTCACAACAAAGAGACCGAAGAGGTCAAAGAACAAGATGTATTCATGGGGGATTTCCCTCTTATGACCGAAACGGGCACGTTCATCATTAATGGTGCAGAGCGCGTTATTGTATCTCAGTTAGTTCGTTCCCCGAGCGTTTACTACCATGACAAAACAGACAAAAACGGGAAAAAGGGCTTTGGTGCGACTGTCATCCCGAACCGCGGTGCATGGCTTGAATTCGAGACAGACGCGAAAGACGTTGTCTATGTCCGGATTGACCGTACTCGTAAATTACCTATTACCGTTCTTCTACGAGCGTTAGGATTCGGTTCCGACCAAGAAATCATTGATCTTTTGGGTGATAACGAATACTTACGTAATACACTTGAAAAAGACAACACGGATAGCACGGAAAAAGCGCTTCTTGAAATTTACGAACGTTTACGTCCGGGTGAACCGCCAACAGTCGAAAGTGCTAAAACCCTTTTATATTCGCGCTTCTTCGATGCTAAACGTTATGACTTAGCAAATGTTGGACGCTACAAAATGAATAAAAAGCTTCACATCAAAAACCGTTTGTTCAATCAAACGATTGCTGAAACTTTAGTGGACCCGGAAACAGGTGAAATTCTTGTTGAGGAAGGAACCCTTCTGGATCGCCGTGCATTAGATCGTATTATTCCACATTTAGAGAATGGTATCGGATTCCGTACATTATCCCAAGTTGGCGGAGTACTGCCAGATGATATTACGATTCAATCCATTAAAATCTATGCACCGAAAGATGAAGCTCAGAAAGAAATCAATGTAATCGGCAATGCTTATGTTGAAGAGGCGGTCAAGCATATCACGCCTGCTGATATTATTTCTTCCATCAACTACTTCTTCAACTTGCTATACAATGTGGGCAACACTGATGACATTGACCATTTAGGTAATCGTCGTCTCCGTTCGGTCGGGGAATTGCTTCAAAACCAATTCCGTATCGGTTTATCCCGTATGGAGCGTGTTGTACGAGAGCGTATGTCAATTAACGATACGCAATCTATTGTTCCACAACAATTGATCAATATTCGTCCGGTAATTGCATCTATTAAAGAGTTCTTCGGAAGCTCCCAGCTTTCCCAGTTCATGGACCAGACAAATCCGCTTGCTGAATTGACGCATAAGCGTCGTCTTTCTGCACTTGGACCTGGTGGTTTGACACGAGAACGTGCCGGCTTTGAAGTACGTGACGTTCACTATTCCCACTATGGCCGTATGTGTCCAATTGAGACACCTGAAGGTCCGAACATCGGATTGATCAATACATTGTCTACATTTGCACGTGTTAACAAGTTCGGTTTCATTGAAACGCCATACCGTCGTGTTGACCCGCAAACAGGCCGTGTAACGGATCAAATCGATTACTTGACTGCTGATGAGGAAGACAACTATGTAGTTGCACAATCGAATTCACCTCTTACTGGAGATGGCGAATTTGTCGATGAAATGGTTGTAGGTCGTTTCCGTGGGGATGACGCAGCGTATCCGAGAGAACGGATCGACTACATGGACGTATCGCCGAAGCAGGTAGTTTCTGCGGCTACAGCATGTATCCCGTTCTTGGAAAATGACGACTCCAACCGTGCCCTTATGGGTGCGAACATGCAACGTCAAGCAGTACCTTTGTTGAATCCTGAAGCACCATTTGTTGGAACAGGAATGGAACACGTTTCTGCCCGTGACTCTGGTGCTGCTGTTGTCGCGAAATATGAAGGAATCGTAGAACATGTTGAAGCGAAAGAAATCTACGTCCGTCGTATTGAAATGGTCGATGGCAAGGAAGTCAAAGGTGACTTGACGAAATACAAACTTCAAAAGTTCATCCGTTCCAACCAAGGAACAAGCTATAACCAGCGTCCGATCGTAAAAGTAGGGGACCGTGTAAAACCGCGGGACATTCTTGCTGATGGTCCTTCTATGGAAAAAGGCGAAATGGCATTAGGCCGTAACGTTCTTGTAGCGTTCATGACTTGGGAGGGTTATAACTACGAGGATGCTGTCATCATGAGTGAACGCCTCGTAAAGGATGATGTATATACATCCGTTCATATTGAAGAATATGAATCCGAATCCCGTGATACAAAACTCGGTGCGGAAGAAATCACACGTGATATTCCAAATGTCGGTGAAGATGCATTGCGCAACCTTGACGACCGTGGCATTATCCGGATCGGTGCTGAAGTTCGCGATGGCGATATTCTTGTCGGTAAAGTAACGCCTAAAGGGGTTACAGAATTGACTGCAGAAGAACGCTTATTACATGCGATCTTCGGTGAGAAAGCCCGTGAAGTTCGTGATACGTCCCTTCGTGTACCACACGGAGCCGGCGGTATCGTCCTTGACGTTAAAGTATTCAACCGTGAAGACGGTGATGAGCTTCCTCCTGGTGTAAACCAACTGGTTCGCGTTTATATAGTTCAAAAACGTAAAATCTCTGTTGGGGATAAAATGGCGGGACGTCACGGAAACAAAGGGGTTATTTCCCGTATTCTTCCGGAAGAGGAAATGCCATTCCTTCCAGACGGTACGCCTGTAGATATCATGTTAAACCCGCTTGGGGTACCTTCCCGTATGAACATCGGTCAGGTAATGGAGCTCCACTTAGGTATGGCTGCCCGAATCTTGGGTGTTCATATGGCTTCGCCTGTATTCGATGGTGCAAACGAGGAAGACGTTTGGACAACAATGGAAGAAGCTGGCATGAATCGTGACGGTAAGACGATTTTATATGATGGACGCTCTGGCGAACCATTCGACAATCGTGTATCTGTCGGTGTCATGTACATGATCAAACTTGCACACATGGTAGACGACAAGCTACATGCTCGTTCTACTGGTCCTTACTCATTAGTTACACAGCAACCACTTGGCGGTAAAGCGCAATTCGGTGGTCAGCGTTTCGGTGAGATGGAGGTTTGGGCACTTGAGGCTTACGGTGCTGCTTACACGCTTCAAGAAATCTTGACTGTCAAATCCGATGATGTCGTCGGACGTGTTAAGACATATGAAGCGATCGTCAAAGGCGAAAGCGTTCCGGAACCAGGTGTTCCAGAGTCATTCAAGGTATTGATCAAAGAGCTTCAAAGCTTGGGAATGGACGTTAAGATGCTGTCCATTAACAATGAAGAAATCGAAATGCGTGATCTTGACGACGAAGATGATCTTCAACCGACAGACGCGTTGAATATCCTGCAGAATTCTGGCGAAGAACCTGTAGGCAGTGTAGATTAATTCAAACTTGCTCTGTGGCGGGGAAACCCCGCCCGGAGTGTTAACGTCCGAGCTGCGTAAAGTCTTTAAATCGAAGACAAAAGACTAAAGGGAGGTAGGCTCCTTGATAGATGTTAATAATTTCGAATACATGAAAATTGGTTTAGCTTCACCGGATAAGATTCGTTCTTGGTCCTACGGAGAAGTTAAAAAACCTGAAACCATCAACTACCGTACATTGAAACCGGAAAAAGACGGTTTGTTCTGTGAACGCATTTTCGGACCTACAAAAGACTGGGAATGCCATTGCGGTAAATATAAGCGTGTCCGTTACAAAGGCGTAGTTTGTGACCGTTGCGGCGTTGAAGTCACTCGTGCTAAAGTCCGTCGTGAACGCATGGGCCACATCGAGTTGGCAGCTCCTGTAACACATATTTGGTATTTCAAAGGAATCCCGAGCCGAATGGGCCTAATCTTGGATATGTCCCCGCGTGCTTTGGAAGAAATCATCTATTTTGCATCATACGTAGTTGTAGATCCTGCGGATACTCCGCTTGAGAAGAAACAACTTCTGTCTGAGAAAGAATACCGTGCATATCGTGAAAAATACGGCACAAAATTCACTGCGTTGATGGGTGCGGAAGCGATCAAACGCCTTCTTCAGGAAATCGACCTCGACAAAGAGACAGATGCATTAAGAGAAGAATTGAAAACTGCTCAAGGACAAAGACGTACTCGTGCGATCAAACGCCTTGAAGTAGTAGAATCGTTCCGTCATTCCGGCAACCAACCGGATTGGATGATCTTGGATGTACTTCCTGTCATTCCTCCGGAGTTGCGTCCGATGGTTCAACTTGACGGAGGTCGTTTCGCTACATCCGACTTGAATGACCTTTATCGTCGTGTGATCAACCGTAACAACCGTTTAAAACGTTTACTTGATCTTGGTGCGCCAAGCATTATCGTTCAAAACGAAAAACGGATGTTGCAAGAAGCTGTTGATGCATTGATTGACAATGGACGCCGCGGCCGTCCGGTAACAGGACCTGGTAACCGCCCGTTGAAATCCCTCTCTCATATGCTGAAAGGGAAACAAGGACGTTTCCGTCAAAACTTATTAGGTAAACGTGTTGACTACTCAGGCCGTTCCGTTATCGTTGTTGGTCCTCACTTGAAAATGTACCAATGCGGTCTTCCGAAGGAAATGGCAATCGAATTATTCAAGCCTTTCGTCATGAAAGAACTTGTTGAACGAGGATTAGCTCATAATATTAAGAGCGCGAAACGTAAAATTGAACGTCTTCACTCAGAAGTTTGGGATGTTCTTGAAGACGTCATTCGTGAGCATCCGGTACTTTTAAACCGTGCCCCTACGCTTCACAGGCTCGGAATTCAAGCATTTGAACCGACACTTGTAGAAGGTCGTGCAATCCGTCTTCACCCGCTCGTATGTACTGCGTATAACGCCGACTTTGACGGTGACCAAATGGCGGTCCACGTACCACTTTCTGCTGAAGCTCAAGCAGAAGCTCGTTTGCTCATGCTTGCTGCTCAGAACATCTTGAACCCGAAAGATGGTAAACCGGTCGTAACACCTTCTCAAGATATGGTATTGGGTAACTATTACCTAACTCTTGAGCGTAAAGATGCAATCGGCGAAGGTTCTGTATTTTACGGTCCAAATGAAGTAATGATCGCTTACAATAACGGTCATGTACATCTTCATTCAAGAATTGCAATCCAAGCAGGCTCATTGAAGAACCCGACATTCACTGAAGAGCAGAACAAAATGCTTCTTTTAACAACTGTCGGTAAAGTCATCTTCAACGAAATCTTGCCGGAAACGTTCCCGTACATTAACGAGCCGACAGATTATAATTTAGAAGTTGAAACACCTGCGAAGTATTTCGTTCCGGCTACAACGGACATTAAGAAACATATCGCAGAAGCTGAACTTGTTTCGCCATTCAAGAAGAAAACATTCGGTAACGTCATTGCGGAAGTCTTCAAACGATTCCATATCACTGAAACTTCTAAGATGCTGGATCGCATGAAAAACCTTGGATTCAAATATTCGACGCAAGCTGGTCTTACTATTAGTATTTCCGATATCGTCGTTTTGCCTAACAAAGGCCAAATCCTTCAAGAAGCACAAGATAAGGTTGATAAAGTCATGAAGCAATTCCGCCGTGGTCTAATCACGGAAGAAGAGCGTTACGACCGTGTCATCTCTTATTGGAGCCAGGCGAAGGATACCATTCAAGATCAGTTGATGAAGTCCCTTGATAGTCTTAACCCAATCTTCATGATGAGTGACTCTGGTGCCCGTGGTAACGCATCAAACTTCACTCAGCTTGCAGGTATGCGTGGTCTGATGGCTGACCCGTCTGGACGGATTATCGAGTTGCCGATCAAATCTTCATTCCGTGAAGGTTTGACCGTATTGGAATACTTCATTTCTACCCATGGTGCTCGTAAAGGACTTGCGGATACAGCGCTTAAGACAGCTGACTCCGGTTACTTGACTCGCCGGCTTGTCGACGTTGCTCAAGACGTTATTGTCCGTGAAGATGACTGCGGAACTGACCGTGGCTTAACAATCGGTGCATTGATGGATGGAACAGAAATCATCGAAGGTCTTGATGAACGGATTATCGGTCGTTATTCTAAGAAAACGATCTATCATCCGGAAACGAAGGAAGTTATTTTACCGAAAGACAGCTTGATTGACCAAGATGTTGCGAAAACAATTTTGGAAGCTGGAATCGATGAAGTAACAATCCGCTCTGCATTTACATGTAACACGAAACACGGAGTATGTAAGAAATGTTACGGTATCAACTTGGCAACAGGCGACAAAGTGGAAGTTGGGGAAGCAGTCGGAATCATTGCTGCTCAATCCATCGGTGAACCTGGTACTCAGTTGACTATGCGTACATTCCATACAGGCGGTGTTGCTGGAGACGATATTACACAAGGTCTCCCGCGTATCCAAGAAATCTTCGAGGCGCGTAATCCGAAAGGTCAAGCAGTCATTTCAGAAATTAACGGTGTAATCACCGAAATTGATGAAATCCGCGAAGGCCAAAAAGAGATTACAATTCAAGGTGAAGTGGAAACACGTAAGTATACAGCACCATATAACGCTCGTTTGAAAGTCATGTTGAACGATCAAATTGAGCGCGGGCAGGCACTTACTGAAGGTTCCATTGATCCGAAACAGCTTTTGATCGTAAAAGATGTTTCGACTGTTCAAGAATACTTGCTTAAAGAAGTCCAAAAAGTTTACCGTATGCAAGGGGTAGAAATCGGCGACAAACACGTTGAAGTCATGGTTCGCCAAATGCTTCGCAAAGTGCGTGTCATCGAAGCTGGTGAAACTGATCTGCTTCCTGGTTCATTGCTCGATATTCATCAGTTCGCTGATGCGAATAAAGAAGCAGTGGTCAATGGCAGAATTCCAGCTACTGCGCGTCCGGTCATCTTAGGTATTACGAAAGCATCTCTTGAGACTGAATCGTTCCTATCTGCAGCATCCTTCCAAGAGACAACACGTGTCTTGACAGATGCAGCGATCAAAGGAAAACGCGACGAATTGCTCGGATTGAAAGAAAACGTCATTATCGGGAAACTCGTTCCGGCGGGTACTGGTATGCAGCGTTATCGTCAAATTCGGATGGATCAGGAAGAAACTACCGAAGAGCCGATCGCAGCAGAGTAAAGAGACAATCTGATTCCGGGGAAACTTTCTTCCCCGGAATTTTTTGATAAGAGTTGACACTGAAACTCAGCGATGTTACTATATTTAAGGTTGAGAGTTGACTGTCTGTACTTTGGAGGATATGTAAATGTCTTATGAAAGAGTTAAACAGGCGAAGAAAACAATCATCGGTACAAAGCAAACAGCGAAAGCGATGGATTCAGGTCAAGTGAAAGAGTTATTCGTTGCCCTTGACGCTGAAGAGCGGATTACCGAACCGGTGGTCCAATCAGCTAAGAATAAAGGAATACCCGTGTATTTCGTTGATTCTAAAAGAGAATTGGGAAAGGCATGCGGGATCCAAGTAGCAGCTACAATCGTTGCGATTGCTGAATAGCAGTTTTTGCGCCAGACGCAAAGACTTTGTTTTTACCCCAAAAATGAACCACCTGGATGTGTGGTATTACAAAGAAATGAATGAAGGGAGGAGTAATCGATGCCTACAGTTAACCAATTGGTACGTAAGCCTCGTAAATCCAAAAGCACGAAATCGAAATCTCCAGCGTTGAACAGAGGGTACAACAGCTTCAAGAAATCCTTGACAAATGTTAACTCTCCACAAAAACGTGGTGTTTGTACTCGTGTTGGTACGATGACACCGAAAAAACCAAACTCCGCGTTGCGTAAATATGCACGTGTACGTTTGACAAACCAAATCGAAGTTAACGCGTATATCCCAGGTGAAGGCCACAACCTTCAAGAGCACAGCGTCGTTCTAATCCGCGGCGGACGTGTAAAAGACTTACCAGGGGTACGTTATCATATCGTTCGTGGTGCACTTGACACTGCAGCGGTTAACGGTCGTATGCAATCCCGTTCCCTATACGGTGCAAAACGTCCGAAAGAAAAGAAATAATAATCCACTTAGCAGAATAATCGAAAGGAGGAAACCACATGCCTCGTAAAGGTCCTGTTTCCAAACGTGACGTGCTTCCAGATCCTATTTATAATTCGAAACTGGTAACACGCTTGATTAATAAAATGATGGTTGATGGTAAAAGAGGTACTTCTCAAAAAATCCTTTATGGAGCTTTCGAATTAATTAGAGAGCGTTCCGGTAAAGATCCATTGGAAGTATTCGAAGCTGCACTTAACAACATTATGCCAGTTCTTGAAGTTCGTGCTCGCCGTGTCGGTGGTGCAAACTATCAAGTACCGGTTGAAGTGCGCCCAGACCGCCGTACAACTTTAGGTCTTCGTTATCTTGTGAACTATTCACGTCTTCGTGGCGAAAAAACGATGGAAGAGCGTCTTGCTAACGAAATCCTTGATGCATCCAACAACACTGGTGCATCCGTCAAGAAACGTGAAGATATGCACAAAATGGCAGAAGCTAACAAAGCATTTGCTCACTACCGTTGGTAATCTAATACCTATACTAATCACTCTAATCCGAGACGGAAGGAGACCTACAATATGACTAGAGAATTCTCCTTGGAGAATACACGTAATATTGGAATCATGGCGCATATCGATGCTGGTAAAACAACAACGACTGAGCGTATCCTTTATTACACAGGTCGTATCCACAAAATTGGTGAAACACACGAAGGTGCTTCCCAAATGGACTGGATGGAACAGGAGCAAGAACGTGGAATCACGATCACTTCTGCTGCGACAACTGCATCATGGAAAGGTCATCGCGTAAACATCATCGACACTCCAGGACACGTAGACTTCACTGTTGAAGTTGAACGTTCCCTACGTGTACTTGACGGTGCTGTTACAGTACTTGATGCTCAATCCGGTGTAGAACCACAAACAGAAACAGTATGGCGCCAAGCAACAAACTACGGTGTTCCACGTATCGTTTTTGTTAACAAAATGGATAAAACAGGTGCAGACTTCTTGTACTCTGTTAAAACACTTCATGACCGCCTTCAAGCGAACGCTCACCCGATCCAATTACCGATCGGTGCTGAAGATCAATTTGAAGGAATCATTGACCTTGTAGAAATGACTGCTACTTTCTACGGTAATGATTTAGGCACAGATACAACAGAAGGTGAAATTCCTGCAGAATACATGGATCAAGCTCAAGAATACCGTGAAAAGCTAATTGAAGCGGTTGCTGAACTTGATGAAGAAATGATGGAGAAATATCTTGGCGGAGAAGAGATTACAACTGATGAGTTGAAAGAAGGAATCCGTAAAGGTACAGTCAACGTTGAATTCTATCCAGTAGTATGTGGTACTGCCTTCAAAAACAAAGGTGTTCAAAAAATGTTGGATGCTGTCATTGCATACCTTCCATCTCCGTTGGATATCCCACCGATGAAAGGTATCGATGTTGATACAGAAGAAGAAACGACTCGTCCTGCTGACGATTCTGCTCCATTCTCTGCATTGGCGTTCAAAGTTATGACTGACCCTTATGTTGGTAAATTGACGTTCTTCCGTGTGTATTCCGGAACACTTCAATCAGGTTCTTATGTACAAAACTCTACTAAAGGTAAACGTGAACGTGTAGGACGTATTCTACAAATGCACGCGAACCACCGTGAAGAAATCGCTGAAGTTTACTCTGGAGATATCGCAGCGGCAGTAGGTTTGAAAGATACAACGACTGGAGATACACTATGTGATGACAAGGCACAAGTTATCCTTGAATCCATGGAATTCCCAGAACCGGTTATCTCTCTATCTGTAGAACCAAAATCTAAAGCTGACCAAGATAAAATGGGTACTGCACTCGTTAAATTGGCAGAAGAAGATCCAACATTCCGCGTTCATACTGACCAAGAAACTGGCCAAGTAATCATCGCGGGTATGGGTGAGCTTCACCTTGATATTTTAGTTGACCGTATGCGCCGTGAATTCAAAGTTGAAGCAAACGTGGGTGCTCCACAGGTATCTTACCGTGAAACATTCCGTGATTCTGCTAAAGTTGAAGGTAAGTTCGTACGTCAATCCGGTGGTCGTGGACAATTCGGACACGTTTGGATCGAGTTCGCTCCAAACGAAGAAGGTAAAGGCTTCGAATTCGAAAACGCTATCGTTGGTGGGGTTGTTCCACGTGAATACATTCCGGCTGTTGAAGCAGGTCTTCGTGACTCGCTTGATAACGGTGTACTTGCAGGATATCCATTGATCGACATCAAAGCGAAACTATTCGATGGTTCATACCATGATGTTGACTCCAACGAAATGGCGTTCAAAATTGCCGCTTCCATGGCACTTAAAAACGCTGTATCTAAAGTAAATCCAGTACTTCTTGAGCCAATGATGAAAGTCGAAGTTGTTATTCCTGAAGAATACCTCGGAGACATCATGGGTGACATCACTTCCCGTCGCGGACGTGTAGAAGGTATGGATGCTCGTGGTAACGCACAAGTTGTACGTGCGATGGTTCCACTTTCTGAAATGTTCGGTTACGCAACGTCCCTACGTTCCAATACACAAGGACGCGGAACATTCTCCATGGTGTTCGATCACTATGAAGAAGTACCGAAATCTATTTCTGAAGAAATCATCAAAAAAAATAAAGGTGAATAATTGAAAGTTCACCAGTTATTTAGTATAACTATTCTATAAGCTATGGATGATGGGGGACTATGTCCTCCGCCATCTGTAACGATAAATTAAAACTATTTCTTATATTTAAGGAGGAAATCCTAACATGGCTAAAGCAAAATTTGATCGTTCCAAAACACATGCGAACGTTGGTACAATTGGTCACGTTGACCATGGTAAAACAACTTTAACTGCTGCAATCGCTACAGTTCTTTCTAAGAAAATGGGCGGAGAAGCAAAATCTTACGACCAAATCGATAACGCGCCAGAAGAAAAAGAGCGTGGAATCACAATCAACACTTCTCACATCGAGTATGAAACTGATAAGCGTCACTATGCACACGTTGACTGCCCAGGACATGCTGACTACGTTAAAAACATGATCACTGGTGCTGCTCAAATGGACGGCGGGATCTTGGTAGTATCTGCTGCTGACGGCCCAATGCCACAAACTCGTGAGCACATCCTTCTTTCTCGTCAAGTAGGTGTTCCTTACCTTGTTGTATTCATGAACAAATGTGACATGGTAGACGACGAAGAACTTCTTGAACTAGTTGAAATGGAAATTCGTGACCTTCTTTCTGAATACGATTTCCCTGGCGATGACATCCCAGTTATCAAAGGTTCTGCATTGAAAGCTCTTGAAGGAGACGCTCAATGGGAAGAAAGAATCGTTGAATTGATGGACGCTGTTGACTCTTACATTCCAGATCCAGTTCGTGAAACTGACAAACCATTCATGATGCCAGTTGAGGACGTATTCTCAATCACTGGTCGTGGTACAGTTGCTACTGGTCGTGTAGAGCGCGGTCAAGTTAAAGTCGGTGACGTTGTTGAAATCATCGGTCTTGTTGAAGAACCAAAATCTACAACTGTAACAGGTGTAGAAATGTTCCGTAAGCTTCTTGACTATGCAGAAGCTGGAGACAACATCGGAGCTCTTCTTCGTGGGGTAGCTCGTGAAGAAATCCAACGTGGTCAAGTTTTGGCTAAGCCAGGCTCTATCACTCCACACACAGACTTCAAAGCTGAAGTTTATGTTCTTTCTAAAGAAGAGGGTGGACGTCATACTCCATTCTTCTCTAACTACCGTCCACAGTTCTACTTCCGTACAACTGACGTAACTGGCGTAGTTAACCTTCCAGAAGGCGTTGAAATGGTTATGCCTGGAGACAACATCGAAATGACAGTTTCTTTGATCTCCCCAATCGCTCTTGAAGAAGGTACAAAATTCTCTATCCGTGAAGGTGGACGTACAGTAGGCGCTGGCGTTGTAGCTACAATCACAAAATAATTCCCCTTTGGGAATAAGAAAACCCCCGTTGCTTCGGCAGCGGGGGTTTTTTGAATGAAAAGAAGAAAATATACTGGAAATGCTGATTCACCAATAGGTAATGCTGGTACGAGAAATCAATGCTGACCCCCAGCCGTTTAATGCTGACTGGATTGAATTTAATGCTGACTCTACAACAGATAATGCTGATACGAGAAATCAATGCTGACTCACAGCCGTTTAATGCTGAATGGATCGAGTTTAATGCTGACTCAACAACAAATAATGCTGATACGGAAAATCAATGCTGCCCCACAGCCGTTTAATGCTGAATGGATCGAGTTTAATGCTGACTCAACAACAGATAATGCTGATACGAGAAATTAATGCTGCCCCACAGCCGTTTAATGCTGAATGGATCGAGTTTAATGTTGACTCAACAAGAAATAATGCTGGTACTGAAAATCAATGCTGAACCACAGCTGTTTAATGCTGACTCAACAACAAATAATGCTGGTACGGAAAATCAATGCTGCCCCACAGCCGTTTAATGCTGAATGTATTGAATTTAATGCTGACTCAACAACAAATAATGCTGGTACGGAAAATCAATGCTGCCCCACAGCTGTTTAATGCTGAATGTATCGAGTTTAATGCTGGCTCACCAATAGGTAATGCTGATACGAGAAATCGATGCTGACTCACAGCTGTTTAATGCTGAATGGATCGAGTTTAATGCTGACTCACCAATAGATAATGCTGATACGAGAAATCAATGCTGCCCCACAGCCATTTAATGCTGATTGAAACCGGAGTATTGTGGAATACGTGTTTAATTCTCACTTCACATCTGCTTACGCATATAAATTCTGTTTCTTTTAGATCCGGAAGCTTTTAAATCCAAATTTGTTAGCATATTAGTGGCGGTTTTCATTGATTTAACTCCAAAAAAATCACGAAACTCTTGATTTGTTATAGTCGGTTTTACAAGAGTGAAATACTCTTCGATCGCTTGTTGGAGGCCGGTCCTTGATTTATAACAGCAATGACCGCATTGCCAGTAGTATTTGTCCCTGATCAGTGAATACACTTTGCAAGAAGGACAAACGATTCCTTTGATAATGTCAGCGTGGTTAATCTCATATTGCTCAAGTAAAGAATTTTGACGTTGGAACGGTCGATGGGATAAGTGAATGTTCATTTCAATAGAAGAGAGTTCTTGGTCGGAAAGATGATTAGCAGTGGGGGACAAGCGATGAACTCTTTCAAAGACTGAGTCCAATTTGTTAAATGGATAGTGAAACGGATTGTTACGCAGCGTAACATTCTTGGAAGTGAAAACAACTGCACCAGAAACGGGGATGGAACAGTCTTGTTGCTTCGTCCAGTTCAGCATGAAGCGAATGTGCTTCGTTAATTGATAGTACGGGTTGGGAAAGTACTTCTTAGACTGATCATTATTTAATCGATAGAACTCGTCAGTGTCAGAATCTATGTATAGGTCACCGCTAATGTTCTTCGATTCTAATACGATGATGCATTTCTTACTTAAAAGCAGACAATCGATTTGTACTTTTTCTTCACCGAATTCTAAGCAGACATTCGGTAGAATAATAAACTCTTGCTCTAAACTTGAAAGCTTTTGAAGCAATCTCTCTTCACCGCGGATTCCAGCTTTAATCATTCTCAAATTCTCTTCAACCAATGCATATTTAGAATGTCGTGGTGATAGTCGTACTAATAAAATCCTATGAGCCTTAACGATGAAACTTCCACCTCCTCCAATTTACCAACATCATAGCATATTTATATAGAAGAAACTCGACTATAATAAAAGAAGAATCATAATCAGGATTTCCGTTCAAATTAAAAAGACTTAACTCGTTTAACACCCTCCCTATACCAAAACCACCACACCAAATTAGAGTCATTCCAACATTGGTACTGCTTTGTCAAAACTCCCGACGTTGTATTGGCTAACCTAAAACCCTCAACCCTAAACACCTTCTCCCAAACAACACCCACAATTCCCAAACTCCATTTAATCTTCCGACAATTTCCTTTTTAATTGAAAATGCGAATAAACCTATATATAATAGGGAAGTCAACAGAAAAGAATTTCGCCAAAGGTCTTGCGAGATTCTTTTTATTTATGTATAATGTTGAATGTTGGTCTTTGACTGCGATGAAGCGGGAGGTTGCCGACACACCCGGCCGCTTTGCCATGGCAGGGGTTGGCGGGATATTTCCGTGGAGAATGTCTAGAAAATAGGCGAAAAGGAGGGAAAATAATGGCAAAACAAAAAATCCGTATCCGTTTGAAAGCGTATGATCACAGGGTGTTGGATCAATCCGCTGAAAAGATTGTGGAAACTGCTAAACGTTCAGGTGCAAGCGTATCAGGTCCGATTCCGCTTCCTACTGAGAAGACTGTGTACACAATTCTTCGTGCCGTTCACAAGTACAAAGATTCTCGTGAACAATTCGAAATGCGTACGCACAAACGTCTGATCGATATCGTTAACCCAACTCCACAAACAGTGGACGCGTTAATGAAGCTTGACTTACCATCTGGCGTTGATATTGAGATCAAACTTTAATTGGTAAACGACTATATAAAAAACAAAAACAACAGAAAAATGTACAGGAGGTGTGACTAATGACCAAAGGAATCTTAGGTAGAAAAATCGGTATGACGCAAGTATTTGCTGAGAACGGTGATTTGATCCCAGTAACTGTAATTGAAGCTGCTCCAAACGTAGTACTTCAAAAGAAATCAGTTGAAACGGACGGCTACGAAGCAATCCAAGTAGGTTTTGAAGATAAGCGTGAAAAGCTTTCCAACAAACCTGAAAAAGGACATGTAGCTAAAGCGAACACTGCTCCTAAGCGCTTCATTCGCGAGTTCCGCGATGTAAACTTAGCTGATTACGAAGTTGGTCAGGAAGTCAAGGTAGAAATTTTCGCAGAAGGCGATTTAATCGATGTAACAGGTGTGACAAAAGGTAAAGGTTTCCAAGGTGTTATTAAACGCCACGGACAATCCCGCGGCCCTATGGCCCACGGTTCCCGTTACCACCGTCGTCCTGGTTCGATGGGTCCGGTTGCTCCAAACCGCGTATTCAAACAAAAGAAATTACCTGGTCAAATGGGTGGCGTGATCAAGACGATCCAAAACTTGCAAGTTGTCCGTGTTGACGCTGAGCGTAACCTATTGCTCGTAAAAGGTAATGTTCCTGGATCTCGTAAATCTATGGTAGTTGTTAAAACTGCTATCAAATCGAAATAATCTCTGAAGAAAGGAGGAAACAGGAATGCCAAAGGTATCTTTATTTAATCAAACAGGCTCCCAAGTCGGCGAAATCGAATTGAACGATGCTGTCTTCGGAATCGAACCTAATGAGTCTGTCGTCTTTGATGCAGTGATTGCACAACGTGCTTCTCTACGTCAAGGTAACCATAAAGTAAAAAATCGTTCTGAAGTAGCTGGTGGTGGCCGTAAGCCATGGCGCCAAAAAGGAACTGGCCGTGCTCGTCAAGGGTCTATCCGCTCTCCACAATGGCGTGGTGGTGGTACAGTATTCGGTCCAGTACCACGTAGCTACAGCTACAAATTACCGAAGAAAGTGCGCCGTTTAGCATTGCGATCTGCGCTTTCAGCGAAAGTACTTGAAGAGAACATCGTTGTTCTTGAAGGTTTAGCTTTCGATGCACCAAAAACAAAAGAATTCGTGAAAGTGTTATCTAACCTTTCCGTTGCAAAGAAAACATTGGTTGTTACAGCTGAGCTTGATGAAAACGTAGCATTGTCTGCGCGTAACATTCCTGGCGTAACAGTCGTATCAGCTACTGGTGTGAACGTACTTGACCTTGTAGGTCATGACAAACTCGTGATCACAAAAGCTGCAGTTGAAAAAGTAGAGGAGGTGCTTGGTTAATGGAAGCACGTGATGTCATCAAACGTCCGGTCATTACCGAGCGTTCTTCTGAACTTATGGCCGAGAAAAAATACACGTTCGACGTGGATACTCGCGCTAACAAGACACAAGTAAAACAAGCGGTTGAAGAAATCTTTGACGTGAAAGTTGAAAAAGTCAACATCATGAACTACAAAGGTAAATTCAAACGTATGGGTAAATTCGGCGGATACACTAACAAACGCCGTAAAGCAATCGTTAAATTGACTGCTGACAGCAAAGAAATCGAGATCTTTTAATTATAGTCTTACACTGTAATTAACCAAAAAAGAAGGAGGGAAAACAAATGGCGATTAAAAAGTACAAACCTACCTCCAATGGTCGTCGTAACATGACAACTTCTACGTTTGAAGAACTAACAACTAACAAACCAGAAAAGTCATTGTTAGAGCCTTTAAAGCGTAAAGGCGGACGTAACAACCAAGGTAGAATGACTGTTCGTCATCAAGGTGGCGGCCACAAGCGTCAATACCGTGTCATCGACTTCAAACGTTTGAAAGATGGCATCCCAGGACGCGTTGCCACAATTGAGTATGATCCAAACCGCTCTGCGAATATCGCATTGATTAACTATATAGATGGTGAAAAACGTTACATCTTAGCTCCAAAAGGACTTGAAGTCGGAATGACAATCTATTCTGGTCCTGATGCAGACATTAAAGTAGGTAACGCACTTCCACTTGAAAACATGCCTATGGGTACTACTATCCATAACATTGAATTGAAACCAGGTAAAGGTGCACAGCTTGTACGTTCAGCTGGTACATCTGCTCAAATCCTTGGTAAAGAAGGCAAATACGTTATCGTACGTCTTCAATCCGGAGAAGTTCGCATGATCCTTGGCGCTTGCCGTGCTACAGTAGGTCAAGTTGGTAACGAACAACACGAACTTATCCACATCGGTAAAGCAGGTCGTTCACGTTGGTTAGGTAAACGCCCAACTGTTCGTGGATCTGTTATGAACCCGAATGATCACCCACACGGTGGTGGTGAAGGACGTTCTCCAATTGGACGTAAAGCACCAGTTACTCCTTGGGGTAAACCAGCTCTTGGTTATAAAACTCGCAAGAAGAAAAACAAATCCGACAAACTTATCATTCGTCGCCGTAAAAAATAATGTGATGATACTGCGGTTCAATGAACGAACCGTGGTGACGTCACGGAGGGAGGTTCCAAAATGGGTCGTAGCTTGAAAAAAGGACCTTTTGTCGATGATCACTTGATGAACAAAGTTGAAGCTCAAAAGGATTCCGAGAAGAAACATGTAATTAAAACTTGGTCTCGCCGTTCTACTATCTTCCCGTCCTTCATCGGACAAACGATCGCTGTATATGACGGACGTAAACATGTGCCAGTATACGTGACTGAAGATATGGTAGGTCATAAGCTTGGCGAATTCGCACCAACTCGTACTTATAAAGGGCACGGTGCAGACGATAAGAAAACAAGACGCTAAATTGAGAGGAGGTTATCCTAATGCAAGAAGCTAAAGCTATTGCTCGTACAGTCCGCATTGCTCCTCGTAAAGTCCGTTTAGTCGTTGATTTAATCCGAGGTAAGCAAGTTGGCGAAGCGGTTGCGATTTTGCGCCTTACTCCTAAAGCAGCATCTCCTGTTGTAGAAAAGGTATTAAAATCTGCAGTTGCTAACGCTGAACACAACTATGATTTAGATATTAACAACTTGGTGGTTACAGCAGCATTCGTAGACGAAGGTCCAACGTTGAAACGTTTCCGTCCACGTGCTCAAGGCCGTGCAAGTGCTATCAATAAACGAACAAGCCACATTACAATCGTGGTATCTGAGAAGAAGGAGGGATAATTCGTGGGTCAAAAAGTGCATCCTAATGGAATGCGTGTTGGCATTATCCGTGACTGGGAGTCAAAATGGTATGCTGAAAAGGACTACGCAACTCTTTTACATGAAGATTTAAAAGTCCGTGAATACATTGAAGGCCGTTTGAAAGACGCATCTGTTTCTAAAGTAGAAATCGAGCGTGCTGCAAACCGTGTAAATATTACAATCCACACTGCAAAACCAGGTATGGTAATCGGTAAAGGTGGTTCCGAAGTTGAAAACCTTCGTAAGGAACTTAACAGCCTAACTGGCAAGCGTGTACACATCAATATCATTGAAATTAAGAGAGCAGATCTTGACGCGAAACTTGTTGCTGAAAACATCGCTCGTCAATTGGAAAACCGCGTATCATTCCGCCGTGCCCAAAAACAAGCGATCCAACGCACAATGCGTTCTGGAGCAAAAGGTATCAAAACTCAAGTATCTGGACGTCTTGGCGGTGCGGATATCGCACGTGCTGAACATTATAGTGAAGGAACTGTTCCGCTTCATACACTTCGTGCTGACATCGATTATGCTCATGCTGAAGCAGACACAACTTACGGTAAGTTGGGTGTCAAAGTATGGATCTACCGCGGTGAAGTCCTTCCAGTGAAGAAGAACTCTGGAGAAGGAGGCAAATAATTATGTTAATGCCTAAACGCGTTAAATACCGTCGTGAACACCGTGGGAAAATGCGCGGTGAAACAAAAGGCGGCGCAGAAGTAGCATTTGGTGAATATGGCCTCCAAGCTGTAGAAGCCGGATGGATTACAAACCGTCAAATCGAATCCGCTCGTATCGCTATGACACGTTACATGAAACGTGGCGGTAAAGTATGGATCAAAATCTTCCCACATAAGCCTTACACAAAGAAACCTCTTGAAGTCCGGATGGGTTCCGGTAAAGGTGCTCCTGAAGGCTGGGTAGCAGTAGTAAAACCAGGAAGAGTCATGTTTGAAATCGCTGGAGTAAGTGAAGAGGTTGCTCGTGAAGCGCTTCGTCTTGCTGCACACAAACTTCCTGTTAAATCCAAATTCGTAAAACGTGAAGAAATTGGTGGTGAATCTAATGAAAGCTAAAGAACTTCGTGACCTTACCACTGCTGAAATAGAACAGAATGTAAAATCACTGAAAGAAGAGCTTTTCAACCTTCGCTTCCAATTGGCGACTGGTCAATTAGAAAACACAGCTCGCATTCGTGAAGTACGTAAATCGATTGCGCGTATGAAAACTGTGATTCGTGAAAGAGAAATCAGTGCAAATAACTGATAAAGGAGGTTTGCAGCAATGACTGAGCGTAACCAACGCAAAGTATACACAGGCCGTGTCGTATCCGACAAAATGGACAAAACAGTAACTGTTTTGGTTGAGACGCATAAAAAGCACTCCCTATACGGTAAACGTGTAAAATACTCTAAAAAATTCAAAGCTCATGATGAATTGAACGAAGCTAAGATCGGCGATATCGTTCGTATCATGGAAACACGCCCGCTATCCGCTACAAAACGTTTCCGTCTAGTAGAGGTTGTAGAAAAAGCGGTTATTATCTAATCAATTATGTTCGGAAAAGATAAATTCCGAAGGGAGGTAACCTGAATGATACAACAAGAAACTCGTATGAAAGTTGCTGACAACTCTGGTGCCCGTGAAGTATTAACAATTAAAGTACTTGGTGGTTCTGGCCGTAAAACAGCTAACATCGGTGATGTAGTTGTTGTAACAGTCAAGAAAGCAACACCAGGTGGCGTTGTTAAGAAGGGTGACGTAGTTAAAGCCGTCATCGTACGTACAAAGAGCGGTGTTCGCCGTAAAGACGGTACTTACATCACATTCGATGAGAATGCATGCGTAATTATCCGTGACGATAAGAGCCCTCGCGGAACTCGTATTTTCGGACCAGTTGCACGTGAACTACGTGATAACAACTTCATGAAAATCGTTTCCTTGGCTCCGGAAGTTCTTTAATTCAAAGGAAAGTGCCAATCAAGGAGGTGCGACAGAATGCATGTAAAAAAAGGCGATAAAGTTATGGTGATCTCTGGAAAAGACAAAGGGAAAACAGGTGTTATCCTTGAAGCTCATCCTAAGAAAGAACGTGTGCTTGTAGAAGGTGTTAACATCGTGAAGAAGCATACAAAACCGAACCAAGCAAATCCGCAAGGCGGAATTGTAAGCCAAGAGGCACCGATTCACGTTTCGAACGTTATGTTGATCGATCCTAAATCTGGCGAGCCGACTCGCGTAGGTTACAAGGTAGAAGGCGACAAGAAAGTTCGTGTTGCAAAAAAATCCGGTGAAGTACTAGATAAATAAGCTAATTGAAGGGAGGTACACACATGAGCCGCCTAAAAGACAAATATTTAAACGAAATCACTCCAGCTCTTATGAGCAAATTTGAATATAAATCCGTCATGCAAGTGCCTAAGGTCGAAAAGATCGTAATTAACATGGGTGTGGGTGACGCTGTTCAAAACACTAAAGCATTAGACGCTGCTGTAGAAGATCTACAAGCGATTTCAGGTCAAAAACCTGTAGTCACTAAAGCAAAAAAATCCATCGCAGGTTTCCGTCTCCGTGAAGGTATGCCGATCGGAACGAAAGTAACTCTACGCGGTGAACGTATGTATGAATTCCTGGACAAATTGATCGCTGTTTCACTTCCACGTGTACGTGACTTCCGTGGTGTTTCCAAAAAAGCATTCGACGGTCGCGGTAACTACACATTGGGCGTTAAAGAGCAATTAATTTTCCCTGAAATCGACTACGATAAAGTTTCTAAAGTCCGTGGTATGGACATCGTAATTGTGACAACTGCGAACACTGATGAAGAAGCTCGCGAACTATTAACACAATTCGGTATGCCATTCCAAAAGTAAAATAAAGGGAGGCGAAATCGTGGCTAAAAAATCAATGGTCGCTAAGCAAAAACGTACGCCAAAGTACAAAGTGCAAGAATACACTCGTTGTGAACGTTGTGGACGTCCGCACTCTGTATACCGCAAATTCAAGCTTTGCCGTATTTGTTTCCGTGAACTTGCATACAAGGGACAAATTCCTGGCGTTAAAAAAGCCAGCTGGTAATCCCCTAATTTGGGAAGGAGGTAAATGAAATGACAATGACTGATCCGATTGCAGATATGCTGACACGCATTCGTAACGCGAACATGGTTCGTCACGAGAAATTAGAAGTTCCAGCTTCCAACATGAAAAAGGATATTGCTGAAATTCTAAAGCGTGAAGGATTCATCCGTGACGTTGAGTATATTGAAGACAACAAACAAGGAATCATCCGCATCTTCTTGAAATATGGCCAAAATAACGAGCGTGTTATCACTGGCTTGAAACGCATTTCTAAACCAGGTCTTCGTGTATACGCGAAAACTACTGAAGTTCCTCGTGTATTGAACGGCCTTGGTATTGCTTTAGTTTCTACATCACAAGGATTGCTTACTGACAAAGAAGCTCGCGCTAAACAAGTGGGCGGCGAAATCATCGCTTACGTTTGGTAATCAGCAACAAAAGAATGGAGGTGTACTGAATGTCCCGCGTAGGTAAAAAACCAATCGAGGTTCCAACAGGCGTTACTGTAACTATTGATGAAAATAATACAGTCGTTGTTAAAGGACCTAAAGGTGAACTAACAAATTCTTTCAACAAAGATATTAAAATCGAACAAAACGACAATATCATCACATTGACTCGTCCTTCCGAATCAAAAGAACACCGCACAATCCACGGTACTACACGTGCATTGTTGGCTAACATGGTAACTGGAGTTTCTGAAGGATTCACACGTGGTCTTGAATTAGTAGGTGTCGGTTACCGTGCTCAACTACAAGGCAAAAAGCTAGTATTGAACGTTGGTTACTCACACCCAGTTGAATTCGAAGCTGAAGATGGTGTCGAAATCGAAGTTCCTTCCAATACGAAGATTATTGTAAAAGGTATCAACAAAGAAAAAGTTGGTGCTCTTGCATCCAACATCCGTCAAGTACGTCCACCAGAGCCATACAAAGGCAAAGGGATCCGTTACGAAGGCGAATATGTACGCCGTAAAGAAGGTAAAACAGGTAAATAATGTCGCATATACATTAGAAAGGAGTGACCTCGGTGATTACGAAACAAGATAAAAATCAGGTTCGTAAAAAACGTCATGGCCGTGTTCGTGCAAAAATCAGTGGTACAGCTGAACGTCCACGCTTGAATGTTTACCGTTCGAACAAACACATTTATGCACAATTGATCGACGACGCAGCTGGCGTAACGATTGCAAGTGCTACAACAATGGAAAAAGGTTTCGAAGGTTCTACTGGCAGCACAGAAGCTGCTGTTAAAGTCGGAGAAGCAATTGCAAAACGCGCTGTTGAAAAGAACGTAACGAAAGTTGTTTTTGACCGTGGCGGTTACTTATATCATGGACGCGTGAAAGCTTTGGCTGAAGCTGCACGTGAAAACGGCTTAGAATTTTAAGAAGAAGGAGGGACACAACTCATGAGTCGCATTGATGCAAACAAACTTGGTGAACTGGAAGAACGCGTTGTTACGATTAACCGTGTTGCGAAAGTTGTAAAAGGCGGACGCCGTTTCCGTTTCTCTGCATTGGTTGTTGTTGGTGACAAGAACGGTCATGTAGGTTTCGGTTCAGGTAAAGCTCAAGAAGTACCTGACGCAATTCGTAAAGCGGTTGAAGATGCGAAAAAGAATCTAATCGAAGTGCCAATGGTTGGCGGTACAACTCCACACGAAGTGTTGGGCCGTTTTGGAGCTGGTAAGGTTATGATCAAACCTGCTTCTGCCGGTACTGGAGTTATCGCAGGTGGACCTGTTCGTGCGGTACTTGAACTTGCAGGTATTACAGATATCCTATCTAAATCCCTTGGTTCAAACACACCAATCAACATGGTTAACGCTACAATCTCCGGATTGAAAGAACTAAAACATGCTGAAGAAGTTGCCAAATTACGCGGTAAATCAGTAGAAGAACTGTTAGGATAAGGAGGGGACACTAATGGCTAAATTACAAATTACCCTCGCTAAGAGTGTGATCGGTTCAAAACCGGCACAACGCAAAACAGTAGAAGCTCTTGGTTTGCGTAAAACTCATCAAACGGTTGAACACGAGGACAATGCTGCTATTCGTGGTATGATTAATACTGTCGCTCACTTAGTCACAGTTAAAGAAGTGTAATATAGATTTTATCGAATAAGGAGGTGCCAAACATGAAACTGCATGAATTAAAACCAGCAGAAGGTTCCCGTAAAGAACGCAATCGTTTAGGTCGCGGTATCGGTTCCGGTAATGGTAAAACTTCAGGTAAAGGTCATAAAGGTCAAAAAGCACGTTCCGGCGGCGGTGTACGTCCTGGATTTGAAGGTGGTCAAATGCCTTTATTCCAACGTTTACCTAAGCGCGGATTTACGAACATCAACCGTAAAGAGTTCGCGATCGTGAACCTTGAAACGTTGAACCGTTTCGAAGAAGGCACAGAGGTAACACCTGAATTGCTTATCGAAACTGGTGTTGTGAGCAATGCGAAGTCAGGCATCAAGATTTTGGGTAACGGAACTCTTGAAAAGAAATTGACTATCAAAGCACACAAATTCTCCGCCTCCGCGAAAGAAGCAATTGAAAACGCAGGCGGTCAAACAGAGGTGATCTGATGTTTCAAACAATCTCCAATTTTATGCGCGTGAGAGATATCCGAAATAAAATTTTGTTCACCCTGTTAATGCTGATTGTATTCCGAATCGGCACATTTATACCTGTTCCAGGTGTAGATGCAGAAGTATTACAAGCGACAGATCAGAATAGTCTGATCGGTTTCTTGAATACTTTCGGCGGTGGTGCCCTTAAGAACTTCTCGATCTTAGCGATGGGTATCATGCCTTACATTACAGCTTCCATTATTGTACAGCTTTTACAAATGGATGTAGTTCCGAAGTTTACTGAATGGGCTAAACAAGGGGACGTTGGTCGCCGTAAGCTTGCTCAATTCACTCGATACTTTACAATCGTCTTGGCATTTATCCAAGCGATTGCCATGTCTTATGGTTTCAACCGTATGTATGGTGGAACATTAATCCACAACGATAGCATAAGCACATATATTGTCATTGCGATCGTATTAACTGGTGGTACAGCATTCCTTCTTTGGTTAGGTGAGCAAATCACTGCTAAAGGGGTAGGTAATGGTATTTCCATTATTATCTTTGCTGGTATCGTGGCTGCAATTCCGAGTGCAGTCAACCAAATCTATTCTCAGCAAATTGAGGGTGCAGGTGAAGCATTGTTCATCCGCATTATCGTCTTGGTATTACTCTTACTTGCTGTAATTGCAATCACAGTAGGAACTATTTACGTTGCTCAAGCATTACGTAAAATTCCGATCCAATATGCAAAACGTGTAACTGGTCGTTCCCAATCAACAGGAGGACAGCAAACGCATCTTCCATTGAAAGTGAATGCGGCCGGCGTTATTCCAGTAATCTTCGCTGTAGCGTTTATCATTACGCCACAGTCTATCGCTTCTTTCTTTGGTACGAATAAAGTAACGACGTTCATCATGAACACGTTCGATTATTCGAAGCCAATCGGTATGATCATTTACATTGCGTTGATTCTTGCGTTTACGTATTTCTATGCGTTTATCCAAGTCAACCCTGAAAAGATCTCCGATAACTTGAAAAAGCAAGGTGCGTACATCCCGGGAATTCGCCCAGGCCAAAATACGCAAGATTACTTAACAACAGTACTCTACCGCTTGACATTCGTAGGAGCAATCTTCCTTGCTGTCTTAGCTGTTCTTCCGATCTTGTTCATTAACTTTGCGGGTCTACCACCTGCTGCACAAATTGGCGGAACAAGCTTGCTCATCATAGTAGGGGTAGCCCTTGAAACGATGAAACAGTTGGAAGCGCAACTCGTTAAGCGTCATTATAAAGGCTTTATGAAATAATGATTTCTTAAGGCGAAAAAATTGAGGGGGCAACGCGTATGAACATCGTATTAATGGGTCTACCTGGTGCCGGTAAAGGTACTCAGGCTGACAAAATTGTTGATAAATACGGAATCCCTCATATTTCTACAGGCGATATGTTCCGCGCCGCTATTAAAGAAGGAACGGAACTTGGCCTAAAAGCGAAATCCTTCATGGATCAGGGAGCGTTGGTCCCTGATGAAGTAACAATTGGTATTGTTCGCGAAAGATTGAGCAAGCCGGATTGTGAAAATGGATTCCTCCTTGACGGGTTTCCTCGCACTGTCCCTCAGGCAGAGGCGCTTGATGCGACTTTGTCTGAATTGGGCAAAAAAGTGGAACACGTCCTCAACATTGTTGTGGAAAAGGAAGAATTGATTAAACGTCTTACAGGTAGACGCATCTGCAGAACATGCGGTGCTTCTTACCACATGGTTTTTAACCCGCCAAAAGTCGAAGGCATTTGCGACCGTGATGGTGGCGAGCTTTACCAACGTGAAGATGACAATCCGGAAACGGTCACGAACCGTCTGGAAGTAAATATGAAACAGACGAAACCACTATTGGACTTCTATGAAGCCAAAGGTGTTTTATCGAATATTGACGGTCAGCAAGATATCAATAAGGTCTTCGCTGATTTAGACGCTCTGTTACAGAGCAGCCAAGGCTGATTCCCTACAAACTGGGCGCAGTGACTGCCTCCGAGGGCAGTGCAGCAATTGACACTATTTAAAGAGTTGCAAAAGCTAAATGGAACCCGGTATGCGAACTGCAGGATAAACGGCACAGGAAGGTACTGGCGTTAAGGCTATGTACCGAAAGAAAAGGGTATAATGCAGTTCAGTAGGTTCTCTGCAAAAGTACTCGGGACTCATTCGGGGCGATCCGGGAAAAGTAAGATCGACCGGAACAGTCCACTCCTTGGGTTGTAGGAAAGCGAAATCTGACGAGCGTCTTTCAACATCTCTCATGCAATCCAAACATATGGTGGAAAGTATGGCTTTCCGAATAGCCTGAAAGTGGCAGATTGATGATGGGGACCTGAATTGGATACAGAAGGGAGACAGGGTTGATGGCGAAAGACGATGTTATTGAAGTCGAAGGCACAGTAGTTGAAACTTTGCCAAACGCGATGTTTAAGGTAGAATTGGAAAATGGGCATACAATTCTTGCTCACGTATCCGGTAAAATTCGTATGCATTTCATCCGTATTTTACCTGGAGATAAAGTCACGATCGAGTTATCTCCTTACGATTTGACTCGCGGTCGTATCACATACCGTTTTAAATGATCTTTTGCACTCCGAACTATTAAGGAGGTTGGGTTAGATGAAAGTGAGACCATCTGTGAAACCGATCTGCGAAAAATGTAAAGTTATTCGCCGACGCGGTAAAGTAATGGTAATCTGTGAAAATCCTAAACATAAACAAAGACAAGGTTAATTATAAAGGAGGTGCAATGGTTACATGGCACGTATTGCTGGTGTAGACGTTCCGCGCGATAAACGCGTTGTAATTTCATTGACATATATCTACGGTGTAGGTAAAGCTACAGCACAAAAAGTTCTTTCTGCTGCTGGCGTAAACGAAGATACTCGTGTCCGTGATCTTACTGAAGATGAATTGGACAAAATCCGTGAACAATTAGGCATGTTGAAAGTTGAAGGTGACCTTCGTCGTGAAGTATCCCTTAACATTAAACGTTTGATGGAAATCGGAAGCTTCCGTGGTATCCGTCACCGTCGTGGTTTGCCTGTACGCGGTCAAAATACGAAGAACAACGCTCGTACGCGTAAAGGTCCTCGTAAGACTGTAGCAAACAAGAAAAAATAATCGGTAAAGGAGGTCAAACAACATGGCACGTAAACAACAAACTCGTAAGCGCCGTGTGAAAAAGAATATCGAATCCGGTATTGCACACATCCGCTCTACATTCAACAACACAATCGTAACGATCACTGATATGCAAGGTAACGCGGTTTCTTGGTCAAGTGCAGGTGCTCTTGGTTTCAGAGGTTCCCGTAAGTCTACTCCATTTGCTGCTCAAATGGCTGCAGAGACTGCTGCAAAGGCGTCCCTTGAACATGGTCTTAAGACGTTGGAAGTAACTGTTAAAGGCCCAGGTGCTGGCCGTGAAGCTGCAATCCGTGCATTGCAAGCTGCTGGTCTTGAAGTCACTGCAATCAAAGACGTAACTCCTGTTCCGCATAACGGTTGCCGTCCGCCAAAACGTCGTCGTGTATAATGGGTGCTACTCCATTTGATTGAGAAACAACTTTCTTGTGCAAACTGAATTGTGCAACTGCAGAGAACAGTCTCTGTGAATCGATTGATGGAAAGACCTATACATTTGACGTTTTGAAGGAGGTAAATTGAATGATCGAAATTGAAAAACCAAAGATTGAAACTGTTGAGATCAGCGAAGATGCCAAATTTGGCAAATTCATAGTGGAACCGCTTGAGCGTGGATATGGGACGACCTTAGGGAATTCCTTGCGTCGAATCCTTCTATCATCCTTACCAGGTGCTGCAGTCACTTCTATTCAAATTGACGGAGTACTTCATGAGTTCTCCACTGTCGAAGGCGTCGTAGAAGACGTAGCATCGATCATTTTGAATGTGAAGAAACTGGCACTGAAAATCTACTCTGACGAAGAAAAAGTCATAGAGATTGATGTGAAGGGTGAAGGAACGGTTACGGCTGCCGACATTACACATGATAGTGATGTTGAAATTCTGAATCCGGATCTTTTTATTGCGACAATCGGTAAAAACGGCCATCTTCGTATGCGTATGTATGCACATAGAGGCCGCGGTTATACTCCTGCTGATCAAAACAAACGTGAGGATCTTCCAATCGGCGTGATCCCGATCGACTCTATTTACACTCCAGTTTCACGCGTCAATTTCCAAGTAGAGAATACTCGTGTTGGTCAAATGACTAATTTCGATAAACTTACGCTTGATGTGTGGACAGATGGCAGCATCGGTCCAAAAGAGGCGATTTCGCTTGGCGCGAAAATTTTAACAGAGCATTTGAATATCTTTGTAGGTATGACTGATGAGGCTCAAACTGCTGAAATCATGGTTGAAAAAGAGGAAGACCAAAAGGAAAAAGTTTTAGAGATGACGATCGAAGAACTTGACCTTTCTGTCCGTTCTTACAACTGTTTGAAACGTGCAGGCATTAATACTGTGCTTGAACTGACAAACAAGTCGGAAGACGAAATGATGAAAGTACGCAACCTCGGACGTAAATCCCTTGAAGAAGTTAAAGCGAAGTTAGATGAGCTTGGCTTAGGATTACGAATGGAAGACTAAGCGCTAATTATTGATAGATCACCATTTCCAACAAAGGAGGGAAACATCCATGGGTTACAGAAAGCTTGGACGCACAAGTTCCCAACGTAAAGCTATGTTACGTGACTTGGCGACTGACCTAATTGTTCATGAGCGCCTTCAAACAACTGAAGCACGCGCAAAAGAACTTCGTTCAGTTGTTGAAAAAATGATCACTTTAGGTAAACGCGGTGATTTACATGCACGCCGTCAGGCAGCTGAATTCATCCGTCGTGAAGTTGCAACTTCTACTGATGAGGAAGGCAACGAAACAACAGTTTATGCTTTGCAAAAATTGTTCGACGATGTAGCACCACGCTACGCTGACCGTCAAGGCGGTTACACTCGGATCATGAAAGTTGGACCACGCCGCGGAGATGGCGCACCAACTGTAATTATCGAGTTAGTTTAATTCTTTGAGAATCGAGAGGGTGGTAGTTTGAGTTCGGACTTCACCCTCTTCTTTTAAAAAACGACATGGTTTATACGGCATTAAAAGCAGAGTGTTACGATGAGCGCGCTAATTTGGCTTCGTCTCGTCTAGCTCTTCGCACCTCATTCAGGGTCCGGTGTGAGCAACCGGTCCCGCTATAATGGTAGAGCGCATTTCTTTGAATGAGGTGCGCGCTTTTTTTTATTTAATTTTATGTTAAAGTAGTCAATATTAAGGGCTGTGTAAGAGAGGTCAATCCACTTTTTACACAGAACCTGATATTGAATCTCTTAAAACAGATAAGCAGAGTGCAGACGGTTTAGTTGAGCAGAGCAGAGGAGGGAAAAAGATGGACAAGATCCTATCATTAAAAAATGTTAACTATACATATACTCCAGATCAACCAGATTCTAGGTATGCCGTAAAAGACGTGACAATTGAAGCTTTTGACGGTGAATGGTTGGCGATTGTCGGCCACAACGGTTCTGGTAAATCTACACTTGCCCGATTGATGAATGGACTCCTCTTCCCTCAAGAGGGTACAGTCCATATTTTCGGTTTGGCAATGAATGAAAAAAACATATGGGAAATCCGTTCACGTTTAGGAATGGTTTTTCAAAATCCTGATAATCAGTTCGTTGGCGCCACAGTACAAGATGATGTGGCATTTGCCTTAGAGAACAATGGTGTTCCATACGAAGACATGGTGAAGCGGGTTGAGCATGCGCTACAACTTGTAAAAATGGAGCAATTTGTCGATCATGAACCTCACCATCTGTCTGGTGGGCAAAAGCAACGTGTTGCCATTGCAGGTGCTTTAGCCTTGCATCCGAAATTATTGATTTTAGATGAAGCAACTTCGATGTTAGATCCACAAGGCCGAGAAGAAGTATTGCAAACTGTTCGGGAATTACGCGAGACTACAGGATTAACCGTCATCTCCATAACACATGACTTAGAAGAGGCGATGTCGGCTGACCGAATCATCGTCATGAATGACGGGCAAAAATATGCAGAAGGGATTCCCCGGGAAATATTTTCTTCGGGAAATAAATTAACCGAATTAGGATTGGATCTCCCTTTTTCGTTGAAAATGACACATTTACTCCGTCAGGAAGGCGTGCAACTGATGGATGAGCATATGACAGAAGAAGAGTTGGTGAATGATCTATGGACATCACACTTCAACAATTAGGATATATATACGCAAAGGATACCCCTTTTGAGAAACGGGCATTGGTAGATGTAGATCTCCATATCCCATCCGGCAGCTACTTTGCTGTTATAGGTCATACGGGATCAGGCAAATCAACCCTTCTTCAGCATTTAAATGGTCTGTTGAAACCAAGTGAAGGTTCCATTCAAATCGGGAAGATGCTCATTCCTGCAGGGAAGAAGAAACTCGACTTGAAACTCGTCAGACAAAAGGTCGGTATTGTCTTTCAGTTTCCGGAGCATCAATTATTTGAGGAAACTGTTTTAAAAGATATTATGTTCGGTCCGATGAACTTTGGCGTGCCTGAACAGGTGGCTGAAGCACGAGCAAAAGAACTCGTACGGCTATTGGGGCTTCCTGAAGAGGTGCTGCAAAAGTCTCCCTTCGATCTCTCAGGCGGCCAAATGCGCCGGGTTGCCATTGCAGGTGTATTAGCCATGGAACCTCAAGTGTTAGTGTTGGATGAACCAACGGCTGGTCTCGATCCACGCGGACGCCACGAAATAATGGACCTATTTGCAGAACTTCACCGGACAAAGAATTTAACGACTATTTTAGTGACACATTCAATGGAAGATGCAGCACGATATGCTGATTACATTGCAATCATGCATGAAGGTCGATGTGTGGTTACCGGAACACCACGTGAAATCTTTGCTGATGAAAAGACGCTAAAGGCTTATCGATTGGAAGTACCTCGAATCGTCCGTTTCCAAAAGCAACTTGAACAAAGAATCGGTCGGGAGTTACCGGAATTGGCATTGACAGAAGAGGAATTAACAAAGCTGATCGCTTCTGCTGCAAGAGGTGAACAATCATGATGGAGAAAATGATATTCGGCCGTTTTATTCCTGGAGACTCATTCGTCCATCGACTCGATCCGCGAGCAAAGCTCATTTTTGTGTTTCTCTTCATTGCTGCTGTGTTTTTGGCCAATAATGCGTTGACGTATGGAATACTCATCGTCTTTACGTTATTGGTGATCGCTTTATCGAAAATCCGTTTATACTTTCTGATCAATGGTTTGAAACCTGTACTCTTCTTAGTAGTCTTTACCTTCCTTCTTCATATCTTTTTCACGAAAGAAGGAGATCTCCTATGGCAATGGGGTTTCATTTCCATTTATGAAGAAGGATTGCGTCAAGGGATCTTTATCTCAATCCGCTTTGTGGTACTCATCTTCATCACATCCGTTTTAACATTGACCACATCGCCGATTTCCATTACGGATGGCTTGGAAATTCTTCTTAATCCATTTAAACGTTTTAAGTTGCCAGTACATGAACTTGCCCTTATGATGTCCATTTCATTGCGCTTCATTCCAACGTTGATGGACGAAACGGACAAGATCTTAAAAGCTCAGATGGCAAGGGGTTCGGATATTAGTTCCGGACCGATTAAGGAACGGGTAAAAGCTGTCGTTCCACTTTTAATCCCATTATTCGTCAGTGCATTTAAACGTGCTGAAGACTTAGCAGTGGCAATGGAAGTCCGAGGTTATAAAGGCGGGGAAGGAAGAACAAGGTTCCGCCAGCTTAAATGGGATTGGCGGGATACATCCATCATGGTTGTTCTTGCGATTCTAGCGGTCATCCTTTGGATTTTACGTTCGTAAAGGGGTTCGATTCGGATGATGAAAAGAATGAAAGCGGTCATTAGTTATGACGGAAGTGGTTTTGCCGGGTATCAAGTCCAGCCGGGACATCGGACTGTCCAGTTAGAATTGGAAAAAGTGCTCACCTCCATGCATAAAGGTACCCTGGTCCGAGTTTCTGCAAGTGGTAGAACCGATGCCGGGGTGCATGCTATTGGACAGGTCATCCATTTCGATACGAGCCTCTCTATACCTGAGGATCGTTGGCAAAAGGCACTCAATGTCCAGTTGCCGGCAGATATACGAGTGATGAGCGTAGAGGAGGCCCCTGAAGGCTTCCATGCGCGCTTTTCAGCAACGGGTAAGGTATATCGTTACAAATGGTCATTGACGCCCGTCCATAGCCCTTTTGAGCGTTTCCACACAACACATGTGACGTATCCACTTGATATAGCTCGTATGAGGGAAGCCGCTGCTTATTTTATAGGGACCTATGATTTCACAAGCTTCTGTTCTGCAAAGGCAGAAGTGGAGGACAGGGTACGTACCATCCATCGTTTGGAGTTCGAGAGACATGGTGATCAATTGCATTTAGTAATCCAAGGGAACGGCTTCCTCTATAACATGGTCAGGATTATTGCCGGAACACTTT
The DNA here is from genome assembly GCF_042651785.1 of Chungangia koreensis. NCBI lineage: Bacteria > Bacillati > Bacillota > Bacilli > Lactobacillales > Chungangia > Chungangia koreensis. The sequence goes on from NZ_JBHSEC010000022.1 coordinate 247,399, forward strand.
TTGATATTGGAATTGGAAAAAAAGATCCGACTGATATTCCGGGAATACTGGAAGAAAAGGATCGTCGGGCGGCCGGAAAAACCGCGCCGGCACAAGGTTTGTACCTTGAAAAAGTCATCTATGGGAAATGAAACAACTTTTCCAGGTGTATTGGAATAATTCCTTGACTTTTAAGTCTCAGCGTTATATGATGATGTATGGTATTTTCAATAACCCCACGATAAGCCCCGGAAACTTATCAGTGTTGAGGATATAGGGAAAACGGAACAGATTTGAAATTTTAGGAGGACAAAATACATGCGTACAACATTCATGGCTAAAGGTCACGAAGTAGAGCGTAAATGGTTAGTAGTTGACGCAGAAGGCAAGACGCTTGGTCGTTTGGCATCTGAAGTGGCTTCTATCTTGCGCGGTAAAAACAAACCGACATTCACACCAAACGTTGACACAGGTGATCATGTAATCATCATCAACGCAGAAAAAATCCATTTGACTGGTAATAAGCTTAAAGGCAAAATCTACTACCGTCATACACAATTCTCTGGCGGTCTTAAAACTCGTACTGCTGGCGAAATGAAATCCAAATACCCAACTCAAATGTTGGAATTGGCTATTAAAGGAATGCTTCCTAAAAACTCTTTAGGTCGCCAAATGTTCAAGAAACTTCACGTTTACACTGGAGCAGAACATCCACATGCAGCACAACAACCTGAAGCTTACGAGCTTCGCGGATAATTATTAAGAGGAGGAAACACCCTTGGCACAAGTTCAATATATCGGCACTGGTCGCCGCAAAAGCTCTGTAGCCCGCGTACGTTTAGTACCAGGCGAAGGCAAAATTACTATCAACAAACGTGACGTCGAAGACTACGTACCATTCGAAACTCTTCGTGCAGTCATCAAACAACCACTTGTAGCAACTGAAACTCTTGGCAGCTACGATATCCACGTAAACGTTAACGGCGGTGGATTCACTGGTCAAGCTGGCGCAATCCGCCACGGCGTTGCTCGTGCACTTCTTCAAGTAGACCCTGACTTCCGTCCAGCTCTTAAAGCTGCAGGTCTTCTTACTCGTGATGCTCGTATGAAAGAACGTAAAAAATACGGTCTTAAAGCAGCTCGTCGTGCACCTCAGTTCTCAAAACGTTAATTCAACGTTCAAACCCCCTTTTCCCGTTTTGGGAAAGGGGGTTTTTTTGACTCTCAGTATCTACTTGAAGGACTGATACATGTTGGAATTCGCCAAATATTGTTGAAGCCTTTTCTGGGCAAATTCTTGTTCCACTTTAAAGGATCTTTGTATTTCATAAATCGCCAACATCTCTTCCCCAGGCAATTCCATATCCAGCAACATAAAAGTAGGAACACAAGCGTGAAAGGCGAAGTTAGCTGCCTTCCATTCTTGGTATAACTTAAAAGGGAAAGGAACACACACTTGGTTTCCGACGTGTAAAAGCGCATGACAAAGTTCATGTCCGAAGTCTTGCCATTGCTGCTCTGGACTTAGGCGATCATCAATAATAATCATTTGGTCGATCACCATTGATTCATGTGGGAAAAACTCCAGAATCATTCCTAACCGAGTTGCAATCGTTTCCGTATCCAATTGCTGTGGCAAGTAAATGTCTATTGATTCATACATTCTTTTTACATATTCTTCAATGGTGTTATAAACATATTTCATACCCATCCCCCAAATATAGAACATCTGTTCTTATATAAAGTATAATAAAAATCCCTCATGATTGGAAATGAGGGATTTTTACTATTTTTTATGTTTCTTACTAAGAAAGAATCACTACTAATTTCTTCGCTAAATTCCGCAATTCATTTCTTCTTCTCCTGCTGCTTTTTATAGACCTCGTAATAGACTTCAAATTGCTCTAATGCTTCTAAAATATCTTCCGGTTTATTTTTAAAAAAAAGGTTTTCCCTTGAGAGGATAAAGTCCATGACTTCTTTTTGATAGGCTGTTAAATGAGAAACAGCAGTGTCAGAAATTCCTGCTTCTCTATAGGTGGAAGTCGAATTGGAACGGCCAAGGAGATAGTCAGTGGTCGTATCGAGAGCATTTGCTAATAGGACTAACATTTCATTCGAAGGGGTACTATGACCGTTTTCATAATTGCTAATCGTACCTTTCGTAGTGCTTACTTTTTGGGCAAGTAATTCCTGAGTTAAGTTTGAGTCTTTCCTTGCTTTTTTTAAACGATCACCCAACATGTTTGATTCCCCCTGAATGGATTGAAGGTATAAGAATATTGTACAACTTATCTATAGTTTATCAAAAAGTACAAGAAAATTGTATTTAATAGTTGATGTACAAGATATTTATACATATAATATAAGTACAAGATTCTCATACATGGAGGTGGGTTTAATATCTAATGAAACAAACTTCAAGGAGGTCAGCTGATGAGAATGAAAGAGATTGAAGTAGATTCAAATGGAGAGCTTAAATTGGACTTAATGGAATTGCCGTCGAGTTGTGTATTAATTATCTCAGAAGGAAAGGCAAAACTAACGGAACTCCCAGTATTCGCAGAGACAAAAATCATCACTCATGCTGGACAAGTAAAGCGGGTAAAGTGGGACGAAGGGGAAGAGTTTTAAGAAAAAAATGCATAACCAATAATTGTCCCACCAGAAAACTGGAGGACACCTTAGCAGCACATATGCTGTTTCGGTGTCCTCTTTTTATTTTGAACGAATAAAGGAGGAAGGAATATGGAGTGCCAAGTGCAGACGATTAATCGAACTGCCACAAAGAAAAAAGTGGAATCAATTTTAGAACAATATCGAATTTATCTATTACAAGTCAGTCTCAATAAATTGCCATCCATTACTGCAAAATACACGTTAGTACCTGCCTCATCCAATTTAGTTACTTCATCAACTGAAAAGGCGGCCATTGCCAATGTCGATTATGAAATAGAACGAAACCGGTTTATCGAACAAGTCATAGGAGCAGTCAATCGGCTGCCAGCTGAGGAAAGGAGACTGATGATTCTACGCTATTTCGGGGAGGAAGAGTGGTTTGACTATCAAGTATATAACGAAATGAATATGTCAGAGCGGCATTATTATCGGTTAAAGGCAAGAGCATTTTCTAAGTTCGCCATTGCATTGAATGTTGAAGTATACCAAGAGCGCTGACAATGATAATGTGATGGCAGGTTCAAGGCAGACTTACGGCAGGAAGCTGGCAGAGCATAAACGGAAAAACATGAAATAATGGTAATAAGTAAAAATATCAAAAGACGAAGGATGTGATGGAATCGTTCTATAAATTAAATAGAAGGGCATAACACACCAGTAAACTCTCGCAGTCCAACACCGTTCACACAGATCGGTGTTGTTTTCTTTTATTCCTTTTCCGTTGGGAGGTGTGAAGATGCCAGAAGGAGGATTATCCATGTTTGATACAGTCAAACAGCATGGGGAGGACATCGAGAAGCTCAAGGAAGCTGATCGAAAGCATGATGAACGACTTGAGGGAATCGAGAAAGTGCAGCGAGAATTTAAAGTACAGATTGAATCGATCAAGTCTTCTCAACAAAGTTTGGAATTCACTGTTATGAAAGACGGACAGCAAACGAGGGATTTACTCACGAAGTTTGTAGATCATTACTTCTCTACTGACGAAAAAAAGTTTGTTAGTCAAGAGAAGGTTGCCATGAAGAAGCTAAGTGCAAAAGAGAAGATTATCCTTGCCGTCATTGGCTCACTCGTTGGGTCTGGCGGTATTTTAATGTCCATTGCCGCAATTCTGCAGATTTTCTATTAGAAAAAGTGAGCCAAATACGAAGAGTGAAAGCCGCCAAATGGTGGCTTTTTGCATTGAAAGGGGGTGATTGCCATGTGAGAGGTAGTGCAGGTTGGTTGCTGCTCAGGTCTATGGAAAAACAAAAACTAATATGAGGTGATTTTAAATGGTAAAAGTATTTATTGATCCAGGTCATGGTGGAACAGATCCAGGTGCAACAGCTAATGGTTTACAGGAGAAAAACTTAACGTTACAAATCAGTACGCGAATTAAGGATATTCTGCTTGCAGAGTACAACAACGTAAGTGTATTAATGAGTCGTACTGGAGATCAAACATTGTCACTGACACAACGGACGAATGCGGCAAACAGTTGGGGTGCTGACTTCCTTCTTTCTGTACACATTAATGCAGGAGGCGGAACTGGATACGAGGATTATATTTATCCGGGTGTAGGCACTCCTACAACAACGTACCAAGATTACATCCATGCAGAAGTCATGAAAGTGGTTAACTTCTCAGATCGCGGACAAAAAACAGCGAATTTCCACATGTTGCGTGAATCATATATGCCGGCTCTATTAACGGAAAATGGGTTTATCGACAATTTGAATGACGCTGCAAAATTAAAAACAGCTTCGTTCATCGAATCGATTGCACGTGGTCATGTAAATGGTATTGTTAGGTGCTTCGGTCTTCCTAAGAAAAATACGGCGATCTACCATACTGTAGTAAGTGGGGATACTGTCTATTCCTTAAGTCAAAAGTATGGAAGCACAGTCCAACAAATTAAAGACTGGAATGGACTTGATGATAATTACACCATTTACGTTGGACAAGTATTAAGAGTTAAATAAGTGAATTATAAGATGCCCTGCTCTTCGGAGCGGGGCTATTTTTAGTTTTTAGGCTTAAGGGAAAGGAAGCGGAAGTGGTGAATAAAAATCGCCTACGAGGAAACAACCATAAAACGTTTGGATATTTGGATAATCCAACAAAAAAGCCCCCTTTTAACAGGGAGCTCAATTCTTCACTTTCGTAAACGCCATGCCTTGCTGTTTCATAAAATACTCCAAGGCCGTCTTGAAAGAAGAAAAAGTATTCAATTCATCAATTATTGATAGACCCGATCTAACAAGTTCTTGTGCAAAATGAGGCGTGAATCCAACTAAGACCAGTTTAACCCCCATTAAATCCATAGATGCATTCAAGTTTCCAACAGACTCAGCCAATACTTCGAAATTTGAAATTTCCTTTACGGTTATAGCTGAGAAGTCGATGATTGCCGTTTGAATACGCTTATTGTATACATATTCAAGTAAACGGTGGTTAATTGTTTGAAATCTTTCAGGAGATAATTCGCCGACCAAAGGAACCAAAATTGTTTCTGGAATAACGGAAGGAATGATTGGAGTTGAAAGTTCCTTAACCAGAGCCTCAAGATTCTCAACTTGTTGAGATAATTCCTGTACCTTTTTTTGTAGTTCTTCTTGTATGTTATCCATAAGCCCTCACCATTCAAGTATTTGCTATTCTACCTTCAGTTTAGGAGATATAACTAAATAGTTCAAACGTTTATGAATGATTCTTTCGATTCTAATTCCCCTTTAATGCGTACGGCATTGAACCGTTCGCCTTTTAACCATTTCTCGAAGTCCATCATAAGCGGAAGGCGGTTCCCGCCTAATGAAATTCCAACTTTCATTTCTTTCGGTAAATACATTGCTGTGTGTAGTGTACCTGCCCATGCACCATATTTTGTCGAAAAGACCCCCGATTCTATCTCATTCATCATCCGATAGGCATCGTACGGGCTTGATACGGAATCTTTGTTTGCCTCAATGGCCTTGTACCGCCTTATGGAATCATCCATTCGATAACGGTTCTCTTCAGTGAGAACCTCAAAATGATTCGTACAGTAATTTGCTTCTCGAACTTCAACAACCCTAGGTGATGCCTCAACTGCAACCGGCTGACCACTCTGATCCAGCAATGCATACGTAAAAGAATGTCGGTGTGGTATTTCTTTCAATAATTGAATGGCTTCCTCTATGTTTGAACAGTTTTCCAAAACGATACGGCCGATCATATTGCAAACGAAACCATCATCGGACTTTTTACGATTTATGAAATTATATCCCAAGGAAAGTCCCTTTTCATTCATCCCATCTGTCCTGCCGGTAATCTGCATGGAAGGCCCGGTCGTTGCATAGCCACCGTCCACCGGCTGGTAAAAGACATATCGACCTTCATAGGAGTCGGGTGAATTGTCGTAGTTCCGAATCATGTAATTCTTACCGGTGAAGATAGAGCAGCCACTTTTACCATACTCCAAATAGTAGCCTCCAAATTCCCGGATTGCATCTTCATAATTCATTTCCAATGCATCTGCAAGACCTTCAATTTCTTCTATAATCCTTGGGGCGAAGGTTTCCATCACGGAGCGGTATTTTCCTTCATTGACTATGAAGTGCCTTTCCCGCATTGATTTTGAACCCCATTGTTTTTTTCGATGTGCCAAAATAGGTGAGTTCTGCAGCTTTTGCCCTTGAAAAAAGCCAAAGTCATAATGCGTTCCTCTAAACTGAATGAGATCACTATAAACTCTTGTTGTCATAATTTGCTCCCTTATCTCTTGTATAACTAGTCTACCCATTTGGACGAAAGTATGGAATTAATGTGCTTAAGAATAGGAAGGAGCTTCAACGGTAAGACTTCAATTGATAACGGTTGAATTGAGGTGTGACAATGGGGAACTTTTGGGACATGAACTTCGGAGAAATGATTTTAAGGACAACGCTTTCCTTTATAGTCTTACTCCTACTTGCACGATTCATGGGTACGAAGCAACTTTCACAGTTAACGTTTTTCCATTACATCACGGGAATTACGATCGGCTCAATTGCAGCGGATGTTGCCAGTCAGCATGAGACACCTTTCATCGATGGCGTCATTTCTCTCATCTGGTGGTCGCTTTTAACTGTTCTATTGTCGTATGTGGCGTTAAAGTGGCCAAAGGTGCGTGTCATCATAGAGGACGAGCCTGTACTTGTCATTAAAGAAGGAAAGATTATGGAGTCCGCTTTGAAGAAGGCACGGCTTCATATAGACGATTTGACAATGATGTTGAGGGAACAGTCGATTTTCTCGGTTAAAGATGTTTACTTTGCCGTCATGGAAACGAATGGCCAGCTAAGTGTCATGAAGATACCCGAGTTGCAGACAGCGACAAAGGCAGATGTGAAAGCGTCCAGTTCGGAGATGAAATACTTTCCTGCTGAAATAATATCCGATGGCAAAATCGTCCAAAAAACTTTAAAAGAACTTGAGCTTAGCGAGGAATGGGTGTTGAAGAAACTTAGAAAGAAAGGAATCGATTCAGTAGAACAAGTATACTTTGCCCAAGTCCAGACGGACGGCAGTCTGTTCATCGATGAAAAACAAGACAAACCTGAGCGAAGTAAGAACTGATAGAAACCGCTTTTTCCAACATTATTAGACATCCCTTTTTCAAACATATCTCGGTCAACCCCTGCGTATAATGAACGAAAAAGGCGGTGTCTAATTGAAACGATGGCTCTCAGTAATCGTGATCCTGCTAATTTCAATTGCGGTGGTTGCATATCAGACGAAAGCATCTGACCGTGGCTTCTTCATGCCCGACTCATTGGCGGGAATGACTATCGTCGTCGATCCCGGACATGGGGGTCTTGACGGTGGAGCCAATGTAGGGGAAGTAGTAGAACGGGATATTACATTAAGTATCTCTAAAATGCTTGAAAAAGAATTGAAAAACAGAGGGGCCAATGTGGTAATGACCCGGACTAAATCTGGAGATGCTTTGGCGGAACATCAGCCGAATGATGAGTTCCCGACAGTCCGTGCAAGGAAAATGGCAGACTTGAAGCTTCGGGAAGACATTGTGAATAAAACAAATCCAGATGTATTCCTTAGCGTCCACGTAAACGCAATTCCGCAAGAAAAATGGCGCGGAGCCCAAGTATTCTATCATAAGGAAGGTCATCCGGATGGTGAATTGTTAGCAAAATCCATCCAATCTTCATTTAGAGAAGCGTTAGGGAATACGGACCGAGAAGCGCTCGGCGTGAAGCAAGTTTATTTATTGAAGAAGGCTCCGGTTCCTTCGGTTTTAGTTGAAACGGGCTTCATCAGTAATCCGGAAGAACGGGAGCTGCTCACTTCCGAAAAGTATCAAAAAAAGGTCGCAGATGCAATTGCTGATGGTGTTGAATTATATCTTGATGGAACAGTTCAGTAAGAGTTAGTAGACCCGCCACCTATGTAACGATATGATATAATATAAGTTGAATGTTATATGGAGGAGTGTCCGAACCATGAATGAACAAACAGTACGTGCCTTAGTCGGAGAATTATACGATCCATTTTTACATAGACCATTAGCAGAAACCGGCGGTATTAAAGAAGTATCCATTAAAGAGGAAAAAAATCACGTTAGTGTAAAGTTAGCGATCGCTAAAACTGGTACTAGTGAACAAATGCAGCTACAGATGAAAGTCGTAGATGTATTGAAGAAAGGCGGAGCGGAGACAGTAGGGATCCGCTTCGAGGAGCTGCCTCCGGAAGTGCTTGAACAGTTCCGTGGTCAAGCAACCGAATCGGATGCACAAGACTTATTGTCCCCAATGAGTAAAGTGCAGTTTATTTCGATTGCTTCCGGTAAAGGTGGGGTCGGGAAATCCACTGTTTCCGTAAACCTGGCTGCAGCTCTTGCTCGCCTTGGGAAAAAGGTCGGCCTTGTCGATGCAGACATTTACGGTTTTAGTGTTCCCGATATGATGGGAATCGAGAATAGTCCATCAGTAGTGGAAGGAAAAATCATTCCTGTAGACCGGTTCGGTGTCAAGGTCATTTCAATGGGATTCTTCGTTGAAAACAATGCGCCTGTCGTATGGCGTGGACCGATGCTTGGAAAGGTTTTGAATCAGTTCTTTAAAGACGTACAGTGGGGAGAGCTTGACTACCTCTTGCTCGACTTGCCTCCGGGTACAGGAGACGTGGCGTTAGATATTCATCAGATGCTTCCGGCATCCAAGGAAATTATCGTCACTACTCCGCATCCGACTGCTGCATTCGTAGCTGCCCGTGCAGGTGCGATGGCATTGAAGACGGACCATGAAGTGATCGGCGTAGTAGAAAACATGTCCTGGTATGAAACAAAGTCAGGTGACCGCGAATACGTTTTCGGCCAAGGCGGGGGTCCAAAACTTGCTGAAGAACTTCAAACAGAATTATTAGGACAAATTCCTTTAGGCCAACCAGACTGGAATGAAGAAGACTTCGCTCCGTCCGTATATACAGAAAGTCATCCGACTGGTAAGATTTATGGTGAAATTGCCAAAAACGTAATTGATAAATTATCTTAAGTAAATAAAACTGCACGTTCCGTTTGGGAGCGTGCAGTTTTTTGTGAGTGTCTATTTAAGAACCGCCGCCACCGCCGCTTTGTCCGCCGCTGCCGCCTTGTTTATCTTGTCCACCGCTGCCACCGCCACTTTTCTGACTACCAGCACCTTCACCCGCTGATTTGATCAGTTCTTGCCATTTTGTTTGAAGAAGTGGGCTTTCAATTGTTTCCTGAACTACCTTTTCCATCTCTTTTCGAATGTCTGAGGATTGAAGAACTGTTCCTAACTGTTTTTTCATTTCGGCAGAGCTGAAAAACTCCTCCATGTCTTTCTGGAACGAAGCATCGTTCATGAGCTTCTTCATCACTTCTTCTTGTTGCTTTTGCATACTTTTCGCGACAGTTTCCTGGAATTTTGGATCTTCAAATTGTTTCTTCCAAAAATCCTCCGCTTTTTTTGACAACATTGTTTCCTCGATGGACTTCTTCACTTCTTCCTGTTCAATTACAAGTAATTCCTTGAACTGTGGGTCAGAAAGAGTTTGACGTAGCACCTTCTTTCCGTCTTCTGTTTGAAGGGCGTCCGTCATCATTTTCTTCATTTCATCATAAGTAGGCGAACCGGTTTGACCGCCATTACAACCAGCGAGGAAGAGAAGGGCAATAAGAAGTATATAGATGAATTTATGCATATGGGACCCTCTTTCTTTGCTTCACTTTTTCATTTATTGTTCACATTTAGTAGCGGAATATGTATCATCATGTCCATTAAATAGATTTTTTGAAATTTGGTTGTTACAATCTAAAGTGGAAACCATAAACGGAGGCTCTAATCGAAGTGACAATACGAAATTGGTTTAAATTTTTCTGGAATGCTTTATGGATCGGTGGAGGAATCACCGGTATTTTAGGATTATTCATACGCTGGGATGCTTTTCAGCCATATATAGCAGCGGGCGATTACGGTGAATTTTTTGCCGCGTTCGTTTGGATGGTCTTTTTAGGCTTTACGATGAGCGTAGTCGCACAGGCAGGATTCTTTGCCTACTTGTCAGTTCATCAGTTCGGAGTAAATATGTTCCGTTCCCTTCGCTTGTGGAACTGGGTACAGCTCTTGATCATAACGGTCGTCATTTTTGACTTGATCTTCTTTAGATTTAAACCTGCAGCAGATACTACAGGACAATTCATCATGTATTTGTTCCTTCTTCTCATTTTGCTCATTTCTGCTTTCGTAACAGCACGTTTCAAAGCAAAATGGACGAAACAAGGAGCATTCATTTCTGCACTATTCTTTATGATTGTTATTACAACCCTTGAGTGGCTGCCGGCACTGCTGGTCCAAAAAGGGAATATCGACAGTTGGGTAGCACTCTTATTATTCCCATTACTCGCAGTCAATGCATATCAAATTCTCATGCTTCCTAAATTTAATGCGAAGTCGGAAGAAGATCGGAAAAGGCTTGAAGCGAGAAGAGCGGAACGAAGAAAGCAACAGGCTGGAAAAGGTGTAGCTGAAACAAAAACGAAAAAGAACGGGCGCTGACCCGTTCTTTTTTATTGGGGATATTTTTTCGTCTTGACAGAAACTCCGAATATGACATCTTCGACAGAGTGAAAATCATGAGAAGAACGAAGGCTGTCGATTGATTTAAAGGATATCTTCTCATCTCTATGGTAAGGGATGGAGAGGATATCCCCCTTCCCTAACTTTGGCTTCTGTCCGGTAGTTGACCAAAATACGGAAGAACCGAGGGCATTAATCTCATGTTGATACAGACTTTGTCTCAAACCATCGGAAAACTCTTCGTCCGCTGTTCGGAACCAAAGTGGTTTTTTTTCAAAAACTTTCTCAAAACCTTGTATCTCTTTTTCCAATAAAGAAGGATCTTCCTCATATGCAATTCCAGCTTTACCTAATAGACCTACCGGGATTTTCTTTTTAATGAGTATTTCCACCGCTTTCGGGGAGCGATTCAGCCAGTCTGAGTCTGCCATAATTAGTGGATAAGGACTCTGGAGAGACTCAAGCCATTGGATTACATCTTCTTTCCCGAATGATATATTTACTGTCACTGCTGAACCGTATGTACCTTTTGTAATCACCTCTGGCTGCTCGGTCATTCGGAAGGTGGGCAGTAATCCTCCGTCTTTTGGAACTGTGATCAACAAGAAAAAGAGAAATGCGAATATAAATAGTATCGTTGTTTTGTTAATGATTATGACGCTCCTTTGTATTTATATTGATGGGACAAAATAGGTTTCTATAAAAAAATATGATTTAGTGTTGACATTCATGCATAAACGATGTTAAGATACAAAAGTCGCCGAAATGAGACGGCAAAATGAACCTTGAAAACTGAACAGCAAAACGTCTAACAATAACTGTTTTGATCCGACCTCCGTCGGACAGAACAGACAACAAATTTGGACATCATTATGATGCCAGCAAAACTTATGAGCTTAACTCATACTCTTTATGGAGAGTTTGATCCTGGCTCAGGACGAACGCTGGCGGCGTGCCTAATACATGCAAGTCGAGCGGACTTGAGGGAGCTTGCTCCCGATGGTCAGCGGCGGACGGGTGAGTAACACGTGGGCAACCTGCCCTGCAGATGGGGATAACTCCGGGAAACCGGGGCTAATACCGAATAATCAGTAGCACCGCATGGTGCTATTCTGAAAGATGGTTTCGGCTATCACTGCAGGATGGGCCCGCGGCGCATTAGCTAGTTGGTGGGGTAACGGCCTACCAAGGCGACGATGCGTAGCCGACCTGAGA